>ONCC01000055.1 GCA_900316235.1 uncultured Bacteroidales bacterium
AGGGTATCAACAATGTTGAGGTTGCGATCCATGCGATGGGAGCGGGTCATATATTCCAAATCGACACGAATGGCCAGCCAGTCGTTGAAAGAGTAGTGGCCCTGGATGCCCAAATCGAAGCCCCGGAGAGAGGAATAGGTTTCATCGATACGCCCCGCGTTGGAACGGTCGACGGAGGTAGAGTTCACACCACCCTTGATGCCGACAGCCCACTGAGCATAGACCCCTTCGGTCGTCATACCGAGGAGGAGGGCAAAGAGAATAATAATACGTTTATTCATTTATAAATGAGTTAATAAGTTAATAATTCCACAACAATCAACATTGTTTTCGGATTGCAAAGATACAGCTTTTTTCTGAAACGGGGAAAAATGTTTTTCTAGACAGCCGCAGGGTGAATGAAAATCATTTGGCTATTTGGGTATTATTTGTATCTTTGCAAGTCGAAAATGATTGTCAAGATGAGATATAGGATACTGATTATATGTGCTTTGATGGCTCTTGCAGGGTGTACGAGAAGTCCTAAAACCGACCAATGGCCGGAGTGGCTGATGCAGGCGGACGAGGACTACAAGCTGGCACAGGATTATGATGGGCAGTGGCAGGTGCGGCTGGCGGAGATGTACTACCGCAAGGCTTATGAGGCGTTGAAGAAGGCCAATGAAGATGGTTTGTTTCCACCGGCCGATGACCAATCGTATTCTTGGTTTCTCTATGGCGACGCAGGCTATCGCTATGCCGTGATGCTCTATCGACGGGGCGACACCGAGGGAGCGATAGGGTTGATGAGCGATATTCTGGCTCACGACATCCGCGATGTTGAACGATCGTCGATACTCCAGCTGATGGGTGAATGTCAACTACTTCTGGAGCAGCATGATGCAGCGCGTGAGAGCTATACTAAAGCCTTTGAGGTGAGGAGCCGCTGGCAGCAAGACGGCAAGGACGACTGCCCCATCAATATGATGGTGACCTGTTTCGCTATCTATAATTCCTTCATGGAGTTCGGCGAATACGAAGAGGCCGCGCAGTGGCAGGAACGAATGGAGAAGGAGCTCTCGGTTTATGAACAAAGGTCTGATGCCTCGTCCAGAATCATTGAGGAGTACAGGGGATATGTGGCCATGAACCGTGCCCGGCTGCTGCTGGCCACGGGTCACGCCCACGAGGCCAACGCTGTTTATGATGCTATCCCCGCCAGCCGCATCTTCACCCCCTTAGGCATCACCTGGGCGGCCATCTGGCTGTCGGAAGCCGGACGCTATGGCGAGTCGGCGGACATGTATGCCCGTCTCGACACCACCTACGCCAGTGCCAGCAATGCCACGATGACCTTCGACAAGATAAACGAATGTCTAGCGCCGCGCTACCTGGCCGAAATGAAGGCGGGGCGCACGCAGGAGGCTTTGGCTATCGGAGCCGACATGGCGAATGCCATCGACTCGGCTCTCGTATGGCAGAAGCGCAACGATGCCGCCGAACTGTCGGTCATCTACCAGACCCACGAGAAGGAACTGGCGTTGGAAGAGTCGAGGACGAAATCCACTATCTATCTGATCATTGCCGTCGGTTCCCTGTTGCTGCTCCTGCTGACGGGCTACATCCTCTGGCGTGTGCGCCGAGACAACCGCTTGCTGACAGAAAAGAATCAAGTCCTCTATGAGCAGATACAGCAGCGCGAGCAAGCCGAGACCGAAGAGCGCGAGCGGCAGCAGGCGCAACCCACCGAGACCCTCAGCCAAAGCCAGCAGCTTTACCGCCGCCTCTGCGAGTTGCTGGAGGATCCTGCCATCTACACCGATGCCGAGTGCAACCATGAGACCTTGGCGCAACTGCTCGGCACCAACCGCACGTACCTCTACGATGCTCTGCGCGAGTGTGCCGACACGACACCAGCCGACTTTATCAACCGCTACCGCATACGCCATGCCGCCCTGCTGCTGGCTACCACGGACGACCCTGTGGCCCTCGTTGCCGAGCTGTGCGGAATCACCAACAGAAGCACTTTTGCCCGCCTTTTCCGCGACCATTATTCCATGTCTCCCACCGAATACCGTCACGCTGCGAAGGAAAAATAGTTATTGTAAGTAACTGAAACTTTGTGTTTTGAAAATATGATACAAAGTTTTGAAGCCATAGGAAACGCCTTTCGGAGTTTCCCTTTATTTTTGCATCCGATTTAAAAGGAATAAAAAAAATGAATGGCATTACTCTCATCCTCACCGTGGCATTGGCCGCCGCCTTCGTCCTCCTGGTCGTGGGTCTGGTGACGGCTATTATATATTATAGGTGTCGCCTAAAGGAGAGCCACCGCACCCTCGCCCGCATCATCAAGGAGGAGGTGCTGTTGCAAGAGAAAATAAATAAATAATTAATAAAAAAATCACAATGAAAAGAGCAATACTCACATTGGCCGTCCTTGCGATGGCGACCCTCGGCCTCAGGGCTCAGGATTCCGTTTTCAGCTACACCCACCAGGGTACGACGCTGTATTATATCGTCGACAGCACCGGCGATGCCGCCGTGGTGGCACCGCTGTACCCCAACCTGCATTACAACGCTGACAGTACCGTT
>ONCC01000054.1 GCA_900316235.1 uncultured Bacteroidales bacterium
GGCGCAAATCTACGACTGGCAGTTGCGTAAAGCCATTTTCCCGATTGGTCACTACATGAAAGATGAGGTACGTCAGATTGCAGAGCGTGAGCACCTGGTCAATGCCAAGCGCAAGGACTCTCAGGGCATCTGCTTTTTGGGAAAAATCAACTACAACGACTATGTCCGTCGCTACCTCGGCGAGAACCCGGGCGATGTCATCGAATTCGAGACGGGTCGTCGCATCGGGGAGCACAAAGGCCTCTGGTTCCACACCATCGGCCAGCGCAAGGGCATGGGCTTCTCCGGCGGCCCCTGGTTCGTCATCAAAAAAGATGTCCCCCACAACATCCTCTACGTCTCCCACGGCTACAACCCCGCCTCCGCCTACAAGTCTTCCTTCCCCATCCACGACATCCACTGGCTCACCCAAGACCCCTTTAGAAGGTCGCCTCATGTCCCCAGCGCACAGGGGCCAACCCCCATCACCTTCAAAATCCGCCACACCCCCGAATACATCCCCGGCACCTTGGAACAAACATCTGAGGATACTTTTGTAATCCACTCAACCACCCCCATCCACGGCGTCGCCCCCGGCCAATTCTGCGTCCTCTACGACCAATCCCACCACCGCTGCTACGGCTCCGCCGAAATCACAATATAAACATTGTCATCCCGACCGCTGTCGAGTGATTCTTTTAATCGCAGCAGGGCTTGCTCTCCATAAAAAAATATAATTAAACAAGAATAATTTGGTAAATCCAAAAAATAGCCTTATCTTTGCACTGTCTTTGGTAAAATAATACCCAATCATTACAGTCCTGGTTAAGTGGGCTAATTGGTCTTTGAAACAGCTGAAATACAGTCTTTTACGAGTATTATTTTTGAGAGTGTGATGAGTTATTTGTATCTTTCAGTCAAACCAGATGGCTGCATATGAACAAATCTAAATATGTCTTCGCTCAGTAATCGTGAGAACCTGCGTGACTTGGTTGTTGTTTTGGGGCTCACCATAGTGCAACGATCTTAACTTGGAAAGGAATCCTATCTCCAAGACTAGAGAATGCTGTCAGGATTTAGAGCAGTGCTGCCTTCACAGCCTACTCTTTGTGGCTATTGTACAACATGACATGCTACTGGAACGCTCAACTTATGAAGTTTTGCAGATCCTCAGTATATCATTGACAGACAAAACGCCATTCAGAGAACTATTCGAAAAGATTACTTTCAACGATGTCGAAGACTAATTTCGCCTCCTCAGTCTGGGGCTATTTGATTAATATTTAACTCGTCCCAAGTTTGACGGGACACTAATGTGTTAACTTCATTTTGAAATGAACGTAATAAAAACTAAAATTGAAGGTTTGTTGATTTTAGGACCTAGAATCTTTGAAGATTCACGAGGCTACTTCTTTGAATCTTTTTCACAGAAGGATTTTAACCAACAAGTTGGCCCAGTTGTCTTTGTTCAAGACAATGAAAGCAAGTCTTCTTACGGAGTAATGCGAGGTCTCCATTTCCAACGCCCCCCATTTACTCAAGCCAAACTGGTCCGCTGTGTCAAAGGTGCAGTTTTAGATGTCGCTGTTGACATTCGCAAAGGTTCTCCAACCTACGGTCAACATGTAGCCGTAGAGTTGACTGAAGATAATCATTTGTCAATGTTTATTCCTAAAGGTTTTGCTCATGGTTTTGCCGTACTAAGCGGAACAGCCGTGTTTCAATACAAATGCGATGAATTCTATCATCCCGAATCCGAGGGAGGCATCAATATCTTAGATAAAACCCTCAACATCGATTGGCGCATTCCTACAGATCAAGCCATCCTTTCCGAAAAAGATACCAAACACCCTTTCTTGAAGGATTTCGATTCTCCCTTCAACTTAACGTAATTTGTTCTTTTGAGTGCAATCGAGCGCTCGACTATGCCTCTAGCCCAAGAAATCTTAATGAAATAGATAGTTCCTTAAAATTTTGCAAATATCATCACTCATATCAGATCATATTGATCTGATATGAGTGATTGTGGTGATAGATAATTAAAAAGTGGCACTTGTTCTAACGGACAGAGCCGATTCTTTTTGTTATAGAAAACATATTGGCGACACCAAACTAACTTTTCTTGTGATTTTAAAAGGGAATGTATTCAAAAGTGCATGTTGGGGCCTGCTCTTAGTATTCAGATATCTCTCTACTCGCTTTGCTTGGTCAGGATGACAAGGGTATGTAGTTGGGGGGGGAAGTTTCAACTTTTTCTTGATTTCTCTTCGATTTATCGAAAAATTGTGCTATCTTTGCAACCAGAATGAATGAATCAAAGTTAAACGAACAGGCGTTGCTGTATCCGATGCTGTTTGAACCGAACCTCCACACCGTTGTGTGGGGCGGGTCGCAGCTCAGGCCTTATAAGGGAATGCCCCCTTCCGACGAACCGATAGGGGAGAGCTGGGAGGTGAGTGCCGTGCCCACCAGTATGAGCGTGGTGAGTAATGGTCTCTGGAAAGGTTTGGACCTGGGCTTTGTGCTCAAAGAGATGCCCGAGTCTATCCTGGGCAAGGCGGTGAACCGGAAATATCACAGCCAACTGCCCCTGCTGGTGAAGTTTATCGCACGGGAAGATGGGCAAGTCGGAGATGTGGTATGTCATCAAGGCCGAGAAGGGTGCCCACCTCTATGCGGGTTTCAAACAGGAGATTACGCCCTATGAATACCAGAAGCGGGTGGCGGATGGTACCATCACCGAGGTGCTGGCCGATCACCAGGTGAAGGCGGGCGACGTGTTCTATCTGCCGGCCGGCCGTGTGCATGCCATCTGCGGCGGAATCCTTCTGGCTGAGGTGCAGCAGTCGTCGGATGTGACCTACAGAATCTTTGACTACAACCGCCCGGGACTCGACGGGAAACCGCGTGAGCTCCATACGGAACTGGCGGCCCATGTGGAGCAGAACTATCGTACCGTGTATCCGGAGGCGGCCAACCGCGCCACGCAGATCATCGACACCCCTTATTTCGATGTGCGGGTGATGGAGGTGTCGAAGCCCTTCCACCGTGACCTGTGCAAATATGACAGTTTTATCATCACGATGTGCATCGAGGGCGATTGCGTGATCCATGTGCGAAGTACGGGAGATGAGGTGCTTCTGAAAGCGGGGCATAGTACGCTGATTCCGGCGGCCATTGCCGATTTCGATGTCCTGCCGCAACAGGGCAAGACGCGCATCTTAGATGCTTTTATCGACAACCGCGAGAGCCGGCTCGCCACGATGCTGACACGCTTCTTCCATTTCTCAGAGACATAAAAAATTACAGTCCCGATGTTCCCCTGTCCCGCTGTTTCAATAGGCTCAATAAGTGATATCAATCACGGGCTGAAGCACTATGCCCGGGATAAAGGTGGTGCCATTCACATAATTCAATGCGCTGCCGGTATCCTGATAGCCGCCCCATTTTAAGGTGGCGTCGTTCTGATAAAAGTAAAAATAACCGTACCCGTTGGTCGGGCTGAACGACATCACATAATCCGTATTTTTGGAGAAAATCTGACACTCCGCTTCTGTAGGCAGACGCCATTGGGCGTTGGCTCCTGCAAAGGTGGGTGTGGGAAGACTGTTCATAGCAGCATTGATGGCTGCCAACCAATTGGCCTGTGTGTTGTTGGCTGGCGCCGTATAACTGACTCGTGTGTCGTGTAATAGGGTTGCGGTACGGTGGGCGGGGTCGCTGGCCACCACGAAATAACCCTGATAGGGCTGACCGGCAATGGGGAACTCATCGAAGTCGAAGGTGATGTCTTCTGGTGTCGACTCCCAGTCCTGACCGCTCATCGTGGCCGTCAGCACTATTCCTTGCAACCCCGTAAACGTACCTTCCAGCGTGAGGTGGGTATTCGGTTTGATGGGGTGGGCAGCGGCATAGGTATAGGATTTGTTGGTGGTGGCTTTGGTGAACGTGATCGTGATGGTGGGTTTGTCCAGACTGGGCAGGATGATCTCGTCGGGG
>ONCC01000053.1 GCA_900316235.1 uncultured Bacteroidales bacterium
TATGTCAAAACAATCAAAGACCAACCTCACCGGTTGGCACCGTAACACAGACTTGGGCTGTGACTTGAAAACCATCCTGCGCAGCGACCGCAGAATGAAACAGGGTAAGGACTATCAGGGCGTGCTTCGCCTGGACGATGAGGGCACCATCGATGAGTATCTCTCACGCGACCCGCACTACACCTTCGTCGAGACGCGGCCTTGGACATCGAAGCGTAATCCGCACATCTACGATGGCGAGTTCATCACGGTGACCCGCCGTAGCGACGGCTCGTACCACCCTAACTTCAAGCCTCTGAAGGTCGGCGAAGGATTCAGCGTCGAACGCTATATCTCAGGCGTGGACCTTGAACTTCATAAAGGACTGGAGGGCCTGGTAGGGAAAAAGTAAGTTAACCAATGGCTGACGGTGTGACAGTTACAGTTGTGACAATTAGAAATCGAGGTCACAACACGCCTTATAATACTTTATAACTAATTGATATATAGATAGTTATATATAATATAGGGTGAATTGACACCCCTCAAAAACGAACTGTCACAACTGTAACTGTCACACTCGGCTATCATTTATCCATCTAAAAAGCTGATATTCAATGAAATACGAAATTAGTAAAGCGACTGCGCCCGCTATGCCGAACCTCGGCAAAGGCACAGAAATAGTGAAATTACTGCTCTCGCAGGCCTCAAAAGACATGTACGAACCCCTCGTTCCGATGTTTTTCCCAATCTTTGGCGCGCACATCTTTGGTGCAGAATTTCAGTATCCGGACTTCAGTTGGAAGGAACTGACGGGCTTAATGGCCAATCTGGTGGCAAAAAGTGGCGATAACAAAGGCCAATTGACGACACTCGCGAAAGCCATTTGCCGTGATTTCAGTCAGCACGACAAGGCTGAAGAAGATAAGATTCTGGAATGGCAGAAGCAGAATGAATTTGAAAGCAAAATCATCAAAGGCACACGTAAATATCTGGTTGTGATGGTTGACTATGACCTTCATGTCCGTGAGAATAAAGCTGATGCCTCCCAATTTGTCCCGGATGTATTCTAATGGGGTGGAGATGGTGGACTTAATTCCTATATATTCTTAAAAAAAATCAATAATACTCCTGCAAACTTTACAAGGTGATTTATGATTTTTTTTTCAATCCCCTAAAGAATCAACTCCACCATCTCCACCCCAGACATTCAGGTTGCCGTCGGACAACCCGTCCTTATCAGTCAATAACATGCCCTTATTGCCAAATAAGAACCCCCTCCCGACCTCCCCGAGGGGAGGAGGAGGGGGAAATGCTAAATTTGTCAGCCAAGTATCCTTGCTGCTCCATCGAAAGCACAAATCTCAGCTGCCAGCGTGTTAAGGTTGTGAAAGCGACTGTATTCACTGTCCGCTGGGACACTGCCCACACTCCCCATTGCGTCAAGATCCCAGGGGGCAAGAATCAACAGCGAACCATTGGCACAGGCCTCGAAGCGCTGTCGCTCGGGCTTCCAGAAGGCGCCGATGGGCTCCTTCTGAAGGTGTATCAATGGGAAGCCCTGTTGCAGACACTCGTTTTTCATCAATCGTTCACCACCAGATATGCCTGGTGTCACGATGACGGTACATCCTTCCAAAATAGCCCTTTCCCACTGTTGGCGCTCGCTGGCATAATCGGCAGTTTCCTCATAAGGCTGACCAGTGACTGGGTGCTTACGATGGCATTGCACCTGAATCTTGCGTGCCCACCGCAGCAGAAACAGATTGCCGAAGGCGCCATAGCTACGATTGCCGATGCGCACATGCAGACAACGGCGCATCACGTCAGGCAACAGCCTGCGCAAAAGAGCACGGCGGGGGTTGTCGTGTACATAGGCTATCATGGCCTGGCGGTGGCGCTCATCAAGGCATACCGTGTCGTCATAGTTGTCGTCGAAAAGCGGTTGCTGATTCCTGCCAACAAGCGCATAGTACTCTTGCCGTTGTTTCTTTGACATGCTCCTGATTAACGCCCCCTCGTTATCATGCCGCAGGGCTTTCTCGCGCAGCCATCCCGGCACCTTGGGTCCATTCAAATCGACCGATATCGGACGATTTACAGACGCCTCCATCCCCATCAGTCTCTGCCATTGGCTGGTGCATGATGCCTTAAATGCCTGAATAATGTCACCCAGGCTCCACTCCATCGGCTCCAGTACCTCAATGACACCATGGAAATGGTCTGGCATACACACACAAGAAAGAACCAACACACGATTCCCATGAACTGACTGTGCCTCCGGTATTCTCTGCCACGCTTGTTCCACGACCTCACCCAAAGGAGTGAGCGTCAGCGCATTGCCTTCTTTCAGCGCATCAATCCCCACGGCTGTAAAAGAAGAAAGCAACTGCTCGCGTCCACTTACCACCAAGGTAATGAGGTAGGTGCCGCGACCATAGTAATCATGTCCTGGATTACGTGGACGATATGCAGATGTCATCATTCTGTACACAAAGGTAGAAAATATTTTCTTTACGGCAAAGAAAACGGCGGAAATGTTTGGTAGTCTCACGGATTTTTTGTACCTTTGTAAGTGATAAGAAACCCTTTCTATTAACTCTTTAAAACACATGAAAAACCATGAAAACAAACAAATGGAAAATGGTGATCCAGATACTGGTAAGTATCCTCACCGCACTGGGCACATCGCTGGGAGTGACTAGCTGCATGGCGTAAAGCCTCTCCCCAACAGTCTCTCCCCATCCCCTCTCCTAAAGGAGAGGGGCTTTTTACATGCCGCTGGCATCCGTCAGCGTAAAGACGGATCAAGCTACATCACCAGCTTCAACATGACGAAAGTGAGGAGGTAAGCCCCCCTCATTTTATCGTCCTCCCCTGTGGGGATAACCGGTCGATGCTTAGTCTTTGTTCTGTTTGTTCTTGAAA
>ONCC01000052.1 GCA_900316235.1 uncultured Bacteroidales bacterium
GTGTCGATGGCGCTGCCCGGACGGAAAACCCAGTACTGGTTGGCTTGGGTGTAGAAGTCGAAGAAGGCATTGGCGAACATGCCGTCGTAGCCCGCCGGCACGGTGTCGTTCCACCGGGCCACGATGAGGCCGGTGCCGGGGAGGCCATCCTCAAAGAGGTCGGCCTGACGACGGTACTCGAAGACAAACCACTGCGTGGGGTCGATGGCGGAGCGGATGTAGTAGCAGTTCTGCGAGGGGCTGGAACCCGCGCTTTGCAGCGTGTAGTCGCCGTCGACGGTAATCTCTATCGGGTCGTCAGCCACATGGAGAACCTTGTTCTTGTAGATGGCCGCCGTCTGGTTGTTCACATAGGAGCCTTCCATCATATCCCAGTTGCCGGCCTGCGAGAGATCCATATAATTGATGTAATGGTAGAGGTCGGGCATGTCGAGCGAGTGTCCCATCTCGTGGCGGAAGACGAGGGCGTTGAAGAGTATGGGGTCGGCACCCTCGAACTCGAAGTTGAAGGTATTGGGCCGCACGCCGTTGAGGGTGACGGTATAGCCGAGCGAGTCGTGGGGGAAATACTCCATGTGGGGCCAGAGGATGGAAGCCCAGCCACCGGTGCCACCTTTGACGATGAAGCTGATGTTGTCGATATCGCCGTCACCGTCGCCGTCGAGCACCACCGAGGAATTGACCAGATGCAGCGAATCGACATAGCGGACAGCACGTCCCAGCAGCTCGGCTTCGCGCATCGAGACGCCCATGAAGGGCTGCTCCCAGGGCTGGAAGCCGATGGGGTTCTCCACGCTGTCGTAGGGCTCGAAATAGCAGCGCGGCATCGGGTCCTGATAGGATATTATCGTGCCGTTAAGAATATTGTTGGGGTAGACAGTGTTGTAGTGGATGTTGCCGTAGGAGAGGGCGTCGAAGAAGTTGTAGACGCTCAGGTAGCCCGGCGTGCGGCCGTTGAACATCGAGTCGATGTCGGCGAACGGGTGGTCAATCTCCTCGTCGTCGGCGAAGCGCAGGAAGATGACGAGGTTGGTGAGCGCATTGCTGTCGACGTCAGTCGGGTCGGAAGTCAGGCCCGCTAGGGGATTGATCTTGCCCCAGCCCCAAAGGTTGCTGCCGCTGGCGGGAAGGATGCCAGTGAGGCTGTCGGTGCGGCCGGTGCTGCGGATGAGGGCAAGGGCCGAGTCGTAGCGCAGCTGCGGGTTCTGCTGGAGCCAGAGGGCCATGATTCCGGCTGTGGCAGGCGATGCCATCGAGGTACCCTGGGCGGCACCATAGAAGGCGGTGTCGCCGTTGAAGAGGGTATAGTCGGAGCAGTAGAGGGAGTGTACATAACTGTCGCAGTAGCGGTTGATGGAGGAGACAATATGCTGGCCGGGGGCACAGACATCGGGCTTGGTGCGGAGGTCGAGGGTGGGACCGTGGGAGGAGAAGTAGGTCAGGTTGCCCTGCTCCTCGATGCCCATGCTGAGATTGCCCCCACCAACGTATGGCCACGAGGTGGCGGTGGTGTAGGCGCCGACGGTGATGATGGAGTTGGCGGTGCCGCCAATCTCGCCGACGGTGCAGTCGGTGTTGCCCTCCAGCATGCCGGGCTGGCCGTCGCTGGCGAAGGTGACTCGGTCGCTCCAGACGTGGACATTGGCCTGCGTGGTGCTCTTGAGGAAGAGGACGACGCGGTAGGTATCGGTGGCAATGGGCCGGTTGGTGAGTGTTAGGGTGATGTTCTGGCGGTTGTTGAAGGGATTGGTGCCGTTGCAGGCAAACTGGCAATAGGTTTTGTCCAGATATACAGAGTCAACATAGACCCCCATCGCGCTGGAGTTGTACCACAGAGAGCGGCCCAGGGTGTCGCCCGAGGCGGTGTCGATGACGGCCACGCTGACTGCGAAGGGGCTGTTGGCGGTGCTCCAGAGGTCGATGGTGGCCTCTACCCTACCGATATTGTAGTTGACGAAAGTGGATGTCATTGTGTCTTCGGCGGTGAAGGACTTGTAGAGGTGCAGTTTGTTGCTGCCCTCGTTGCCGGCGGAGCCCACCACGAGGAAGCCTTCGGGGTACTGCGCATGGAGGCCGTCCATCATGCGGTCGAGCGACGAGGTGCCGTCGTGGGGACCCTCATGTGTTCCAAGACTCATGTTGATTACACAGGGCTTGCCTACCGAGGCAGCATAGTCGCGGATATAGGCAATACCGTCGTAGATACCCGGGAGAGAGGCCATACTCACCATCACAATGTCAGCATTGGGAGCCATACCGCGATAACGGCGGCCTATGCTGTCGGGACCACCGCAGCCGGCGGCGATACCGGCGACATGGGTGCCGTGAAAGCCACTGGGATTGTCGGTCTGTGCAGCAAGTATATCGCTCTCGGTGGCGAGTTCACGGCCGTAACTGTAGCCCGCCGGGGCGGTGCCGATGGTGTCGCCCTGTATCCAGGCGCGCTTGATGCGCAGGGTGGTACCCGTCGAGTCGTAGAAGGCGGGGTGTCCGTACTGGAAACCACCGTCGATGATGCCCACCACCGCGCCGGTGCCATCATAGCCGTGAGGCAGGTCTACACCACCATAGATGGCATCGATGCCCAGCTCGGCACGGGCGTTCTCGAGTTTCTGTTGAGGCTTGCTCCCCACGTCGAGCCACGAGCAGAGGCCCGACTGGGCGAAGGCCACATAGTTGTTCAGCGGGATGCAGACGGTCATCATATCGCCGACGCGCGACTGCACCCTCACGTCATAACCCTCAAGGGCTTTCTCGTCACCACTGAGTTCTACAAAGGCGGTGACGTTGGCCTCGCCGTTCACATACACAAGGCCATACTGTTCGGCCACCTGTTTCTCGTCGAGGCGGCCTGTCTGGAGGTCGGCCAGCAGCAGGGCACTGTTGCCCGACATGAAACTCTTCTGTGCCGTAGCCATCGAAACGACGGCCAGCAACATTATAATAAAGGTAAAGACTCTCTTCATGCTTTTTTACATTTGTGTGAAGTGGCCGTTAATATCAAAGGAAAGGGTGTAGGTTTTGTCGAGTCTGCCAGCTTCACAGTGCTCGGCGATGCGGGCACCACTGGCGCCGGAGAGCGGGGCTCTGCTCCAGCTGTCGTTCATGCCAGGGATGGGGGTGGCGGTAGAGTCGAAAATCTGGTAGGCGTAACCGTAGCCATCGGTCATGTGGACAGTGTCGGCGGCGACAAGGGCGTCGTGCATGCCCTCTTTCACGCGGAGGCGTCTCTTGATGGTGAAAGTGGCAGGGAGGGAGGCGGCAAAAGTCTTCTCCCAGCGGTTGGAAGTGACGGCCTCCTCGTGCTCGCCGGTGCCGTCGATATAGATAACAGTGTAGTCGAGGTATTGCAGCATGTCATCGGTGGCGTCGAGGTGGTACGTCATCGACACAGTGGCGGGCACCTGCTGTGCGGGTTCTGCGGGAGTGTTGTGGTCGTCGTCTTTGTCGCAGGACACCATGGCCGCCATCGCGAAGGCGACCAGCAGTATTGAAAATATCTTCTTCATTGTTGATATGTATTTGTATTACTTGATTACGATAACTTTCTTTGCCGGGCGGTCGCCGACCTTGACGAGGTAGACTCCTGTCGGGAGTGGCTGAGTGACTGAGTGATTGAGTGACTGAGTGAGGCGGCCGACCCTATCGTAGACTCTCATGGTCTCACCCTCAGCACCTTCAACGATGATGCGGCCATCCATAACCCATACTCTATAACCCATAACCTCCATGTCGTCTATGCCGTTGCAGTTCTCTTCGATATTGGCGAAGCGCCCCCAAACGGGGTGTTGGCGGTAAGTTTCGGCGGCGCCGCAGGGGACGATGAGGAGGGTGTTGTAATGC
>ONCC01000051.1 GCA_900316235.1 uncultured Bacteroidales bacterium
TTTAGCAGGAGATTCTCCGCTCTCAGGCACTCATTCTCCTTGAGAAGACGCTCGTATTCTTTCTCGAGATCTCCCTTTGGCTGTCGTTTCTTCCTTGTCTTAATCTATGCTTCATGTGAACCTTTAAGTTGTGTCCAACTTTCGGGGTTCACTTCATCCCCTGTCCCAATCACCCAATTCGCACGCCTCCTTTTTTTAGTTCACTTTTGTCATCTGGAAGGTGGCGGTGTAGGTGGTGCCGTCTTCACGCTGGCGGAGGGCTGTCCAGTTCATCACGCCGTCGGCGATGGAGGCAATCTCCCACCATTCGCGGTTCTCGGTGCCGTCGATGACCCAGCGGGTGCAGAGCAAGGTACCGTCCACGAAGTACTCTGAGAGCGTCTGGTTGGGGTTCGTCACCCAGTTGCCGTTCCCGTCCTTCATGTAGTAGCGGAAGGTGCCGTCGGCGAGGTATTCCCACTGGTGATCTTCGCCGTCGTCGAACTCCGAACCCTGTTCGCTGGTGACGTGACCTTCCCACTTGCCGAGGACGGCCTGCTCATAGTCGGTGGTAATCTTCTCCCAGCGCATTCCAATCGGGCCGTTGGTAGTGATGACTTCTCCGTTACGCAGCGTACTGTGTTTGAAGGTTCCCTCCATGTGGGTGTCAGAGATGGAACTGACGGTTATCTCATAGACAATCGTGATGTGCTCGTTGGGCTGGCCGGTGATGGTCACCTTGTTGCCGTCAATGGCGACCGAAGCATTCAGATGAGAGACCCATCCTGGATTGTCTGAAAGGTTGGCACGCGATGTACTAATGAGGGCCTGTGTGGCCGAGAGGATGGTAATCACCGACTTATTGTTGGTTAGCTCAGCATGGCCATCGATATCGGTCGTGATCCACTTCCCGATGATCTTCTCGGCGAGGTTGTCAATCGTTTTGTCGTCATCCTTGCTGCAACCGACGAAAGCCATCGCCGCGACTGCGAGTGCTAAAAATACTTTTTTCATCGTGTTATTATTTTAAATTATTGTTTTCTATTTTAATTTAAAAATACTCCCTTACGGCGAACTCGAACTGCTCCATGAAGATTTGCTTGAAAGCATAGAGGTTGTTCTGTTCGTAGAAGATGAGCATGGCTTTCTTGTAGTCGATGGAGTCGACCGAGCGGAAGCTCAACGGGCAGTAGCCGTTGGCTATCAGGATGGCGTTGCTTGTGATGCGGGCAGTTCGTTTGTTGCCGTCAGAAAAAGCCTGGATGTATGACAGAAGAACCAACGTCAGCAACGCTTTCTCGAAGATGTTTTCCTTGCCGTTGATCAGGTCGCAGGTGTCGCGCAAAGCCTCACGAATCTGGAACTCGTTGTCCAGGGGATGGTAATTGGTTCCCGTGATACCCACGCGGCGATGACGAATACCCCTGTCCACCGACAGCTCTTTGGTGAGCAGCCGATGGATATCCTCGATATGGCTCACGGTGAGTTCCTGCAGATAATCGGGGTTGTCGAGAATGAAGCGCAGGGCATCCTTATGGTTCAGCAGCATCACGGCCTCCTCTTTTGTCTTTCCGCTGGCCGTCTTGCTCTCGCGCAGCAGCCGTTCTGTCTCCAGCAGCGAATAGGTGTTGCCCTCAATCTGCGACGACTTCCAGCTGAGGTCGATCCCCAGCCGTTCCATCTCCTTGCGGTATTCGTTGTCCGTCATCTCGCTGATATGCCGGCGGAATTCGGCCTGCAACCCATCAAGATGGGCTTTCTCCTCGTTAGAGAACAGCTCCACATGAGGCAGCTGTTCCCTTATCAGCTCGAAGTTGAAGGCTACCTGCACCTGACGCTCGTCGACATCCTGTGCAAAGTATGTGTCCAGGTTGAGCGGCATCAGTAGATGCGCCTGGGCGGAAAGGCGATAGCGGGTAGCGCGCGCTTTCCCTTCCATAACCATGTCACCGTTTTGCACAGCCACAGCGATAAGACGTTTCAATGTCGCCTCGCTGCCCTCAAACGCCGTCCCTTTTGCAATTTCATCGCGTGAAGAGAGCGGGTTATAGTGCAGATACTGTAGTATTTCCCTATAAATATCCATCGTCGAGTAAAGATGAGAATCGGTGCAAAGATAACATTTTTTTTTAAATTATCGGCTCATTTATGGAAAAAAAATATATAAATTCGTGTTTTTTTTGAGCCGATTCACCGTGTGGTACGGGGTTCACTTTTTTGCATATATCGAGAAAAATGTATATCTTTGCAGCGTGGACATTTGAGTCGATATGAGAGTAAGACGCTATATAGTAGCACTTTTGTGCGTTTGATATACCCTTGTTGTCCGCTTGTTCTCCGCTTTTAAAGCGGAGAACAAGCGGACAACAACCGAAGAACAATCGAAGATAAGAGTAAGTTGACCTTAATTTGACTAAAACCATATATTATGAAGAAAGAAAAACCCATGGGATTGTTGCTGAACGGCAGCGTGAGGAGTGCAGGAGTGACATTCTATCTCAAACAAGGACAGATGATTGTGCGGTCATCGAAGACTGTGGCAAAACGCAGCAACACGCGCGGCCAGTTCGTTCAGCGGCAACGGATGCGGCACACCACGGCGCTATGGCAGCAGATGAAAGGCTGCCATCCGATGTTCGACGGCGGCAAGAGCACCTACGCCCGCTTCGCCACGCTGGCCAACCGCCTGCCGGTGGTCTTTGTGCCCTGCAAGGGACCGCTGGAGGGCGCCTCGTTCCTGATGCCCGATATGCCGGTGAGCGACGGAAGCCTGACGCCCATCAAACAGCAGCTGGGCAGCGTGGATGGCATCGCTGCATTGCTCACCAACTTAACCCCCGACGACATACAACGCTACGAGAAGCTGTTGCTCTACACCGCTGAACAGCGCCTCGAGGGGCACACCCCCAGGGTGCGGTTCCAGCGGGTGCGCGAGGTGGCGATGGACGAGTTTACCGAAGTGGACGGCCACCTGGCGCTGACGGGCGAGGAGTTTGCCGACACCATGCGCGGCTGGGCGCTGGTGCGCGTAAGACCCTCTTCCACTCCGGGGGCAGAGCGCTGCTCGACACAGGGCCTCGTCACCCAATGCCGCCTCTACGAGCAGTACACCACCGAGGAAGCCCTCCAGCAAGCCGCCAAGAGCTACGGCGGCCTGACGGAAAGACTTTAGCTCGCCCCAAGAAGTGTTAAAAGTTAGTGTTTTCATGGCTTCATTTGGCTGATTGGAAAAAAAATGTGTATTTTTGCACCTTGATTTTTGATTAAGAAACCATGGAACCAAAGCAAATCGATCTGAATGACTATGTCCTCTCCGGGGGAGGATATATGGGCGAAAGCTACAATCATAAGAGCAACCCCGACCTGATGCTGAAGTTGTACTCCACTGAGCGGACAGCTTTGTCATTGCTGGAATATGACTGTGCCTGCAAGGCATACGCTTTGGGCATCCCCACTCCCGAGCCGGGAGAGCTTGTCAAGGTGGCCGACGGGCGCACAGGCATCGTCTTCCGGCGCATCCAGGGCAAGAAGTCTTTCGCAAGGGCCATAACCGACGAACCCTCCAGGGCACAGGAGTTCGGCGAGAAGTTCGCTGTCCTCTGCAAGGACCTTCATGCCACAAAGGTCGACACCAGTCAGCTGTCTTCCACCAAGAAAAAGTACCGCCGCATAATCCAGGAGCATCCCTATCTCACAACGGAGCAGCAGGAGAAGGTCATCCGCTTCATCAACGATATTCCCGATACCGATACCGCTCTCCATGGAGACCTCCATTTCGGTAATGTCATCTTCCGTGGTGACCAAAGCTGGTTTATCGACCTCGGGGAGTTGGGCTACGGGTATCCTCTCTTCGACATCGGCGTAACCATGATGGCTGTCAAGTATACTCCCGAAGCGAAAATGCGTGAATTATATCACATGGATAAGAACGCGGCCATCAATTTCTGGAATGCATTCTTGCCTGCCTACTTCGGCCCTGGCCGTTCCATCGACGAGATAGAAGATGAAATCGCCCCTTATTGCGCGCTCCGAACCCTTTTGGTATACAGCAAGCTAGGATTCCTTATCCCTGAACGTCATCCGCTGGTCGACAGACTATTCTCCGCCTAGGCTTTTTGAAACAAAGTTCTTCAATTTCTCATTGAACATCTCCGGCTGCTCCATGTGGATGAAATGGCCGCAGGTGGTCAGCTCGGTGTAGTCGAGATTGGAGTAGAGA
>ONCC01000049.1 GCA_900316235.1 uncultured Bacteroidales bacterium
CGACTGGAGCAAGTTCCGCGACTTCATTATGGGCGAGGTCCGCTACAACTCCCTGATGAAGACCTTCCCCCAGGAGGCCGAAGAACTCTTCGTCGCCACGGAGCGCAATGCCAAGATTAGATATGAGGGTTATAAGAAGCTCTCTGAGATGTAGTATTGACACGCGGGTGCAAGTTGCTTCCATTCGGTAGCAACCCGTTACAGCCCCGCATCATCAACAGCAAAGGGTGTCCCCATCGGGCACCCTTTCTTTTTTGCCATTCAAGATAACGCCATTTTCCTTTTCAATAGGAATTATTGTTTTTATTATTATAACGCCATTTTTTCTTGTTCTGTGTGTTGCCATATCATGGCAATAAGATTATACCCATTCGCCCCATCCCGCCCATTAAACCCATTTTTCAATTCAAACGGTATCCCTTCTTTCTCCCTTCTACGTTCCTTCTATGTGCCTTCTTTGAAACGGCCCTAACACCCACAAAACCAGCCATTTGTCTATTTTACACCAAAACACCTGAAAATCAATCAAATAACCCATTCCGCCCAAATCGCCCATTCATCCCATAAAAAAGCCACCGTGCCCGGAGCGTCAGCCCCGTTTCCCCCCTTCGTCCATTGCCCGGGCATTAATGCCCGCCATCCCCGCAGCTTCGTCCCGTTCCCAGCCGCTTGCCTCCGCCCCAACGGGTTGTCCCGTGTCAGTGGCTTCAGCCCCGCTCCCGTTCCAGTGTGTGTCGCGATTCAGTCGCGACAAATTTCATCCATTCCCATTGCTCCGAATGTCGCCATGTAACAGCGACCCCTGTTTCTCTTTTCCGTCTGGCCTGGGAGCCTCGATCCAAAAGGTATTGTCAAATTGCTGGTTTGAATCATATAAGATAATGGAGAAGTTTCTGATTAACATTTTTTTCGGGCATTAGAGGAAAATAATCTTGCGTTCGAAAATTTATTCGTATTTTTGCAGCTGAAAATTTCAGATGTCATCTTATGAAGAGAATACTCATTATCACCATATTACTATTAGGATGCCTCGCGCCGCTGGCAGCACAGACCGCATATATAGAATAGCAATGAAACGGATTCTTATTGCCGACGACGAGGCTTCTATCCGCGACTTCGTGTGTCGCGGACTTGCCGACTGCGGATATGACACCCTCCAAGTCTCCGACGGCAACGAGGCCTGGCAGCAGCTGCAAGACGGCACAATCGACCTCGCCATCCTCGACATCCGTATGCCTGGCCTTTCGGGAGTCGATCTCTGTCGCCGCCTTCGGCAAGAGTATGGATATGACTTGCCCATCATCATGCTGACCGCACTGGGTACCACCGACGACATTGTGATGGGTCTCCGTGCCGGTGCCGACGACTATATGGTTAAGCCGTTCAAATTCACCGAGCTACTGGCGCGTATCGAAGCACAGTTGCGGCGGAGCGATTTACACCCCACAGCATCCTCACGCACATACGGCGACCTGCATCTCGACCCCGTTTCCCATCGCGCCACGCGCGACGGAAAGCACATTTACCTCAGCATCAAAGAATATCGCCTGTTGGACTACCTGATGTTGCACCACGGCGAGGTGCTTTCGCGTGGCGACCTGCTGCGCGACGTATGGGACCGCGATTTCGACACATCGACTAACGTCGTGGATGTCTATGTCCGCTATCTCCGCAGCAAGATTGACGACCCATTCGACCAGAAACTCATTCACACCATTGTCGGGCAAGGCTACAAATTCGGTGACAGATGAAACCCGGACACAAAATATCACTCACCTACAGCACCATTACCATCCTGCTGGTTCTTGTGTCGTCAAGCGCAGTGTTCTATTTTGGTACGCGGCATTACATCTCCTCACTGTATTACAACTACCTAGAGGAGAAAGCCCGTGTACTGGCCATGGAGCGTTATGGGCAAGATGACCTCGACCCCGTAAAGTATCGCAACGCCGTGCAGCGCAGCCAACATGCCATTCCTACCTCGCGAGAGCTATTCGTCCCCAAAGACAGTATCGAGACTGCACTTTCCTCGCTACTCACAGGTTCCCAGATCGCCTCGTTGCTTCGTGGCGAGGTTGTCCACTTCGACCACGAGGGCGAGGTGGGCACAGCCCTGCTCTACTACGACAACAGCGGCACGTTCGCCAGCGTGGTGCTGAGCCGCAACCCTTACGGCGACGAGATTGCCCACACCATGCGTCTGCTGCTGGTGGTGTTCGTCCTCGGTGCCTCGCTGCTGCTATGGCTCGTCAGCCGCCTCTGGGCATCGCGTATGGTGAACCGCATCGACCAGAATTATCAGACCGAGAAAATGTTTGTCAACAATGCACAGCACGAAATCAACAACCCTCTGGCCGTCATTAGTGGCGAATGCGACGTGACCCTGTTGCGCGACCGCAGTCCCGAAGAATACCGCTCGGCACTGATGCGCATCGCAAAACAGGTCGACCGCATCAATGGTATCATCATACAACTGCTGGCAATCGACGATGCACGCAACCGTCCGCAGAAAGCAGAGAGCATCGACCTTTCGGAATGGTTCTCCCAGAACGAGTTGCCTCCCCACAAGCTTTATATCCACGGCTCCTTCCGCGTGAAGATGGACCCCGATGCGCTGTATATCGCCATAAGCAACCTTATCGGCAACGCCGTCAAATACGGCGACGGCAGCCCCGTGGTGATCCATGCCGAATATCCCACCGTCTCCGTCACCAACCACGGCAGCCCCATCCCCGCCGAGGAGCTGGAACACATCTTCGACCCCTTCTACCGTGCCGCCAACGCCGACGGCATCCCCGGCCACGGCATCGGCCTCGCCTTGGCCCACACCCTGCTCCAGCGCAACGGTGCCCAGCTCACCGTCACCTCATCCTCAGAGAACACCATCTTCACCATCCGCTTTTCAAAATAGCAGGTCTCCCTTCCTTACAGTTTTCTAATCCTATCTGTGAGGTTTCTAATGTGCTGACAAACGGATAGTTGGTATCTTTGCAGCATGTTTTATGGAAATGCAATTCTGACTATTTTTCTGGCTTTCAGTGGTGTAGGTGGGGCGGGCGACGGCGCCGACAGCGTCCGAACGGAGAAAATCGACACGCTCACGGTCCTTCAGGCCGAACAGCTCCTTGCCGAGCGCAATGCCGAGCTCCGTCTGGCACGCCTCGCCTGCACCGAGGCTGAAGCCAACGCCCGGCAGGCACGACGCTGGGAGAACCCCGAGGTGAGCGGTATCTACAATCTCTATAACCCCCTGAACAGCCGCTGGCTCGACCCCGGCAACGACGGCGAGGTGGACATCAGCGTCAGCCAGCCGCTGCCCATCGGTCGCAGCCACCGCATTGGCCGCTCCGATGCCGAACTACGGGCCTCGCAGGCCGACTACGACTGGACGGTTTTCAGCCTCTCTATGCAGATGAAACGGCAACTGTGCGAGCTGTGGGCGGTGCAGCGCAGGGCGGCATTGATAGGGGGCGAACTCGAGAGCGTGGAGCGCATCCTCGATGCCTACCGCCGCAATCCACAGGCGGTGTCGCTGGTGGAGGTGCGACGGCTGGAAACCCTGCGCCTGGGTCTGCTCTCGGAACAGTTGGAACGCCAGGCTACGGTGGCCGAGTGCAAAACGGCATTGGCCGTAATGCTGGAGTTCGGCATCGGGGAGCTTGACCTGAACGATGAGTCGGCACCCTCTGACAGCATTTTGGAACAGTCGGCGCTGCTGCGCTACCACGCATCGCTCTGCGAAGCCGCCGATGCCGAAATTCGGCTACAGAAAGCGTTGGCATGGCCACGGGTGAGCGTGGGCGTGGAGTACGACAAGAACGGCAACATAGGCCACAACTTCTGGGCCGTGGGGGCAAGCGTCACCCTGCCCCTCTTCGACCGCAACCGCGGCGCTATCCGCAGCGCCGAGGTGGAGCGCGACCGGCGGCAGACGATGCACGCCGTGGCCGAGCGCGAACTGCGGCAGCAGCTGGCCCTCGCAGCAGGGCGCATGGCACAATACCGCCGTCTGGTGGCGGAATCCGATAGCCTCGCGGAGTGGGACATCGAGGGTGTGGAACGGCAATACCTTGCACACAACATCTCGCTGCTCGAACTGATAGACATCTACACCGCCTGGCGCGAGGCGCAGGAGATGATGGTGGCCTCGCGCGGAACCCTCCTCACGGCAGCCATCGACTACAACCTCGCCGCTGGAACCGAGGTGTATAGAATAGTTGACAGACAATAAAAAAACGAAAACGATGACGAAAACGATAACGACAACTGCACTTTCACTGGCCGTAGCCTTTTTGTTCGTTGCCTGCAATGGCGGGCAGGATGCCGAGAATGCGGCACCGTCCGCTGTCGAAGCGGTATCGCCCTCTGCCAAACAGTCAGGAGCACCCGCTTCCGGCACCACCCTCACGCTTACGGGCACCATCGTCGCCGACCCCTCGCACACCGAGCGCATTGTCGCGCCCGTCGACGGCAGGGTGGAAGGACTTGCCGTGGAGGTGGGCGACGATGTGAACGCGGGAACGCTGATAGCACGGCTGGTGGGACGCGAAGCCGCCGAGCGCAATATCCAGCGGCGGCAGGTCGAATCGGAGTACTACCTTGCCGACAGGGAGATGAAGCTGAAATCGTCGCTCTACAACGACGGCCTGGTGTCGGAGCGCGAGCTGACCGAGGCGATGGAACGCCGCGAAATAGCCTTGACGGCCCTCACACAGCAAGCTGCCGTGGCCACGGGCGACATCAAGACCTCGCGGAGTGGCACAGTGTTGCGGCGCGAGGTGACAAACGGACAGTATGTGCAGGCCGGCGACCTCATGCTCGAGGTGGCCGACATCAGCAAGGTATGGGTGATGGGGGACGTCTACGAGAGCGACATCAGTCGTGTGCACGAAGGCGACACCGTTAGCGTCACCACCCTTGCCCATCCCGACGAGACCTGGCGTGGCACCGTCGACAAGGTCTATTCCGCTCTCGACCCCGACAGCAAAACCATGAAAGTCCGCATAGTCCTCTTAAATCGCGACCGCCACCTCCTGCCCGGCATGTTCACTACAATAACCGTTGAGCCATGAGCCTTATCGACCGCATTATCAGCACTTCGTTGCGCCAGCGGACGCTGGTGTTGATGCTCACGGCGGTGGCTGTGGTGGCTGGCGTGGTGTGCTTCCGGCAGACGCCTGTCGACGCTTTCCCCGACGTGACGCAAACTAAGGTGACCATCATCACGCAATGGCCCGGCCGCTCGGCCGAAGAAATTGAGAAGTTTGTCAGCATCCCCATCGAGATAGCCATGAACTCGGTGCAGCAGAAGACTGACATCCGCAGCACCACGCTCTTCGGGCTCTCGGTGGTGACGGTGCTTTTCGACGACCACGCCGATGCCGACTTCGCACGGCAGCAGGTGTACAACCTTCTGGCCGATGCCGACCTGCCCGACGGCGTGAGCCCCGAAGTGCAACCGCTCTATGGCCCGACCGGTGAAATATACCGTTACACCCTGCGCAGCGACAGCCTCACGGTGAGCGAGCTGAAAACCCTTCAGGATTGGTTAATCGAGCGACGACTGCGGAGTGTTCCCGGTGTGGCCGACGTAGTGAGTTTCGGCGGCAAGGTGAGGACCTTTGAGGTGAGTGCCGACCTGGGGAGATTGACACAATATGGCATCTCGGCCATAGAACTTTATGAGGCATTGGCCGGAAGCAACGTGAACGTAGGCGGCGACGTGATTGAGCGCGGCGGAGAGGCTTACGTCGTGCGTGGCATCGGGTTGCTGAACAACGTGGAGGAGATTGGCGACATTGTGGTGAAGAACCTCGGCGGTGTACCGGTACTGGTGCGCCACGTGGCCACGGTCAGCGAAAGCTACAAACCGCCGCTGGGACAGGTAGGGCGCGGCGAAGCAGATGATGTGGTAGAGGGCATTGTGGTGATGCGCAAGGGTGAGAACAGCGAGAAAGTTATCGCCGCACTGAAAGAGAAAATGGCCGAGATACAGCACGAGTTGCCGGCCGATGTGATCATCGAACCTTTCTACGACCGTGAAGACCTTGTAAACCTAGCCATCAAAACGGTGTTGCACAATGTACTGGAAGGCATACTGCTGGTGACACTCGTGGTGTTGCTTTTCATGCGCGACTGGCGCACCACGGTCATCGTCTCCGTCGTCATCCCGCTGGCTCTTTTGTTCGCCTTCATCTGTCTGCGACTATGCGGAATGAGTGCCAATCTGCTGTCGATGGGTTCCATCGATTTCGGAATCATCATCGATGGTGCCGTGGTGATGGTGGAGGGCATCTTCGTGATGCTCGACGACCGTCAGCGACGAATGGGGCGCGAGGCCTTTGCACGGTGGAGCAAGGGCGGTGCCATTCGGGCAACGGCCAACGAGAAAGCCCGTTCGGTGGCCTTCTCCAAACTCATTATCATCACCGCCCTGATGCCCATTTTTGCCTTCCAGAAAGTGGAGGGAAAGATGTTCTCGCCATTGGCTTTCACACTCAGTTTTGCCCTTTTGGGAGCATTGGTTTTCACGCTGACGCTGGTTCCTGTGCTGTCGTCGATGCTGCTGAAAAAAGATGTGCAAGAGCACCACAACCGTTTCCTCGAGGTGGTGAACCGTGTGTGCGACAGCGTCTTTGCCTGGCTGCACCGTCACAGCAGGGTGGTGGTGCCCGTCAGCGTGGTGGTCATTGCGGGCGGACTTGGCATCTTCTTTCTTCTGGGTACAGAGTTCTTGCCCCAAATGGACGAGGGGAGCATCTACATCCGCGCCACCATGCCGCAGAGCATCTCGCTCAGCGAGAGTGTGAAGATGGCCAACCGGCTGCGGAACGAGGTGGCACAGTTCGACGAGGTGAGCGAGGTGATGACCCAGACGGGTCGCCCCAACGATGGCACTGACGCCACAGGCTTTTATAATATCGAACTCTTTGTCAAGCTGCATCCTCAACGTGAGTGGCGTGGGCACAGAGACAAGGAGTCGCTCGTCGCCGATATGCAAGCCTCGCTGGAACGTCACGCGGGCATCGACTTCAACTTCTCACAACCCATCAGCGACAACGTCGAAGAGGCAGTCAGCGGTGTGAAAGGTGCCATTGTGGCCAAGGTCTTCGGACCCGACTTGTATGAGGCCGAGCGGTTGGCATTGATGGTGGACAGCGTGATGCGGCCCATACGTGGCATTGCCGACCTCGGAGTGCTGCGCAATATTGGGCAGCCTGAATTGCGTATTGAAATCGACGAGAGCCGCTTGGCACGTTATGGCGTAGAGAAGGATGCCGTGCAGCGAACCATAGAGATGGCCATAGGTGGCAAAGCCGCCACACAGGTCTACGAGGACGAACGGAAGTTCGACCTGGTCGTGCGCTATGACAGCGCCTATCGCAACACCCCTGAACAAATCGGACGTATCCTGGTACCGGCACGCGATGCAAGCATGCTGCCCATCAGCGAGCTGGCTACCATCCGCACCATCGTCGGCCCACTCATAGTTTACCGCGAGAACCACGAGCGGTATTGTGCTGTCAAGTTCTCGGTGCGCGACCGCGACATGGGCAGCGCCGTCGACGAGGTGCGTGTCGCCGTTGGCAAGGCCGTACCCTTGCCGCAGGGCTACCGCATTGAATGGAGCGGCGATTTTGAGAATCAGAAACGTGCAAGTCGACGCCTTACGCAGGTAGTGCCTATAAGTCTGCTGCTCATCTTCCTCATCCTCTATCTCCTCTTCGGCAATGGACGTGATGCTGCCTTGGTGCTGACCGGGGTACCTGCCGCTGCCGTAGGAGGACTGCTCATCCTGTGGATAACAGGGTTCAATTTCAGCATTTCGGCAGGTATAGGATTCATCTGTCTTTTCGGCATATGTATTCAAAATGGGGTCATCATGCTCACCGACATACGGTCGCTATTGCGCACCCATCG
Source organism: uncultured Bacteroidales bacterium (assembly GCA_900316235.1). Taxonomy (GTDB): domain Bacteria; phylum Bacteroidota; class Bacteroidia; order Bacteroidales; family P3; genus Colimorpha. The sequence continues at coordinate 7,921 of ONCC01000049.1, forward strand.
TTCATTGGAACAGGCAGTAAAAGAGGCAATGCATGGCCGCATCCGAGCTATCCTTATGACCGCCATGATGGCCACCCTCGGTCTTCTACCTGCAGCCCTTTCCACTGGCATAGGCAGCGAAAGCCAACGCCCCCTTGCCATCGTCATCATCGGCGGCCTTATCACAGCCACATTTTTTGTCCTTTTTGTGTTTCCACTCCTTGTAGAATGTTTCTACCACCGTTTCCTGTACGATGAAAAAGGCCAGCTCCGTGTGCGAAAACTATGAATAATCGCTGCAATGCTACTTTCGTTCTCTTCATGTGAGAAGTTTGATGTACATTCATACGCCAGCCCCTTTCATATCCCCTCCCCAGATATGCCATAACAGAAACCATATATCACATATAACATTGAGGCCAAAAGGATTAATGTTGAATTCCGCATTGCCTACGGGCAATGTAATTATTAACTTAATCCTTTATTTTATGTCTCAATTTATGTTCAAGCAAGACCTTGCTATGGCCTACTTCCCCGACCGCAGCAAGGAGAGCGCAGGAAAACTCCTCGCCCGCGAAATCCACACCAATGAGCCATTGATGGCCGAACTCTCCAGAACCGCCTACTCCCCCAAACGCAAACTCCTCTCCCCCAAACAACTCCAAATCATCTTCTCCTTCCTCGGCGAGCCATAGCCTTAACATTTAAATTGGCACATTTGTTGTAAAAAACACTACGAAAATCGGGGGCAATCACATTTTGCCTTCGATTTTTAATTTCTCTCTATCAAATAATTACAATTTATTTTCAAAGAAAGTTTTGCCATTTGGAAAATAGTATGTATCTTTGCATTCAGAAAATTGAATTGCAACACTAAGATAAGTGAAAAATCTGACATGGCAAAATCCTGAGCAACTTTTTGTTGCTCAGGAACTTATAAATAAAGTTAAATTATAGTGTTGCGGAATTAAGGATAAGGAGGAGTATCAAAAATGAGGGAGCAAGCAATTGTCTTAAACCAGCTGACCAAGCACTATGGAACCCATCGGGGGATCAACGACCTCAGTTTCTCGGTGAATGAGGGCGAGTTTTTCGGCTTCATTGGCCCCAACGGTGCAGGAAAATCCACCACCATCCGCACGCTGATGGGCCTGATCCATCCCAGCGGCGGCAACGCCTCTATTTTCGGTCTGGACTGCCAGACCAAGGCCAGTGTCATTGCCAGAGATGTGGGCTACCTTCCCAGCGAGAACAGCTATTATGAAAACATGAAGGTGCGGGAACTGCTGCAATACACCGCTGACCTGTACGGCATGGACTGCGAAACGAAAATGTATGAGCTGTCTGAGCGCCTCAATCTGGATCTGACCCGGAAAATCGAAGACCTGTCTCTGGGTAACAAGAAAAAGGTGGGTATCGTGTCTGCCATTATGACTTCACCCAAACTGATCATTATGGACGAACCCACCAGCGGGTTAGACCCACTGATCCAGCAGGCTTTCTACGATATTCTGAAGGAGGAAAACAGCCGGGGCGCTACCGTGTTTTTTTCCTCCCATGTGCTGAGTGAGGTCCAGAAACTGTGTGACCGGGTGGCCATTCTGAAAG
>ONCC01000022.1 GCA_900316235.1 uncultured Bacteroidales bacterium
CTCCTCCCCTAAGTTAGGGGAGGGGGACCGCCGCGGAGCGGTGGTGGAGGAGTATGTAAGAATAATGTTCTCCCCCTGCGCCGAAGGCGAGCGGGCCAGTGGCGACGACGAGGTGTATCTCTACGCCTACTGCCCTGAGATGAAGGAGGGTACGCTTTCTGCCCCGGCCTACCGACGGATGGGTTCCGTGCAGCTGGCACTGCCCGAGCGGTGGCAGGGGAAGGAGGTGCATCTCTACGGCTTCGCCGTTGACTATGAGGGAAATGCCAGCGATACTACCTATATCGGCTCTTTGTCTCCTGTAGAGACGCGGCAGGCCGCGTCTCTACAGATGGGAACAGCAAAAGCCCAACAGACTAATTCACACTCTGTTGTTAATAATAATCTTTGGCACGGAAGTTGCAGTTGGAATAATAGTTGTAATTTTGCAACTCGAAATCAAACGCAATGGAAGCAAACCTAAGTGAAAATACAAAGAAGGCCGTAGCCTTCAGCCGCGATGAAGCCATACGCCTGAAAAATGGCGGCATAGGCGTGGAACACCTCTTCCTCGGCATGGCTCGTTTGCCCGAGTGTTCGGCCATGACCATGCTGTCGACCCTCGGTGTGAACACCGCCGCATTTCGTGAAAGATTGGAAAATCAGGTAAGTCAGGCACAGAGCGACATCCGCTATGCCGCCGACAGCGAGATTCCCATGCTTCGGCAGACCGAGAAAGTGCTGCGTCTGAGCTACTTGGAGAGTATCAAACTAAAGTCGCAAGACATCCGCACTGAGCACCTCATCCTGGCTATGCTGCAGGAGAACGACAACCTGGTGGCCAGCATGCTCAACCGCGACGGCGTGGACTATGAGCGCTTTGCTAAGCTGGTGCGCAGCGACAGCGGTCTGGAACCCAGCGGCAACACCGACTTCACCAACCAGACCAGCGACGATGACATCGACGATGCCTTCGCCGATCCCCTGCGCGAAAGCGAGAAGGGCAACAAAAAGGAGAAAGGCAAGAGCGGCACTCCCGCGCTAGAAAACTTCGGGCGCGACCTCACCCTTTTGGCGCAGGAAGGCAAGCTCGACCCCATTATCGGCCGTCAGAAAGAGATGGACCGCATTGCTCAGATTCTCAGCCGAAGAAAGAAAAATAATCCCATCCTTATCGGTGAGAGCGGCGTGGGTAAGAGCGCCATCGCCGAAGGCTTGGCCATACGCATTGCCGAGGGCCGTGTGCCGCGGACGCTATACAACAAGCGTCTGATGAGCCTCGACCTCGCCTCACTGGTGGCGGGAACGAAATACCGCGGCCAGTTCGAGGAACGCATGAAGGCCATCATCAATGAGCTGGAGCAGCATCCGGAAATCATCATCTTCATCGACGAGATACACACCATTGTGGGAGCCGGAAGTGCCAGCGGAAGCCTCGACGCCAGCAACATGTTCAAACCCGCCCTGGCGCGCGGCGTCATCCAGTGCATCGGCACCACAACCCTGGACGAATACCGCCAGTATATCGAGAAAGACACTGCCCTCGAGCGCCGTTTCCAGAAGGTACTCGTGGAACCTGCCACGTCGGAGGAGACTCTTGAGATACTGTCCAATATCCGTGAGAAATACGAGGAGCACCACTTGGTGGTTTACAGTGACGCGGCGTTGAAGGCCTGCGTGGAACTCACCGAGCGCTACGTCAGCGACCGCCTGCAGCCCGACAAGGCCATCGACGCCATGGACGAGGCTGGCGCGCGCGTACATATTGCCAATATGCAGGTACCTGAAGAGATTGTCAACCTGGAGAAAGAGGTGGCACGTGTGGAGGCGCAGAAGAAGGAGGTGCTTGCCGGTAAGCGTTACAGCGAGGCCGCCGAGCTGCGCGACCAGGAACGCGACATGGAGAGCAAGCTGGCCGACATGAAACGGCAGTGGGACGCCGACGAGCGCGAGCGCAAGGTGACCGTCACCGACCAAGATGTAGCTGCCGTGGTGGCCATGATGACCGGCGTGCCCATGGAGCGTATCGCCGAGAGCGAGAGCAACCGCCTGCTGAGCATGGAGAAAGAGCTGAAGGGCAGCGTGGTGGGACAGGACGAAGCCATCGCCCAGATAGCCAAAGCCATCCGCCGCAACCGAGCGGGATTGAAGGATCCCAACCGTCCCATCGGCAGTTTCCTCTTCCTTGGACCTACCGGCGTCGGCAAGACTTATCTGACAAAGATTCTGGCGAAATACCTCTTCGACAGCGAGAGTGCCATGATTCGCATCGACATGAGCGAGTACATGGAGAAGTTCGCCGTGAGCCGCCTCATCGGAGCGCCTCCAGGATATGTGGGCTACGAAGAGGGCGGCCAACTCACTGAGCGTGTGCGTCGCAAACCCTACAGCATCGTGCTGCTCGACGAGATTGAGAAGGCACACCCCGACGTGTTCAACGTGCTGCTGCAGGTGCTCGACGACGGGCAACTCACCGACGGTATCGGCCGCAAGGTGGACTTCCGCAACACCATCGTCATCATGACCTCCAACATCGGCAGCCGCCAGCTGAAGGACTTCGGTGTGGGCGTGGGCTTTAACACAGCCGCCCGCGAGGCCGAGAAATCGCAGATGCAGCGCGATGTCATCGAGAAGAGCCTCAAGAAAGCCTTCGCGCCTGAATTTATCAATCGCATCGACGACATCATCTACTTCAACTCGCTGGGTCGCGAAGAGATACACAAGATTATCGACATCGAGCTGCGCGGCCTCTTCAGTCGCATCCGCAAGATGGGCTTTGAGGTGGAGATGGACGAGAAGGCCAAGGACTTCATCGTCAGCAAGGGCTGGGACGAGAACTACGGTGCCCGCCCGCTGCGCCGCGCCATCCAGCGCTATGTGGAGGACGACCTGGCCGACGAGATCATCAAGGCCGACATCCTGCCTGGCGACACCATCCGCATCACCGCCGACGACGAGCATGTCTTCTTCGATATTGAGAAGGGCGAGACAAGCCGACAACTCGACGAAGCACTGGCCACCGAGCCAGCTGCAGTGGAAGAATGAGAAAAGGGAGCCTCACGGCTCCCTTTCTTATTTCACAACAATTTCATCGATGAATATCCACGGCTTCTGCCCCGCGGCGCGGTGCCAGTCGGGGATTTCCGCCGGCGGGATAGCCACGACGCGGATGTAGCGCACGGGGACGCCTGGGTCAATGCTACGCACAAATTCAACCTCATTGGTATAAATCATAGGAGTTGCGAGAACCTTAAAGTTCTCGTTGCGCATATGTCCTGCGGGATTCCATTGCACACTGTCGGTCGAGGTGTAGAATCCGACCTGTTCCGGGATAAATATCCACGAGAGCGGGTAGAAATAAAAACTCACAGAAATTTTGTCCAGATAGGTGGAGTCGCCAAAATCGATGACGGCATCCAGCGTGTCGCCCCAGAAGCCGAGCCAGTCGTGTCGGTAGTCGAGGATGCCGGCCTTGCCGTCGGTGAGGCCCGCGGTGTTGTAAGGCGCAGTGGCAGGACGACGAAGGGTAACGCTCTTGTAGCGCGCTTTGTTCTCGCCAAAGCGTTTGCGGATGTTCTCTGTCCAACTACTGATACACTCGCCGGGAGTGACACCCATCTCCATCATCTGCGGAATGCCTAGGTTGTAGGTACTCCAACCAAAAATCTCCAAGCGGTCGATGATTTTCCGTTGCAGCCAGTCGGGGTCGGAAGAGAGGCTGTCGAGATTGAAATAGCCACAGAGGTCACGACTGACGGCCAGCTCGTTTCGGGCAAAATCCAATGCTGTGCCGAAAAACCACAAGGCGGTGTCAAATGTTTCGAAGCAGCCGATAATATTTTTGGGGGCATGCTTGCCAGCCAACTTCATTAAACTGTCGTACTGGTGGAAACGTTCCAACGAGAGGTAGCCGTCGGCGGCATCGACGGGATAGCCGTAGATGTCGAGCCGCTGGCCGCTCTGGATAAGAGCCGAAGTCATAGTGTCAATAATCTCCTTGATATAGGGACCTGCTCCTTTGTAGTAGCCCTGATAGAAATCGGCCATGATGGAGTCTATATCGGCGTCAACATCCCACATCAGCTTGGCGAGCATATAGCAGCGGATGTCCATCCACGAGGTGACGTTGTCGGCACCCGTGGCCTGCTCGAACATCATGCGAACGCCGTTCTTGTGGAAGAACTGGAGGTTGGGTTGGAGAACGTGAAGGTTGGGGAATGGATTCCAGAAGTTGCGGAACTGCACCACATAATCCCACATGAAGATGTTGTCCGTCAGGCGGCTCCAGTCCTCCATATCCTTGCGGAAGGAGGCTTCGCGCGGGTTGTCGGCGATGGGCAGCTCACGGCCGCACTCGATGGAGCAGAACATGATGTTGACGTTCTTCTCGGGCTTTACCGCGGGATTCGTTGGGGCGCAGCGTGTGTATTGGTAGGCCAAGGTGGAGATGGTCTTGTTGGGGAAACGGCGTGCCACCTGGTTGACGAAATGCAGCAGTGTACCCGTGGGACCGCCATAGAGGCTGTCCATGTGCAGACACTTGGGACACTGGCAGGCGTTGTAGTTGTCGTTGTTGCTGACCGACCACATCTTCTTCTCGGGAGCGGTGGCCATGGTGTCGGCCAGGCGGCGGCAGAGTTCCTTGAGCACAGCAGGATTGGAGAGGCAGAGCTGGCCGTCGCGACTGCGGCGACCGTTGTTCAGCGAGAACCATTCAGGGTGGCTGTCATAGTAACGGGCAGGAGGAATCAAGTCCTTGAAGGTGTGGACGAACATGCCGAAGAGGCGGTCGCGGTCGGCCACGGTGTGCAGGTGGTGCCAGTCTGCGTAAAGCTGGCTGTGATTGGGATAATAGTACGACACCTCGCGGTAGGCGAAAGAGGGGTTGCTTTCCACGAAGCACTCCGGCACCTTGAGACCGAAGATGTCGGGAATGACCATCGCCGTGGGGGTGTACATGCGGTAACCGATCATCTCCAGATAAGCATAGACAGCATAGAGGGTGCCCTTCTCCCCTTCTCCATAAAGACAGAGGTTCTTGCCGTCGCCAAAAATGATATAGCCTCCATTTTCACAAGTCTCTTCAACTTGAGCCCGAGCCGAGCTATATCGCATCGGTTTTACCTGGGAAAAGAAATATTTGCGAAAAAATTTTGTATCGCCCACATAAATTGTACCCACTTTTTTGGCAACAGTGTCGGTGTTGAGCTGTCCTTTATAAAGAAACTCGCGCAACTGGGCAGCGGCGTAGCGTTCCATCGGAGTGGCGTTCTTGGCAACAACGACATGCCGCACCTTGTTCTGTGCCAACGCCATAGAGACACAGAGCAGCAATGACAGAAGGAAAATCGGGCGTTTCATTTGGGCTGGTGATTGAGGGTCCAGTCGATGACCTCGTCGAGGTAAGGACCGAAGGGTGTCTGGCCGACATAGTAGCCGGCGTGGGCACTGAAGCCGCCGATATTGTACTCAAGCACGACGGGCTTCCCGTCCTTGTCGATGGCCATGTCGAGGGCGAAGAGGTGGTGATGCGGGATGCAACGTGCCACATGGCAGGAGAGTTCGACGGCGGCGTCCCAGCAAGGGATGCACTGGCCCGCATCGGGGAAGGGCTTGGAAAAACCTTGGTCGTCGAAAGAGCGGTCATGCAGACGTCCGTCGGCAAGGTCGACTGCCACATAGCGTCCGCCGGCATGGCAGTTGTCGACTACGGCACCAGGACCTCCGAAGCGGAAATAAGCACTGGTGAGGTGCGGCTGACCGTCGGCCACCGAGCGATAGACCACCATGCGCATCGTATTTGCTGCCGTGGGACAAAGGCGCGCCATAAAAGAATGCTGTTCCACGGCCTCCTGCAACACTAAGTTATCATCGAAGTCCAACAGAAACTCGCGGTCGAGGCATGTGCCGTCGGCGGTGGCATAGCCGTCGGCGGTGCGGAAGAACTTCATCACCCGCATACCGCACGAGGTCCCCATGGAGGGCTTCAATATCAATGCGTCAAACGGGCATTCGTCCAAAATCTTCTCTACATCATCCAGCGGAAGCAGGTCGGCACCAAGCAGCAATCCGCCACGGATGCGCGCCACCACGGTCTTCGGTACATTCTCCTCTCCTATCACGCGCGGAAACATTACCTTGTCCTCATAGACATCCCAGTAGCTGCGGGGATTGAGACTCCGTTCAATCTGAAGGTGTAGGATATCCTCGGGGATGATGTCGGGTGTGGGACCACAGAAATGGCTATGCAGACGGTAGATATAGGGGTCTACCCAGCGGTAGAAAGGCTTCCAGCGACGGCGGTATGCATCCTCTCCCTCAGCCTTTCCTGTGGGTAATCCCAGCCGACGGAGAGCCCCGTAACTGAAATGGCTATAAAGCATATAGTCATAGAACCTATCACCAACGGTCTTCTTCACGGCGGATTTCAGCAGTCTCGATTTCATAATATCTTAAAAATTGTATTTCACCAAGGCACAAATACGATGGTTCGCCACCTGGTGAAGGTTGTCATTCTGCTTAACGCTTCCATTGTCGTCAAGATCTCCGTATGTGCAAGCCGTCCACTCGTATTCAAGTCCGATATTGAAAGCTTTGATATTATAGCTGACGGAAGGGGCAATGCGATAGATGCTGTTGAGATGGGTGAAATTCTCGCCACCTTTCATGTAGATATGATAGGCATTCGTAGCGGGGTCGAGCCAAAGGTCCTCCCCTGCCCCCAAGTTCTTCATATAGCCGATGAAGAGGTCGTAACGCACCCTCTTTCCATAAGCGATATTAAGATAAGAAATGGAGGCCCGCAGGGGTGCGTAGTTCCAAGAGCCATCGTTATTGACCGCGGTGACGCCATAGCCTACCAGCTGGTTCAAATGGCTGGTATTCTGAGCCAGAAGGGTGCGGAACTTCACACTCCAGTCGCCACCCACATATTGCGCATAGAGCGTCGGGGAGAACGAGCTGACGGTCTCGTCGACCTTCTTGGTGACACCACCCACCAAAGCATGGGTGCGCGGGCAAAGGCTCTGTATGTCGACACCTATCTGGGCATACCAGGGACCCTGCTTGAAGTTGAGTCCAAGGAACACTTCGGGAACCAGGGAGTTGTTGGCGAAATCGATACTGTTGGTGCTCGTCGGGTCGCTAGCAGACTTGGGGCCGTTGTTCATGTATTGCAACTGCCAGAGCAGTGCGGCGGTGTAGCCAAAAGAACCCAAATACATGGAAGCACGCACCTGCGGTGTGCGGCTGTGGGGACGGAACGGCGCACCCGCAGCCATCCCCAGCACCTCGGGCATGATGTCGCCACTCAGAGGGTGCCAGTCCTGTCCCACGAGCAATTCCGCATTCCACACACTTTGTTCAGCTCTTAGTTTTAAATAGGCCAAACGCAGACGTAACACCGTGTTGTTGGTGCCAAAGCCACCGAAGTCGCCTTCCAGCTTGCCGCTGCTCTTCACTTGTCCAAAAGTGGGTCCTGTGATATTTAAACCAAAACGCGAAGTCAACGCCTGCAACTGCATGGAAGGCACCGCGTTCAGGTCCTCACTATGGTCTTCATTCCACTTCTCGTCGAAGGGAATCATGTTGTACTCGCCACCGACGACGGTGTAGGTCTTGCGACTGTCGAAAGTTAGGTAATTACGCACAAAGCCATAGACCTTGACTGACACTTTGTCGCCATCCTGCGAATAAGCCAATGGCAGCGACGCCATAAGCGCCGCTGCCATAATCACTATCTTCTTCATGCCAGCAGAACCAGTAGTTGTGCAGTAAAGATACGAAGGAACATGGTGAGAGGATAGACCGTGGCGTAGCCGGTATTGGGAAGCCGGCACTCCTCGGGAGCCACCGTGTAGGCAAAGGCCAGCGTCGGCGGGTCCGTGTGGCTGCCGCCGATGAAGCCCATCAGCGTGTAGTAGTTCATCTTCAGCACCAGTCGGCAGAAGAGACCCACGAGGATTGGCGGGATAACGGTGATGATGATACCGTAGATAACCCACATATAGCCACCTGCCTGGATGGTGGAGAGGAAACTGCCGCCGGCACTCAGGCCCACAGCGGCGAGGAACAACGCGATGCCTACTTCACGCAACATCCACACACCATGGCTGTCGGTGAACTCAGTGGTAAACCATCCTTTTTTCACACCTAGCCAACTGCCAATCAGAGCCACCACCAACGGACCACCTGCCAGTCCCAGTTTCACAGGGGCGGACATGCCGATGGGGATAGGTATCTGACCCACGAGAATACCAAGGGCGATGATGATGAAGATGGGAATCAGATTCACTTTGTGACGCTGCGAGGTGGGCGTGGCCGCCTTCGCAGCTTTCACTTCCAGAGCTTCGTCCGTGATGGGTTCCTTCTTCAGGTCGATGCGGCACAGCGGCCTCAGCAGCAGGCAGGTCATAATCATACCCACCACGGCCAAAGGATAGGCCACAGCGTAACCACTCGACAGGGTGTCGCTGGCGAAACCGCGCTCGGCAGCTGTCTGCTGGGCGGCCGAGAGACCCGGGGTATTGGTAACGGCGCCCGTGTAGACACCGGCCATATCGCTCAGACTCTCGTCGGTAAGCTTGGTGATGATGATGGTAATCAACACACCCAGTGCTACGTTAACCAACGCCATGATATTCATGGAGAGTCCACCCTTCTTGAAACTCTTGAAGAATCCCGGACCCACCTGAAGACCCACGGCGGTGACGAAGAGAATCAGGCCAAACTCCTTGATGAAATAAATCATCTGGTGGTTGATATGGTCCCCCTGATACTTACCCGAGGTGGCCACCTGGCCGTCGAAATCCACGCCGAAATAGTTCATCACGGCGCTGATGGCGATACCCACGAAGAGCACCCACGTGATACCCAGGGTCACACCCTTGATTTTGAACTTGCCGATATACAGTCCGGCAAAGATGGAGATGGCCAGCATAATCACTGTGCTGGCCACTCCACTACCTGTAAACAGATTAGTAAACCACATAATTGTAAGGTTTAATGTTTAAGGTTTACGGTTTAAGGTGACCGGATTCGGATGCGTCAGCATTCTTAAACCTTAAACCCTAAACCTTAAACCAGTGTCGTTAGTCACCCAATGTGGCAACCATGACGGCTTTAATCGTGTGCATACGGTTTTCGGCCTCGTCGAAGACGATGCTGTTCTCGCTCTCGAAGACCTCCTCGGTCACCTCGATGCCGTTCAGGCCGAACTTCTCGTGGACGTCGCGGCCAGCCTTGGTCTCCAGGTTGTGGTAGGCGGGCAGGCAGTGCATGAATTTGCACTTGGGGTTGCCGGTCTTCTTCATCAGGGCAGCGTTGACCTGGTAGGGCATCAGCATCTTGATGCGCTCTTTCCACACGCTGTCGGGTTCGCCCATCGACACCCAGATGTCGGTGTAGATGAAGTCGAGGTCCTTCACACCCTTCTCCACGTCGTCGGTGACGGTAAGCTTGGCGCCGGTCTCCTTGGCGATCTCCTGGCACTGCTTGATAAGGTCCTTAGCAGGCTGGAGTTTCTTGGGGGCGATGATGCGGATGTCCATACCCATCTTCACGCCACCAACCATCAGGCTGTTACCCATGTTGTAGCGGGCATCGCCAATGTAGGCGAACTTCACCTGGTTGAGGGGCTTGTCGGTATGCTCCTGGATGGTGAGGAAGTCGGCCAGGATCTGGGTGGGGTGAGCCTCGGCGGTGAGACCGTTCCACACGGGAACACCAGCGTATTCGGCCAGCTCCTCGACGGTGGCCTGGTCGAAGCCACGATACTCGATGCCGTCGAACATGCGACCCAGCACGCGGGCGGTGTCTTTCATGCTCTCCTTGATGCCAATCTGGCTACCGGTGGGACCGAGATAGGTCACATGGGCACCCTGGTCCTTAGCACCAACCTCGAAGGCGCAACGGGTACGGGTCGAGGTCTTCTCGAAGATGAGGGCGATATTCTTGCCTTTCAGGTGGGGCTGCTCGGTGCCGGCATATTTGGCGCACTTGAGGTCGCGGGCCAGGTCAAGCAGATAGTTAAGCTCCTTCGGCGAGAAGTCGAGGATTTTCAGGAAATTGCGGTTTCTTAAATTGTAAGCCATAATTTAATTTATTAATTGTTAATATTACTTTGACTTTTAAAAGCAGGCGGGACGCCTGCGTACCCATACTTTGACTTTTAAAGCAGGCGGGACGCCTGCGTACCCATTATTTCACGATGCGAGTACCACAGCTGGGGTTGTCGAGCTGGCCGGCCTCGGTGATGATGCACTCCTTGCCGCCGTGCTCGACGAACATGATGGCGGCGCGCACCTTGGGTGCCATGCTACCCTCGGCGAACTGGCCTTCCTCGAGGTACTGCTTGGCCTGAGCCACGGTGATAGTGTCGAGGGCCTGCTCGTTCTCCTTGCGGAAGTTGATGTAGACCTTGGGAACGTCGGTGAGGATGTAGAACTCGTCGGCACCAATCTCCACGGCGCAGAGGGCGCTGGCGAGGTCTTTGTCGATAACAGCCTCGACGCCACGCACATAGTCGCTCTCTTCGACGACGGGGATGCCGCCGCCACCCACGGTGACAACGATGTTGCCGGCGGTAGCCAGCTGCTTCACAATCTTGATATTGTTGATGCGCACGGGCTTGGGAGAAGCCACTACTTTGCGCCAGCCGTTACCCTTGGGGTCTTCCTTGTACTTGGCACCCGTCTCGGCAGCAAACTGCTCGGCCTGCTCTTTGGTGTAGTAGGGGCCGACAGGCTTGGTGGGGTTCTGGAACATGGGGTCGAGCTTGTTGACGGCCACCTGGGTGACGAGGGTAACGACGTCGCGCTGGATGTCGTTGCGAGCCATCACGTTGCGCAGACCCATCTCGATGAGATAAGCGATGGAGCCCTGCGTCTCGGCGACACAAAAGTCCATGGGCATGGCCTCGACGCCGGTGAGCTTGCCGGCCTCGTGCTGCAGCATCACGTTGCCAACCTGAGGGCCATTGCCGTGGCCGATAACGATGTTATAGTTGCGCTTAAGCAGGGCGCAGAGACTCTCACAGGTGTTCTCCACGTTCTCAATCTGCTCGCGATAAGTGCCTTTCTGACCGCTACGGAGAAGAGCATTTCCTCCGAAAGCAACAACAGCTAGTTTTCTCATTCTATCCTATTTTCTTTATTTTCAGTTTTTTAAAACACTTTTCCACGTGAATGGAAAATGCAAATGTACGAAAAAAAAATAACATTCCGCAATTAATTTATTGAATTAATATAAATATACTTCGATTGAAACACCTATCACTACCCTACCAACACCCTATCAACTCCTACCATGGTAGGAGTTGGTTAGGAGTTGGTAAGGCGTTGGTAACTGGTTTATAGGTATTTGGACGAAAGCGTACCGAAAGCCGTTTTTAACCCATTTTGTAGAGACGCGGCCTGCCGCGTCTCCTGTCATAGCATGCTGCGTCTCCACAATTATAGGTGCTCCAGAAAGGTCTTCAAGAGGGTCATGAAATTCATGTAATTGCCTAGTCCACAGCCATCACAGGTATCTTCAGGGCTATGATAACCGCCGTAGGGGCCACCAAGGGTATAGATGAAGACAGAGGGGCACTCCCGGGTGAAGAAATAGTGGTCGCTGTTGGCAGCGTTGTCGCGGCGGCCAATCTTGGCGGCATAATGGCCTTCGTCATTTATTTGCGTCAGCAGGTCGACATAGGGTTTGGTTTCCTTTGTGTTGGCGTTAACCACCATCAGGCCCTCGTCACCGCCACAAAAGAGATCGATATTGACCAACAGCTTGACTTTGTTGAGATTGATGAGTGGATTATCAGCAAAATAATGACTGCCTATCAGGCCACTCTCCTCGCCTCCGAAGAAAAGGAAGACGTAGGTGTATTTAGTGGGTAGTGGGTAGTTTGTAGTGGGTAGCACTTGTCCACGTGTGCTATCCACTACCCACTGTCCACTACCCACTATTCTAGCCAGGTCGAGCACGGCGGCAGTGCCGCTGGCGTTGTCGTGGGCACCATAAAAGATTGTGTCTCCACTCATTCCAAGATGCTCATAGTGAGCCGTGAAGACAATCATCGAGTCAGTCTCGCCGGGGATATATCCGCAGACGTTCTGCGAGCGGTAGCCCGCCTTCACGATGGGCGGGCGTGTGGTGGTATTCGGGAAACGGAAATACTGATAATAGTCCTTGGTCAAAGGTTTGACACCATTGGCCTTCAATTCATTGCGCAGATAATTGGCAGCAATGGAGTCGCCACGGTGCTGCATGCCACGCCCGAACATTTCAGGCGAAGTAAGGTCGCGGATGATACGCCGCGCGTATGTGCTGTCCTGCGCCGCAGCAGCAAACGACAGAAATACAGTTACAAACAATATTATTCGTTTCATTTTCCCGTTTAAATTTTATTGCAAAGATACAATTTTTTTTATCAACGGAGAATTAAATGAAAATGATGTTGATTAACTTTAATTGTAGAGTGAATTATTATTTAAAGATTTTTTTTATTTCAAGAACCCTAAAGTATAAACCATGGGTCTCATTTTATCTGACAACACCTTGAATATAGCATTGAATTCATCTAAATCTTTTCTACTGTATTCTTTTGCCAATGCTTTAATTTGATACCAACCACAATCCCAATTCATGATTTGGTATTCTGGATTGCCTCCGTTGAATAATTCTCTGAATTTGAATGTTGACCTAACTATTTCGTTTGCCTTATCGAGAACGGCTTGCGCCTCTGTCGATAGAGCTATTGCTTGAAGTTTCTGATAAACGTATCTTTCGTTCGAAGTCCTTGCGTCGTTATAACATTCGTCCAGGTGATTATCACTTGCCAATTGTAAGATTTCATCTTTACTCATCCAGAAGAATTCATTGTAGATATTCCATCTTTTTCCTTCGAATTCCACTTGACGAAGTGAAGATTGATTTGATGCAGAGTGGAAAATAGAGAAAACAATAGAGTCATTCTGATACTCTTGAAAAGATGGATGCGATTCATTTGGCGCGAGGTATTCGTCTTTAGAGTTTACCCAGTTTTTCTCAATGAGTTTACGCGCAGCAAAAAGAGCAGTACATCTCGCAAAGTTGTCTTCATTAATATCTAATGTCGACACATGTCGTGAAACAGGCATTGTCATTAAATATACATCAGACGCATTTGCGTCAACATTATTTCTATCATTCACAAAGAATGCCACATCGCAACTGACGGGTTTTATCGTGTTGGAAATGTTAAGTGCAGACTTCGCCGTGATACAATCTCTTGTTTTTGCGTTTCTTTGTTTTGTTTTTGCCCACTCCATTGCTGAATTCAAGGAGTCGATATTGTAAACATTCTTCTCTCCAATCACATTGATTTCACCACCAATCTCATCAATTAAATCATGTCGGAAGTTTTCTTTATCTAAACATTCCCCGCATTTCCATATTGTAAATGATATACCCCAACTGTCGGATACGTCCGCAAAATGACTTGCTTGGAACTGGCACGCTTTTACAAATGCAAAATCTGTCAAAAACCTTTTTCTAAATGCCTTCCAACTTGGACCGGTCATAAATAGAGATGGAGAATATAAACCGATAAAACAATTTGTAAGACCAAATACTTCTTTTATCCTTAAGATTCTATACAAAAATTGTGCATATAGATTTTGACTACACGCGCCGATTTTCTCATTAAGCATTAACTTATTAATTTTGGTCTTCGCTATGCCTTCTTTGCTACTATTGCTGGATGCAAACCCATTTGCAGCCATCCCATACGGAGGATTTAATAAAAAAATAATTGGCCTGTTTCGCTGCAAGGCGTAGTGTAACCCTTGCGGTAATTTTGAATTGTATTGCACCTGATCTGATGGAGCAGGAATATAGTCGTTCAAGAAATCAAATTGGAATTTGGTGGCCTCAGGGTTATAATTGGCACCCATATCCAATTCGCTCTGAAAAAGAGTCGAGCAATAGAGTTCGTTAAAATGATAGTCCCTCGTAAGATTACCAGTTCCCCAACAGTTATCCCATACCACATATTTCTCTTTCCAATCCTCACCCAAAACGCTTTCCAACATTTGGTGTGCATAATCAACGAAAAGTGTAGGAGTCCAAAAGTCGCCCTTCATACGCCTGTCATAATCCTCAATCAACCTATCTGCTATTGCAGTCATTCTCGTCTTCTCTTGTGGGGTGTAGTTCCTGTCAAAATAGCCGAAGAACGATTTGAAATTATTGCCATCCATATTTACATTCTTCCCATTACAAACAAGAAGATTAGGGTGTGTAGGATGTTGATAGTAGTTTGTTGAATCGCTCAGCACTCCCATGAAGATGCCAACGGTATCATGACCATTCAACTTGTTTTTGCCTTTAAGAACATTCTTGCAGAAGTAGTCAAATATATTGGAAATATTGTGCTCGGTTACTCTAACATAACGCTGAACATTATACGCTAAATCTTGTATCTTTTCGGCAACAACTTTGAAGCTAAAGTTCTCATTAACAATAAAGACAAACGGGTTTATATCGGCATCATTAGCTATTTTGGCGACCATTTCTGGATAGTTGGCATAAGCCTTTGATGGCGCGCTGTTCCAGTCAACATTCTCATCAAGATATTTTAACAGAGGATTGGTGTGAAGAGCAAAGCATTCGTTTTTATCACCCACAAGACATACGTTTGGCACAATTTTTCCATCGAGTTCAAACATTTTCAAGTACCAAACAACTTGGATTAATACTTTCGCTTTCCCCGATTTGTCATTAAGCAATTCATCCAGTTTGTATTCAACTATCAAACGGAACTTTCTTCCGTCAACAACAGGTTCCATATATCCGTCACACTGGAACGGATAGGTGTAATCTGTATTGGGGAAATACAAACATAAACCATTCTTATACGGAGTTTCAACGCCTCTCTCGTCAATAACGTCTTTTATTAAATCGTAGAATTTGCTCTTGCTCATAAAATATAAAAAAGTGGTATTAATCTGCTTTTCTTCGAGAAGAGCGTAAAAAAAACCGCGAGCTTCTGTCAAACTCGAGGTCCTAGGAAAACCTGTAACATCAACAAGAAAGCTCACGGTATTATCCGCGAGCGTTTCTCTCTTCTTTTTTGATGTTACAGTCGAAATTTCCTAGGTTCCGAGTTTATCAAAGAAAAGCGCAAACGCTATTATATGTTTTTATTTATCTTTTTATACTTTTTATGCCATATATTATTTTTTATTTCACGCTGCAAAAATACAACTTATAATTGAATCAGGTAATTTTTTTTTACATCAGAAACCCGGCAGGGTAATCCAAATGGTTGGCAGCATTAAGATGAAACCAATTGCGATAAGGGCGAGGATGAATTTCCACACCCACTTGAGCCAGGTGCCGTAGGGGATGCGGGCGATGCCGAGAACGCCGATAAGGACGCCGCTGGTGGGCGTCAGCATATTAGTGAAGCCGTCGCCAAACTGGAAGGCCAGAACGGTGGTCTGACGCGAAACACTCATAAGATCGGCAAACTGCGCCATGATGGGCATGGTGAGAGCTGCCTTGGCCGAGCCACTGGGCATCACGATGTTGAGCAGCGTTTGGAAGACATACATGACAGCCAGCGAGGCCACTTCGCCCAGCTGCGAAAGCGAACGCGTGAGGCCGTAGAGGATGGTGTCGATGATGTGACCGTCCTTGAGGATGAAGATGATGCCGCTGGCAAGTCCCACCACCAGGGCGGCGGAGAGGATGTCCTTGCAGCCGGCAAGGAAAAGCTTGGCGATGTCGTCGGCACCCTGCTTATCCACAATGCCGCTGAAGATACCCATAGCGAGGAAGAGTGCCGAGATTTCAGCGATATACCAGCCGAATTCAAGCACCCCCACCACCAGGGCAACGATGGTGAGCAAGAGAATGACCAGGATGATTCCCTGACGGATGGTGAGGGAGGACTGCTGTGTGGATTCCACACGCTGACGCCAGTAGTCGTCGAGTTTGTGGACGGGGCTGCGCTCGGGCTTGACCTTTACCCTATGGGCATACCACAGCACAAAGGCGATGCCGACAACAGTCAATACAACCCAACAGAAAACCCTGTACTCGAGGCCCGAGAAGAGCGGCAGGTCAGCAATGCCTTGGGCGATACCAATGGTGAAGGGGTTGAGCATTGCGCCTGCAAAACCCACATGGGCAGCGACATAGCACATACAGACACCTACGATGGAGTCGTAACCCATCTGGATGGCCAGCGGGATAAATACCACCACAAAGGCAATGGTCTCTTCGCTCATGCCAAAGATGGCACCAAAGAGGCTGAACATAATCATTACCAGCGTGATAATAATATTCTCCACTCCCAATTTCTGTATCAGTTTGAAACGGCTTAGGCGTCTAATCCTGCGCAGGAAAGACATCACCCCAACGTCGATAGCATGGCTATTGTTGAGAATCCAAAAGGCACCGCCTACCATCAGTATAAATATAATGATGTCGGCCTTGTCGACGAAGCCGTTGAAGAGTGCCGAGAAAATTTGCCAGGTCTGTGGGGCACGGTCGACATAGTGGAAAGAGCCATTGACCACCACCTCGCGGCCGTCGACATTCTCACGCAAGAACTCGCCGGCCGGAACGAACCATGTGAGTACTGCGGCAATGACAATGAGAGCAAATACGATGGTGAAGGTATGGGGAATCTTTTTCAAGTTAAGAGATAATAGTTAATAGTTAAGAATTATGGGCTAGCCAGCTGTTGCGGTAACGGGGGTCATTGCTGACGTCTTGGCCGAACCAGGCTGGTGGAGTGAACGCATTGGCGGCCTCGACAGAAGGAAATTCAACTTCAACAAGGAGTAAGCCTTCATGGCGACCGTGGAAGATGTCCAATTCTGCGGTATATTTTCCAACGGGGATGCGATAGCGGGTCTTCTCCACCATGATTCCCTCACACTTACCTCTCAGTCGGGCATAAGATTCCGACGACAGAAAAAATTCTTCCTCTCTGTTGACGATGGCAGAGGTAAGGGAGTGCATCTTCTCCTTGACTGTTAGAATAAAAGAATCGCCCATCCTGCGGATGCGCAGGGTGGGCGATGTGCATAAATATCCCTGTTCAATCTCCACATGAGGAAAGGCGTCTAAATTCTCTGGTAGAGAGCCTACAAGGTATTTCCGTTCTATCTCCATCAGAGAGTGGCGAGATAGTTGGTTACGTTCTTCTCGATGCGGGCGGCGACATCGGCGCAGTCGTCGGCTTTCTGGAACTTTTCTCCCGTGATGTGCTCGTAGAGCTCGATGTAGCGGTCGGAGATGCTGTTGACGATCTCGTCGGTCATCTCGGGCACCTGCTGGCCTTCCTTTCCCTGGAAGCCGTTGTCCATGAGCCACTCGCGAACGAACTCCTTGCTGAGCTGACGCTGGTGCTCGCCCTTCTTCAGGCGCTCCTCGTAACCCTCGGCATAGAAGTAGCGGCTGCTGTCGGGAGTGTGAATCTCGTCGATGAGGTAGATCTTGCCGTCGCGCTTGCCGAACTCGTACTTGGTGTCCACCAGGATGAGGCCCTTCTGGGCAGCC
Organism: uncultured Bacteroidales bacterium; assembly: GCA_900316235.1. Taxonomy (GTDB): domain Bacteria; phylum Bacteroidota; class Bacteroidia; order Bacteroidales; family P3; genus Colimorpha. The sequence goes on from ONCC01000022.1 coordinate 17,521, forward strand.
ATCTCGGTGCCACGCTGGAAGAGTTGCAGGGCATAACGCTCCAGCTGGTCGTAGTCCTCCTTGCTGACGAGGCCCGTGCGGATAATCTCCTCGCGGCTGATGTTCTCGTCATGGCCTTCGTCGGCCTTAGTAGTGGGGGTGACGATGGGCGTGGGGAACTTCTGGTTCTCCACCATGCCCTCGGGCAGCTGCACGCCGCAGAGGGTGCGGGCGCCGGCCTTATACTCGCGCCAGGCGCTACCGGCAAGGTAGCCGCGGACAATCATCTCCACACGGAAACCCTCGCACTTGAGACCCACGGTGACCATGGGGTCGGGAGTGGCGAGCTTCCAGTTGGGCAGGATGTCGGCGGTGGCATCGAGGAACTTGGCGGCAATCTGGTTGAGCACCTGACCCTTGTAGGGGATGCCCTTGGGGAGAACGACATCAAAGGCGGAGATGCGGTCGCTCACCACCATGGCCATATACTTGTCGTCGATGTTGTAGACATCGCGCACTTTGCCCACATAGAGGCTTTTCTGCTTCGGGAAATTGAAGTTGGTTTTTACTACTGCTTTCATATTATTATTCATCTAATTTCATTGCAAAAAATGTGAAGTTCACTTTGCCGTAGTTGCGGTGCTGCCAGAAGTGGGGATGCTCCTCAAAGCTGTACTCGCGCGGATGCTCGAGGATGAAGATGCCATCTTCGTTCAGCAACCCATGCTCAAATATCAAATCGGGCAATTTTTCTATCCCTTCCAGCGCGTACGGCGGGTCAGCAAAGACAATGTCAAATTTCTTATAAGCCCGTTTCAAGAGGTCGAAGACATCGGTGCGTACCACATGCAGGTTCTTTAGGTTCAGCTTTGCGGCCTCCGACTTGATGTACTCCGTGCAGGCGTTGTTGATATCCACCGCCGTAACCTCGCGCGCGCCGCGCGAAACAAATTCCACTGCCACGGCTCCCGTGCCGGAAAAGAGATCCATCACCGTACAATCCTCAAAATCAACATAGTTGTTGAGGATATTAAAGAGACTCTCCCTCGCCATATCTGTCGTTGGACGCACAGGAAGATTGGCGGGTGGATTGAGGCGACGTCCCTTGAGGCTTCCGGCAATGATTCTCATAATATCAAGGCGTTCTTGTAGGTATGTAAAGTCTTAAAAGCAGGGGTGAGATAGGAGGTGTGTGTGCCCGTATAGAGCGAGGCCGTGGGGAAATAGGGCCTCAGCAAGGCGAACCTCTCACGCCCCACCTCGCCGCACATCAGCAACTCCGTGTCGGCATTCTCCAATCCATAACTCTTCAACACTTCTATGGTATGGAACTGAGCCTCGCTGTCGGAAGCGAAACGGACGCTATTGCCGTAGATATAGCGCCCTTCGCGATAGGCAGCGAAATCAATGACGCCCTCACGCCAATGGGTCAGCAGCACCGCATGCTGCATGCTGCGCCGTTCAAGACCAATGGAGGCCAACTTTACATGCTGGTTCACTACTTGAAGACCCGGCAACGCCACCTTAAAAGCGGTAGCCAGCATCTCAGCGGCCACATATACCGCCGTAGATGACAGCGCCTTACAGCGCGTCGCCATAATGCTTGTGGCTGTGCTTCCTGCAAGCTTCAGGTATTGGCGATTGGCCGATGGAGAATAGAGTTCGTCGGGAACCCATACGCTTTCATTGCTCAGCACTACAAGTTCCATGGAGGCATAGCCCAACGGACGGATGCCCACCGAGGCAAAGAAAACCTTCACGTCGGCCATCACGCCCGTCATCGAGGAGGCATGCTCTCCCTCAGCTTCACCAAAGGTGAGGAGCACACCAGAAGTGGTCACTTCCGAAAAAGAAAATCCATTTGACCGAAGGCAAATGGATAATCTCTTTTCGCTGGAAGCAAACTCTTTCTCGGTAAGAATCAGAGTTTTGCTGCGATACATATTAAGTTATTATTCAAAGTTACCATCGGTGACTGCCTGCGTCATGTCGCCAACCTTCCAACCTGCGTAGCGGTCCTTGACTTCGTGGATTTCAGCAATCTTGTTAATAACAAGCTGCTGGTCCAAATCCTTGAGCAGCACCTCGAGAGGCACCTTGCACTCAAAGACTGCCACCTGGAAACCGCTCTTCTCGATTTCGCCGGCCTGGAGTTCAAACTCATTCTTCTCTCCCTTGGGATATGGCACATAGCGAAGATTCTTGATTTCCTCGTCGGTGAGCTGACGTTTCTTACCGGTGACGGCGTCGATGATGGGCAGTTTTCCATCCTCGCGGAGCTTGACGATGGGATTCACATACATCTCGCCACGGGTAATCCAGCCATTCTTGACGGCCTCATTCTCAGGCACCTCGTTGATATCGACATCGGCGGGAATGCGGTCATAGTTAATCTGCTTGCTAACCACTTTCATGCTATCCTCTGTCATCAAGCGGTTGATAAGGGTATCAAAACTACCCGTGTACTTGCCGTAGGTGAGCTTGTAGGCCTCTTCGAGGGTACGGATGGATTTCAACTTCTCAGCGCAAGCATCGCGGCGGTGGGTATACTCGTCGGCGAAGCGCATAGGTTTCTGGATGCTGTTGTAAACCAAGTAGGCCAGGCCGATGATAACGACGGCCAGCACAATCTGAATGATAGTTCTAACTTTCATATTGATATATACTTTTTGTTTCTTTTTCTGACTATAAAATCGAGTGCAAAAATACGAATAATTTTGCAATTATCAATCAAAAATTTTCAAAAAGTGTATTTTTTTCTTTTTTAGGCCATGTTGTGGAACACGTTGACGACGTCGTCGTCGTTCTCCAAACGCTCCAGTAGACCGTTGACATCTTCCTGCTCCTCGTCCGTGAGTTCGCGTGTGGTAAGGGGTATGCGTTCAAACTTGAAACTCTTGATCTCAAGCCCTTTATCCTCAAGGAACTTCGAAATTGGACCATAGTTGGCAAAGTCGGCGTAGATAAGGATCTCATCCTCATCGCGGAATACCTCGTCGATGTCACAGTCAATAAGTTCAAGCTCAAGCTCATCCATGTCGATATCATCTCGCCAGGCCACAACGAAAGAGCACTTGCGCTCGAAGAGGAAGTCGTTCATGCCCATGGTGCCCAGTTCACCCTTGCCGCGGACGAAGGCGGCGCGGAGGTTGGCAACGGTACGTGTGGGGTTGTCGGTGGCGGTTTCGACAACGATAGCGACACCGTGAGGTCCTTTGCCGTCGTAAACCACCTCTTTGTAGGCCGATTTGTCCTTCTCGGTGGCACGCTTTATGGCACGCTCGACGTTCTCCTTGGGCATCGACTCGCTCTTGGCGGTCTGCATCAGCAGGCGGAGGCGGAGGTTACTCGAGGGATCGGGGCCGCCAGCGAGAACGGCCAGTTCAATTTCTTTACCAATCTTGGTGAAAGTGCGGGCCATGTGGCCCCAACGTTTCAGTTTTCTTGCTTTGCGATATTCAAATGCGCGACCCATATAATTATGTTTTTTTTAATTTAATTGTTTCTTAAGATATTCTGTGCAATCCTCAAAAGTCTTGAAGGTGTGGTCCTCGGGGACGATGTCGGGGATAAGGTTCATCTTGGTAAGCATGTACATCGGCTGGGGCTGGATGATAGTCATAAGCACCTGAGCACCACGTGCCTGGATATCCTTGATGGCCTCTTCCATGGCGTAGAGTCCGCTCTGGTCCATAAAACTCACCAGTCGCATGCGGATGATGACAATTTTAGCGTCGGGAGGCACGGTGGACATAACTTCCTTGAACTTATTGATGGTGCCGAAGAAGATGGGACCGTTGAGTCGTTGGATATAGATTTTGTGGGCGACGGTGTCGGGCATGCCTCCCTCGTCGGCCCAGGGACTTTCTTTGTCGAAGTTGGTCATTTCCTGACTGCTGTATCCTCCCTCGACGAGGTCGGAGGCGCGCTTCATGAAGAGGACGCAGGCGATAACCATGCCAATGCCCACAGCGGTGAGGAGGTCGACAAAGACGGTAACCAGGAAGACTACAATGAGCACGACTGCGTCGGCACGAGGAATCTTCACCAAGTCCTTGAATCCCTTGAAATCTATGATACCCCAGCCCACGGTGAGGAGGATGCCGGCGAGGACAGAGAGCGGTACGTATTTCACCACGCTCCCGAGGCCCAACATGATGGCCAACAGGAGGATAGCATGTACCATGCCGGAGAGTTGGGTACGTCCGCCAGACTTGACGTTGACGACGGTTCGCATGGTGGCACCGGCACCTGGCAAACCACAGAAGAGGCCGGCGACAGCGTTGCCTATGCCCTGCCCTATGAGCTCGCGGTTGGAGTTGTGCTTGGTTTTGGTGATATTGTCGGCCACAACAGAGGTGAGCAGCGTATCGATGGAGCCGAGGCCGGCTAGGGTGAGGCCGGGAATGATAGCGGCCACGAGGACGGTAGCCCAGTTGATACCGGCGAGCGACATGCCTTCTTTAGCGAAGAAGGGCACGGGTAGTCCGGAGGGTATCTCGCCGATGGTGGCGACCCCCTCCATATTGATGAACAGAGAGACGACGGTCATCACTATCAGTGCCACAAGCGTCGAGGGCACCTTCTTGGTAATCAAAGGGAAGAGGTAGATGATTGCCACTGTGCCGAGTCCGAGGAGCAGTGCGGTGAGCGAGACCGATCCAAAAGCTTCGGGGAGACCCACAAGGAGGTCAATCATGGAGCCGCCTTTACTCTGCCCAATCAACGGATAGATCTGCTGCAGGATGATGATGACACCGATACCGCTCATGAATCCGGAGAGGACCGGATAGGGTATGTATCGCACATACTTACCTATCTTGATTAGGCCAAAGAGAATCTGGAAGAGGCCACAGAAGATGGCTGCGAGGGCCATGGAGAGGAGCACCTCGGAGAGGTTGCCGCCACTGGATGTCCAAGCACCGGTAATCAGTGTAGCTGTAACCACAGTCATGGGACCTGTCGGGCCAGATATCTGGCTGTGGGTACCGCCGAAAAGTGCGGCGAAGAAGCCTAAGAGCATGGCTCCCGTAAGACCCACATAAGCTCCAATGGAGGCTCCGTCGGGGACGGCGCCAAAAGCTTGAATGCCGAAAGCCAGTGCCAACGGCAACGCGACGATGCCGGCAGTCACGCCGCCAAAGAGATCGCCTTTGAGATTGTTGAACTTTATCATAATATCGTTTTCTTAATTAATCCAATACCCAATAAACCAAGGTAGTGCTTAGTATTCCGAGACCTGCGCCGGCGAGCACATCGCCAGCCCAGTGGCGGTTGTTGTAGACGCGCATCACACCTACCAGCGTAGCAACTGCATAACCCGCCACAGCAATCCATGGATACTCCTTCCCATATTCCCGGCGAAGAATCTCGGCACCGACGAAGGCTGTGAAGGTGTGGCCGGAGGGGAAACTGTTCTTGGTGGAACTGTCGGGACGCTCCTTGGCAAATCCGTATTTGAAAGCGTTGAGCCAGCCTGTCCCGAACAGGTAGCTACCTCCTTCAAGTATCACCAGTCGATTGAAGTTGTGACGGCCTTTCACTCCGCAGAGGTTTAGCACAACAGGCGTGATGGCGGGAAGATATTGCAACTGGTCGTCAAAATGCAATTTAGGTGGGTTGTGATACATCACCTCATCCCTGAGATGCACAACCCAATTGTTGACATCGGGCTGGTAGGCCGCCAAAAGTCCCAGACCAATCAATCCAGTGGAGGTGGCCGTCATAGTGATGTTATCGCAAAGCGATGAGTTACAGAGCACCGTGTCCCACTGCGCCCTTGCGGGCACCATGGTAGACATTACAAACATTACTATGACTATCAAGCGTTTCAAAGCGAGAGCGTATTTTTTTTTAGGATAGGCACCAGTGGGCAGGTATTCATTTTGAAAGCAAATTCAATATCGGCCACTGCCTGGGGGCCGAAGGCCTGCAGCCTGTGGACATGCGAGGCATTGCGGCAGTAAGCGAAAGGATTGTCGTTGGCAGCCTTCCATAAAGACAGTGCCATTGCCGCCGCATCGCCGTGAGAATTTCCGAGTTTATCGATGATGGCTCCCGCCACCAACGTATCTTCGAGACAGAAGTCGTTTTGCCAGCCACTGCAGAGCAGCACCACGTCCCTACCCTCTTTCTTCAGTCGCTCGCACAGCGCATCCAAATTGGCAAAAGCCCCCACCAGCGTCAACGCCGCATCAGCCCCTTTCAGGATACTCACCGTTCCGTTGGTGGTGCTGTATGCCAGCCGCACACCACTCATGTCCTTGCTCATATACTCCGTGGGGGAGTTGCCGTAATCGGAACCGGGCAACTTCTTTCCGCCGCGCTCGGCGGCGATGCCATAGCCAAGTTTGCGGTAGGGTTCCAGGGCCTCAAGGGTGTCGAGTGGCACCACTTCGCGGCATCCCGCCATGAAGGCGGCACAGACCGCCGTGGTGGCACGCAGCACGTCGATGGCCACGGTGACATGGTTCTCCTTGAGGGTTCTATAAGGGTAGAGGGCGGGCGTGAGCGATACTTCAATCTTCATGGTCAGTCTTCTTCTGTCAGTTCGGAGGTCATCTCTTCCTGCTTCATCTCCACGCTGCCGTCGGTATGGATAATGAGGTTGAAGTATTCGGGATGCGAACGAATGTATCGCTCGGTGGAATGTTTGCGGGCGCGCTTGCCAGCGGGCAAGTCCTTGAGAACATATTTATTGAGGGTTTCCACCAGACGACAGCGCTGAGCTGTTTCCAGGTCGCAGCCATACTGCAGAGCGAAAGCCTCGTCGTCGCCCAAGGCAAGGGGGTTACCCTTGAAGTCGGTGGGAAGAATCTTCTTTGCCTTCACCGACACATGCATCAGTTCGTTGCCACTCAAAGTCGAACGCAACACATACTCGGCTTCCACGGTCCAGCTGTTCGATGTATTCTCCCACCCATACAAGGTGATGAAAAGGACGGCGTCGATGCCTAGATGGGTATAATAGTCCTCAATATTCTCATTGCGAAGCTGTTTTCCTGTGCGCCACTCGGTCGCGGCAATCTGAGCCGACGCCAGAGGACCCGGCACGTAATAGCCGTTGAACACCAAGGGGTCGCTGGCAGTGAGAAATAGCTGCTTGGCCGCGATGTTGAGCGAAAGGTTGTAGAGCGAGTCATCTGGCGTACGTAGGGCACGGCGGAGAGTCAGGTCGTTGAGAGGAGCCACATAGATGACCGTCGGGCGCTCCTTGTAGATATCGCTATATGACTCGAGCTTCTTCTCGCTTTTGCAAGCGACTGTCAGCATCAAAACCGACAAAAACAATATGACGCTACTTGCTTTCTTCATGGCCTTAGTCCTCCTTGTTTTGTTTGGCTTTCTTGGCGGCATTTCGTTCCGCCTCGCGGGCCTTTCTTTTGGCTTCTTGGGCCTTTTTTCGCTCAGCTTCCTGGGTCTTTTTCCCGGCTTCTTTCATTTTCCTCTCTTCTTCGCGCTGAGCAGCTTTCTGCTTGCGATCCTCATCACGCTGTTTCTCACGGGCCTTCTGCTCAGCCTTCCGTGCCTTTTCTTTGTCTTTCTTCGCCTGCTCGCGGTCGGCTTTGGCCTGTTTACGGGCATTGATGATAGCCTGTTTGGCAGCGGCTATCGAGTCAGCAATCTCCTGACGGCGAAGGAGTTCCTCGGCCTGCTGTTTCTCCAGAAGCTCGCGTTTCTCGTTGGCCGAGAGCTCTATGGGAATCCTAATGGAGTCCAGCGGAGTCTGTTCTTTAATCCAATTGGTGTCGGTGCTGTCGATAACGGGCGTAACGTAGGGCAGTGGCTCCAGGGACTTGAGGGAGTCGTAAGCCCATTCGGCCAACTGCGCCAGATTGGCGGTATCGTATATAGGTGCCAAAGTATCCTCCAGCATCTCGGGCATCAGTCGCTGTTTGATGCGACGCACCAGACCACGACTTTCGGGGAAAGCAACAACCTCGGCATTAAGCATACGGCAGGCTGTGCCTGTATGTCCCATCAAGGCTAGGGTGACGCCATACTCGGCATACATGCCGGGATGCAGGGTATCGGCGGCGACAGCCTTGTTGATGGCTTCACCATAGGCGGTGGCAAGGGCGTGAAGCCCGCCATAGGTGGAATGGGTCTGATAGTTCAGCACCTCGACCCGCGGCATCCCCACATACTCGCCCGAACAAGAGACAAGTAAAATGAAGAATGAAAAAAGAATGTTTTTTTTCATCTCAGTCTCATTTTTCAATTAAAAAAAATAGTTCGGGTCCATAAGCCGGGTTCTGTCGTGTTCTATCATTAATCTAGGACCGCCGTCGCCGACGGCCTCAATCGACCTACCCCCCAGCCAAACAAGCGAGCCTGCTTGTGGTCGTGAGACCAACTGGTATACATGGTCTTTCAGCCCATGAGGCTTGCCATCGTGCCCGTTACCGGGACATGTCGTGGGCTCTTACCCCGCGTTTTCACCCTTACCTTCCCTTAAAAAAGGGCTGGCGGTATCTTCTCTGTGGCGCTCGCTGTAGCCTGCCGCTTGCGCAGACAGACCCCCTCCCATTAAGAGGCATGGTGGCTCGTGCTGCCCGGACTTTCCTCTCGGCATCGCTGCCGAGCGATAGAAAGACCCCAACTATTTTTTTCGGGTGCAAAGATACACAAAAATATCGAATTATACGCACACGTACATAAAAAATAATCCTATAACGCAAAATATCACGGATTTACCCCAAGGTAAACCCGTGATATTTCGAGTACCAAAAACCTTATCGAACGATAGTGACGGTGCCTTTTTCCTGACACGGTCGGCCGTCGGTGTCACGGAACTTGACTACCCACACATAGGCTCCTTGCGGCAAAGCACTCCCGTTGTGCGTGCCGTCCCATACAAACGAAGGGTCATCGCTCCTATACACGAGACGGCCACCACGATTGTAGATATAGATATGAAAGTCAGTGACATTCGAGGAATATTTGAACTTAAATGTGCGGTTCTCGTCCACGTCGCCGTTGGGAACGATGACATTGGGAGCCCACACAAGGTTGTCGATATGCACCGGCGCAGACGTGGGGTCGCCCGACTTGACAGGCGCCGCCACTTGATTCTCCTGAGACACAGCAGGCGATGTCTCTAGAACCGACACCTCTGCAGGGGCACTGACTGCCGCATCACCACTGTTGATGACATCCTTCTGAGGTGCAGTGGTTTCTACGATACTATTTGCAATCGCCATGTCTGTAGAAACGCTGCCTGAAACGTCTCCCTTGGCGACTGCGGTATTGTTTGTCTCACGCGGAGACAGCGTAGGCTGCGTCTCCACGGTATTATATACTACTGTCCTGTCAGTTGAGACGCTGCCAATTGCGTTTCTCTGGCCGACCAGGGTATCATTTTTCTCGTGCAGGGATACAGCAGGCTGCGTCTCTGCACTGGCAATCGTTGGAACACCAGCAGCCTCGACCACAACCGTTTCGCCACCCTTCGGGGCGAAAGCCACCCACAAGGCCACTGCCACAACGGCCACCAAAGCCACCATGCCGCCCACACGCGCCATGTGCCTCATGCGCACACGTTTCTCTATCCTCTCAAAAATACCCTCGTCAGGCTGATTTCTATAGTCTTTCAAATCCATATCACTGTATGTCATTTAGTTAATATCTCTTTCATGCGTTTCCTGGCCCTCGTCAAGAGCGTGCGCACATTGGTCACCGGCGTCCCCATTCTCTCGGCCACCTCCTCCTCGGTCAATCCCTCGACTTCCAACATATTAAATACCGCCCGCTGACGAACAGGCAACTGCTGGAGGGTCATCACAACTTCCTCACACCCGAAGGGGTCGGGCTGAAATACCACGGGCTCCTCCTTTGCATCCTCCAGATACTCTGTCGGTTTCGCTCGACGACAATAGTTGATGCACTCGTTGACCATCACATGGTACACCCACGACATCACCTTCTCGGGCTCCCTCACCTTTTTCAATCCCTCGTACACTTTGATATAGCCCTCCTGCATCAGGTCCTGCGCCGTCTCGCGGTTGTGGCTGTAGCGCATACACACACCCATGGCCATCGACGCCGTGAGGTCGTAGAGCTTCCTCATCGCCTCACGGTCGCGATGCAGGCAGCCTTGAACCAATTGTGTGTAGTTTTCGCTCATCTGACTATATAGACACAAAAAGTGTCAAAAAATTTCACGGACAATATTTTTTTTATTTCACCGACAGAATCACCGCAGTGTCATTGCTGACACGAAAGCGAATATCTTTGCCATTGAAAGTCATGCCATAGACCCGTTCGGGATCGTCCTGGTAGTGCGGACGGGGATCCTGCCCCAAAGTTTTCCTCAACGCATCGGCATCATCTCCAGGCATTCTTTCAAGAAAGCCCTCAGGATCAATCACCTCAAGCAGCGTCCCCGGCGCCTCGGCAGCGAAACCACTGCGGGCGCCCTCATGGCTGTCGGCATAAGCGACATAGGGCTTGATGTCGTAGATGGGTGTGCCATCCACCAGGTCGGCCCCAGAGACAGTGAGCACGGGACCCAGACCCGACTCAATACTGATATTCAACAACTTCACCGAAGACAATCCCACGGGATTAGGCCGATAGGGACTCCGCGTGGCAAAGACCCCCACCCTCTTGTTGCCCCCCAGGCGCGGCGGCCTAACCGTGGGGCTCCATGCAGCATGGGCATCCGCCCTATTAAGATGGAATCCCCAGAGGAGCCACACATATTCGAACCCCTCCAGTCCGCGGACCGCCTCGGCGACCCTGTATTCGGGTTCAAAAACCACCCTGCAGGGCACCTCCACGAGGCCCGCCTGACGCGGCACCCCGAATTTCGTCCCAAAAGGACTCTCAATATGCGCTATCTGCTTAACTAATAGTTCCATAAATCTACCTACCATCTACCTATCAACACCCTACCAACTCCTACCATGGTAGGAGTTGGTAGGGTGTTGATAGGGGGTTCATAGGTCATTCGGAGTACTCCGATTACTATGATTATTCCGATTGCTATTTTTTTCTGTTTTTCCAGAATTCCATGAAGTCCTCCTTGTTGCGGATGAGGAGGTTGGGGGTGTCGAGGCTGTAGGGGCAATGTTTGACACAGTGATTGCAGTGGAGGCAGTCGTCGATTTTCTCCATCTCGCGGTACCATTCCTCGGTGAGGTAGACACTATGTGGGGCACGGCGGAGAAAGAGCGACATACGGTTGCAGTCCTGAATCTGGATGCCGGCGGGACAAGGCTGGCAATAGCCGCAGCCACGGCAGAAATCGCCACTCAACTCGCGGCGGTCTTTCTCTATAACCTCCTGCATCTCAGGCGTAAGGCGCGGTGGGTTGTCCTGATAGGAGAGCCATTCGTCGAGCTCGCTCTCGCGCTGGATGCCCCAGATGGGTGCCACATGGGGGAACTGCGCCAGGTAGGCGTAAGCAATAGCGCTGTGGGTGATGAGGCCACCGGAGAGACCCTTCATGGCGATGAAGCCCATGTCAGCCTTGCGCGTGCGCTCCACAATGTCGAGGTCGGCCTCCGATGCCAGGTAGGAGAAGGGGTACTGGAGGGTCTCGTAGAGACCGCTCTCAATAGCCTCGAGGGCCACCTTCTGGCGATGGTTAGTGATACCCACATGCAGTACTTTGCCTTGATGTACAGCCTCTTGCATAGCCTCATAAAGGCCCGAGCCGTCGCCTGGCTTGGGGCAGAAGTCCGGATTGTGGAACTGATAGAGGTCCACATAGTCGGTCTTGAGTAGCGAGAGACTGGTGTGGAGGTCTTTCCAGAAGTCATCGGCAGTAGTAGCACCCGTCTTAGTACTGATAATCACCTCTTTGCGGCGACCAAGGAGAGCCACACCGAGTTTCTCCTCACTGTCGGTATAGAAGCGCGCGGTGTCGAAATAAAACATGCCGCCGTCGAGGGCGCGACGCACGAGGCGCACGGCATCGGCCTCACTGATACGCTGGATGGGCAGGGCCCCGAAGCCATTGCGGGGCACCACAAGGCCGCTGCGGCCGAGGGTAATCTTTTCCATGATGAGTCTTTTCTCGTAATTACATTATAATGATATAATGTAATAACGAATATTTAATATATTTATTGTGCATGAGGCGACCGGGGGATGACACTGAGGAGCCAGCGGCGCTGAATCTCGTTGCGCAGGATGCCGTGCTCGAGACGGCTGTAGACGAAAGCGCTGTTCTTGCGGTCGACAAAGAGGTTGGCGGCAGTGACCCAGCAGCCTGGGGCACCGTCGGCCACGCGGATAAGGGGGTCACGGCCACCGAGCATGGCGGCAATCCAAAAATGGAGGGCATTCTGTCCGCGAAGCCACCGCACAGTGCGGCGTCGCCTCACCGTATCCTCGCCAGGACGATAGTAGCCGAGACCCTGCCGCAGGTCTCGCACCACGTCATCGCGCAGCTCCACATACCCTTCGGCAGCCATCAGGCGACACATGTCATCGACGGCATCCAGCAAATCGTCATCAATGGCTCGGGCAGCGGCAAAACGCAGCTCGGCATACTCAGCACCGGCACCCCAGTCCTTGTTTTTGACGACACCGGAATGACATTTTCTCACCTCGCGGCTCACCATGGAGGCGCGACGCGCGAGATAGGCGTCGATGGCGTCGACATGGTCAAGGCAGGCGTTACTGAAAGCCAGGTCATGAAGGCGGTCGGCAGCCTCGTGGAGAGCGGCACGCTGGGAACCGTAGTCGAGGTCCGCCTCCTCCAGGGCACGACAGAGAGCCTCCGCCAGCGGGCCGCCATGCAGCCCATTGGCGGGGACGAAGTCAACCCCATAAGCCGTTTTCAACCATTCTGTCAATGACATAGCATCATACTCACGCCAGAAAAGGCGTGTGGATTCGAAATGCAAAAGTAGGGATTTTTCATCAAAAATACAACAATAATATCATATTTATTACACCGAAATAACACCACTAGGCACAACCATATGACACCGTGTCTTCCAGGCCCTTTCTTCCAATAGAGAAAGACCTACTTTTGCCGTCGAAACCAACAAATCACTAAAAGAAAGGAGAACAAAATGACAAAAGAAGCCCTGCAGGAAATTCTGCATGTATTGGAACTGGACTACGAGACGGAGCCCTCACTGGTCTACGTGTTTTACGCCACGCCCGACGGACGTGTGAACAATTTCAGCATCAGTGTACGTAAAGGCGGCACAATGAGTCGCAAGAAACTCGAGGCGCTAATGCAACGCGAATACCCGGCGACCCGCGAAAGTAAGATCCTCGCCGTAGAGCGTCCGGAACCAGCAAAAAACGTGGAGTGGCTGGATGTGAACGACGTGTGCCGCATGCTGCACATCACCGACCGCACCCTACGGAGATGGACCGGACGGGGTCTCTTCCATCCATCGGCGATGGAGGGTTGCCGCAAACTCTACTACCGGCGGGACGAGATAGACCGGGTTCTACAGTCCAAAGCCGTTCAGGAGAACGGGAGAATTGACAAGACAGCGTTGGATTGAAAGAAGCGGAGACAAACGGACACAAGCGGAAACAAACGACAGTCTTTCGCACTTCCGCATCAAAAGGCCTATATTGTCATTGTCGTCGCGACCGACAAGAAACAAAATTTTCATTAACCTTTTAAAACATTTAAAATTATGGCAACAATCAATCGTGGAATTCTGGATGGTTTCTTTGGCAAGGTGGGAACCGTTGTGGGCTCGTTCTGGAAGGGTATTCCTGTGATGCGCGCTTACGTCCGCCACATTCATGACCGCAAGGCTGCTCCCCAACTTCTGGTGCGCGCCCGCTTCACGGCCCTCGTCAATCTTTCTTCGGCCTTCCTGTCGGCCATCCGTATCGGCCTGCGCAACGCTGCCGCCAGCAGCCGCACCACGGAGAGCAATGTCTTCACGAAGAAGAACTGGGCTGCCGTGCAGGCCACCGGCGCCGACACCGTGACCGTCGACTACTCCAGCCTGACGGTAGCCAGCGGCCCGCTGACGGGCGTACTCTTCGGCACAGCCGACTTCGACACCCCTCAGCAGGTGGAGGTAAGTTTTGAGTCCAACGAGGAATGCGACAAGACCAGTCTCGACGATCTGGTGTACCTCTTCGTCTACTGTCCCGACGCCAAGGGTGGCATCCTGTCGGCTCCCGTAAAGCGCAGTGCTCACAGCGTCAGCCTCATGGTGCCTGCCTACTGGGGCGGTATGACGGTCCACCTGTGGGGCTTCACCCTCGGTGACGGCATCGACAATGCCGGCACACTGAGCGACAGCACCTACATCGGTAGCGGTAACATCGGCTAAACAGAAATCCTGTAAGTCACAGGCAGGGGGTTCGTGGCAGCGAACCCCCTGCCTGTTTTTATGAGAATAGGAACGCTACGAGCCAAGCGAGAACTATGGAGTTGACTACGGAGAAGGCCGCCCAGCCCCGACCAATCTCGCGGCGGAGAGTGGCAATGGTGGCCACACAAGGGAAGTAGAGCAGGACGAACATCATGAAGCCCAAGGCCGTCGCTGGGGTGAAGACATGCTGTTCGCGTAGAGTTGCGACAAGGGCCAGGTCTTCATCGGAGTCTTCTGAGCATTCTGAATTTGCGGAATTTTCTGAATCATTATACAGTATTGCCATAGTGCTGACGATGGCTTCCTTGGCCGGCAGGCCGGTGAGGATGCAGACATTCATCTTCCAGTCGAAACCAAGGGGGGACATAACAGGATCCATTGCGCGGCCAATCTGGGCGAGGTAACTGTGCTCATAGTCTCTTGTCATACTGTCGTCTTGGGGGCGGGGGAAATAACTCAGCGCCCAGATGACAACGGAGGCAAGAAGGATGACGGTGGAAATTTTCTTCAGATAGTCGGCACAGCGCTCCCATATGTGCTTGCCAGTGTTGCGCAAAGTGGGACGTCGGAAGGCGGGAAGTTCGCTAACATAATCCTCGTCGCGGTCTTTGCGGAACCACGGAGTATGCTTCATAATGAGGGCAAAGAGGATGGAAAGGACTATGCCGGCGAGGTAAAGGGATATCATCACCAGGGCTTTATGGTCGGGGAAGAAGGCTGAAACCAACAGAAGATAGACCGGCAAGCGCGCCGAGCAGCTCATGAAGGGTATCATGAGCATGGTGAGGGTTCGGTCGCGGCGGTTCTGTATGTCGCGAGCCGCCATAATGGCCGGCACGTTACAGCCGAAGCCCACAAGCATGGGGATGAAAGAACGACCATGGAGTCCTACTCGGTGCATGATGCCATCCATGAGGTAGGCGGCCCGCGCCATATAACCTACATCCTCTAGGATGGAGAGGAAAAAGAAAAGAATGACGATATTGGGGAGGAACGCCAGAACGGCGCCGACGCCCTGGACAACACCGTCGACAAGCATGGAGGAAAGCCATCCGGAGGGCAGAAGCCCTGAGAGCCAGGAGCAGAGGGCATCAATACCCGCCTGTATCCAGTCCTGGGGATAGGCACCGAGGGTGAAGGTACACTCAAAGACGATAAAGAGGACTGCGACGAGGATGGGAAATCCAAGGAGGCGGTTAGTGAGAACCGCGTCGATGCGCTGCCGGAGGGTGTGGTCGCTATTGTCATCGCTATGGGTGAGGGCAGCAGCAAGGGCTCCACTAACATATCCGTGACGGGCCTCATGGATTATTTCTTCGGGGCTGCGTTTAAGCTCGGCAGAAAGGAGGGCTCGCTCACGCTCAACGAGAACCACCAGCTGCTCATAACAAGCCTCTTCTGAAAAAAGCGGGAGTGTTTCGGCGGGACGTTCAAGGAGTCGAATGGCAAGGTAACGCTTGGAGTGTTGAGTGTTGAGTGTCATGTGACGGGCAAGAAAGTCGACAATCCGCTTTACAGCATGCATCACATCTTGACCATAGTCGACATGAACGTGTCGGAATTCCTCCACCCTACCCTGCGCAGCATGGACCACCTTGTTGGCAAGGTCATCTATGCCCTCTCCCGTCAGGGGGTTGACGATGCGGGCGAGGACGCCCATCTGCTTCTCCAGACTGGATATGTCGAGAGAATGGCCTGTAGCCAGAAGCTGATCATAATGGGTAAAGACGAGAATAAGCCGTCGATGCATGTCGATGAGCTGCGGAGTGAGCACAAGACTCTCGTCGAGGTCTGTGCTGTCCACTGTCTGGAGAATTACATCGGGGTCGAGGGATTCAACTTCTTCGCAGTCGTGAACCTCCATCCACGAAATTTCCATGCCGCCGGCCCCTCGCACCGAAACCTCTCGCAGGGCCTGACACAATGCTGATTTTCCGCTACTTGTACTTCCTACAATAGCTATTTTATAGTGCTTCATCAGTGGCAATTTTGAACTGCAAAGGTATGAAAAAACTCAACCTCCACCGCTCACCAATAATGGTGATTTATGTTTTACAGCAATCGTTTCAAGCTGGCAACAAAGGAGTGGATATCCTCCTCCGTGGTGTCGAAACTGCACATCCAGCGGACGACATTCTGCGCCTCATCCCAGTCATAGAAGAAATACTCCTTCTGCAGCGCATGCCAGATGTCGGCAGGAAGTTGGACGAAAACACTGTTGACCTGCACCGGGTACATCACCCTCACCCCCAGTTCCTTCACCTCTTTTTGCAACAGTTGGGCCATTGCGTTGCTGTGCTCCGCGTTGCGACGCCAAAGGCCAGTAGTGAGGTAGGCCTCAAACTGGGCGGCAATGAAACGCATCTTGCTGCAGAGCTGCGTCATCTGCTTGCGACGGTATTTCATCTCCACGTCGAGCACCCGATTAAGTATCACGCAGCTCTCTCCCATAAGCATACCGTTCTTCGTCCCGCCGAAAGAGAGGCAGTCGACGCCCACCTCCGTCGTCATCTCCTTAAAACTTTTGCCCAAAGCTACCGCGGCATTCGCCAGTCGCGCACCATCCATGTGGAGATACATATTATATGAATGCGCCAAATCGGCGAGGGCGCGGATTTCCTCGAGGCTGTAAAGGGTACCCAGCTCCGTGGGCTGCGAGATGCTGATGGCCTTGGGCTGCGAATGATGCTCAAAACCAAAACCATGGAGTCGTGTGCGCACCAATTCGGGCGTCAGCTTGCCGTCCGCCGTCTCAACCGTCAGCAGTCGGCAGCCCACCACTCGCTGCGGAGCCCCGCATTCATCAACGTTGATATGCGCCGTCTCTGCACACACCACAGCCTCATGCGAACGGCACATCGCGTCGATGCACAACACGTTGGCTCCCGTGCCGTTGAAAACAAAATATACCTTTGCCTCAGGTCCGAACGTCTCGCGGAAAATCCCCTCCGTGCGGGCGCACCACTCGTCATCGCCATAGGCGAGGGCGTGATCCTCATTGGCGCCACCGATAGCCGTCAAAATCTCGCGACTGATACCCGAATGGTTGTCGCTGCCAAATCCACGTCTCATTTGTCCATCGTATAAAGAAACTCCTCGTTATTGCGAGTGTTCACCATATTCTTCTTCAAAAACTCCATTGCCTCCACCGGAGTGAGGTCCGTCAGGTGGTTGCGGAGCACCAACGTCCGTGTCAACACCTCCGGCTTCACCAACAGGTCGTCGCGTCGCGTCGACGAGGCCGTCAGGTCGATGGCAGGGTAGATGCGCTTGTTGGCCAGCTTCCTGTCCAGCTGCAGCTCCATGTTGCCCGTACCCTTGAATTCCTCGAAAATCACGTCATCCATCTTGCTCCCCGTCTCCGTGAGGGCGGTGGCAATGATCGTCAGCGAGCCCCCATTCTCTATCTTGCGGGCTGCTCCAAAGAATCGCTTCGGCTTCTGCAACGCATTGGCCTCCACTCCCCCCGAGAGAACCTTGCCACTCGCCGGCTGCACTGTGTTGTAGGCTCGCGCCAGGCGCGTAAGCGAGTCCAGAACAATCACCACATCGTGGCCGCACTCCGTCAGCCGTTTCGCCTTCTCCAACACGATATTGGCAATCCGCACATGCCGGTCCGCAGGCTCGTCAAAGGTGGAGGCGATAACCTCCGCCTTCACACTCCGCTGCATGTCCGTCACCTCCTCAGGCCGCTCGTCGATCAGCAGCACCATCAGGTACACCTCCGGATGGTTGAAAGCAATCGCATTCGCCACCTCCTTCAGCAGCGTCGTCTTCCCAGTCTTCGGCTGCGCAACGATAAGCCCACGCTGCCCCTTCCCTATCGGCGTGAAAAGGTCGATGATGCGCGTCGACAATGTCTCCCCCGGATGCCCCGTCAGCTTGAACTTCTCATTCGGAAACAGCGGCGTCATGCTCTCGAATGGTATCCGGTCCCTAATGCGGTCGGGGGTCAGCCCGTTCACCTCTAGAATCTTCACCACTGGGAAAAATTTGTCCCCCTCCCGCGGCGGCCGCACCTTCCCTCGCACCGTATCACCAGTCTTCAACCCATAGTTGCGTATCTGCACCGGCGACACATAAATGTCGTCGGGTGATGAAAGATAGTTGTAGTCACTCGACCGCAGGAACCCATAGCCGTCCGGCACCATCTCCAACACACCTTCGGCCTCAATGACACCCTCATGCTCGAACCTGTATTCCCGACGCGGCGCTGGCTTGGGCTCCACCTTGGCTTCCCCTTCGCTCGCGAGACTCGCAGGCTTTACTGCGGGCTTGGATTCCATTTTAGGCTCAGGTTTATCATCTTGCATCTTCGCAGCAGCTTCTTCTGCCTCAATGGCAGGTTTTTCCGAAACAGCCTCCTTCTTTTTGGGACGGCCTCGTCTTTTCTTCGATGACTTCTCTTCGATGGCTGACTCGGGAGCGCTCTGCTCCTCTGTGGCTACCTTGTTTTCAAGCATCTCCTGACGAGGAACCTTATCAACATTTACATTGCGGAAAAACGGCCGCCCCATGGGACTCAGCACCTCAGGCACCGTGGGTACCGTGGGCATCTCAAAGTTCAGTTCAGGGATTTCGACCTTCTCCTCTTTTCTTTCTTCACCCTTTTGCTCCGGTTTCTTAACATGCTTATGCAACTCGGGAGTCTTCATGGCCGACTCTGCCAGCAGCTTAGGCTTCATGTGCTGGCGCTTGCGCGGCTGATCTTCCGACACATGCTGCTGGGCAGCCTGCGGGACCGGATTGGAAGCCTGGTGATCCAATATCTTGTAAATGAGTTCCTGCGCATCCAGGCGCGTAGCTTTCGCAATGCCCATCCCCTTGGCGATCTCTATCAGCTCAATTTGGGCTTTTGCAGTAAGGTCTGACTTGCTGTACATGAGAATAGTTTAATACGTTCAATACGTTAATTCGAAAAATCTAATAAAATGCTGATTGTCAAAACAACACAAGAAAAAACACACCTCACAATTCCTATTTTGACGATGCAAAAATAACATTTTTTTTTCAATTGTATCATTTTTTTTTTGCGGATGGAAAAAAATGTGTACTTTTGCACTTTGAAAGAATATATTATTAATACATTTAATTACATAATAACATGAACATTCCTGCAAATCTGAAGTACACCCAGGACGACGAATGGGTGCGTATCGAAGGCGAATTTGCTTTCGTTGGTATCACTGACTACGCCCAGCACGAGCTTGGCGACATCGTCTTTGTCGACGTCACCTGCGAAGGCGACACCGTCGAGGCTGGCGAGGCCTTTGGCTCCGTCGAGGCCGTCAAGACCGTTGCCGACCTCCTCATGCCCGTCAAGGGTGAGGTCGTTGAGTTCAACACCGCCCTTGAAGATGCTTCCGCCATCAACGCCGACCCCTACGGCAATGGCTGGATCATCAAAATCAAACCCGAGAACATGGCCGACATCGACGCCCTCATGGACGCCGCCGCCTACACCGCCAAAATTGGTGCTTGATCGCGACCGTAGTGGAGCGAACACGCTCCGCAGGTGCCTAAAACACATAGGCCCTCCCAAAAGCCACTCCCAAAGGAGTGGCTTTATTTTATTCTCCACTCCGGAAGAACGAATGGTTACATACTTCGTACTATGTACTTACCAACCCCCTACCAACTCCTAACCAACTCCTACCACGGTAGGTGTTGATAGGTGTTTATCAAGATGTTAGATAAATTGTTAATTTTAGTTAAAGAAAACAAAAAAGCCGCTCGAACGAGCGGCTTTTTAACATGTTTTTTTCAATGGATTAGTCCATGATGGTGTTCCAGTTGTGCTTGTCTTCGGCCTCGCCGAGCTGGATAGCGCGGAGGGCATTGTAGAGCTTGGTGCTGTAAGGACCGGGCTCTTTGCCGAAGACGTAGCTCTTGCCAGTCTCGGGGTCGTCGAGGCGCTCGATGGGGCTGATGACGGCGGCGGTACCGCAGGCACCGGCCTCCTGGAAGGTGCTGAGTTCCTCGACGTCGATGGGACGACGCTCGACCTTCATGCCCATATCCTCGGCGAGCTGCATGAGGCTCTTGTTGGTGATGGAGGGCAGGATGGAGGTGCTCTTCGGGGTGATGTAGGCGCCGTCCTTGATGCCGAAGAAGTTGGCAGCGCCGGCCTCGTCGACATATTTCTTCTCCTTGGCATCCAGATAGAACTCGCAGGCGTACTGGCCACCGTGGCAGGCCTCAACGTGAGCTCTCAGGCTGGCAGCGTAGTTACCGCCCACTTTGTAGATACCGGTGCCCAGAGGAGCGCTGCGGTCGTACTTGCGGGTGATGACATAGGGATTGGCTTTGAAACCGCCCTTGAAGTAGGGTCCCACGGGGGTCACGAAGATGACGAACAGGTACTCGTCGGCGGGTTTCACACCCACGGTGATGCCGGTACCGATGAGCAAGGGACGCAGGTAGAGGCTGGCGCCGGTGCCATAGGGAGGAATGAAACGCTCGTTGAGCTTGATGACCTTCTTGCACATCTCGACGAACTTCTCGGTGGGCAGCTCGGGCATCATAATACCGCGGCAGGTGCTCTGCAGACGCTCGGCGTTGGCTTCGGGACGGAAGATGCGGATCTTGCCATCCTTGCAGCGGTAGGCTTTCAGACCCTCGAAAGCTTCCTGACCGTAGTGAAGGCTGGAGGCTGCCATGTGAATTTCGATGTGCTCGGAGCTGGAGGTCTCGATTTCACCCCACTCGCCGTTGCGGAAGTAGCAACGCACATTGTAGTCGGTTTTGACGTAACCGAAGGGAAGGTTTTGCCAATCTATATTCATGTTGTTCAGATTTTTAGGTTAATTGTTTGATTAATTTCAATCCGACAAAGATAAGAATAAAAATTAAATAAATGAAAATTATTTTATTTAGAGGACAATAAAAGCGGAATTATTTTGTTGTTATAAGCAAAAACATCTAACACCCCCAACGCTTATCGAAGAAAAACAATACCTACTGAAATAAGACTTAATTATTAACCTAAAAATTAATTCTATGAAGAAGGTATTGTTTCGGGGCATCGCGATGCTTTGCGTTCTCCAATTGTCTTTCCTCGCCGGGACTGCCCACTCGCAAGAGCGGGACAGCGCGACGGTGGGCAATCACAAGATTCTCTATGGTCTTCATGCGGGTTTCACCCTAAACACTGTCGACCTTTACAGCAGCCAAGGCGGTGTGGCGCACGCCCTGGAGGAGGGCAACCACACCATCTGCACATCCGGTTTCCGTTTCGCCGTGATAGGTGAAATCCCACTGAATCGGAACATCAGCCTGCGTGCCATGCCGGGAGTGTCGCTCTTTAAGAGCAACTGGGAGCCTGGCAATGTCTCTGTTCCCACCTCGCCGTCCACCGACTACAAGGTGGAAAGCGTCTGTGGCGAGCTGCCTGTGGATGTCAAGTTCATCGCAATCCGCTGGGGGAATCTGGAGCCTTACCTCGTCTCAGGACTCAGCTACAGTTTCGACTTCGCCTCGCTGCGCAATGACAGCGACGACGGAAGCATCCAATCGCTAAACGCCCACGGCCTGCGCTTTTCGTTTGGCTGGGGTGTGGATTGGTACACGCGCTATCTCAAAATCGGTTTTGAGTTCAAGGCCGGCTACGGACTCCTTCCTCCCCACACCAGCGGCGGCGACCACACCAACCCATTCTACTTCCACGACAGCAAGGGCTTCTACATCGGCCTCAATATCGAAGCATAATTTATTGAAACATATTAAAATCAAGAAGAAAAAACATGATAAAAATCAATTTAAAACTCGTGTTGGCAGCCGTGGCGCTGCTGGCCGAAATGCTCCCCGTTGCGGAGTGCGAAGCACAAGAGTCGATAGAAACCGTCATCCTAAAATCGCGTGAGAAATGCCAGTCCATCCAGGGCGGACACTACGTGATGGAACGGAAAATGAAGCACATGGACGACAAGGACACCGACTACTACCGCAACACCTGCGACTTCCGCAAGCTACCCGACGACACCATATTCGGGAAAGCCTTCTCGATGGTTAATGAGCCTCAGGGTCATCCGGAATGGAACGGCCATTTTCTTTATACAGGAAATGAATTGGTGTATCTTAACGACACAGCCACCATTCTCTCGTGTGCCCAATGGGCGGATGAAATAAAGAGCAGGCGACACAACTTCAAATTTTTCTCCCCGCTGACTGCCCGAACCTATTTCATCCCTTCATTAGAGAAATGGATTGCCGACACTAGCGGCGACTATCTCATTTCGCTTTCGGAAACCCATCTGAACGACAAGCCCTGCTATCTGGTCGACATCCTCGTGAAGCAAAGCGGTGAACCAGACCCCTATTTCGGCATTATCTGCCTCCGCTACGAAATCAATATTTGGATTGACAAGAGCAACTACCTGCCCATCCAGTTCTCGGAAGCTTTCGACAACATTGACGGGCCAGACACCGTATCTCAATACGAGGAACTCAAGCTGGTTTCTTTCGACCCGAAGGTTGACGAGTCGAAGCTGACCTTGAAGTCCATCCCCGACGAAATGGTGCAGAGGGACTATGTCCCACACAAAGCTCC
Organism: uncultured Bacteroidales bacterium; assembly: GCA_900316235.1. Taxonomy (GTDB): domain Bacteria; phylum Bacteroidota; class Bacteroidia; order Bacteroidales; family P3; genus Colimorpha. Next base: position 40,357 of record ONCC01000022.1, read on the forward strand.
CGAGCCGCTGGCCGAGGGAACGTCGGCACCCGACTGGTCGCTGCCCACATTGACGGGCGACACCGTGCGCCTCGCCGACCTGCGGGGCAAGGTGGTGCTGCTCGACTTCTTCTACAAAAGCTGCGCGCCCCCTGCTGCGCCGCTTTACCTATCTTGCAGAGCCTCCACGAGAAGTACAAAGACCGCGGCGTCGTGGTTGTTGGCATTGACCCGTACGACAACCCTGTGAAAGATGAGATGGTCACCTTCCTCGCCAAGCGCGGCATCACCTACACGGTGCTTTTCTCCGACCACAAACTGACCGAGACCTATCATGTTCACGGTTTCCCGACCCTCTTTATCCTCGACCGCGACGGCAAGATTGTGGATATACACACAGGCTTCTCGAAAGAGATGGGAACCGAACTCGAGGAGCAGCTGCAGAAGATGCTCTGAAGACAAAAATGAAAATATTTTTTGCCATGTCGGGAAAAAGTTGTATTTTTGCACCCGATTTGGCAGGCCTCTTAGCTCAGTTGGTTAGAGCAGCTGACTCATAATCAGCGGGTCCTTGGTTCGAACCCGAGAGGGGCCACAGTAAAAGTGGAAAGTGAAAAGTGGAAAGTGAAAAGTTATGGGACGAATAATGGCCATAGACTACGGAAAAGTGCGCACGGGGTTGGCGGTAACCGACCCCGTGCGCATTATTGCC
>ONCC01000036.1 GCA_900316235.1 uncultured Bacteroidales bacterium
AAACTTTTTTTCTTGTATTTTAAAAATATTCGTATCTTTGCGCTTTGGATATGACGAAGTACAACCCCAATATGACGCTGCATAAGCTCTTCTTAAACATCAAGAAGAGAGATGTTTATGTAATGTTGTGATTGCAGAGCGGCATGTGTTGGAGGGATTGAAAAGTGGTGAAAAAAGTGGCCGCAAAGTTTGTTTCGTGCATATTCAGTTAACCCAAAACGTAAAATTAAAAATAAAAAAACTATGGAACTTCCCTTTGCAGAAGCATGGAAAATCAAGATGGTAGAACCCATCAAGAAAAGCACTCGCGAACAGCGTGAGAAATGGCTCAACGAAGCCCACCAGAATGTGTTCATGCTGAAGAGCGACTATGTCTACATCGACCTGCTGACCGACAGCGGCACCGGCGCCATGAGCGACCGCCAGTGGGCCGCCATGATGATGGGCGACGAGAGCTACGGCGGCGCCCGTTCGTTCTACCACATGAAAGACACCATCACGGAGCTCACGGGCTTCGAGTATGTCATCCCGACCCACCAGGGCCGTGCAGCCGAGAATGTGCTGTTCAGCTACCTGGTGAAGCCCGGCAACATCATCCCCGGCAACGCCCACTTCGACACCACCAAGGGCCACATCGAGAGCCGCAAGGCTTTCGCCATCGACGTCACCGTCAAGGAGGCCTACGACACCCAGCTTCGACACCACCAAGGGCCACATCGAGAGCCGCAAGGCTTTCGCCATCGACGTCACCGTCAAGGAGGCCTACGACACCCAGCTCGAGGTGCCTTTCAAAGGCAATGTCGACCTGGCCAAGCTGGAGAAGGTGCTCCAGGAGAACAAGGGCAACGTCCCCTTCATGGTCCTCACCGTCACCAACAACACCGTCGGCGGCCAGCCCGTCAGCATGCAGAACATCCGCGAGACCTGCGAACTCTGCCACAAGTACGGTGTGCCCGTGAACATCGACAGCGCCCGCTTCATCGAGAACGCCTACTTCATCAAGACCCGCGAGAAAGGCTACGAGAACAAGACCCTCGCCGAGATGAGCGCCAAGAAAGACGGCCTCGTGAACATGGGCGGCTTCATCGCCACCAACAAGCAGGACTGGTACGAAGGTGCCAAGATGTTCTGCATCCCCTTCGAGGGCTTCCTGACCTATGGCGGTATGAACGGCCGCGATATGGACGCTCTGGCCGTCGGTCTGAAAGAGAACCTTGAGTTCGAGATGGTCGAGACCCGCATCAAACAGGTCCATTACCTCGCCCAGAAACTCGACGAGTACGGCATCCCCTACCAGCGTCCCGCCGGTGGCCACGCCATCTTCGTCGACGCCGACAAGGTGCTGACCAATATCCCCAAGGAGGAGTTCCCCGCCCAGACCCTGACCTGCGAGCTGTACCTCGAGGCCGGTATCCGCGCCTGCGAGATTGGCTACGTCCTCGCCGACCGCGACCCCGTGACCCGCCAGAACCGCTTCGGTGGCAACGACTTCGTGCGCCTCTGCATCCCGCGCCGCGTGTATACCAACAACCACATGGACGTCATCGCCGCCGCCCTGAAGAATGTCTACGACCGTCGCGACACCATCAAGCGCGGTCTGGAGATCACCTGGGAGGCCGAGCTCATGCGCCACTTCACCTGCCAGTTCAAGAGACTGGGTTGATTTTCCTTAGGAAAGTCTGGATAAAAAAAGAAAGCCGCGGGAATTCCCGCGGCTTTCTCTGTATCTATCAATGAGATTTAGGCGTTTTTGTATTTCTCAATCTGCACTTTGAGGGTGTCGACACCCTCGGCAACAGCCTGTTCGAAAGTATCGGCTTGTTTGGTAACAAAAAGATCCTTGCCAGGGACATTGAGACGGATTTCGGCAATCTTGTTATTGTCACTTTCGGGTTTATCGACCTTGAGGGTCACTTCGCACTTGACAGCGCTGTCTATCATACGGTCAAGCTTGGCAACTTTTTCATTGATGAATTTCTCGAGTTTCTCGTCGGCGCGAAATTTCACCGAATTGATGATAGTGTTCATAATATCCTCCTTTTTTATATGTTAAATAGGTTGTTTTTCATGTTTTCTTTTTCCTCGCACGAGGATGGGCATACTTGTAAACCTCTTTGAGATGCTCACGTGTAACATGGGTGTAAACCTCGGTAGTGGCGAGGTCGGCATGGCCGAGCAACTCTTTGATGGCCTGAATATTGCCTCCTTCATTCAGGATATGGGTAGCGAAGCTGTGACGGAACACGTGAGGACTGATTCGGTCGGCATTGCTTAGCAGCGGCATGTATTTCTTTACCGTATTATAAATGTCCTGCACGGTAATCTGACCTCCTTTACGGCTCACGAAAATCCACTCGCTCGCTCCTTTTTCCTTCTCCTTTAACGCGAGATATTCCGAAATATTGTGTGCAAGTTCAGATTCTATGGGAATAATACGTTCTTTATTCCTCTTTCCCAACACCTTAATCGTTAAAGAAGAAAAATCAACCGACTGAACTTTAAGGCCTGCAAGTTCGGAACGGCGGACTCCTGTCTCATAAAGCAACCTCAGCATGAGCTTGTCGCGTTGACCGATAAAATCGTCAGGGAAAAGACCATCGTCATAGAGATGTTCCAACTCACCTTCCTTGAAAAACACTGGAAGTCGCTTGGGCTGACGAGGAGCCGAAACCTTGGCCATAATGTCGGTATCGAACAATCCGTGGCGACGGAGATAACGAAAGAAACTGCTAATCGACGAAAGGCGTCGCTTGACAGTTCCCGGGTTCTCTCCGGCATCCATGTGCGACATCTGCCACGAGCGTACCTCACGGGCAGTAATCTCCTCAAGGTCTACAATATCCTGATAGGAGAGCCATTGTTGAAAGTCACGCAGGTCAGTGATATAGTTATGCACCGTTCCCTGCGCCATACGACGCTCATTGGCGATATAATCGTAAAACCGTTCTATAACCTCATCTACTCGCATTTGAAGGAGTCGCCGCCTTCAATGAACTCTTTCATCTTGACCTCGTCGTTCTCATATTTCTCATAGGCCACCTTCAGCATCTCACCCCATTCCTCTATGCAAGCCTCGGCTTCGGCCGCCTTGGTGTCATCCTTGGCTAACTGCTGGCACTCACAGGCTTTCTTGGCAATCTTCTTTCCTTCAGCAGCAGGACCACTGGAGCATCCCGCCATGACAGCGACAAAAGACAACGCGCTCAAAGATAACAATAGCTTTTTCACCATATCATTCAGTTTTAATTTTTTGCAAAAATACATTTATTTTTCCACATGTGCAAATTTTTTTTCGCCACACAATAAAAAAGGTGTTTTCATGTTATACATTATTATTAAATACTAGTACAATGGATATAAAAACTCTTAACATTGATGAAAGCGCCAAGCAGAATGCTACCGCTTGGCTCAACGGAGAATACGATGAGGCCACCAAACAGGCCATCCGCAATATGGCGGAGCAGAACCCCAACGAGCTCAACGAGAGTTTCTACCGCAACTTGGAGTTCGGCACCGGCGGTCTGCGCGGCATCATGGGCGTGGGCACCAACCGCATGAATAAATATACTGTGGCTATGGCCACACAAGGATTAGCGAACTATGTGAAGATGGTCAATCCCAACGAGAAAGAGCTGCGTGCCGCTGTCAGTCACGACAGCCGAAACCACAGCCGCGAGTTTGCTGAGATTACTGCCAACGTCCTTGCCGCCAACGGCTATAAAGTCTACCTCTTCGACGGTATGCGTCCTACCCCCGAGCTAAGCTTTGCCGTACGCCACTTCAAGTGCCACACCGGCGTAATGGTCACCGCCAGCCACAACCCCAAGGAGTACAACGGCTACAAGGCCTACTGGAGTGACGGATGTCAGCTGACAGCCCCCCACGACACCGCTGTCATCGACGAGGTGCTAAAAATCAAGAGCGTCGCCGACGTCAAGATGACTGGCGGCGAGAAGAATATCACCATCATCGGCGAGGATGTCGACAAGGTGTACCTCGAGCGCGTGGAGAAAAACAGTCTCAATCCCGAGCTCATCAAAAAGCATCATGACGTGAAGATTGTCTACACGCCGCTGCACGGCACTGGCATCACGCTCATCCCGCGCATGCTCAAGCAGTTGGGCTTCACCAATGTCAATATCGTGGAGGCGCAGGCTATTCCCGACGGTAACTTCCCCACCACTCCCAGCCCCAATCCCGAAGAACATGCCGCCATGAAGATGGCCGTAGATTTGGCCAAAGAGATTGATGCCGACATCGTCTTCGCCTCCGACCCCGACGCCGACCGCGTGGGTGTGGCCGTGAAGCGTCCCGACGGCGAGTGGATGCTCCTCAACGGCAACCAAACCATGAGTGTGCTTATTTATTATATCGTAAAGCAGTGGCAGGAGAAGAAGATGCTCACCGGCAACGAGTTCATGGTAAAGACCATCGTCACCAGCGAACTGCCCGCCGACATCGCCACCCGTGCCGGCATCAAGATTTACGACGTGCTGACAGGCTTCAAGTTCATCGGTGCCAAGATCAAGGAACTCGAAGGTATCGAAACCTTTATCGCCGGTGGCGAAGAGAGCTATGGATACATGATTGGCGACTTCGTGCGCGACAAGGATGCTGTGGCGGCCTGCTCGATGATTGCCGAGATTGCCGCCTGGGCCCGCGAGAACGGCAAAACCTTCTTCGACGTGCTCGTCGACATCTACAAAGAATATGGATTCTATAAGGAAGGCCTTGTCAGCGTCGTCCGCAAGGGCAAGAGTGGCGCCGAGGAGATACAGCAGATGATGCGCGACTACCGCAGCAATCCGCCTGTCGAAATCGACGGCGAGAAGGTGGTCTGCATCAAGGACTACCAGACGCATGAGAGCAAGGACCTCGTGAGCGGCAAGGTGACCCCCATCGACCTCCCGAAGAGCAACGTGCTACAGTTCTTCACCGACCATGGCAACAAGGTTACCGTCCGCCCCAGCGGCACCGAACCCAAGATTAAGTTCTACTTCGGCGTCAAAGGCGAACTCTGCTGCAAGGACTGCTTCGACAAAACCAACGACGCCCTCGACGGAAAGATTGAGAGCATCAAGAAGAGCATGAATTTGGTGTAACGGTTAACGGTTAATGATTAACGGTTAATGATTAACGGTTAAGGGTTAATGAACCTACCAAGTAGGATACTGGAAGAGGCCGTAGAGCAGCTGGCGAGCCTGCCTGGTGTGGGCAAGCGGTCGGCATTGCGCTACGCCCTCTTTCTCATGAACGAGGAAGAGTCCAAGGTGCGAGACCTTAGCGAGGCCTTGCTACGCCTAAAGACCCACCTGCACCACTGCCGCCACTGCCACAATGTCAGTGACACCGAGATATGCCCCATCTGCGCCAGCGAGAAGCGACAAAGGGGTATTGTCTGTGTGGTGGAAAACGTGCAGGACGTGATGGCTGTGGAGAACACACAGCAGTACCGCGGCCTCTACCATGTGCTGGGAGGTGTCATATCTCCCATCGACGGCATCGGCGTCCATGACCTGGAGATAGACTCGCTCATCCGTCGTGTGCAGACTGGAGACCCCTACCCTGTCGAGGAAGTCATTCTAGCCCTGCCCACCACCATGGAGGGCGACACCACCAACTATTACATCAACAAGCAATTGCAGCCCCTGGGGGTAAAAGTTACCACACTAGCCCGTGGCGTCGCTGTGGGCGACAGCCTAGAGTATGCCGACGAGATCACCCTCGGCCGCAGCATCATGCACAGAATACCGTTTGAAGGATGAAAACAATACTCTTTATCACCGCTTTGCTGGGGTTGCTGGCTTGCAACAATCGGGGCAACCAGAATATTCAGAGCAATCAAAATATTCAAAGTACTCAGAATACTCAGATTTCTCTCGACGAGGCTATCGGCGAGATGCTGCTAGTGGGCTTCCGTGGCACGGAGATTGACAGCACCAACCATATTTGGCGCGACATCCGTGACTACCATGTGGGTAGCGTCATCCTCTTCGACTACGACGCCCCTACAGGAACCCGTGGCCGCAACATCAAGAGTCCAAAGCAGGTAAAAACTCTCTGCAGCCAGCTACGCAGTCTCTCCCCCACCCTGTTCATAGGTATCGACCAGGAAGGGGGACGGGTGTCGAGACTGAGTACCAAATATGGTTTCCCCACCATCCTTTCAGCCCAGAAATGTGCCGAGAAGGGCTTTGATACCGTGCGACACTACGCACGTCTGACGGCCGAAATGCTACATACGCTCGGCATCAACCTCAACTTCGCCCCCGTGGCCGACGTCAATGTCAACCCCGACTGCCCCGTCATCGGCGGTATGGACCGTTCTTTCTCGGCCGACACCTTTATGGTGACTGGCTGCTGTGCCATCTGGATGGACGAGCAGCGTGCGCAAGGTGTGGCAAGTTGTCTGAAACATTTCCCTGGCCACGGCAGTGCCAAGGGCGACACCCACAAGGGCCTCGTTGATGTCACCAAGACCTGGAAACGCTACGAACTTGCCCCCTACAGCGAACTCGCTGGTTTGAAACTCGACATGGTGATGACGGCCCACGTCATCAACCGCCAGCTCGACCCTTCGGGTCTGCCAGCCTCCCTCTCTCCGAGAATCACTTCCTACCTGCGCGACAGCCTGTACTTCTCCGGTGTGATTGTCACCGACGATCTCGCCATGGGTGCCATCGCCAACCAGTACACCCTTGAGCAGACCGTCCGCATGGCCCTCGAGGCCGGTGCCGACCTCCTCTGCCTCAGCAATAACGGTGGCCATGGCTACGACCCCGATATCGTTCCCAAGGTAGTGAAAATCATCAAGCAGCTTGTCACCGACGGCACCGTCAACCCCGACCGCATCCGCCAATCGGCCCTCCGTGTCCGCGAGCTGAAAGAAAACCTCTCCAAGTCAGCACGTTAACAAAAAATCTTGGCAGGTTGGATTTATTTTTGTATATTTGCACCTATCGAATAAAAATTAAACAATAATCTAAATACTTGAACATTATGGCAAAAGAAGTGAACGAAGCCGATGCCCTGAAGCAAGAAAAACTGAAAATCCTCCAGAGCACCCTCGACAAGATAGAGAAGAGCTACGGCAAGGGCTCCATCATGAAGCTGGGCGACCGTCCCGACGAGCAACTCGACGTCATCTCCACCGGCAGCATCAGCCTCGATATGGCGCTGGGCGTTGGCGGTTTCCCCCGCGGCCGCGTCATCGAAATTTATGGTCCCGAGAGTTCCGGTAAGACCACTCTGGCCATCCACGCCATTGCCGAATGCCAGAAAGCCGGCGGCATCGCCGCCTTCATCGATGCCGAGCATGCCTTCGACAGCTTCTATGCCAAGAAACTGGGCGTCGATATCAACAATCTCCTTGTCTCTCAGCCCGATAACGGTGAGCAGGCCCTCGAAATTGCCGACAACCTCATCCGTTCCGGTGCCATCGACATCATCGTCATCGACTCAGTGGCAGCCCTCACCCCCAAGGCCGAAATCGACGGCGACATGGGCGACAGCAAGGTGGGCCTCCAGGCACGCCTCATGAGCCAGGCCATGCGCAAGCTCACCGCCACCATCAGCAAGACCAACTGCTGCTGCATCTTCATCAACCAGTTGCGCGAGAAGATTGGAGTCCTCTTCGGTAACCCCGAGACCACCACCGGCGGCAACGCCTTGAAGTTCTACGCCTCCGTGCGTATCGACATCCGCCGCACCCAAGCCATCAAAGATGGCGACCAGAACATTGGTAACCGCGTGAAAGTCCGCGTGGTGAAGAACAAGGTGGCACCTCCCTTCCGCACCTGCGAGTTCGACCTGATGTTCGGCGAGGGCATCTCAAAGTTGGGCGAGATTATCGATCTCGGTGTCGACCTCGACATCATCCACAAGAGCGGTTCGTGGTTCAGCTACGGTGAAAGCAAGCTGGCACAAGGCCGTGAGGCCCTCAAGCAGCTCCTGCGCGACAACCCGGAACTCACCGACGAACTCGAAGGGAAAATCCGCACTGCCCTCAAAGAAAAGCAAGAGAATGAGTGATTACGTCATCGACGAGGCACGCGAAGAACGTGATATTCAAGCCAAATACGACGAGCTCATCGAGGCCTGCCGTGCGCTGAAACCCCTCTCCCCAAAGGAAGAGGGCGACATCTTCCGTGCTTACCAGATGGCTAAAAAAGCCCATGCCGGCACTCGTCGCAAAAGCGGCGAGCCCTATATCTTCCACCCTCTGGCCGTGGCCCTCATCGCCGTGAAAGAGGTAGGCCTCGGCCCCACGGCCGTCATCTCCGCCTTACTACACGACGTGGTGGAAGACACCGAAATCACCCTCGACGAACTACGCATGGTCTTCGGCGACCGTGTGGCCAGGATTGTCGACGGCGTCACCAAGATAGAGGACGTCATGCTCCTCCAGCAGTCGGAATCGAAGCAGGCCGAGAACTACCGCAAGATACTGCTCTCGATGTGCAACGATGCCTATGTCATCTTCCTCAAACTCTGCGACCGGCTGCACAATATGCGCACCCTCGGATCGATGAAAGACACCAAGAAACTTATCATCGCCTCCGAGACCTCCTATCTCTACATCCCCTTGGCCCACCGCCTGGGTCTCTACACCATCAAAACCGAACTAGAGGAGTTGGTGATGAAGTACACCAACCCTGAGAAATACGACGAAATTGCCGCTAAGATTGCCGCCACCGCCGACAAAGGGGCGAAACTCCACGAGTGCCTCGTCGACCCCGTGCGGCAAATGCTCGATCAGGCCGGATATCACTACACCCTCAAAACTCGCGTCAAATCGGTCTACAGCTGCTGGAAGAAGATTGAAAACAAGAATGTCTCCTTTGAAGAAATCTTCGACCTCTACGCCATGCGCATCATCCTCAGCGACGTACCTCGCGAGAAGGAGAAAGAGGAGTGTTTCAAGGTCTACGCCCTTATCTCACAGCAATTCGACCCCAACCCTACACGCTTCCGCGACTGGATAACCCATCCCAAGAACAACGGCTACGAAAGCCTCCATACCACCGTCATGACACCCATCGGCACTTGGGTCGAAATCCAGATACGCACCGAGCGCATGGATACCATCGCCGAGAAGGGTATGGCAGCGCATTTCCTCTACAAGGAGGCTCACCCCGAGGAGAACATCGAAAGCAACCCCGTCGAGGAATGGCTCCAGCAGATACGCACATCGCTCGAACAGAGCGACAAGAGCGCCCTCGACCTCGTCGAGGAATTCAAGGAAAGCCTCTATACCAAGGAGATATACCTCTTCACACCACGCGGTCGTACCGTTACTCTGCCCTCGCGTAGCACAGTGCTCGACTTCGCCTATGCCATTCATACCGAACTCGGTCACCATTGTATCGGTGCCAAAGTCAACGCCCGCGTCGTCAGCCGCAACGAACGACTCCACACCGGCGACCAGGTGCAGGTGCTCACCACCGCCAATACTCTTCCCTCCGAAGAATGGTTAAGCGACTGTCAGACTCCCCACGCCAAGGAGGCCATCAAGGACTACCTCCGCGCCCACAAGAAAGAGCACTCTGCCGAAGGCCGAAAGAAGCTGAAAGAATACTACAAGAACCTGAAGATCAAAGATACACCGCAGAACTGGGGGCAACTCAAGCGCTTCCTCAGCAATCCCTCCGACATCGACCTCCTTTACGACATCGCCGTGGGAGTTGTCACCGAACATCAGGTGGCCGAGTGCTTCGGCAAAGCACGTCCCAAACCCAACCTCATCTTCCTCGACCAATACAAAAAACTCACCACCCCCTTCCTCCTCGACAAGGAGTATGAGAACCTGCCCACAGAGACAGCCCCTTGCTGCAAGCCCGTGCAGGGCGACCAGGTGGTGGGCATCGTCCAAGAGGGCAAGATCATGGTCCACCGCACCAACTGCCGCGAAGCCATGAAGGAAATGGCCAACCACGAGAATCATATCATCCGCGCCAAATGGCGCCCTGGCGAACAGCTCTCGCTCCTCACCGGCATCTCACTCACTGCCATCGACCGCAAAGGCCTCTTGCAGGAAATCACAGGCCACATATCCAACGAGATGGACCTCAACATGCGTGCCATCACCCTCGAGACCTCCGAGGGTGTCTGCCGCGGCATCATCATGCTCTATATCAACAACATCGACAGCCTCAATAATCTCATTGAAAAGCTAAAATCCATTGATGAAATCGAAGACGTCCACCGCATCTGACAATCAAGAAGCCTTCCAGCGCCTGAGCGACATCCTCGACACCCTGCGGAAAGAATGTCCATGGGACAAAGCACAGACTATGAAGTCCCTACGCTACCTCACCATTGAGGAGGTCCACGAACTCAGCGAAGCCATCGTTGCTCAATCACCCGACGAGATAAAAAAAGAACTCGGCGACCTGGCCATGCACATCCTCTTCTACTGCAAGGTAGCCGAAGACGAAGGGCTCTTCTCCACCACCGACGTCTATAACGCCATCTGCGACAAACTCATAGCACGTCACCCCTTCATCTACGACAAGGAAAACTACCACGGCGAAAACTGGGAACAACTCAAGATGCGCGAAGGACGCAAAAACGTCCTCGAGGGAGTCCCCGACAGCCTCCCCACCCTCGTCAAGACCGTCCGCATGCAGGAAAAAGTGGCTGGACATACCGACAACACGTTGGAGCCCAGCGAAATGACAGAAGAAGAATTCGGACAGAAACTCTTCGACCTCGTCGACTGGGGCCGCCGTCACGGCCTCAATGCCGACGACGCTCTCGCACTCGCCAATCGGCGCTTCAAAGAAAAACACAGCCAAAAGATCTAACCCCTCTACCATCGTCAAATGACGATGGGATTGTCCCAGAAAAAGGAAAGCCCCGCCGATTGGCGGGGCTTTCTTTGTTTATGCTACTTGCTGCTTACTTGCCGGCTTTCTTCTTGGTGGCAGGTTTCTTGGCAACAACTTTCTTGGCTACGGGAGCGGCTTTCTTGGCCACGGCCTTTTTGGCGGCAGGCTTCTTGGCGGTGGCTTTCTTGGCGGCGGGTTTGTTATAGCGCTGGCAATCCATGGGGGTTACACAGGTGCCGGTAGCACGAGCCACGAGGATGCGCTCTTCGAGTACCTCAGCGGCACTGGCACTAATCTCCGGCAGGGTGCGGATGACCTTGTAGGCCTCAAATTTCATCTTGCGGCTAGTGTTACCCACGTGGGTAATTTCGCCGTAAGCCTCGATATAGTCACCAGCATAGACGGGAGCCTTGAACTCCACCATGTCGTAGGCGCAGAAGAGACCTTCGTCACCGTCCTGTTTGATGAGGAGTTCAGTGGCTACATCGCCAAAGAGATGAACCATGTGGGCGCCATCAACGAGATTTCCACCGTAGTGGGCGTCCTTGGCGCTCATGCGGACGCGGAGCATAGATGTAACTGCCATGTTCTTATTATTTTTTGATGATGTAATCGACAAAGATGCCGGGGGTCTTCACGTTTTCGGGAGCAATGCTGCCGGTGGCGACAATCTCCTGAGGCTCAACAATGACGGTGTCGGCAGCAGTGGCCATCATGGGGCTGAAGTTCTGACTGGTGCCCTTGTAGACCAAGTTGCCTTCCTCGTCGGAGATGTTGGCTCCAATAATGGCGACATCGGCATGGACGGGTTTCTCGAGAAGATATTCCTTGCCATCGACGGTCACCTTCTGCTTGCCATTCTCAACAACGGTGCCGAGACCCGTCTGGGTCAGCACACCACCGAGACCTGCGCCGGCGGCGCGAATCTGCTCAGCCAGAGTTCCTTGGGGCTGGAGGGTAACCTTCAACTCACCAGCATTCATCTGGTCGATGGTGTTGTTGTTGGTGCCAATATGGGTGGCGATGAGTTCCTTCACCTGATGGTTGGTGATGAGCTTGCCAACACCGACTTCGGGATAAGCCGTATCGTTGCAAATAATGGTGAGGTTTTTCACGTTGCGGGCAACGAGTTCATCGATAAGGGCAATGGGGTTACCAACGCCAAGGAATCCTCCAACCATTACGGTCATGCCGTCGTGAATTTTGTCGGCGGCCTCTTTTACTGTGACAAATTTGTTCATGATATATACTATTTTACTTATTGTTGCGTTATTAAAATCAAAGTGCAAATATACAACATTTTTCGCAAAGTGAAAAAAAAATTTGCGTGAATGCCGAAATATAAGTACTTTTGCAGTTGAAAACTAATAGAAAAAAGGTAATGAAGAAACTGATTTTGGGGCTTGTTATAGCGCTTTTTAGCACCTATATGAACGCCCAGGAATACATAGAGCCGGTCGAAAAATGGAAAGTCTCCGAGGTGTGGGGAAACAACTACCATGGCTGGTCATTCCATCAGGATGTGGACGTCGATTTCACCGTCGAGGGACAAGATGGACGCTTCACCCCCACCGACGAGGAGATTGCCGACGCCGAGGCACTGATACAAAAGAAGATAGCCTACGTCAACCGCGACCATTACAATCAGGAAGGCATGTGCCCCATCATCGACGAACATATGCGCATGTACCGCCGCCAGTATGTGGGATTCACCAATGATCGTGGAGATCACATCATTTGGCTTAACGCCCTTTGGGATGACAACCTCACCGACGAAAAACTGGCTTCCGACGTCATCCTCACCCGTGGCGGCTGCGGCCATTTCTGGCACATCAAATGCAACCTCACCACCCGCAAGGTCTATGGTCTCGAGGTCAATGAGAATGGTGATATCCAGCTCATCCCGCGCGTCAAGAAACCCTTGCCACGCATCAGCAAGTCGAAAGTCCGCGACAAAAAGCAGAAAGTCCGCAAAACCGGTATCATCCATTCCCCCGAAGAGAAAATCTTCAACTAAATGGAACTCAGGCCGCTTATAACCAAATTCGTGAAGTTTGGCCTTGTGGGCGCCAGCGGCATGGTGGTGCACTTTGCGGTGCTCTACTTTTTCCGCGAGATTGCAGGGCTTAATGATTTTGTGGCTAACACCATAGGCTTTATCACCGCCGCCACCACCAACTACTTCCTCAACCGTTGGTGGACTTTCCGTAGCCAGGAGAAACAAGTAGCAGTGGAATACCTCAAGTTCATCCTAGTCTCTGTCATTGGACTGGGAATCAACAACGGCACCCTCTGGCTGGGCGGCAAATTACTACCCGAGTGGAATGACGATTGGCGCTTCTACGTCCTCTGGGTCTTCGCCGTGGGCGTCACCACTCTATGGAACTTCTTCGGTAACATGTTGTTTACATTTAAACAAAAATAATCATGGAAATCTTATCGAACCGTATTCTCAATATGGCCGAGAGCGAGACTCTCGCCATGACCGCCAAAGCCCGCGAGCTCAAAGCCCAGGGCAAAGACGTCATCAGCCTCTCCATCGGCGAGCCCGACTTCAATACCCCCGAGGTGGTGAAGGAAGCCGCTAAGAAGGCCATCGACGACAATTTCACGCATTATCCCCCTGTGCCCGGCTACGCTGACCTCAAAGAGGCTATCTGCACCAAGTTGATGCGCGACAACGGACTGGAATACAAGCCCGAGCAGATTGTCGTCTCCACTGGTGCCAAGCAGAGCCTGTTCCAAGTCGTCCAGTGTCTTATCAACCCCGGCGACGAGGTTATCATCCCCACTCCCTTCTGGGTCTCCTACAAGGAGTTCGTCCGCCTCGCCGAGGGTAAGTGCGTCTTTGTGAAGACCAAACTCGAGAACGACTTCAAGGTGACCCCCGAGCAGCTTGAGGCCGCAATCACCCCCCGCACCAAACTCATCATGTTCTCCTCGCCTTCGAACCCCACCGGCATGCTCTACACCAAGGAGGAACTGAAGGGTATCGCCGAGGTGGTCGCCCGTCATGAGAACCTCTTCGTGATGGCCGACGAGATTTATGAGCACATCAACTTCGTGGGCAAGCACGAGAGCATCGCCCAGTTCCCCGAGGTCAAGGAACGCGTCATCACCGTCAACGGCGTCGCCAAAGGCTTCGCTATGACTGGCTGGCGTATCGGCTTCATCGCCGCCCCCACCGTCATCGCCAAAGCCGCCAACAAGCTGCAGGGCCAGGTGACCAGCGCCACCTGCTCCATCGCCCAGAAGGCCACCGTCCGCGCCATGCTGATGGACCCCAAGACCAGCAAGGACATCATCGACATGCGCAACATCTTCCAGATGCGCCGCGACATGGTCTACAAGCTCCTCTGCGACATCCCCGGCTTGAAGGTCCGTCTGCCGCAGGGCGCCTTCTACTTCTTCCCCGACGTCAGCTCGTACTATGGCAAGAGCTTCAACGGCAAGAAGATTGAGAATTCGACCGATATGGCCTTCTACCTCCTCAACGAGGCCAATGTGGCCACTGTCATGGGCTCCGCCTTTGGCGACGACAGCTGCATCCGCCTCTCCTATGCCACTTCTGAGGACCTCCTTCGCGAAGCCCTCCGCCGCATTAAAGAGGCTTTGGCCAAGCTGCAATAAAACATTAGAAACATATCCCAACAACAAGCTACCCGGCATTAACCGGGTAGCTTTTTTCCACCTACCATCTACCTACCAACACCCTACCAACTCCTACCATGGTAGGAGTTGGTAGGGAGATGATAGGGTGTTAATAGGCTGATTGTGCGAAGTTACCCTTTAGTCGGCCTCGTAGATGAGGAGTTTGGATTCCTCGGGGACCCAGATAAAGAGCAGCGGGTCTTTGTCTTTCTTCTTGCTGATCCAGCAGCCGCCGTTCTCAGGGTCGATAACCATGTTGCAGTATTTGCGGTTAATCTTCTGTTCTCCAAGTAGGTGGTCCTCTTTGTCGTAGACCTGCAGGAAGGTCTCGCCGCCCTCCTTGACGATGGCGTACATGATATCGCCACTGATGCCGAAGGTAACCATGTCGACGCTGTAAGTTTCTTTGACATAGTCGCGTACCACGACCACATCGGTTACATGATAGTCATACCAGTAGCTGTTGCAGTAGAGCCAGAAGCCGGGCCAGAAGAGTGGACGGAGGGGCAGGGGATCCCAGAAGAGGGGGTGGCAGTGGACCACAGCACCATGCCAGGGATGGTAGAAGTAGGGGGCGGGATGGATGGGACGGTGGCTCGGGGGCAGGGGACCAGGGCGGCCGGGACGGGCATAGCCGCCACTACGGGCATCGGGATGGGAAGAGGGACGCACAGTGCCCGACGGAATGGGTCTGTCGGAATGAGCCGGAGCAGCCGTGGCGCCGCCGGGGGCACCTGCACGTGCGGGGGCAGAGGCGGTGCTCCGCGCCGGGGTGGCACTGGGAGCAGCACTGCGACTGGGAGTGCCAAAGCTGCCACTACGGGCAGGAGTGGCAGAGGAAGCACTGCTACGGCTGGGAGTACCATAGGAACCGATACGCGCAGGAGTGGCAGAGCTGCTGACACGGCTGGGAGCCGAAGAGCTGCTGCGGCTGGGAGTGCTTACCGAGCTACTGCTTCGGGACGGGCTGCTGAAACTGCTGCGGCTGGGCGTCGACGAACTGCGGCTGGGACTACTGAAGCTGCTACGGCTGGGACTACTGAAGCTGCTACGACTGGGACTGCTGCTACTGCTACGGCTGGGACTCGAAAAACTACGGCTGGGTGAACTGAACGAACTGCTGCGGCTGGGGCTCGAGGAACGGCTCACCGACGGAGTGCTGTGTCCGCCGCCGCGGCTGCCGCCACCACCACCGGGGCGCTGGGCCAAGGCCGGCGTGAAGCTCAGCGTCAAGCCTACCATTACCATTGCTATCACTTTTGAAGTTTTCATATCGTTACTCCTTTCTTGTTTGTTTTCTGTTTTGTTTTCGATTGCAAAAATAGACAAAAAAACCGGGGAAATTTCCCCGGCCTTCAACTATTTTTCCAAAAGGCTATCCGATGGAGCATCCTTCGGTGACCTTCTGAGAGGGTGTAATCAACACTAAACGACCGTCTTTGTCCTCGGCGCTGAGTATCATACCCTGGCTCTCGACACCTTTGAGTTTGCGCGGCGGGAAGTTGGCGATGAAGCACACCTGCACGCCGACGAGCTTCTCGGGCTCAGGGTAGAATTTAGCAATGCCACTGACGATGGTCCTTGTACCCATGCCGTCTTCAATCTTGAACTGCAGGAGTTTGTCGGCTTTGGGCACCTTCTGGCATTCCAATATGGTACCCACGCGGATATCCATCTTGCCGAAGTCGTCGATGGTCACCGGGGCCTTCACCTCGACGGGCTTCCAGGCATTGAGCTCATTCTGGGCTTTGGTGGCCTGCAACTTGTCGACCTGGGCCTGGATGGTCTCGTCGCTGATCTGTTCGAAGAGCAGCTCGGGTTTCTCGATGGCGTGACCCGCCATCAGGAGGTCGGCACGGCCGGCGTCTTTCCAACCCAGGGCCTGCAGGTTCATCATGGCGTGCATCTTGTCGGCCGTGAAGGGCAGGAAGGGGGCGCAAAGGACAGCGAGGTTGGCACAGATCTGCAGCGAGAGGTTCATCACCGTGGCGGTGCGCTCGGGGTCGGTCTTGATGAGTTTCCATGGCTCGGTGTCGGTGAGGTATTTGTTGCCCAGTCGGGCCAGGTTCATCATCTCTGCGAGAGCCTCGCGGAAGCGGTAGGTCTCGATGGAGCGGCCTATCTTCTCGGGGAAGGCTGCCATCTCTTTTACGACCTCCTGTTCCATCTCGGTCATCGGGCCACAAGCAGGCACTTTGCCGCCATAGAACTTGTGCGTTAGCACAAGGGTACGGTTGACGAAGTTGCCCAGGATAGCAACCAGCTCGCTATTGTTCTTTAATTGGAAATCTTTCCAAGTGAAGTCGTTATCCTTGGTCTCGGGGGCGTTGCTGCACAGCGTGTAGCGCAGCACATCCTGCTTGCCAGGGAATTCTTTGAGGTACTCGTGCAGCCAGACGGCCCAGTTTCTGGAGGTGGAGATTTTGTCGCCCTCGAGGTTGAGGAACTCGTTGGCAGGCACGTTGGCGGGCAGGATATAACTGCCGTCGGCGTGGAGCATCGAGGGGAAGATGATGCAGTGGAAGACGATATTGTCCTTTCCGATAAAGTGTACCAACTTGGTATCCTTCTCTTTCCACCACTTCTCCCAGTCGCCGCCTTTCAGCTGTTTGGTGAAGCTGATGTATCCGATGGGTGCATCGAACCAAACATACAGCACTTTGCCGTCGGCACCCTCGATGGGCACTTTGACGCCCCAGTCGAGGTCGCGCGTGACGGCACGGGGCTGCAAGCCCGCGTCGATCCATGACTTGCACTGACCGTAGACATTGGTCTTCCAGTCGCCCTTGTGACTCTCGAGAATCCACTCGCGCAGCCAGGGCTCGTCCTGGTCGAGGGGGAGGAACCAGTGCTTGGTCTCCTTGAGGACAGGCTTCGAGCCGCTGAGGGCACTCTTGGGATTGATGAGGTCGGTGGCGTTGAGGCTCGTACCACAGGCTTCACACTGGTCGCCATAGGCGCGCTCGTTGCCGCAATGGGGGCAGGTGCCGGTGATATAGCGGTCGGCCAGGAAGCAGCCCGCCTCCTCGTCGTAGTACTGCTGCGACACCTTCTCCACGAACTTGCCCTCCTCATAGAGTTTTTTAAAATAGGCAGCGGCAGTCTCGTGGTGTTCCTTGCTGCTGGTGCGGCTGTAGATGTCAAAGCTGATGCCCAGCTCGGCGAAACTGTCCTTGATAATCTTGTGGTAACGGTCGACGATGTCCTGAGGCGTACAGCCCTCCTTGCGGGCCTTGATGGTGATGGGCACGCCGTGCTCGTCGCTGCCGCCGATGAACATCACCTCTTCGCCCTGGGCGCGGAGGTAACGCACATAGACGTCGGCAGGCACATAGACACCCGCCAGATGGCCGATATGCACCGGACCGTTGGCATAGGGCAACGCCGAGGTCACCGTATAGCGCTTGTACTGTTTGTCTTTGTCAGTGTAAACCATAAACTATTCTTCTTTCTTCTCTTCTTCTTCGAAGGTAATCTTGTTGGCGGCCAGCAGGATGTTGTACCAGGCGAAGAGTTTCTTCATGTCGGAGGTGTGGACACGGTCGCGGTCATAGTCGGGGAGTACCACGGCCAGCAGGTCGGACAGTTCCTTGCCGTCGGCCTTCTTGGGCTCGAAGGCGGTGGGCTTGCCGTCAAGATGTTTGTATATAGCCTGCATCACATCCTCCAGGGGACGCTCGTCGCTATCGGTGAAGATGCGTATCTCGCCCAGCGAGCTGATGCGGTCGTTCTTGAATACAGGGTACTTCTGACCCGTCACGAGGTTCATCACCACAGCGCCGCCTTTGGTCTGCGACACCAGTTCACTCAGATCCGGCTTGCCGGAAATCACTAAGATGTTCGATAAATCCATTTTTTAGTTCTTTGTTTTAGTCATTAACTGAAAAAAGATAACGCATATAATATATTTTTATTGTTTTAAGTACAAAATATTATTTTTTCTCCGCAAAATTCATTCCCTTATTATATCTACGATATAATAACAATCCATCGCGCGCCATCAAGCTCTCTCGTTTCTCCTTCTAGGGAAATTCTAGGGAAACTCTAGGATAATTCTAGGGAAATTCTAGGTAGGTATAATGACAGCCCCGATATGGCTAGATGGCAGCTCCCAAAGGTTCTTCCCCGTTGTTGGGTATTATCATATTAAAATTATCTGCGTTTCGAAATGCCTGATGACCCCGAAGCCTTTCCTCGTGCTAACAGCTTTGTTCTATTGGGTTTATCCATTATTGTGTCTATCAAGATGATGTGGCCTTACATGGGGAAGAAGACACAGCCGGTGGCCTATGACCTCAATGCCGGCACCCTTCGAGTGTTGCTATTCACCATTGCTACCGGCATTAACGGATTCCTTCTTGGGATTGGAGTTGGCTTTGTGACTCCTTTTGCTGGACACTTCCATCGCGCCTTCTGGCCTTTGCTGATTGCCACGTTCCTCTTCTCCTATCTCGGCATCATGTACGGCCGTCAGCATGTCAAGCTCCGTCCGCGCCGCTGGATGGCAGTCTCGGCAGTCATCATTATCGTCACCGCCATCGCCGCTGTCGTCAACGCTGGCTAGTTTTTTCGACTCAAATATCAATATAGATATTTAACATTTGTTAAGTTAAATTTTACCCTTGAATCCAACCATGGCACTTTTCCGTTAGGAAGGTGCCTTTTTTCGTGCATAACGCCTAGTACCAGAGTCGTATAAACACCCTACCAACTCCTTACCAACTCCTAACCAACTCCTACCATTGTGGGT
>ONCC01000020.1 GCA_900316235.1 uncultured Bacteroidales bacterium
ATGCCTACGGCATCATTGTTTCACCCATTAATACAATCCCAGCCAATGAATTGGCTGGCTACCCTTGTTGGATGCCTACGGCATCATTGTTTCACCCATTAATACAATCCCAGCCAATGAATTGGCTGGCTACCCTCGTTGGATGCCTACGGCATCATTGTTTCACCCATTGATACAATCCCAGCCAATGAATTGGCTGGCTACCCTTGTTGGATGCCTACGGCATCATTGTTTCACCCATTGATACAATCCAAGCCGTTGAAACGGCTGGCTACCCTTGTTAGATGCCTACGGCATCATCCGGCCCCACAAACCCGTGCATCATATATTCCGGGGCGTATTCGATGCCGGCTTTCTGGAACATCCGTTCCACCTCTTCGCGGAACGATATACGCCGATGGTGTTCGCGCTGGTTTTCGATATATTTCTTCACCTCGGGAACCAAAGAGCGGCTGTAGGAGAAGGCGCCATAGCCGCTCTGCCAAGAGAACCGTCCATGCCAAAAGGTGTCGTTTATCCATTTCGACGACATCCCTTTCAATGCTTTGACAAGGTCGGCGACACTTTCTGCAGGATGCATGCCTACAAGCAGATGCACATGGTCGGCAGTGCCTCCTATAGCATGAACATGGTGTTTACGGTTCTGACAGATACCTGACAGATAGGCATATAACCTATCTGCCCAGGTATCGTCAATCATCGCTTCCCGTCGTTCCACGGCGAAAACGATGTGCATATAGATTTGTGTGTAGGTATTCGCCATAACCTATCTATCGATCCTGTTGTCGTCGGGGGCGGCGATCCAGACGATGAGGTAGGCCCAGAAGCCGAAGGTCCCGCAGAGCAGGGCGAGGAGGAAGATGATACGGACCACGACGGGGTCGATGTTGAGGTAATTGGCTATGCCGCCGCAGACACCGGCAATCTTGCGGTCGGTGGTGCTACGGGTGAGGCGACGATAGGTGTTGTTTTCCATAATTTGTTTTTTGTTGCGTTCCAGCCGTTGAAACGGCCCCAGCCAATGAATTGGCTGGCTACCATTGTTAGATGCCTACGGCATCATTGTTCTTTTCGTTGATATGTTCCCAGCCGTTGAAACGGCTGGCTACCGTTGTTGGGCGCCTAGCGGTGCCCCGGGGAACACACATACCCGTGCATCTTTTTTTACGGCATTTTTTATAACATTCCTTTGCGTTTCAGGAGGGCTTTGGGGCTGGGGTCTTTGCCGCGGAAGGCGCGGTAGAGGGTCATGGGCTCGACGGTGTTGCCGCTCTCGAGGAGGTGGCGGAACTTCTTGGCCAGCTCGGGGTTGAAGAGGTCGCCGCTCTCGGCGAAGGCCTCGAAGGCGTCGGCATCGAGGATGGCCGTCCAGGTGTAGCTGTAGTAGCCGGCATCATAGCCCGTGGTGAAGACATGCTGGAAATAGGGGCTGCGGTAGCGGCTGATGATCTCGGGGATGAGGCCTATCTTGCTCATGGCCTGCTCCTCGAAGGCCAGCGGGTCGATGTGCTGTTTCTCCTTGATGGAATAGTAGTCCATGTCGAGCAGCGAGGCGGCGAGGAGCTCGGTGGTCATGAAGCCCTGGCCGTAGGTGGCGGCGGCTTCGATCTTCTTGATGAGGGCGTCGGGGATGGCCTCACCGGTCTGGTAATGATGGGCATAGAGCTTCATCACCTGCGGGTGACGGCACCAGTTCTCCATGACCTGGGAGGGCAGCTCGACGAAGTCGCGCGGCACATTGGTGCCGGCCAGCGAGGGGTAGGTGCACTTGCTCAGCAAGCCGTGGAGGGCGTGGCCGAACTCATGGAAGAGGGTCTCGCTCTCGTCGAAGTTGAGCAGCGACGGACGGTCGGCCGTGGGCTTGGTGAAGTTGCAGACCACCTGGATGATGGGAATAATGTTCTCACCATTCTGATTACGATGCTGGCCGCGGAACTCGGTCATCCAGGCGCCGCTGCGCTTGGAGGCGCGGGGGTGGAAGTCCATGTAGAGGATGCCGATGGTGTTGTCGCCATCCTTCACCTCGAAGCAGCGGGCCTCTTTGTCGTAGGTGGGCAGGTCGGTGCGCTCGGTGAAGGTGATGCCATAGAGGCGGTTAGCCACCATGAAAGCCCCTTCGCGCACGCTGTCGAGGCAGAAGTAGGGGCGCACGACGGCATCGTCGAGGGCATACTTCTCGGCGCGGAGCTTCTCGCTGTAGTAGCGCCAGTCCCAGGGCTGGAGCTTGGCACCGGGCTCGTCCTTGGAGAGCATGGCTTGATAGAGGTCGCGTTCCTGCTTGGCCACCTTGAGGGCAGGCTTCCAGATGTCGAGGAGGCACTTGTAGACGTTGGCCGGCGTCTTGGCGAGGCAGTCGTCGAGGACCCAGTCGGCATGGGTGGGGAAGCCGAGGATATTGGCGCGCTCGAGGCGGAGGTTCACGAGGGTGTCGATGATCTTGGTGTTGTCGTACTTGCCGCTCTTGCACCTATCGGTGAAGGCGTGCCACACCTCCTCGCGGAGCTTGCGGTCGGCGCAGCTCTGCATGAAAGGCTCCCAGGTGGGCATGTCGAGGGTAATGGTGTCGCCGTTGGGCAGCACTTTCTTATAATCGTTGGTGGCTTTCAGCACGTTCTGCGCGAAGCGCATGGTGAGGTTGGCGATCTGCTCGTTGAGCTGGCGGAAGCGTTCCTGCTTGTCGGCCGGGACGTTGGCGCCGCCGCGGACAAAGCTCTTGTAGATCTCCTCGAGGAGACGGGCTTGCTCGGGGTTGAGGTTGAGGCTCTCGCGCTGGTCGTAGACGGCCTTGATGCGGGAGAAGAGCTTGGCGTTGAGGGCAATGTCGTCGCCATGGGCGGAAAGCAACGGGGTCACCTCCTCTTCGATGGCTTCCATCTCGGGACTGTTCTCACACTCGGAGAGGTTGAAGAAAACCGAGCTGACTTCCCTCAGCAGCTGGCCGCTGTATTCGTAGGCGAGGATGGTGTTCTCGAAGGTGGGTGCCTCGGGATTGTTGACGATGGAGTCGATTTCGGCCTTCTGGCGAGCCATACCTTCCTGGAAGGCAGGCATGTAGTGCTCGGCTTTGATGCGCGAGAAATCGGGAATCTCGTAGGGGGTGTCCCACTTGGAGAAGAACGGATTGTCGGAGTCGTTCATGTTGTCTGACTTGTTTTGGCAGCCGACGGCGAGCAGGGTGGCCGCGGCGGCAAGGAATAATGTACGTTTCATAATAATGTATTTATTTATTCTTTTTTATTCATCAGTATCTTGAGGATGTTTTCGAGGATGGAGGCGTTGAGTTTCTTGGCGAGGAACTTATGGTCTTTGTTGTCGATGAGGTAGATGTGCGGTGTGGTCTGAATGTCGTAGACCTGTCGCCAGTCGACGTTGGCTTCGCCACCGTTGAGGTTAATCCAGCGGGCGTCGGTCATTTGGTGGTCGGCGAGGAACTTCTTCCACTTGACGATGGTCTGGTCGTCGGGTTCCGTCAGGATGGCGAAAGCGCTGAGGTCCAGGCTGTCGGCATACCTCTCATAGACCTTATAGACCGCGGGGATGATGTCGCGGCAGTGGCCGCAGGTGGGGCTCCAGAAGAGGAGGAGGGTGTAGCGCCCGGGCATGTGGTGCAGGGAGTGGGCGTACCGGAGGGTGTCGAAGAGGATAAGCTCGGGGGCCTCCTTGCCGACAAGAAGGCGTTCCCACTTGGTGGCCTGCTCCACCTGCTCGTCGATGAGCGAGGGCTCGACACTCGGGACCTTGCCCGTGGCGAAGTAGCGGAGTACCAGGTGGACATAGACCTCATCGTAGACCATGATGCGGCTCTGGAGATAGTAGTTGGTGAGGTTGAGGATAAGCCAGCGGTAGACCTCGCGGGCGGGCTCGGCGCGGTCGATGAGGCTGTCGAGGAGCGGACAAATCATCTCGGGCGACATCTGCAGTTTCTCCATATCGGAGACATACTCCATCACGCGGTCGTAGAAGACCTGCTTGGGGGTGCGGATGATAAAGTCGTCGTCGAGCGGCATATTGTCAAAGAAGTGGATCATGAGCCATTCAATGCGGTCGCGACGGTCCAGCGGAGTGCCGTCGGGGTGTGTCTCGGGGATGTCGGGGTCCTTGGTGGAGAGCATCATGCGCGAGAGCATACAGTCGGGATACTGCTGGATGAAATCCCCTCGCAGACTGTCCAGCGAGTGCCTATAGCGCGGGACGTATTCGCTTTGGAAGAGGGCGGAGTCGACGGTGTGGCTGGCCTCGTCCATCTGCTGATAGAGGACCTCCTCGGCACGTTTGAAGTTGAAGAAAGCCTCATTCTCACGCGAGTCCTTGACAGACATGCGGAGCATCCAGTTCTCGTTGTCGGTGCTGAGGGTAAACCGCTGGGGCTCACGGTAGACGACGAACGCGACGAAGCGGTCGCGGTTGTTGGTGAGGTAGTACAGTCCTGGTTTGAGGTCTTCCTTGCCCTCGAAGACGAACTTGCCCTTGCCGTTGTTGACGGCGGAGTCGCAGAAGTAGCGGTTCTGGGCATGGTAATATCCCATATAGATGAGAGAGTCGGTGTTGCCGTCGACACGGAAGGTTATCTTATAGCCGTTCTTGGCGGCAAAGGAGGCCAGCGGCAGCATGGTGAGCAGGAGGAGCAGGAGGGTTATTTTGCGTCTCATGTTATTAATATTTAGTATCAGTTCTTTTTAATATAAGAGTTCCAGCGTGTGTTTTTGGTTCTCACTTTTAACATTTTTTTATTTCCCGATGCAAAAGCGTCCGAAGATATTCCCCAGCAGTTCGTCGGAGGTCACCTCGCCGGTGATGGTTCCCAGATGGTAGAGTGCATCGCGAAGGTCTACGGCCACGAGGTCGGCGGGGATGCCGTCGGCAAGGCCTTGCGACACTGCGTCGAGGGCCTGTCGCACATGCTTGAGGGCCTCATAGTGGCGGGCATTGGAGAGGAGGATGTCCTCCTGGCCCGGGTTGCCCATCTGCGCATGGAATCTGCTGAGGATCTCTTTCCTAAGGGTATCCAGGCCCAAACCCGTCTTGCTCGAGAGGCACAGTCCCCCTACCCTGCTGCTATCTGCCAGCAGGTCGGCCTTGGTGTACACCTCGATAACCGTCTTGTCCGAAAGGTCAAGGTCGGGCTCCTCGCCAGGCTTGGTGGCATCACGGAGATAGAGCACTATATCAGCCTGTTCCACGGCTTTCTTGCTACGTTCCACGCCGAGTGTTTCCACACGGTCATCGCTGTGACGAAGGCCGGCGGTGTCGATAAAGCGGAACGTGATGCCGTCGAGGGTGAGGGTTTCCTCAATGGTGTCTCGCGTGGTGCCGGGGATGTCGCTGACGATGGCGCGGTCGTCGCCCAACAGGGCGTTGAGCAGCGACGACTTGCCGGCATTGGGTTTGCCGACGATAGCCACCGGGACGCCGCGTTTCAGGGCGTTGCCCAAACGGAAAGAGGCAATCAGGCGTAGCGTCTCCTCCTGCAGTTCCTGCAGCAGACTTTGCAGCCGACCGCGGTCGGCGAACTCCACATCCTCCTGACTGAAGTCGAGCTCCAGTTCCAGCAGGCTGGTGAGGTCGAGCAGCTGCTGCCGCAGTGCCTTGAGTTTCTGTGCATAGCCTCCCCGCAGCTGGCTGACTGCCAGACGGTGCTGGGCGGGAGTGACGGAGTCGATGAGGTCGGCCACCGCCTCGGCCTGCGAGAGGTCGAGACGGCCATTGAGGAAAGCCCGCTGGGTGAACTCGCCCGGTTCCGCCAGGCGGGCACCGCTGTCGACGAGTGCCTGCAACAAGGCCTGTTGCACATAGAGCGACCCATGGCAGGATATCTCCACTGTCGGCTCGCCGGTGTAGCCCTTGGGGAAATAGACCGCCACCACATCGTCCAACTCGTCGAAGTGGCAATAGGTGGCGCGGCGCGGGGAGAGGGTTGATAGGTTGATAGGTTGATAGGTTGATAAGGAGGAGAGGTGTTTTTCGGCAATAGTCAATGCGTCGGGACCCGACAGTCGGGCCACGGCGATGCCGCCCACACCCCGAGGGGTGGAGATTGCCACTATGGTGTCACTCTTCATTCTTGTTATCAGAGATATAGCGGTCTCCATAGAGCGATTTCATCTCCTCATCGGTGAGACCCAAATCCACCTTTACCTTATAGATATTCGGGTAGGCCAGGAAAAGGGTGAGGGTGGCAACCATGGAGAGCATGAGCAGAACGTTCTGGCCAGACAGCACGGTCATCAGACAAAGGAGGACGACCACCGCGAACATGGACATGAAGGTGGACTTGACATGCGAAGCATAGCCCCGCAGCTTAGCCTCGAGGCTCTCGCTCTGACGCAAACGGGGCACCTGACGGCGCACCACCATAAGCGTCATGCTCACCGCCAACACCGCCAGCACACTACCGGCTATCAGCATCCAACGGCTGACGTAGGCCGACTGGCGCAATGTCCACGGACTCATCATGAAAGCCGCCGTCAGAATGACTGCACCCACAGAGCCCCAGAGGCCTGTCTGCGAGGTGCGCTTGATGGTTCCTATCTCTTTCTCAAACATGGTTTAATCGTTTAGTTTCAAATATTTTGCAGTGTAAGATTCTTTACATTTCAGCAGGTCCTCGGGGGTACCGGCGAAGACCACATTGCCGCCCTGGTCGCCCCCTTCGGGACCCATGTCGATGACCCAGTCGGCTACCTTGATAATATCATGATGGTGCTCGATGACCACGATGCTGTGCCCACGCTCGATGAGACGATCGAAAGCTGCCAAGAGTTTCTGAATATCATGGAAATGCAGGCCTGTGGAGGGCTCGTCAAAGATAAAGAGCATAGGCTGCTCAGCCTCTCCCTTGACGAGATAGGAGGCCAGCTTGATGCGCTGGCATTCTCCTCCAGAGAGCGACGAGGAAGCCTGGCCGAGTTTGAGGTAACCCAAACCCACATCCTGCAACGGCATGAGACGATTATAGATGGCCCGGGTCTCATTGCTGTCGAAAAACTCGATGGCTTGGTCGACCGTCATCTCAAGGATGTCGCTGATGGTCTTCCCGTGGTAGAGAACCTCGAGGGCCTCGTCTTTATAGCGCGACCCATGGCACTCGTCACAAAGGAGATGCACATCGCTCATAAACTGCATACTGACGGTAACATACCCTTCACCCTGACAGTTCTCGCAGCGGCCTCCCTCGACGTTGAAGGAGAAGAAGCCCGACTTATAGCCACGGGTCTTGGCCAGCGGCTGCTTGGCATACAGGGCCCGCACCTCGTCGAAGACTTTCATGTAGGTGGCAGGATTGCTGCGCGAAGAGCGACCGATGGGGTTCTGGTCCACCAGCTCGACGGCGGAGATGCGACGATAGTCGCCATCCAGCTCGGCACAGTTGCCCACATAGTCGGGGGCACCGTCAAGACGGTGCTGAATGACATCGTAGAGCACGCGGCGTATCAGGCTTGTCTTGCCCGAGCCCGAGACACCGGTTACCACCGTCAACACCCCCAGTGGTATATCTACATCAATATGTTTGAGGTTGTTGCAATAAGCTCCATGAATGGAGATGCGGTCGCGCCACGGGCGACGGCTGGCAGGGACGGCGATACTTTTGCGGCCAAGCAGATAGTCGGCCGTCAACGAATTCTTGGCCTTGGAAAGGCCTTTGGGGGCTCCAGAGAAGACCACCTCACCACCCAGTCGGCCGGCACCGGGGCCGATGTCGATCAGCCAGTCGGCCGAACGGATAATATCCTCGTCGTGCTCGACAACAATAACGGTGTTGCCGAGGTCGCGCAGTTTCTTCAAAACATTGATAAGCTGTCCGGTATCTCTCGAATGAAGGCCTATCGATGGTTCGTCGAGGATATACATCGAGCCGACAAGCGAACTGCCGAGGGATGTGGCCAGGTTGATACGCTGGCTCTCGCCGCCACTGAGGCTGTTGCTGGCCCGGTTGAGGGTGAGATAGCCCAGGCCTACATCGACGAGATAGGAGAGCCGGTTCTTGATTTCTGTGAGCAGACGGGTGGTCATCTCCACCTCATGGGGCTGCAGGCGGCTCTCGATATCGGCGAACCAGTCGGTCAAGGCCGTCACCGGCATCTCCACCAACTCGCTGATACTCTTGCCGTCCACCTTCACATAGTCGGCATCCTTCCGCAGACGGCGTCCACGGCAATCGGGACAGGTGGTCTTCCCGCGATAGCGGGCCAGCATGACCCGGTACTGTATCTTATAGCTCTGGCTCTCAACCCATTTAAAGAAGCCATCGATACCCTCCCACACGCCGTCACCATGCCACAGAATCTCCTTCTGCTCGTCGGTCAGCTTATAGTAGGGGGTATGGATGGGAAAGTCGATAACTGCCGCATGGCGGATGAAGTCGCGCTTCACCTCCTGCATCTTGTCACCGTTCCAGCAGACGATGGCATTCTCGTAGATGCTGCGGCTCTTGTTGGGAACCACCATATTCTCGTCGATACCGATGATGCTGCCGTATCCCTGACAGGTAGGGCAGGCGCCATAGGGGTTGTTGAACGAGAAAAAGTTGGGGTTGGGTTTCTCAAAGACGATGCCGTCGGCCTCAAATTTGTTTGAGAAGGTCATCCCTTCGCCTTCCATGGTCTGCACACGGCACTCTCCCCTACCCTCGAAGAAAGCGCTCTGCACACTCTCTCCCACACGCGACCGTTGTTCGTCGTCTCCGTGGCGAATCTCGATGCGGTCCACCACCAGCAGGGCATCGGTGAGGACCTCCTTGGTCTCAAGGACATCCTCAATTCTCACGATGGTTCCTTTCACCATCACGCGCTGGTAGCCCTCCTGCTGAAGAATATCCAGTTGCGACCGCAGCGGACGCTCCTTGGAGTCCTCTAGCGGCGACATTATCAGCACCTTCACCCCTTCGGGTAACGTGAGAATGTAGTCCACCACATCGCTCACCGAGTGGCGTTTCACCTCGCAGCCCGACACAGGAGAGAACGTGCGCCCTATCCTCGCATAGAGAAGTTTCAGGTATTCGTAAATCTCGGTGCTGGTGCCCACTGTCGAGCGGGGATTGGTGGTGTTCACCTTCTGCTCTATGGCCACCGCCGGTGCCAATCCGTGGATATAGTCCACGTCGGGCTTGGTCATGCGCCCCAGGAACTGGCGCGCGTAGGAGCTCAAACTCTCCACATAGCGGCGCTGTCCTTCGGCAAACAGGGTGTCGAAAGCCAGCGACGACTTGCCACTACCACTCAAGCCTGTGATGACCACAAGCTTGCCCTGCGGGATCTCCACATCTATGTTCTTCAGGTTGTTGGCCCGCGCCCCTTTGATAACGATATTGCTCATCCTAGAATTTCAGCTCCACCAATCGACTCTTTCTGCCTTTGAGCGTTACCAGGAGCACGCTTCCTTCTTCACTCTTGGCTGCCGACACAAGCATGTGTTTTGTCTTTTGCTCCAAGATATCCTTTCTCACCTCGCCGTCCTCAGCCACACGATACAGCACCAGGTTACCCTTGTCGCCCATCTCATACTCCTTCGCCTCTTTGGCGATATTGTAGTCAGCGGGATACTTGGCACATTCCGACTTCACCAGGCACACCGTGTCATTCTCGGCGAAAAGGGCCATATAGAGCATGCCGTCTTCATCCTTCTCGATGTCGTTGCGTCTGAGGTTACGCACCCACTTCACGTTGGCATTGTCATCGATGGCCACCAGGTGGATACCCTGGGTGAAGTAGGTCGTCGAGATAGTGCCGTTGGCATTCTTGTAACGCAGCACATGGCGATGTCCCACCGCCAGGACGGCACCGTAGGGGGTCGCAGAATAGGCCAGCGGCACCACCATAGGCATCACCTTCTCTTTCTGCACCTTCTTGGTTTTCTTGTTCATCAGGATGTTGACATCCTCGTTCTGGAACGGGTTCAGCGTGAAGCCTGTGATATGGGTCGAATCCAGGTCGAAGACCATCATGACCGTTCCTCCCACCAGCTGGTCCTCGGGATCGCTCATCGTCGGAGAGAAAACACCGGCGCATATCATCTTGCGGTCCAGCACATTCACTATCCGCATATCTGTCACGCGGTCGCAGTTCACCGTCATAGAATAGTTCTCTCCTCCGCGGTCGCCGATCACACTCACCAGGAAACGTTCCTCAACGGCTTCACGCTCATATCCAAGCGTCAACAGCTCGCCCAGGTCTGATACTGCCACGCTGCTCGTCGTCCCCACGGGGAATTCCTGACTCCACAGTTCGTTCATCGCCCTGTCGTACATGGTAGCCGTGGCAGTATACTGTTTCTTGGAAGAGAACTCCTGCAACGTGAGCAGGCCCATGTATTGTCCGTTGGCACTCACAGCACCCCACACCTTGCAGCGGTCGCCTTTTGCCAAAGTGAAGGAAGCCAGCGTGTCCACCCTGCCTTCCGCCAGCACCAAGCTATCCATTTCCACCGAGAACCGCACTACCACGGTGCTCTTCTTTTCGCTGCTGTCGACCATAATCACGTTCGCCGTCCAGCCGTTTTCATTCACCGCAACCACACGGTAATCCTTGTCCAAAGGAAGGGCCAGGCGCCTGAGGATATTCATGTTGCGATCCATCGACACCACACACCAGTCGTCGTCCCGGTCGTCGTCGGTTGTCAGCCAGCAACTGAGGTCTTCGCTATTGCCCAGATACCACATATTGAGCACCGACTCCTTGTCGAGACTCTTTCCCTCAGCACCTTTCGTCAACGTCACAGCCTGTCCCGCAACCCCGTTTCCTATCAGGCCCAAAAGTAGGCCAATCAATAATAATTTCTTCATAATTCTATATGTTTTTATTTGTTTCTCAACATGATAAACGGCACCATTACCTCCTCCATCGACACGCCGCCGTGCTGGAAGGTGTTGGTGTAGTAGCGCACATACTCGTTGTAGTTGTTCGGATAGGCGAAGAAGTCACCTGCGCGGCAGAAGATGTAGGGGCTCGTCACATGGCGCTTGGGCAGGAAAATCTTCTTCGGTTCCTTCACCTCGAAGACCTCTTTCGGATTGTAATCCAGCAATCTACCCTGCTTGTAGCGCAGGTTGACACTGATTTCACGGTCTCCCTTCACCCTCACGGGATGGTCAATCTTCACGCTGCCGTGGTCGGTGGTGATGATGACATTCACCTCCTTCTCGCTCAGCGCCTTGATAATCTCCAGCAGGGGCGAATGCTCCATCCACGAGAGGGTCACGCTGCGGTAGGCCTTCTCATCCTCCGCCAACTCGCGCACAATGTCGCTGTCGGTGCGCGCATGGCTGAGCATGTCGATGAAGTTATAAATGATGACATTCAAGTCGTTGTGCATCAAATCGGGCAGACGGTCGACGAGTTTCTTACCGTACTGCGCATTGAGCACCTTGTTGTATGAAGTCTTCAGGTTGAGACCGTTACGGCGCAGATTCTCGCAGAGCAGCTCATGTTCGTACTGGTTCTTCCATCCCTGCTCGTCCTCATTCACCCAGTACTGAGGGTACATCCGTTCTATCTCGCTGGGCATCAAGCCTGCAAACATCGCGTTACGTGCGAACTGCGTGGTGGTGGGGAGAATGGTGTAGTAGATGTCATCGCGCTCGGTGCGCAGGTACTGCTCCACCAGCGGTTGGACATACTTCCACTGGTCGTAGCGGAAATTATCAATGACTATCAGGAAAGTAGGACGCTTCTCCTTAAGCAATGGGAACATTCTCTCTTTCAGCACCGAAGGTGACATCAGGGGTTTCTCGGTGGAGCCTCCCAGCCAGTCCAAATAGTTGTCCTCGTAGAAGCGGCAGAACTGCCGGTTGGCCTCCTCCTTCTGCGACATGAAAATCTCGTAGATGTTGTCATCTTCACTCGGAGCAAGCTCCAAATCCCAGTAGACGAGTTTTTTATAAATTTCCTTCCACTCTTCGGCATCCATGCGGCCGCCAATCTGCATGCCTATCTCGCGGAACTGCTGCTGGTAGTTCATCGTCGAGTGTTCGCTCTGCAGGCGCTTGCGCTCGGTATGCTTCTTCACCGTCAGCCATATCTGATTGGGATTCACCGGCTTGATGAGATAGTCGCTAATCTTGCCGCCCAGGGCGTCCTCCATGATGTGCTCCTCCTCGCTCTTGGTGATCATCACCACTGGCAACTGGGGCCAGCGCTCCTTGATGCGGCGCAGCGTGTCGATGCCGCTGAGTCCCGGCATCTGCTCGTCGAGAAACACCATATCGGGCACTTGCTCTTCCAGTATATCCAGTGCGTCGCTGCCACTCTGTACGGGCACCACGTCACATCCTTTCTCCTTGAGAAACAGTATATGGGGCTTCAAAAGTTCTATCTCGTCATCAGCCCAAAGTATCGTCGTCTGCATAACTCTTAACTATTATCTCTTAACTT
The DNA here is from genome assembly GCA_900316235.1 of uncultured Bacteroidales bacterium. Lineage (GTDB taxonomy): Bacteria > Bacteroidota > Bacteroidia > Bacteroidales > P3 > Colimorpha. Next base: position 12,366 of record ONCC01000020.1, read on the forward strand.
TTAACTATATAATAACGCGCTCTCGCGTGAATTATTATACCCTGCAGCAACAATATTTTCGCCTCCTCCCGATTTCAGCATTGTCACCTCCTTAAAAGAACAAATGTTAACAATTCTTAAACACAAACACCCTACCACAACCCTACCAACACCCACTGTGGTAGGAGTTGGTTAGGAGTTGGTAAGGTGATGGTAGGTAGTTCATACCTGTCAGGTACAAAGGGTTATGCAAGAAAAAGGGGCACATAACGATAAAGCAGGTACCAAACGATGTTCTCACGTCAGAAAATTAACTTAATAACTATTAAAATTACCAAGAAGCTTTTTTACATAAAACTAGTTCATGCGAATAAATATATAGGTACATTAAGAAAAAGATCCGAGAGGGAAAATATAATCATTTTTTTTGCGTTTATTGTTTAATGATTCTCACTGAGCTATATAATGACAGTCCTTTTATCAAGAATCTCACCGAGCACCTTGGAGCAGCCAAAGTAAGGCTGCATGTGGATGGGATGACGGGGTCGCTGCCGGCGGTGATCATCGCGTCGCTGGCACAGTGGCGGCCGACGGTGAGCCAGCTGGTGATTGCGCCGACCAAGGAGGAAGCCTACTATCTGCAGAACGACCTCGAGGCGTTGCTTGGAAATGAACGGGTTATGCTATTTCCGACGTCGTACCGCAAGGCGTACCATTACGACCCGGAGCAGACGGAGAATGCCAACCTGCTGATGCGCACGGAGGTGGTGAAAGCCCTTGGCGGCTCAGAGCCCGTCATCGTGGTCTCCTACCCCGAAGCACTGAGCGAGAAGGTGGTGGCACAACGCACCTTCGCCGCCAAGACCCTGCGGCTGACGCGTGGCGGGAAGATGGACATGTGGGACCTTGTAGAAAGGCTGCAGGAGCTTGGTTTCGAGCGCGAAGACTTCGTCGTAGAGCCCGGCCAGTACGCCGTGCGTGGCGGCATCGTCGATGTCTACTCCTACGCCTCCGACCTGCCTTTCCGCATCGAGTTCTTCGACGACGAGGTGGACTCGCTGCGTACCTACGACACCGTCAGCCAGCTCAGCGTCAAGCAGATGGACCGCATCGACATTGTGCCGAATCTGAGCGGTTTATCGGAGAAATCAGAATACTCCGCACCTTCAGAAAACTCCGAAAAAAGGGTCTCCCTGATGGAGTATTTCGGAAGCGAGGATATTGTTTGGACACAGAGTCTGATGATGGCGGCAGAGCAGATGGAGAAGCTTCTGGCCGACACGCGCAAGGAATACGAGTCCCGCCTGGCCGACAAGGAACACCCCATCGCCGGCACCCTGCCGAAGCCCGAAGAGATGAGTTGCCCGGCCAACGAATTCCTCCACAGCCTGCTGGAGTGCAAAATTGTGGAATACGGCAATAGCCACTATTTCAGCCAGGCAGAGGTCCTCAAGACCCTGAGCGAGCCGCAGCCAGCCTTCAACAAGAAGTTCGACTTGCTGACACAGAACCTCGACAGCTATGCCGAAAAGGGCTATCGTCTCATCGTCACCGTCAGCAACGAAAGCCAAGAAAGACGTCTGAAGAAAATCTTCGACCAATCGGACAACGTTTCAACGTTTCAACATATCAACGTCCAAACCTTCAATCTAAGCCACGGCTTCATCGACCACGACGAACGCGTGCTCTGCTATACCGACCACGAGATCTTCGACCGTTACCACAAATACACCGTCAAGAGTCTTAGCGCCACACACGAAGCACTGACGCTGAAGGAGTTGTTCGAATTGAAGCCCGGTGACTACGTCACCCATATCGACTATGGCGTGGGCCGTTTCAGCGGACTGGAGAAGGTGACCGTCGACGGCAAGAGTCAGGAGTTGATACGCCTGATTTACAAGAACAATGACGTGCTCTATATCTCCATCCACGGGCTGCACAAGATTAGCCGCTATGTGGGTCGTGAGGGTGAGGCGCCGCAGATGAACCGTTTGGGAAGCAACACCTGGCAGGTGCTGAAAGCCAAAACCAAACGGCAAGTAAAGGACATCGCCAAGGACCTTATCGCCCTCTATGCCAAGCGCAAAGCCTCGCAGGGCTTCGCCTTCGGCGCCGACTGCTCGTTGCAGGAGCAGATGGAGGCCTCGTTCCAATATGAGGACACCCCCGACCAGATGAAGGCCACCATGGCCGTGAAGCACGACATGGAGGACCGCGCACCGATGGACCGTCTGGTGTGCGGCGATGTGGGCTTCGGCAAGACCGAAGTGGCTATCCGCGCCGCCTTCAAGGCCTGCTGCGACGATAAACAGGTGGCCGTACTGGTGCCCTCGACGGTGCTGGCCTTCCAGCACTACAATACCTTCCGCGAACGACTGAAAGGGCTGCCCGTGAGGGTCGACTACCTCAACCGTTTCCGTAGTACAAAAGAAAAGAACCAGATATACAAGGACGTCGAAGAAGGCAAGATAGACATCCTCATTGGCACCCACGCCATCACTAACAAGAACCTCAAGTTCAAGGATCTGGGGCTACTCATCATCGACGAGGAGCAGAAATTCGGCGTGAGCGTCAAAGAAAAGCTAAAACAGATGAAGGTGGGTGTCGACTGTCTGACCCTCACCGCCACCCCCATCCCACGCACACTACAGTTCTCGCTCATGGGAGCCCGCGACCTCAGCGTTATCCAAACCCCGCCACCCAACCGCCAGCCCATCGAGACAGAGCTCAGCGACTTCAGCGAAGAGCTCATCCGCGATGCCATCAGCTTCGAGATGAGCCGTGGAGGTCAGACCTTCTTCATCTCCAACCGCGTGGAGAACCTGCCCGAAATGGCGGGCTTGGTGCAGCGCCTCGTGCCCGATGCCCGCGTGGCTATGGCCCACGGAAGGATGGACGGCAAGGAGGCAGAAGAGACGCTGATGCGCTTCCTTGAAGGCGACATCGACGTGCTGGTAGCCACCTCTATCGTGGAGAACGGCTTGGATATCCCCAACGCCAACACCATGATTATCAACAATGCCCACCAGTTCGGCCTCAGCGACCTGCACCAGATGCGCGGCCGCGTGGGACGTTCGAACCGCAAGGCATTCTGCTACATGCTCATCCCCTCCTATCTCACCCTTACGCCCGATGCGCAGAAGCGCCTCAAGGCCATCGAGGAATTCTCCACCATCGGTAGCGGCTTCAACATCGCCATGCGCGACCTCGACATCCGTGGCGCAGGCAATATCCTCGGTGCCGAGCAGAGTGGTTTCATCTCCGAGATAGGCTACGATATGTACCACAAAATCCTCAACGAAGCCATCGAGGAACTGAAAGAGAGCGACTTTGCCGACCTTTTCGCCGCCGAGGCCGAGGAGAAAAAAGAATTTGTGCGCGAGTGCACCATCGAGACCGACCTCGAGGTGTTGCTGCCCGACGACTACGTCACCTCCGTCAGCGAGCGACTGCTGCTTTACAAGGAACTCAATGACTTAACGACGGAAGAGGAACTGGCAGCCTACCACAGCCGTTTGGAGGACCGCTTCGGCCCCGTACCCGTGGCCACCGAGGAGCTCATCCGCACCATCACCCTCCGCCGCATTGCCAAGGAGTTCGGCATCGAAAAGATAGTCCTCAAGCAAGACCGCATGGTACTTCATCTCGTGAGCAACCAGCAGAGTCCCTTCTACCAGAGCGACAACTTCATGAAAGTGATAACATACATTCAGGCGCATCCCACTGAGACGCGCCTGAAAGAAACTCCTGAAAAATTGACTGTGAGTATCGCCAACATCAAGTCCATCACACAGGCTCTGGCGACACTACGGCTGATGACAGCCTAGCTTTTACTGTACATCCTTCTCGTCGAGGGGTTGAGCAAGGAGGTTGAGGAAGTTGCCCTTGCTGTCGAACTCCATGCGGGTGAACTTCACCTGACGCGTGCCTTTTACTTTCTGGCTGATAACCACATAGGTATAAGGTTTGGGTTTTTTGCCGTCAGCACCACGGAACTTCGAGTTGTACTCGTAGACCACCATCTTCTCAATCTTGTATTTCTCGCCGTTGAACTTCTCAGCAAGGTACTTGATGATACCATTACTGTAACGTTCTCTGGGAAGCACTTTGCCAGTCATGATGGGGGTGCCATCATTGATGTCATAGACAGCCTCTTTTTCCACCTTCTGCTTGTCGGTGAAGTAAGCCACAGCATACTGGTCGTTGCGGTTGAGCCACTCAGGACCGGCTTTGCAGCGTTTCTTGCCGATAGCCTTCTCGAAGTTGGCCACAGCAGCCTCACAAGGGGTAAACTGCACCACCTGGGGTTCGTCAGCCTTGGGAGCGGGACGGCCGCGGAGGCGGCTGCTCTCGGTCTTGGTGGCCTTGGTAATCTCCTCGTCGGTGGCGTCGGGATTGTTGTGAGTGTAGTAGTCACGCTTCACGGCAGCGGGGTCGGGAGCGTTGCTCTTCATGAGCTTTCCACGGGTGTCGTAGACAAGCTCGAAGTCAGTATCGGAAATACCTTTCTTGGTGATAATCATGCGATAATAGTTATCGCCACTCATTTCCTCAATATAGTCGAGCGTCTTCACACGGTAGCCAGGATAGTTATTGGTGAAATAGTTGGTCATCATCGTGGGGCACTCTTCCATCTTCACAGGGAAGGAGGTATACTGCCAGTCGCCGCCGGCGGTGAAATAGCTACGGCCTTCCTGACCATCGATGAGCACTTCAGCGATATACTGCCCAGGAGCCTGATACCAGGTCTTCACCTTATAGGAGTCATAGGTTTTTTCCAGCGACAGCAGCACCGAGCGCGGCACGGCAGTCTCTTTGATTTTGGTCTGCGCACCCACCATCAGCGGCAGGAGCATCACCAGGGCAAAAACTATCTTTTTCATGTCGGTTGAATTTTCTATTTGGTATCTCTTAACTGCAAAATATTGCAGTATTGTCTTAACTACTGTCTACTTAAACAGCACATCTTTGCGGTCGGGGCTGATGCTGACGGCGGCAATCCTGACGCCTGTCTGCTCCTCGATGGCGGCGAGGAAGGTGCGGAGTTTCTCGGGGAGTTTCTCGTAGCTGTCGATGCCCTGCAGACTCTGCTTCCAGCCTTCGAAGGGGGTGAGCACGGGGTCGATATGGGCGGTGTTGTACTCGAAGGGGATCTCGTCGGTACGCTGGCCCTCAATGTCATAGTGGCTGCACATGCAGACGGTGTCGAAGTCGTTCATCACATCGGGCTTGGTGACATAGAGCTCGGTGACACCGTTGATCATGCAGGCATAGCGCAGGGCCGGCAGGTCAATCCAGCCACAACGGCGGGGACGACCGGTGGTGGCACCGTATTCGTGTCCAAGCTCGCAGAGTTGGTGACCAATCTCATCGTCGAGCTGCGTGGGGAAAGGACCAGCACCCACACGAGTGCAGTAAGCCTTGGTAATACCCATCACCTTGCCGATGGTCGAGGGTGCCACACCGAGGCCTGTACAGACACCGGCGGTGATGGTATTGCTGGAGGTGACAAAAGGATAGGTGCCGAAGTCGATGTCAAGCATCATGGCCTGTGCGCCCTCGGCCAACACCTTCTTATCTTCGCGGAGGCACTGGTTGATAAAATATTCGCTGTTCACGAAGCGGAATTTCTTCAGCGTAGCCAGGCTCTCCATCCATACCTTCTCGTACTCGCCCAACGTCATACCGTCGATGCGGAAGCTGTCGACGTCGAAACCCATAGCATGCGCCATCATCAGGTGCTGACGCTTGAGTTGGCCGTAGCGCTCGATGAAGTCGGCAGTCATGATATCGCCCACGCGGAGGCCCGTACGGGCAATCTTGTCGGTGTAGGCAGGACCGATGCCTTTGAGGGTGGAGCCGATTTTACTGTTGCCCTTGGCCTGCTCGTTGGCGGCGTCCATCATGCGGTGGGAGGGCAGGATAAGATGAGCCTTCTTGCTGATAAAGAGGTTCTTCGTAGCGTCGACACCCTTCTCGGCAATACCCTCAATCTCCTGACGGAAGATGCGGGGCTCGATGAGCACGCCGTTACCGATGAGGTTGATTTTGTCCTTATGGAAGATACCGCTGGGGATGATATGCAGCACATGCTTGAGGCCGTTGAACTCGAGGGTGTGGCCGGCATTGGGGCCACCCTGGAATCGTGCCACCACATCGTAGCGAGGCGTCAGCACATCCACTATCTTACCCTTGCCTTCGTCGCCCCATTGCAACCCTAAGAGAACATCTATCTTTGTCATATATACTTTATTATCAATATTTAAAAAACAAATCCACCACGCACAACCTTCCTTACAAAAATGCAAAAATACAACTTTTTTCCCGATTGGCAAAAAAAATATTATCTTCCCATGCACCTGCGCCCTGGCATAAGGGTGTCGCCATGCAGCCACCGGAGGCTTACCCTGCCCTACCCATCTCCTACCCCAAAAAGGGATGACAAAGGGGGGAGTAGGAGGAGAGTAAGAGAAGAGTAAGAGGAGGTACCTTTTAGGAGCTAATTGTCAACCAGTTGCAAAAGACACAAAAAAAAGACCTCCGACAAGAAGAAATCGTCGGAGGTCAAAGGATTTAACTATCACATTTTCAGAAATCCCCAAGGGTCTCTGGGAGCTGGGCGAGGGCCTTGGGCAGGTCATCGGCGCTGAGCACGCTGCCGTGGTACTTGTTGGTGTCCTGCATGAAGTCGACACCATAGCCCATCTTGGTGGTGAGGATGACGCACACGGGGCTTCCCTGCCCACTCATCTGCTTGGCTTTTGCCATACCATCGAGCACCTGCTGCATATCGTTACCATTCTCAATCACAACCACTTTCCAGAGGAAGCTCTCGAACTTAGCCTTGAGGTCGCCGAGGGTCATCACCTCGTCGACGGTGGCGTCAATCTGCTGGTTGTTGTAGTCGATGGTGGCGATGAGGTTGTCGACCTTCTTGGCGCCGGCGAACATCACGGCCTCCCAGATCTGGCCTTCCTCGAGCTCACCGTCACCGTGCATGGTGTAGACGAGGTGTTTGTCGCCCGTCATCTTCTTGCCGAGGGCGGCACCGACGCCGACGCTAAGGCCCTGACCCAGAGAGCCACTAGCCATACGGATGCCCGGCAGGCCATGCTCGGTGGAGGGGTGTCCCTGCAGGCGGGTACCGAACTTACGGAAAGTCTTCAACTCGTCGACGGGGAAATAGCCACGGCGGGCCATGGTGCTGTAAATCACCGGCGTGATGTGGCCTTGCGAGACGAAAAGCATGTCCTCGCCCTCACCGCTCATGGTGAAGTTCTTGGGGTCGAAATCCATAAGGTTGAAATTCATGGCCACAAACCAGTCGGCAGTGCCGAGCGAACCGCCCGGATGTCCGCTTTTGGCATTGGTGGTCATTCTCAAAATGTCGCGGCGCACCTGCGTCGCAATCTGCTGAAGTTCTTGCGTTGTTTTCATTATTTTGATGTTTTATTTATTTCAGTCTGAATACATACTGGCGGGAGTTCTGGTCGACAGCGAAGAGTTCGTTTCCATGGCGGGTGACGGTGACGGTCCAGGTGTTCTCGTCCCAGTCGTGGATGGTACCGGTACCACGGTCGCCCTTCATGGTGACATGACCCCAGACGCGTCCCTGCGCACCCTCGGTCTCCACATAGATGGTCTCAGCCTTACTGTTGTTACGCTGCGTGACGGGAGCCTTTTTCACCGCCTGCCGGGTTGTGACGCGTGGAGTTTTCTTTTCTTTTTCCACTGGTACCATCTTGATTTCCACGGTATCGGAGAAATCCTCGAAAACCACCTGCGGATCTTCCTGCACGGCAACGCTGTCGGCGTCACTGCCCTGGCTCTTGCAGCCGGCCAGCAGTGTCAGTGCCAACACCGGAAGAGATAATATCAATGCTTTTCTATTCATATAATTATATATTCCAAACATTCCAATCAAACGACGCCTCCACCGCCTCATCGGCTTGAGGGAAGAGGTTGCGTCCAACGACATGCTCCACGCTGTCGACCGTCACGGCATAGTGCTTCGGGGAAAAACTCTGCGGTGAGTTGTCGACAATGAATCCCACAGTCCGAGGGCCATTCTCCGTATTGACGGCCAAAGCCTTGAAGAAAGCATCGGGCACCTGTACCTTGGATTGTCCGATGGTTCCATGTCGATGTCCCGTGAACACTGGTCCACACACAACATACACGCTGCCATAACTCCGTGTCAGACGGCGAGTCAGCTCCTCTATCTTACGCCAAGCCTGACTATTCATCTCATGGTCCTGCGGACAGATATTGGTGAAGTAGTAGCTCTCCTCCAAGGCCTTGCAGTCCCATCGCATGTCGGCTCGCGGAGCCATGTGGCCTTTGTCCCATCCGCTGTGGCTGTAATCCTCCCGGCTAGCCTTTGGAAAACTTACGTCGGGGTCGCGGCTGAAGGAGTATTGCCCATCGTTGGTCCCATTGGCTTCCTCGGCCGTCAACTCCCATGCCACCCAATTGGGAACCAGGGTGGTGTGATTATAAGATGCCGTATAGCCCCGATGAATCACAATATCCTCATCTTCGGCATACTCAGGCAACTCGAATCCCACGGGCAACAGTGCCTTGACAACTGTCGTCTGAGCCCCCTGCGGTGTGCAGGATGCCAACAAGAAAGACAGTAGCAGACACAAGAGTTTCATACCTTAGACAATCTATATTTCCACCTCCTGGCGGAACGTGGGTACCGTTATGTTTTTCCAGCCCGCCTTGCCGAGGGTCTCGGCAAAATGTTTCTGTGTTTCCTCCTCACCGTGGACGATGAAGAGACCTTTGACTTTTTTCTTGTCCAAGCAACTGATATATCGCATCATCTCCTCATAGTCGCCGTGTCCGGAGAGGGAGTCGATGCGGCGCAACTCAGCACGCACCTTGTGGCGCTGACCAAAGATGGAGACCTCTTCGTCGCCACGCATAATCTTGGCCCCCAAGGTTGAAGGCTCGCAGTAGCCCACACAGAGCACTGTCGTGGAAGGATTCTCGATGTGGTTGGCCAGGTGGTGCTTCACACGGCCGGCCTCCATCATGCCGCTGGCAGCAATGATAACACAGGGTTTATGCCTGATATTGAGCTGCTTACTCTCCATGACGCTCTGGATGTAATGCAGGCGGTCGAAGCCGAAGGGGTCGGGATCGGTCTGGCAGTATTCGGCAATCTCCTCGTTGAAGCACTCGGTGTGGAGTTTCATGATATTGGTGGCGCTGATACTCAGCGGACTGTCGACATAGACATCGATATCGGGCAGCAACTTGGCATGCTCCAGACGGTCGAGGGCATAGATAATCTCCTGTGCACGACCGATGGCGAAGCTGGGGATAATAAGTTTTCCCTTCTTCTTGGTACAGGTATCAAGCACTGCCATAAGCAGTTCCTGCTCAGCGTTCTGAAGACTCTCGTGGAGGCGGTCACCATAGGTCGATTCCATGATGAGATAGTCGACCTGGGGGAAGGGTTCTGGGTCCTTCAGTATCTGCTTGTCGTAGCGGCCAATGTCGCCCGTGAAGCCCAGGCGAATCTTGCGGCGGCCATCCTTAATCTCTAGATATACAAGGGCCGAGCCAAGGATATGACCTGCGTCGAAGAACTCCACTGTCACCTCTCCCTCGATGTTAAACTTCTTATGGTAGGGTACACTGATAAAGCAGCTCATGCACTGCTGGGCGTCCTGCTCGTCATAGATAGGCTCCACGGGTGGCAATCCCTGTGCCTTGCGTTTCTTGTTGAAAGTCTGAGTATCCTGCTCCTGGATGCGACCAGCATCGGCCAACATGATGGCACAAAGGTCGCGCGTAGCGGGAGTGCAGAGCACCGTGCCTCGGAAGCCATTCTTATAGATATAGGGGATGAGACCCGAATGGTCAATATGGGCATGGCTGAGCACCAGATAGTCAATCTCTTCCGGGTCGAAACCCAGGTCGCGGTTCATGGCGTCGGTCTCCAGACCCTTGCCCTGGTACATGCCGCAGTCGAGCAGTATCTTCAGCCCGCTCTTGGTCGTTATCAGATGTTTGCTACCCGTCACTTCACGGGTGGCACCCATAAATTGCAGTTTCATAGCCTTGACTTTTAGACTTTTTGACTCTTCGTCTTTTTTACTTTTAGAGAGTGCAAATATACGAACTTTTCTCCAACCGTGAAAAAAAAGTTATTCAACGGTCACCTTCACGGCACCCGTTTCGCCCACGCGGACGACATAAACGCCCGCCGTCGGCACCCTCAAACGCCTCGTCTGCTCCGTCGCACCCTGCCATGTTTCGGCCGCAACAAGCCGTCCTTCCATGTCGTAAACCACTATCTTCATGCCGTTTGCACCCGTCACCACCACTTCGCGCCCCTCGGCATTAACGCGCCAGCCAGCCGCTTCGAGCGACACAATGGAGAGCTGTTCAAAAAAAGCCGTGAAGGTCATGTCGTCCGTCACCGTCACACGGCGCGGGTTCTCCGTCGAGCCGTCGTCCCAAGCCGTGAAGCAGCTCCCGCCCAGCGGCAAGGCACAGATCTCCACCGCCGTACCCTCAGGCACCTCGGTCGTGCCCACGCCAGCGCCCAGCGACGCCTGCGACGAGAAGACCTGCAAGCGGTGCAGCGCGACAGAAGCCGTATCGTGCAGCACCACAGTATCATACATCACAACGGTATCGTGCACCTCGACGGTATCGCGCGGCACTGGGAAGAACATGGCCGTGAGGCTCATGTTACCATACAAGGTCAGTTGCCGCGGGTTCTGCGTGTCGCCGTCGTTCCAGCAGATGAACGAGTAACCTTCGTTCGGCAAAGCGCTGATATCCGCCACGCTGCCAACCACAAACGAGCCGCCTCCGCTCACGCTTCCCCACAGCACATCGTTCGACAGCAGCGACAGCGCCACCATGGGGCCGTCGCCCAGAATGGTGCCGAAGCCGCTCCACGGCGCCGCGGCGGAATAAAGCGACAGGGCCTGTGCCGGCACATGCAACGTCCTGCCGTCGAGGCTGATATTGTAGAACATATAGGCCGACGCATTGGGCAGTGTGGACTTGTTGCACCACACATGAGCCAGCTGGTTGCACTCGCCGAAAGCGCGGAGGCCGATGGTGTCGATGCTCGACGGAACCACCGCCGTCGTCAAGGCGGTGCAGCCATTGAAAGCGCTGTTTCCCAGCACCGTAATACCCTCGCCCATCACCACAGAGGTCAAACCCGTGCAGCCGTAGAAAGCCAACTGTCCGACTGTCGTGACGCTGTATGTCACACCGTTGTACACCACCGACGAGGGAATCCTCAGATTGCCCACCGGCCGTGTGTAGCCGCCCCAGCCGTTGACGGGATAGGAGTCGTGGTTGGGATAGGTAACCTCCACACTGGCAGCGGATTCCAAGATATTGAAATAGAGCGTCTGTCCGCTGGCCACCGTCAGCGAGAAGTCGTGAGCCCACGCCCCGCCCGCCAGCAGGCAGCACAAAACCGTAGCAAAAATCTTTTTTATCATAATTTATATTAACAACATAAGTTTTTAACGTCCGGAGAGGCAAATTATTGTCCCGATGGCATATTTTTTCATCCCCGAGCATTTTTTTTTGTGGTTTTGAAATTTATTCGTATTTTTGCAAATTGAAATAAACAACAAAAAGATGGAAGCAACCACCACTTTCAATGAAGCCCAGATGCACTTGCTACAGATGTTTTCCGTGAACCGTAGCAAACGTGCTTTGGACGAATTATACGAAGTGTTGTACAACCACTACGCGAAACGCATGGAGGAAAAACTCGACACCCTATGGGATTCGGGCAAGCTTGACCAGCAACGTCTTGACGAAATCAACACAATGGATTTGCATCAATTGTAATGAGACTCGTTCTGGACACCAACTGCTTGTTCAGGTGATTCCCTCCCGGAGTCGCTATCACTCTGTTTGGCAATCGTTCGAGCGGGGCGAGAACACCCTTTGCGTGTCCAACGAGATTTTGGAAGAATACACAGAAATTCTACAAAAACTAACAGATGACGAAACCGCGGAAGTGGTTCTTTCCACCATCCTTAACAGCTCATTTGTTTGTTTCATTACCCCCTATTTTAAGTTCAACCTGATTGCAGCAGACCCAGACGACAATAAGTTTGTCGACTGTGCCCTTGCTTCGGGTGCCCGCTTCCTGATTTCCAACGACCACCATTATGATATTTTGAAACACATCGACTACCCTAAAGTTGATGTTGTAACGATAAACGAATTTATCAATTCACCGAACGACAACATGTAGAAAACAGAAATAGAAAAACATAAATGAGCTAACCGCCCATTATTCTCTCATTGCGAATCTGGAAAATTCTTTTGTCTGAGAATAAGCTCGCGGAAGGTTCACGCCTTGGGCGTGAGTTATTCCTCACTTATTAAGACAAAGGTAATCCAGAACCTGCAATGATAGTAAGTGATAACAAAGAATAATTCAACGCCTTTTTTATATGAAACAGATTTATACTTTCTTTGCCGTCATGATGATGGCAATGGCAATACCCAATAAAGCCAATGCTTATGATTTCTCCGCCGTATCTCCGAGCGGACACACATTATACTACAATATTGTAGGGAATGTGGTTCATGTAGTACCTCAAAACAGCAGTTATCCCTATAATACTGTTAACCTTGTTGGAAATCTGATTATTCCCGACAGCGTCACCAACGACGGAACAACCTATATGGTTGCACAGATTGGCAATTATGCTTTTTATGGTGTTTGTAGTGGACTTACATCCGTTTCAATCCCGACAACTGTTTCATATATTGGAGAATATGCTTTCCGAGCATGTGGAATTACCTCTCTTGTTATTCCCGATGGTGTTATCACCATAGCAAACAATGCTTTCAGTGATTGTGCGTCATTGGAAACGGTCTCAATAGGTGAATCCGTCGAAACTATTTACCCTGCTTTTACAGGATGCCAATGGTTGACCACACTAAACTTTAATGCTGTGAATTGCTCCAATATGTATTTTTACGCCATGCCTAGTTTCTATGATAATATCAACCTCACCACATTGAATATCGGAGAAAATGTACAATTTCTTCCATCCTACGCATTTTATGGCTGCACTAATTTGGAAGAGATACACTCGTCTGCTACGACAGCACCTTTCATTTCAACTACCTCTTTTTCGGAAGTTTCCAGTACCATTCCCGTATACATTCCGTGTGAAGGACGAATGTCCTATTTTGCTCGATGGTGCTTTTTTTCCAATCTTATCACAGAGGGTGGTTTCTCTCTCAGCGTGAATACAACGGACAGTACTATGGGAAATGCTGTTGTACTTTCTCATCCCACCTGTCAATCACCGATTGGTATTATTTATGCAGATCCGACACCAGCTACCCGTTTCCTGTCGTGGAGTGATGGAGATAGTAACAATCCTCGTACATTGACATTGACCTCAGATACATCACTTTCTGCTAGCTTTACAATTGCCGTACCCGATACCGTACTTGTGCATGATACGATAACTATAACCGATACGTTGTGGCTGACGCAATATGACACTGTGTGGCTGTATGATACGGTTACGATTCATGATACCATCTATATCCATGATGAAGGTATTGAAGACGTGGATATATTGAATGCCAGGATTTTCCAGCGCGACGGACGGATTGTGGTGGAGAGTGGTGACGGTGGACCGCTGGGCGGGGTGAGGGTGTTTGATGTGACGGGACGGATGCTGACACACTCCTCAGTCAGCCCGCAAGGGGCTGCCAGCTCCCCTAACTTAGGGGAGCAGTTTGGCTGGCGCGCCACGTTCGATGTTCCAACGTCGGGGACGTATATTGTTAAAATTGGCGACCATCCTGCAAAGAAAATAATGGTAATCAGATAGATATATTCCATAGAAACACTTTTAAAGCACCTCTCGGGAAGGGGGTGCTTTTTGGTTGGGGCTAAGTACCTATGAACCAGTTATCAACTCCCTACCAACTCCTAACCAAGTCCTACCACGGTAGGAGATGATAGGGAGTTGGTAGGGCGATGGTAGGGTGTTCGTACCTGGAGGGGGGCAGGCGGTCGCGGCTCGGAGGTTTTGGGGGCAATTTTTTTTCTTTTTGTTATTTCAAGGAAAAAGCGTATCTTTGCAATTTATTCCATCCCTACGGATGAAGTATAAGATTTTGAATATAAATAAGTAATAAATAAAATAGGAACGTAACAGAATGGACAAAAAGTCAATTATCGGACTGGTTTTGATTTTCGGCATCTTCGTCGGATACATGTGGTGGGTGTCGCCTTCGGCCGAGGAGCGCGCCGCTATGGAGGCGGAGCGTGCCCGTGTGATGGACTCTATCGTCAACGCCCAACGTATGGCCGACTCCGTGGCCGCCGCCAAGGCCGAACTCGACTCGCTAGCCGCTGCCGGTGACAGCACCGCCCTCGCCGCCACAGCACCCAAGGTGCAAGATATGGGCGCCTTCAACGGTGCCACCCAGGGCGAGGCCCAGCAACTTACCGTCAACAACGGCAAGATGAACGTGACCTTCAACACCATGGGCGGTCGCGTGGATCGCGTGGTGCTGGCTGACTACAAGACCTTCGACCAGAAGGATCTTGAGATTATCACTCCCAATGACGATAATCTAGACTTGGCCTTCTACACTGTCGACAACCGCAACGTCAACACACGCCTGCTCAACTTCCAACCCTACGTTGACGGTCATCCAGTGGAAAGCGGCGAATGGACCATCGGAGAGGGCGATTCCGTCACCGTGAGTTTCCGTGCCATTCCCGACAGCAGCGAGGGTTACCTCGAATATATCTACACCTTACACGGCGACAGCTACGAGGTGGACTTCGACATCAACTTCGTGGGCCTCAGCAAAGTTATCCGCAATACCAACTACCTGGACCTCAACTGGCACAACCGCATGAACCGTCAGGAAATGGTCTCTGACGGCAGCCGCGGCAAAGGCAGCCGCAACAGTGACCGTGAGCGATACTATAGCAGTATCTATTACAAGCCTCCGAAAGACAAAGTCGAGAACCTCAAGATGGGTTCCGACGACAAGGAACAGGTGAAGACCAACCTCGACTGGATTGCCTTCAAACAGCAGTATTTCTGCGCCATCATCACTGTCGAGGGCGACCAAGCCTTTGAGAATGCCGACGTAGCCGTAAATACCGATCCCAATGACACCTCACGCAGCTACCTCACCGACATGCGTGCCGTCATCGGTATCCCCTACTCACCCGAAACGCAGCAGATGAAGATGGGCTTCTACTTCGGTCCCACCAAGTTCCGCGACCTCAAGGCCATGGACCGCGGTTTCGAAAAGATGCTGCCCCTGGGCTGGACCATCATCTCCAAGAGCATCAGCCGCTGGCTCATCATCCCTGCCTTCAACTTCCTTGAGAACTTCATCAAAAATTACGGCCTCATCATCTTGGTATTCACGCTGTTGATTCGTCTTGTGCTGCTGCCCTTGGTCTATAAGAGCTATAAAGGAGGTGCCATCATGCGCATCCTCAAGCCCGAGATGGACGCCCTCAATGCCAAATACCCTAAACCTGAACAGGCCATGCAGAAGCAGCAGGCCTCGATGGCACTGCAGAAACGCGCTGGCTACAGCCCCATGGCGGGATGCCTCCCCGTACTCATCCAGATGCCCTTCCTGACAGCCATGTTCATGTTCTTCCCCATCGCCATCGAGCTGAGGCAGAAACCCTTCCTGTGGTGCGACGACCTGTCGACCTACGACTCCATCCTTGACTTCGGATTCAACATCCCGCTCTACGGCGACCACGTCTCCCTCTTCTGCCTGATGATGTTCGGCATGCAGTTCTTCTACACCTGGTACACCATGCGCAACCAGAACATGGGCGCCCAAATGAAGGGTATGAAGTTCATAATGTACTTTATGCCATTCATGATGCTCTTCATCTTCAACAGCCAAAGTGCCGGTTTGAACCTCTACTACCTCGCCTCGCTGACCTTCACCATGGCCACCATGATTCTCATCCGCCGCTTCACCAGCGAGAAGAAGGTGCGCGCCCACATGGCCGCCTACGATGCCAAACATGCCAACGATAAAGGCAAAGGCAAAAAGAAAAGCAGCTTCGCCAAGCGCCTGGAAGAGCTCCAGAAGCAGGCCGAGCAGATGCAAAAGCAGAAAGAACAACAGAACAGACGATAAATCAACAACAATAAACAATAATCCAAAAACACAAACATTATGGTAGTAGCACTTGTTACTATATTCATTATCGGATACTTCTTCATCGCGATGGAGCATCCGTTGAAAATCAACAAAACGGCATCGGCCCTGATGCTGGGAACCCTGCTGTGGACCGTCTTCGTGTTCTGCGGCTCAATAGTCCAGCCCCTGATGGACGCCGACGCTTGGCACGACTTCATCGGCGACCACCTCATCGAAAACCTCGGTGAGACGGCCGAAATCGTCTTCTTCCTGCTGGGAGCCATGACCATCGTCACCCTGATTGAAGACTACCAGGGTTTCCGCGTCATCACCGACAAAATCACCACCACCAACAAGAAGAAACTACTCTGGGTGGTCTCCATCCTCACCTTCTTCCTCTCCGCCCTGCTCGACAACATGACCACTGCCATCGTGATGATTGCCTTGCTGCGCAAACTCATCGCCGACAAGAAGGAGCGCTGGCTGTATGCCGGCATGGTCATCCTTGCCGCCAATGCCGGCGGTGCATGGAGTCCCATTGGCGACGTGACTACCATCATGCTGTGGATTGGAGGACAAGTGACCACCGTCAATATCATCGTCAAGACCATCATCGCCTCGCTCGTCTGCATGGTGGTGCCCGTGATTATCCTAGGCTTCACCCTCAAGGGCGACATCCAGCGCCCCCAGGAGAACACCAGCGGTGTCGAAGTCCCCGCGCGCTTGCGCAAACTCATCCTCTTCATGGGTGTCGGCGCTCTCGTCTTCGTCCCCGTCTTCAAAACCATCACACACCTCCCCCCCTACCTGGGCATGCTCTTCGGCCTGGCCATCCTCTGGGTGACCACCGAAATCATCAGCCGCAAATATGAGAAAGAGGGCCACAAGCTGCCCACCGCCGTCTCCACCCTCGAACACATCGACACTCCCACCATCCTCTTCTTCCTCGGCATCCTGATGGCCGTCTCCTGCCTTAAGGTGGCAGGTATCCTCGGCAGCCTGGCTGGCGGACTCAACAATGCCTTCGGCACCGAAGCCCCCGGATTCTTCTTCATCGACCTCATCATCGGCGTCCTCTCCTCCATCATCGACAATGTGCCACTGGTGGCTGCCGCCATGGGCATGTACCCGCTGGGCGACGGCGCCATCTTCGACGTAAACCATCCCTTCTGGGAGTTCCTGGCCTATTGTGCCGGTACCGGTGGATCACTCCTCATCATCGGCTCCGCCGCCGGCGTGGCTGTCATGGGTATGGAGAAAATCGACTTCATCTGGTACCTCAAGAAAATCTCTTGGCTCGCCCTGGCTGGTTATATTGCCGGTGCACTCGTATTTATGCTGATGGATGTAACGCTCTTTGAGCAAATAGAATGGTTGAGAAACTTAGCATAGCATGGCGTCAATGGTGCCAGCGTCCTCGGTGGCGCAAGGCACTGAACATAGTGACAACACTCTTTGCCCTTGCAGGCGCCGCCATTGTCGGCGCCTGGGGGCTTTACCAACTGGGAGTCACCAACAACGGTGGCGCCGTGGACAAGAACTACCGCTCGCTGATGGCGGTGTCGGAAATCGACGACCTGAAGCATTCCAAGCTCAGCGCTGAGCAGATGAATAACGAATGGGCTCTTCAGTTCGGACGTGTGGCCGCATTGGCACGCTACTATCCCGTCAACGCACGCCTCATTCTCGCCGCCTCGCAACATTGCGACAATCCTAAGATGGTAGAACGCATGATGGCCGCTGCAAGTATCTATATCGACGACAAAAAAGAACTTGATCGTTTGGAGCAGCGCATCACACAGATACTGAACGAGGTACCGCAACGAAGCACAGGCAACGTCATCCCCTGGATGTCTGGTCCCGAATGGCCGGCACTGAAAGCCGCTATCATTCGCGACAGTGCCCTTATCCGCGAGGCTGGACGACTCTCGGGAGTGGAACCCCGCCTCATCGTGGGATGCCTCGTAGGTGAACAGATTCGTCTCTTCAATTCCAAACGTGAGATGTTCAAGAAATATCTCGGCCCCGTCAAGGTTCTCAGCGTACAGAGTCAGTTCTCCTATGGCGTCAACGGCATCAAGGACTTCACCGCCCAAGCTGTCGAAGAGCACCTCAAAGATCCCACCTCAGAGTACTACATGGGACCGGCCTACGAGAATCTGCTCGACTTCGAGACCGACGACCACGTCACCGAACGCTACAATCGCCTGGTAGACTACCGCAACCACCTCTACAGCTACCTCTACACCGGCTGCATCCTGCACCAGACCATGCTGCAATGGCGTCGCGCGGGGTACGACATCAGCGACCGTCCCGACGTGCTCTTCACCCTTTTCAACGTCGGCTTCTCCCAGTCGGTTCCCAAGGCCAACCCCGTGCCCGGTGGCAGCCACATCAATGTCGGAGACCGCACCTACACCTTTGGGGCCCTAGGATTCGACTTCTACTACAGCGGCGAGATGGCTGACATCTTCCCCTTCGAGCGCGAACGCTTTGTCAGCAAGCAGCGCGCCCTGTCGTCTGCCGATGTTACGCGAATACAGGACAATATGAGCGACTGCCGTCGCCCCGAACGTGGTCTGGAGTATAAAAAGGACTCCTCATCCCTCCCCTCACCCTCCGAAACGCCCGACCCATTCGGCATCGACCACGAGACTGTGAAACCTATCGAACATACTGCACAATAAAAAAATTTTGCTATATAATATTTATTTGTATATTTGCATTTAATACCAACACGAATAATCAACCAAAAATATCACAAAATGAAAACTTTAAAGAAAATTATGATGGCGCTGTTTGCCATCGCGACCATTGGAATGACCGTCGCATGCCAGAAGAGCGACTCTACCGACGACGGCCATGGTGACATCAACGCCAGCATCGTTGGCACCTGGAAAGTCGAGAGAGCTCTGCTCAACGACAACATCATTCCCGGCGAGACAGTAAACATGAACATTATCATGAACGATGACGGCACCGGCAAACTCGAAAGCAACGTTGCCCAGCTGCCCATCGCCGATTCTCTTTTCGACTGGGGTCTCAACGGCACCACGCTGACCATCCGCATGAATGGCGGCCAGACCTTGAGTTACACCGTCACCAAGCTCACCGCCACCGAGTGCACCATTCAGGGTACCGTCGTTCCTGGATTCCCGACCATGACCGGCAATGTGCGCGTCGACCTCTCCCGCGAAGCCGTCAATCCGAATCCCAACCCCGAACCCAATCCCAACCCCAACCCCGAACCTGTTGATAATGATCCTTTCCCCGGTGCCACCAACTGGGTATTCAACTACGACCAGACTTTCACCTTCGATTACAATGGTAGCCAAATTACTGCCCACGTCATCTTCAACAACACGCTGAACTTTGCCAACACTGGTGCCGCCGGTGTCCTCAACATCGTTGGAGCCGTTAGCGGCAACATCCCCGAATACGGCGAACAGAGATTCCCCCTCGGCCCCTTGACCATTAACTTCACTTATACCTATGACTCCGTCACCTCTACCGGTACCATGACTGGTGCCGTTACCGGTGCCACTCCCGAGACCATCCCCTTCACCTACAACACCTCTGACAACACCATCATGGTCGAGATGGACGTTGTTCCCCTCGTGGCCGAGCTCCTTGCCGAATATGGTGACGACCTCCCCGTCGGCATCGACAACATTCCCCAAGGAACCCTCCCCGAGTACTTCACCTTTACCCGAGCCACAAAATAACCATAAAAAAATAGTAGCACTATGAAAACATTAAAGAAAATCATGATGGCACTCTTTGCCATCGCCTGCATCGGGATGACCGTCTCGTGCAACAAGGACAATAACAACAACAATGGTGGCGGCAGCGGCAACACCGACAGTCGCCTTGTTGGCACCTGGAAAATCTCCAGCGTCATTGTCGACAGCCTGGACATGAGCCAACTGGTTCGCGGTTCACAAATCATCATGAACGCCAACGGTTCCGGCACCATCAACATTATGGGCCAGAACAACAGCTTCACCTGGTCTACCAACGGCAACACCCTTACCGTGATTCCTAGCGGAAACAGCAGCGAAACCATCACCTGCAATATCGCCAGCATTACTGCCACCACCTGTACTCTCACCAGCAATAACATGTCCTTCCCAGGCGTTGGCCCGATTGAAGGCCAAGTCACCATCACCATCACCAAAGAGGGCGGTGATACCCCCCAACCTGATACCAACAGTTACAACACCCTCATCCTCGGCACCTGGCAGGTCGACCACATGACGTACAACGGCGTGGATGCGACAGAGCAAATGCTGCATGGAACCGTCAAACTCAGTTTCTACCAAGGCGGTACCGGCTTGTTGAACGACAACGGAGAGACCCAAAACAACAACTTCTCCTGGGTCATCACCGGCAACATCATCACCATCACCGAGCACAGCCACACCATGAACTTCACCATCAACAGCCTCACCGCCACTGAATGCACATTCACTGGCACAAACCTAGAGATGGACGGCCATATGCTCGAGGGCAACATCACCATCCACATGACGAAAACTGGCGATACTCCCAATCCCGGTCCCAATCCCGACCCTGTCACCGGTGAACTCACGGGCACCAGCTGGGGCTACAGTTATAGCGGCACGAGAACGGAACAGAGCATAACCATCGACTATACCATCAATATGCTACTTGCCTTCACCACCTCCACCACCGGCACTTTGAACGAGACTATTACCGCAATGGGCTACAGCGAAACCGAAAACATCAACTTCACCTACGTCTACGATGTGACCAGCCACACCGGCACCATGACCGCCACCTTCACCAACCCTGAAACCCATGAAAGCGAGACCTCCACGCTCCCCTTCACCTACGACCTTACCACAAACACCATTACCGTCACCAACACCACTCCCGATGCAGACGAAGGATTTCTTCCTGCGACCCTCGAATTCTACCGCATCAGCAAATAATCAGCTGATATTCTAATAATAGAAGCCGTCCACCGGAGATTCCGGCGGACGGCTTTCCTTTTTACTAATTCTTAATCGCTTAAACCTTCATCATTCGGCCTGGCCTGCCTCGGGGTTCTCCGGACGAAGGCTCACGGCGACATAGTTCTTGAGATTGATGTACTTCTTGCAGATGTCCTGAATCTGCTTGGCAGTGATGCCGCGGACAATCTCGTCGTAGCGCTCAATGTAGTCAACCGACTCGTTGTAGGTGTAGCTGGCCGAGAGCAATCCACGCCAGTATCCGTTGTTCTGGCGGGAGGTGCCGTTGTTGACAATCATCTGTTCCTTGGCTTTAGCAAGGGTCTTCTCGTCGGGGCCGTTCTTCTGGTAGTTGCGGAGGATTTCAATGCAGTCCTTCTCAATCTTCTCAATCTTGTCGGGATCACAGCCGATGGCGAACTTCCAGCTGACCTGACCCGAGGGCATACGCTGGCTCCAGATGCCGGCAGAGGGGCTATAGGCGTCGCCGTTCTTCTCGCGGATTTCCTCGAGGGTGGTAATACCAATCATCTCGCTGAGAGCGGAGATAGCGATGCGAGTCTCGGGAGTGAGGTCCTTGGCGTTGACATTCATCTCGCCATAGACATTCAGCATACCCTGCTTTTCTATGCCCTTGACGGCTTCAGCCCTCACAATACCTTTAGCGAACTTCGCGGTGCGGTCGATGTACTTCTCGTTCTTCTGGCTACCGTCGGTAGGCAGGTGATTCAAGTAGCGGGCGATGAGGGCAATATCGTTGTCACTCACATTACCCACGAAGAAGAAAATCTGGCCCGAAGCGTCGTGGAAGCGCTCGCGGAAGATTTGCAGCGCGCGGTCCGGATCAAGGGTCTGCAGCTGTTCCTCGGTGGGAACAATAATCATGCGTTTCTCCTCGGGATAGACGGTCTTATAGTATTTCTCGGCGAAAGCCACCTGAGGGTTGTCGGCCACCATCTTGATCTGTGACCTCAGCATCTCCATCATGCGGGAATAAACATCCTTGTCCGAGCGGGGAGCAGTATAGTAAAGGTTGAGGAGCTGGAGGGTCGTCTCAAGGTCGGCAGGCGAGCAGTTGCCGCTGAAGCCCTGCTTCTCATCGTCGATATAGGGGCTGATGCTGAGATTTTTTCCTTTAAGTTTCTTGGAGAGCTGGTTGGCGGTGAGGTCGGCGATGCCGGAAGACTCGATAAAGTCGGCGACATTCGAGGCCAGGAAATAATCCTCATCGCTGTAGAGCGACGTACCACCGAAGGCAAAGCTGCTGAACACAATCTGGTCGGCCTTATAATCAGTCTTCTTCACTATGAAACGGATACCGTTGGGGCAGGTATACTCCTTGTAGTCAAGCAATTTATTCTCCTTAGTAAGCTTGGGGGTAACAGCAGGAACCTCTTCGGTGAAGAGGGGCTTTTCTTGGAAGGTATCAATCCAGGGTTCGGTCTTCACCTTCTTGCTGTCAGCAATAATGCTCCGGATAGTCTTTTCGTCGGGCACACCGTAGTCCTCTCGCTCGGGGGCGGTGAGGTAGAAGACCAGATTCTCGTCGGTTATCCAACTCGCAATAGTCTTGTTGCATTCATCAAGTGTAATCTCGGGGACGAACTCCTTGGCATAACGCCACTCTTGACGGATGCCGGGGATAACCTCGCCCTCGAGGAAGTGGCGCGTAATCTCGTCGGCCAAATCGTTGCTTTGGGTCTTATCAGCCTCTTTCGCGGCGCGGGTGTACCACGAGAGGAGATCCTCTTTCTGGCGGTCGAGCTCGGTCTGGAGGAATCCGTGCTCGTCGAGGCGCTTCATCTCTGCTAGCAGCAGGGCCGCAGCCTCTTCCAAGCGATTCTCCTTGGGCGAGCATCTGAGAGTAAAATCGTCGGCCTCACGCACATAGCGGGCAATGAAACCATTGTGACTGGCACCGGCGCCCATCATTGGAGCAGCAGGTTTCTCGCAGATGTCGCCAAAACGCTCGTTAATCATCCGAACGACGAGGGAATTGACAAAACCCTGACGGAAATCGCCAATGGTACCCACTGGAGCTTTTTTGTGCTTCCACACAAAAGCCATCCCCGCAGAGGTCGCCTCCTTGTCGGTGGCAATGGCCACAAGGGGTTCCTTGTTGCCCTCAATGGTGAAGACAGGACGCGGTTTGGGATTCACAGCCTTAGCGTGGGTGCTGAAAACATCGCGCACTCGCTGTTCCATGGCCTTAACACCCTTCTTGCCGGCATACTCGAAATTCTGCAGGTCGCCCACCACCACAATAGCCTGCAGGTCGGGACGATACCAGTCGTTGAAGAAGTCAACGATAGCCTGACGCTTGAAGTTCATGATGACCTCCTCCTTGCCGATAGGCATACGGTCGGCATAAAGAGAGCCCTTGAAAACGATGGGGAAGGTTTTCTTGCGCATGCGGTCACCGTGGCCTACACCACCGCGCCACTCCTCATGGATGACGCCGCGCTCACTTTCAATCTCCTCAGGGTCGAAGAGGATATTGCCGGCCCAGCCGTCGAGAATCTCAATGCCCATGGTGACCATCTCGGGGTCGGAGGCGGGCATATCAACATAGTAGACAGTCTGGTCAAAACTGGTGTAGGCATTGATGCCGCGACCAAACTCGATGCCGTGCTCCTGGAGCTTCTTGATCATCGTGTTGTGGGGATAGTCCTTGATGCCGTTGAAGGCCATGTGCTCGCAGAAGTGGGCAAGGCCCTGCTGGTCATCGCGCTCGAGGATGGAGCCGGCATTGGAGACCAGACGGAACTGGATGCGGTCCTCGGGCTTCTTGTTGTCACGGATGTAGTAGGTGAAACCGTTGTCAAGATGTCCGATGATGACTTTCTTGTCAACGGGCACCCTCTCGGTGAGGTTGGTTTTCTTCTCTGTCTTGCTGCCGGGCAGCTGGGCCATAGCACTGCCGCCGAGAAGTAGGGCAGCCAGTACGAGCCAGAATTTTACTTTCATCTTGTATTAAATGTTTAATAGGTTAAAATCAATTCCCAGCACCTGCATCTTCTGTTTGATGAGGGGCAGCTCCTCCTCGAGGAACTCGCGCCGTTGCTCGGCGAGGATTTTTTTCTTGGCATCGGGGCTGACGAAGTAGCCCACGCCACGACGGTTGTAGATGATTTCTTCGCTCTGCAGCTGTTCGAAGGTGCGCATCACGGTGTTGGGGTTCACCCCCATCGACGCGGCCACGTCGCGCACCGACGGCATGCGGTCGTCCTCGGCAGGCTCACCCTGTAGGATCTGCTCCATCAGCCGGTCGGCTATCTGCAGATATATCGGTTTTTGTTTCCTGAATTCCATAACATTCCTTTCTTTAAATCTTCCCTTTGCAGCGGTTGAACTCGATGACACGCATCTTGCGGCCCTGCGGGTCGGGGACGATGCGCATGCCGAGGTCGTCAAGCCACAGGCTGTCAGCCTGCCACAGATTGTTGTCCATCTCGTGATACTCCATCTTCATGTCGGGGTCGACACCGGGGTCGAGGAGTACTGGCAGGTGATGCGTTAACCGCAAACTGGAGGCGATGTTTTCCACACTTTGAAAACTCTCTTCATACGATACCTCGCCATCGCGCATCTGGACACGGAATATGGTTTTCGCATCTTCCTCCTGAACACGCCTCTTTCTGGAGGCGAAGCGTGCGGAATCGTAGACCTCAAGGATGCGCATAGGCTCATAGTTAGTGTCGGCACGGAGGACACCTTTCTCCATCATGGCGTGCAGCAATGGGGTGTAGTCCTTCGGCCGCGTGGTGTCACGGTCGACAACCAAGTAGGTATAACCCGGCAGGAAATCCTGCTTGCCATTGTCGTATTTATACAGGGTTGTCTCGTTTTCCGAGATGGAATTATTGGCCAGACGGAGGGCTATCATCGGCACCGTGCCGGACATAACCATCGTGTCAGCCTTCTCGAATTCACTGACTGCACGTCCGTGCTCTATCACGCCGTCCACATCCATGTCCCACGACACCATGCGCATCGTGTAGCGGTCGGTCTCAAAAGTCTCATCAACGCCACGATTGAAATAGCATCCCGTTGCCATCAGGCCTCCCAAGACGGCCGTCATTATCATTATCCGTTTCATCATTCTTAATTTTTAATTCTTAATTTCTCTAGTACGGCATCTTTTTCAGTCTGCGCCAGGTCATCCAGGTGAAGAGGACAAAGACCACGAAGTTGAAGGCGGCGACAATTCCCATCACCCAGTTCATGATGCGCTGGGGAGTCCAGAGGTGGAAGGTGTCGTAGAGCCACTCCATGAAATCGGCGTTCTTGATGAGCGACACAACGATGGGGATGGCGATGACGGTGAGGGCAAACTCCAGCAGGTAGAGGATGAGGAAGGTGTAGAGCACCTTGTGTTTCTTGAAGAGGGTGGCGGCATAGAGGAAGATGGCCGGCGAGGCGAGGAGGCCCGAATAGGTGGCGGCGGTGAGCAGCCAGCTGTGGAAGCCAGGCATCACGTCGTCATCCATGGGGATGGAGGTAAACAGCGGGAAACCGCCGTCGCCCTGCCAGAGCCACTGGTGGTAGGCGCCGGTGGGCATCAGGCGCAGGATGATGTCGATTACCATGCTGCCCAGATAGGTCACCACGGGGGCCACAATGAAAGTGAAGAGCAGCATGCTGAGGAACTTCTCCAGCTTGGAGGCCGGCAGCATGGCATAATAGATGCCCTCGTTGCGGAGGTTCATGGTGCGGTAGAGGCGCGACGGCAGCATGATGGCGGCGAAGGAGGAGAACACCATTATCATCACCACGCGGATATTGGGCGAGATGATGGCGGTGCGGTCGATAACCAAAGCCATCAGCCACACGGCGAAGGGCAGCGACGCCAGCACAATCATCGTCGTGCCGAAGGTCGGCCACAAGTTGCGGAAGTCTTTCTTGACGACTTCGCAGAATCGGTTCCAGTCAAACTTGTTGTTCATATTCTTTGTTGTTTTTTCGTTTCTAAAAAAGTTCCTTAAGCATCTTTGCAGAGTTCCTTAAGCATCTCTCCAGAGTTCCTTAAGCATCTCTGCAGAGAATAACTATCATCTTTCCGAGAACAGTTCGTTGATGATTCTTTTGTTCCTCAGCACGGCGTTGAAGAGGGCCTCGATGTTGATCTGGCTCTCCTCGCCGGTGCTGTTGGGCACCACGTTGAGGTAGCCGCCGGGCTGCATCTCGCTGTAGAGGGCATCCTGGCGCTGCTCGCCACCATACTCGAAGAAGAGCTTCTCCTGGATGCGCTGCACGCTGGCGTCGAGCAGCACGGCGTTGTTCGAGAGGATGACGATGGGGTCGATGAGGTTCTCCACATCCTTCACCTGATGGGTGGAGATGATGAGGGTGTTCCTCTCCTCGAAGCGGCGGCTGAGGATTTGACGGAACTGGGCCTTGCTGGGGATGTCGAGGCCGTTGGTGGGCTCGTCGAAGAGCACATAGTCGGTGCCCAGCGAGAGGCTGGCGGCGATGAGGCTCTTCTTCTGCTGGCCGAAGCTCATTTCCTTGAACTTGCGGTCGGGCTCCACCTCCAGTTCTTCCATCAGGTGCAGGAAAGTGCCCTGAGCGAAGTTGGGATAGAACGGTGCCAACTCGTTGACATACTGCTGCGGGGTCTTGCCGTCGGGCAGGCTCACCTCGTCGGGCAGGAAGACCACGCGCTGCAGCATCTCCGGCAGGCGCTGCTGGCTGGTGATGCCGTCCACGGTACAGCTGCCCTCGGTGGGACGCAGCAGGCCGCAGATGAGTTTCAACAAGGTGGTCTTCCCCACCCCGTTCTCGCCCAGCAGACCGTAGATGTTGCCCTGCGGGAACGACAGATTGATATTCGAGAAGACCGGCGTCTTCTTGTAACTGAAATTAAGATTGCGAATCTCTATCATAATTGAATATTTTTTGTAGTTATACTAGTTCGACTAGTCAGACTAGTTTTACTAGTTCTTATATCTCACTGCCGTTCCGAACACCAGCACCTCGGCGGCCTGGGCCATGATGCTGTTGGTGGTGTAGCGTACGCCGATGATGGCGTCGGCCTCCATCTTCACGGCCTGGTCGACCATGCGCTGCGTGGCCTGGTTGCGGGCTTTCTCCATCATCTCGGTGTAGCTCTTCAGCTCGCCGCCCACCATACTTTTAAGCCCCTGACCGAGGTCGCTGAACATGTTCTTGGCACGGATGATGCTACCAGAGACAACACCCAATTCTTCATAATTCACACCCTGAAGGGTTTCTACTGTTACAAGTTTCATAATACTATCTTTTTAAACTATTATCTTTTAACAATTATCTATTAACTACATCTGCGGCGTGTCGGTGGCACCCTGGCGGGCTTTGCTTTCCAGTTCCATCTTGCCGATGCGCCAGGTGAGGCCGACGCTCACGAAGCGCGAGTCGAAGCGGCTGCTGCCCGTGGTCTGGTAGGCAGGGGCTGTGGTGTTGCTGCCATATTCGGCCATGCCGAAGATGTCGTTGACCGTGATGTTGACACTCATCTTGCGGTCGAAGAAGTCGGCGCTGGCGCCGAAATCGATGCCCTTGTTGGCGTTGGTCAGGCTGTAGAGGCCCAGGCGCGGCGAGGTGTAGTGGGCATTGGCGAAAAGTTCGAGCCAGCCGTTCACCTTGGTCCAGAGGTTGACGCGTGCGCTCCAGCTCCACTTGTTGTCCTTGTATCCGTCGTAGTCAAAGGCATAGTTGAACACCGAGGCGTTGATGCGGACGTTAAAGAAGCCACTGGGACGGTACATGATATTGGCCTCGAGGCCCTCGGTGTGCGAGGTACCGATATTGACAGGCATCGAGTAGTTGACCATATAGGGGAAGTAGGGGTCTGTGTTGTCGGTGAGGACCGTCGAGCCCACCTCATTGGTGTTGGCGCGGAAATAGGCGTTGAGGCCGATATTGCCGAAGCCCATGACATACTTGTTGAAGGCGGCCTCGAGGTTGTGCGTGTAGCTCATCAGCAGGTTGGGGTTGCCTGTGCGGTAGGAGTATTCGTCATAGATGCGGAAGTCGGTATAGTCGAGCAGGTTGTCGTTGGCGGAGAAGCGGCGCGTGTAGCTTAAGCTGTAGCTCTCGAAGTTCTTGGTCTGGTAGCTCAGGTGGATGCTCGGCACCAGGCCGGGGAACGTGGTATCCTTGCTGTATTTGTCGTTCAGCCCGTAGTGCTCCACCTCGCCATGCAGGAACTTGTCCTCGAAACGCAAACCCAACTTGGCGGTGAAGCCGCCCCAACGCTTCTGCGCCGTGACATAGGCGGCCGTCGAGAGAAACCTGCCCTGTGCCTCGGTGGAGCGGTAGCCCATATTGCTCCAGTCGCCCGAAGGCAGCAGGCTGTCGAGGCTCTCGGTGTCGTGGTTGCCGCCGAAGCCCAGCTCGACGCCGGCCTCAATCTCGAAGTTGTTCTTCAGCGGGTGGGTGTAGTTCACCTCAAAGCTGCCGTTGGGGTGGAACGTGTCGGCATCGCTGTGTCGGCGGAAGTCGGTGCCGGTGGCATAGTCGCGCCAGTTGTCGCTGTATCCGTAGTTGCGATAGAAGAAGCCGTTGAAACTGACACTCAACTTGCGCCCCGTGGTGTCGAAACGCTTCTCATACCATGCTCCGGCATAGCCGCCATAGGTGGTGCCATGGTTCTTCACAGTGTCGAGGTAGCTCAGGTTGCGCAGCGTGGGCTGGTATTCATAATACTGATAGTCTCTGTAGAACGAGTTGCGGTCCCAATAGGGCCAGGCTCCCAGCCAGGCCGTGAGGTTGCTCGTGCTGTCGATGTTCCAGTTCATGTTGAAGCCCATGTAGCCGCCCCAGTAGGGCATCTTGCTCTTGGTGTCGAACTTCTGGTAGCGGCTGGTGTCGCCGGTAGTGGGGTCTTTCAGGAGGCTCGTGCCGTCCTCTTCGCCATTGTGGTTGCCGTAGTTGCCGGTGAGGTAGAAGTTGAAGTCCACCTTCTCGTTGGCCCACACATAGGAGACCCAAGGCGAGATGGCCGGTGTGGTGGTGGCACGCACACCCACACAAAGTAACTCGTTGCGCGTAATCTTCTGGTTGGTGACGATATTGATAACGCCGCCGGAGGTGGAGTAGCGTGCGGAGGGATTGGTGAATCCATATCTCCACACTCGAGACGCCGCGCAGCGTGATGTTGCCCTCGGCATCGACCTCCACACCAGGAGCGTTCTGCAAGGCATCGCTGGCGGTACCCGTCTGGATGCTGGGGTCCTCGCTGGCGTTATACATATTCTTCTCACCGTCCATCACATAGAGAGGCTTCTCGGCGGAGATTTCCACAGTCTCCAGCAGCGTGCCACCGCGAAGCTTTATCTCTAGATTTACTAGATTATCTAGAATCTCTAGATTATCTAGATGGGTTTCATACCCCACACAACTGGCCTGCAACAGATAGCTGCCGGGCTTCACATCCTTGATTTCAAACACACCGTCGAAATCGCTCGCAGCACCACGCACAAAAACCGTGTCCGCAGTGCGCATCAGACCCACGTTCACCAAGGGCAGCACCTCGCCCGTCTTGGCGTCGCGCACCGTACCCTTGACCTTGACATTCTGTGCCTCCACCGAGGCCATCGTGGCGACCATCACCAGCAGAACAAGAACAATCTTTTTCATAACTATTATATATTGATTATTATCTTTTATCTATTAACTATCATCTATTATCTTTCTCTATTTCCTTGCCCATGTGGTTCATGAATGCCATAAGCGGGGTAAAGATGATGCCGCTCACAATTCCGCTGATGATGGAAGTCCTCCATTCGCCGCCAAACAGCTTGCTGCTCAGGAAGAAAACCACCATACAGACGACAAACACAGTCAGGTAATACACCCAATCTTTTTTCTTGAAATGTTCCTTGAAAGTCATTTTAGTTTAATTTATTGGTTTTCAATTTGTTTTCTGTATTCTTTAATGGTGTACTAGTTAACTAATACACTGCAAAAGTAATACAATTTTCAATACCACCAAATTTTTTAACATATTTTTAACATTATTTTTTTCAGAAAAAGAGTAAACATACTATAAACTAAATACATACGATTAACCTCATCTACCTACCATCTCCCTACCAAGACCCTACCAACTCCTACCACGGTAGGAGTTGGTAGGGTGTTGGTAAGGTCCTCATAGGTCGTTCGAAGCACCTTCGTCCAACTTTGGCACCATTTTTGTAGGAGCGTCCTTTTTTTATCGCCTCAAACAATATTATCCCCTACCCCTCGTTATATAATTGTATTAATTCTATAATAATATATTATGCAAGAAGAAAACAACACTCTGGGAAACAGTTATAATCACCAAATTTCAATACAATTCTTCCGTCGCTGGTGGAAGATTCTCACCGCCGTGTTCGTGCTGGGCA
Source organism: uncultured Bacteroidales bacterium (assembly GCA_900316235.1). Taxonomy (GTDB): domain Bacteria; phylum Bacteroidota; class Bacteroidia; order Bacteroidales; family P3; genus Colimorpha. The sequence continues at coordinate 42,856 of ONCC01000020.1, forward strand.
TCATAGCCTCGGCCATCGCCGCCTGGAGCATCAAGCCCCTTTACAAATCCTCTGCCGTCATCTTCCCCACCAACTCCAACCGCCTCTCCAAGGCCATCATGGGTTACCACTACAGCATGGACTTCATGGACTACGGCATTGAGCGCGACTGCGAATACGCCATCCAAATCCTCAGCTCCAAACGCATGCAACAGGCTGTCTGCGAGCGCTTCAACCTGATGGAGCACTACGGCATCCCCGCCGACCACCCCCACCGTCTCTTCAAGCTCGACGAACAATACCGCAGCAACATCACCGTCAAACGTACCGAGTTCCTCGGCGTTGAAATCGGCGTCCTCGACCAGGATCCCCTGTGGGCCGCCGACATCGCCAACTATATCGCCTCCATGTACGACACCCTCTGCCACGAGATTCACCACGACCGCGCCCTCTCCGCCGCCGAAGTGATGGAGGGCGTCTGCGCCTCCATGGAACGCGAGATCGACTCCCTCTCCTCCCTCCCTGCCTCCCCTTGGCGCACCAAACTCATCGCCGACAAATGCGAGCAACTGGCCGACCTGCAGACCCGTGCCACCCAAACCCGCGTAGACAAAAACCTGGAAGTCAGCTATAAATACAGTGTCGACCAAGCCACTCCCGCCGACAAGAAGGCCTATCCCAAACGCATTCTCATCCTTCTCGGCGGCAGCCTCGGCGCCGTGGTGGTTTGCATCTTCTTCCTCCTCATTTTCTGCCCTGCAAAAAAGGACGAGTAAGTGACCTGGCTTAGGAAAAATTGGAATTTGCTACTGGCCATGGTTCTCACCCTGGCGTTTATCGTCGCCGAGGGTTATGCACTGTGGTTCAAGGGCGACGCCACCATAGGCCTGGTGCCGCTGGCATTGCTTGTGGTGTGGCTCTTCGTCGTGCGCCTTGAGACGGGTTTCCTCCTCATGGCGTTCCTCACCCCCTTCGCCGTCAACAAAGCCATGCTCCCAGGCATGGAGCTCTCGATGCCCGTGGAGCCCATGATGATACTCTTCTCGTTCATCTTCCTCTTCCGCGTCCTGGCGTTAAAAGGCGATAGGTCTACCTCTCTCCTCACCCACCCTGTGACGTTGCTGCTGCTGGCATCTCTACTCTGGATGCTCTTCACCTCGATAACATCAGAGATGCCATGGGTATCAATCAAATACACTTTGGCGAGAGTGTGGTTTGTGGTGCCGTTCTTCTTCGCCGCCACACTTTTCTTCCGCGACCCGCGACGCATACGCCAGTTCTTCTGGGCCTACGCCATCGGACTCGGCGTAGTGATCCTCATCGCTACCTCGAAAACCCTCGGGAACTTCAGCGACCTGCAGACCCTGCACCGCGTGATGAAACCCTTCTACAACGACCATACAGCCTACGGCTGCGTCATCGCCCTGATGCTCCCCGCAGCCTTCTATTTCATCTTCTCGCACAACATGAAAGGGTGGCGCCGCGTACTGTCGCTGGCGCTCTTCGCCGGACTCTGCATCGGCCTCTTCTTCAGCTACTGCCGCGCGGCATGGATCAGCGTGGTGGGTGCCATCGGAGTCTATGTACTCATCCGCATGGGCATGAAAGTCAAGTGGATGGTACTCCTCTTCGGCCTCGGCATAGGAGCTTTCTTTGTCTACCAGAGCGACGTGCTCTACAAACTCGGCAAAAACCATCAAGACTCCTCCTACACCCTCGCCGACCAGGTGAAGAGCATTTCCAACATCTCCACCGACGCCAGCAACCTCGAACGGCTCAACCGCTGGGCTTCTGCCCTGCGTATGTGGGAAGAACGCCCCCTGCTGGGCTGGGGTCCGGGAACCTATCAGTTCCTCTATGCCAGCTATCAGCGCAGTTATCAGCTCTCGACCATCAGCACCAATGCCGGCAACCTGGGCAACGCCCACAGCGAATACATCGGTCCGATGACCGAACAGGGAGTGCCGGGAGTGGCACTGGTGGTGCTGCTGTTCCTCACCACTTTCGCCACAGGCGTGCGCGTCTACCGCACCGCCAAAGACCCCCACACGGCACGTATGGCGCTGGCCTTCACGCTGTCTCTCCTGACATATTACATCCACGGCGTCTTCAACAACTTCCTCGACACCGACAAGCTGTCGGTCCCCTTCTGGGGATTCACTGCGGTAGTGGTGGCGTTGGATGTCTATAGCAATAAACACAATAATCGTGAAGAAACACGTACTATTCCTGGCGCTCCTGCTGACCTCGGCGGCCACGCTGACAGCCCAATCGAACCTGACCTTCAAGGTTAACATCCTCGGCCACGGCGAAATCCGCAAGGGCGGACTGAAAGACAGCTCGAACTACGACCCGCGCTTCCTGGTGAACCGCGAGAGGCTTATCGCCGACTACTTCGGTACGTCGGGCAAGCTGCGCTGGGACCTTCACCTCACCTTGCAGCACACCACTATCTGGGGGCAGGGAGGCGGACTGAAGATTTACGAAGGCTGGGGCAAGCTGAGTGGCGAGAACGGATTGTTCCTGCAGGTGGGCCGCCAAGCGCTGTCGTACGACGATGAGCGCATCATCGGCATGAACGACTGGGCCATGGCCTCGCAGTCGCACGACGTGGTGCGCGCCGGTTACGAACACGGCATCCACAAACTCCACCTCGCCGCTGCCTACAACCAAGACGGAGACGTGGAAGAGACTGGAGGAAGCTTCTATGATGCCGCCAACGGCAACCAGGTCTACAAGACCATGCTCCTGGGATGGTATCACATTCAGCCCAAGAATTTCCCGGCCTCACTCTCTCTGCTCTTCATGAATGTCGGTATGCAGGCCGGTACGCAAGGCGTCGACGAGCACAACGAATACCAGCAATTCTACGGTGGCTATGTCAAATTTGAGAAACCGTGGCTGACGCTCGAAGGCTCCTACTACCGCCAGGATGGCCACGAGGAACACGGGCTACCCATCGACGCCTGGATGGCCTCGGTGAAAGCCGACTGGAGACCCACCAAGATTGCCGGTGCCACCGCAGGTTACGACTACCTGAGCGGTGACGAATATTTCAACGTCCCCCCCTCCGGCACCCTCGGTATGACACAGCACAAAGTCATCCGTGGATTCAACCCCATCTGGGGCTCGCACCATAAGTTCTACGGTGCCATGGACTTTTTCTATGTCACCACCTATGTCAACGGCTTCACCCCCGGCCTGCAGAACCTCTACGCCACCCTCGAGCTCCACCCCTGGGAACGCCTCAACCTCAGCCTCGGCTACCACTATTACGCCATTGCCACCGATCTCGCAAATATGGACCGCACCCTCGGCCACGACTTCGAGTTCTCGGCCGACTTCTCCATCAGCAAAGAGGTCGTCCTCGCGGCCGGTTTCTCCTACATGATTGGCGGCGAGACGATGGATAAGCTGAAACGCTCCACCAACGACTCCCAGCTCACCTGGGCTTGGATAGACTTGCAGTTCAGAAACTAAAATAACGGTTAAAGGTTACAATCACTCATCCGAGGTGGCTGAGATGAAGCGACGGTAGGCGCTGAAGGTGTTGGCGCGGGAGAGGAAACCGAGGTAACGACGGTCGTCGTCGATAACCACAAGGTTATAGCGGTCTCCTATGCGGAATTTCTCAACGACATCGGTCAAAGTGTCCGACGAGCGGACGATATCGCCCTCAGACATCGGGTGCATAAGGTCGTCGACAATCACACTATCATACAAATCCGAACGGAACATAATCTGTCGGACATCATCCAAGGCGACGATGCCAACAAATTTGTCGTCATCTGTCAACACAGGGAAGAGGTTGCGGCGAGAGGTCTGGATGACCTCGACAAGGTCGCGCAACGTGTTGCCGCTGCGGACAATGACGAAGTTGGTCTCGATGAGACGCTGCATATCCATCAGGTGCCAGGCCGAAGAGTCTTTGTCGTGTGTGAGGAGGTCGCCCTTCTTGGCGAGCTTGCGGGCATAGATGGAATGACGTTCAAAGGGACTGACACAGAGATAGGTGACAGCCGAAGCCACCATGAGAGGTACGAGCAACTCGTAGCCGCCGGTGATGTCGGCGATGAGGAAGGTTGCCATGAAAGGAGCGTGCATCACCCCTGTCATCACTGCCGCCATTCCGACGAGGGCGAAGTTGGCCGTATCCTGCTGAGGCATACCCATTTGGTTGCAGAGCATGGCAACGAAGTATCCAGAGAGACCGCCGACAATGAGGGAAGGGCCAAAGGTGCCACCCACACCGCCACTGCCAATGGTGGTTGCTGTGGCGACAGCCTTGAGCACGATAAGCAGGAAAAGCACCAAGAGTATGACCCACGCATCATTGGCCCACGAGCCATATATCGTATTGACAAACAAGCTACTGCTATCACCATGGAGCAGCTGGGTCAGCATTCCGTAGCCCTCACCGTAGAGCGGCGGAAAGAGGTAGATGAGCAGGCCTAGCATGAGGCCACCCACACCCACGCGGACCCATGTATTGGAGAAGCGTGCGATGAGACTTTCCACCTTGTCGGTGGTCCGCAGGAAATAGACCGACACCAGGGCACAGAAAACGCCAAGGATAACATAGAACGGCAATTGCGAGAGACCGAACTGCTGCGTCACCTCGAAATGGAACTGCACATCAGCACCCATAAAGAAATAGGCGACGGTGGCAGAGACGAGTGCCGCGATGAGCAGCGGGAGCGCGGTGGTGGCACTGAGGTCGAACATGAAGACCTCGAGGACGAACATGATACCTGCAAAAGGAGCCTTGAAAATACCGGCGATGGCACCAGCGGCACCGCAGCCTAAAAGAATACGTACACTCTTGGAACTGAGACGGAACCAACGTCCGATATTGGAGCCTATGGCGGAACCCGTGGAAGCAATCGGGGCTTCCAATCCCACGCTGCCTCCGAAGGCCACAGTGAGGGTGGAGGCGATGAGCGAGGTATACATGTTTTTCGACGGGAGACGCGACTTGTTGCGACTGATGGCAAGGAGCACGGAGGGCAATCCATGGCCAATATGGCCGCGGACAATATATTTGACGAACAACACGGTAAGAGCGATGCCGATGACCGGGAACACGAGCATCATGATATTGCCCCCGAGAGGAGTGAGAGCTCCCATGCGCGTGACGGCAAGACCTGCATAATGCACGAGTGTCTTGAGCGTCACGGCAGCCAAACCCGCAAGCAGACCCACAAACACAGCGAGCAGGAGCACAAGTCCGTGCTCGCTGAGGTGGCGCAGCCGCCATCGGTGGATTTTGCTGTAGAGATTCATTTTTTTGAAAAAAACGGGCTGCAAAAATACGAAAAATAATTGAATTACGTTATCAATAAGAAAAAAATAACATTTATTATGATAAAAAGAACCCTTTTCTTAGGCGTCTTAGCCACCCTAGCCCTCTCCTCATGCGTGTCTCTCAGCGAGCATGAAAGCCTGCAGACCAAATACGACCAGACTGCCAAACAGTACAAATTAACCCGTCAGGAACTCGACGAAATCAAAGAGGAAAATGCCGCCCTCACACGTCAGAACAATGCCCTGACGAGCGACTATAGCGAACTATCCTCAGCCAAGAGCCGTTGCGAAGTCACCGTCGATAGCCTGACGCGCCGCATCGAGCGCCTGCGCCAGCACTACGACACCACCATGGAGAACTACATGCAAGAGGTGGCAGGCAAGAACCGCGACCTCAACCGTGCCCAAAACCTCCTCACTGCACGAACCAAAGAACTGAACCTTAAGGAAGAAGAACTCCGCATAAAGGAACAACTATTTGCCGAGCAGCAGGAGAATTTCCGTCTCCAGCGTAGCGAAATGATTGCAAAACAGGCCGAACTGGAGCGCGAAGAAGCCCTCACTCGGGCCAAACTGGAAGCCAAAGAGCGGGAGATTGAAGCTGTGCGAAACTCGGTTACAAATGCCCTCGTGGGGTTTGCCGATAAAGGACTGAAAGTGGAGACCAAGGACGGCAAGGTCTACGTCTCCATGGAGAATAAACTGATGTTCCCCTCGGCCAGCTGGACGGTTTCGAAAGAGGGTACCAATGCCATCAAAGAACTGGCCAAAGTGCTAGAGCAGGACACAACGCTGAATATTGTGGTTGAAGGACATACGGATAATGACCCCTACCGTGGGAGTACTGCCGTAAAGGACAACTGGGACCTCTCCGTAATGCGTGCCACCGCCATCGTCAAACTGCTCCTGACATACGGTCCCGACATCAACCCCGCCCGCATCGAGGCCAGCGGCCACGGTGAGTTCTCCCCCAAAGCCGACAACAGCACCGCCGAGGGCAAGGCCGCCAATCGCCGCACGGAGATTATCATCACTCCCAATCTCGACAAATTGCTTCAACAAATGAAGAACTAAAAAATTTTTTCGTATATTTGTAGTCGCTCCGTGCCGCGGTACGGAAGCGTAATATATTTGTAAACAACAATATATAACACTAATAAAGATAAATAAAAATAAAATATTATATGAAAAAAGTAGTTTTAATGGCTTTGATGGGTCTGATGGGATTGACGGGAGGAGAGGCTTGGGCTCAGAAACGCGATGCGATGGCCATGCCCGTGGTCGAGGAAGACTCCATCATGAAACACATCATCGAACTCTCGGCCGAGACCTACGAAGGAAGACTCGCCGGAACGGTGGGATACGACAGGGCCGCAAAGTATGTAGAGCAGGTGCTGCGCCGCTATGGTGCCAAAGTGAGTGAGCAACGGTTCACCATCGAATGCAACGAGGTGGAGAACTGCAAGTTCAACATCTATATTCCCGGTTCCAAGGACAAACGCATTTTCACCCTGGGCAATGACTTCTGCTGCGCCGGAATGACGGGGCGCGGATACGTGGACGCACAAATGGTCTTCTGCGGCTACGGCATTGCAGAAGAGGGAATCAATGACTATAAGAACGTTGACGTGCAGGGCAAAATCGTGGTACTGCTGACGGGCCTTCCCGAGGGTTCGTGGCTTCCAAACGATATCGCCAGCCACTATTCCACCCTGCGCGACAAAGCACGTACCGCCGAGAAGCACGGCGCCCTGGGCGTACTGGCCATCAATATGAGTCCCAGCTGCCTGCCCTATGAACCCCAGGGTCGTGTCTACTGCGGCGAACTCCCCCACCTGGCCACCTTCCCCATCCTGCAGTTGACCCTCAACTGCGGACGCGAGTTGTTCTGGGGCGAGGCCATGTCGCTCGATTCCGCTGTCAACGCCATCAACAGCGACCACCAATCCCATTCTTTCGCCCTCCTGAAGAAGGCCGAGGTGGATGTCAACGCCATCTACCGCCAACGTGCCATCACTGCCAATGTGCTTGGCTTGATGGCAGGCTACGACAGCAAGATGGACGACGAGCTCATCGTGGTGGGTGCCAGCCTGGACCATGTGGGCATGCAGGGCGAAACCTGCCTCTTCCCCGGTGCCGACATCAATGCCTCGGGCGTGGCAGCGGTGCTCGAGACCGCCCGTCTGCTCTCCCAGAAGCAGTTCCGTCCGCGCCGCAGCATCCTCTTCGTACTCTTCAGCGGCAGCGAACAGCAGTACCTCGGCTCGAGGGTATTTCTCTCCAACTACCCCAAGATGCGCAATGTGGAAGCATTCATCAACGTGCAGAATATCGGCTACGGCGACAGCATCGTTCTCTTCGGCGACAACCGCTACCCCACCCTGTGGGACATCGCCCGAGTGCGCGACAGCGCCAACCATAGCCTCATCGCCTATAATGCCGAGAAAACCAATCCCCGTGGCGACGCACGCGGATTCGACGCCATCGGCATACCCTCCCTGGTGTTCACCACCCTCAACGGAATGCAGCACAACCACGTGACATCCGACATCTGGGAGAATATCGACCGTCGCATGCTTACCGGAGCCACACAGGTGGTGGTTGAAACGGTGAGAGAACTCACCGACGGCGTCTACCGCGGACGCAGCCTCAAAAGCAAAGCACAGAAATTTATCGAATAAGAGTAGTTAAGCAGACAGTAGTTAAGTAAAAATGTGGACACTATATAAGAAAGAACTAGCAAGTTTCTTCTCCTCTCTCATCGGATATCTTACCATAGCGGTATTCTTGATACTTACCGGCCTGATGCTATGGGTGCTGAAGAGCGACTTCAATATCCTCGACTACGGCTATGCCGGTATGGACGGTCTATTCCTCATCGGGCCGTTCCTCTATCTCTTCCTCATCCCAGCCATCACCATGCGCACCTTCGCCGAAGAACGTCGTGGAGGCACCATCGAGATGCTGATGACCCGCCCGCTGAGTGACTGGACCATCGTGTGGGCCAAATTCCTGGCCGCCTGGACACTGGTGCTCATCTCACTGCTGCCGACACTGGTATGCTACTTCAGCGTCTACTCGCTGGGATACCCCGTAGGTAACATCGACACCGGCGGCGTCACCGGCTCCTATATCGGCCTACTGCTGCTGGGCGGCGCCTTCGTGGCCATCGGCTTGCTGTGCAGCTCGCTGACAAGCAACCAGATAGTGTCGTTCATCGCCGCCGCAGTACTCAGTGCCGTGGCCTATCTGGGATTCGAGTCTCTCTATCACATGGAGCTCTTCGGTAGCGGTGACCTTTTCGTCAAGAGTCTCGGCATGATGGACCACTATGAGAGCATCAGCCGCGGCGTGGTAGACACCCGCGATGTGCTCTACTTCGCCAGCGTCATCGCCCTCTTCCTCATGGGTACCCGCCTCGTGCTACAGAGCCGCATGTGGAACGGATGGAAGAAACGCAAGAACCTCAAGCGCAGCCACTGGCTCGAGATGGGCGTCACAGTACTCATCGTGCTCTCGGTCAACGTCATCTCCCACTTCCTCTATGCCCGCCTCGACCTCACGTCGGAGAAGCGATACACCCTCTCCGACTCGACCAAAGAACTGCTCAAGACCATCGATGAGCCACTGCTCTACCGTGTATACCTCGATGGCGATATGCCGTCAGACTTCAAGCGCCTGCAGAACGAGACTAAAGAGATGCTCAACCAACTGCGGGCCTATAACCGCAACGTGAGCTACGAATTTGTAAACCCCAACACCATTGGGGAACGCGACCGTAGTGGAGCGAATCCCAATGGGGGTAACGAGGAGCGTCGCGTCTTTTTCCAGAAACTCGCCGAGAAAGGTATCCAGCCTGCACAAGTGCAGACGAAAGGCGACAATGGAGTGACCAACCTGCTGCTACTGCCCGCCGCAGATGTCTTCTACAAAGGCCGCGAGACCACCATCCAACTCCTGCAGAACCAGCAGTATGTAGGACAAGCCGACTTGCTGAACAACTCCATCCAGAACCTCGAATACGCGCTGACCAGTCCCGTGCGCGCCCTCTCGCGTGGCATGAAGCAGAATATCGGCTTCCTGCAGGGACAAGGCGAACTCAATGGCGGCGTGCTCTTTGACATCCAGCGCGCACTGCAGGAGTTCTACAGCCTGGAATATGTGACTATCGACGGCCAGATACAATCACTCACCGCACACCACCAGAATTCCAAGGATTCCTCCTTCCGCTTCGTCAACAAGTTCGACCTGCTGATAGTGGCCAAGCCCACTGAGACCTTCAGCGAGAAAGACCTTTTCATCCTCGACCAGTACATCATGTACGGCGGCAAGGTGCTGTGGCTCATCGACCCGCTGAATGCCGATATCGACAGTCTGGCCACCCACGGCCAGATGCTGGCCACACGCTACCCCCTGGGTCTCGACGAGATGCTCTTCAACTACGGTGTCCGCATCAACCCCAACGTGCTGATGGACATCCGCTGCCGTCCCATACCGCTGCCGGTAAGCATCGTGGGCGACAAACCTCAGTATCGTTTCTGTCCCTGGTTCTATTTCCCTGAGATCGTACCGCTGTCGGAACATCCCATCGTACGTAACCTCGACCTCATCAAGACCGACTTCGTCAGCAGCATCGACCTCATCGACAACGATATCAAGAAAACCGTACTGCTCTCCTCATCGGAATACACCCGCGTGAAGAATGCGCCAGCCATCATCGACCTCAACGACGCACGCATGGAACCCGATCAGAGACTCTACAATAGAAGTCATCTGCCCGTAGCGGTGCTGCTGGAGGGAACATTCAAGTCGACCTGGCGCAACCGGCTGACCCCCGAGCTGATGGAAGAAGAATCCATCGGCTACCGCGAGGTCAGCAAGCCCACCAAGATGATTGTCTTCTCCGACGGCGACATCATCAAGAACCGCTACGATGCAGAGAAGGACATCATCTACCCCGTGGGATACGACAGCTACACACGCACCCTCTATGCCAACAAGGAGTTGCTGCTCAACGCCGTGAACTACCTGGTGGGCGACGAAGGACTGATGGACTCGCGGAGCCGTAGCATCACCCTGCGCAAGCTCGACGAGAACAAGTGTCGCGAGCGCCGCTCGTTCTATCAGGTCATCAACATCATCGCGCCCCTGCTACTGCTGGGAGCCGCCGCCGCTGTCATCGTCATCATTAGAAAAAAGAAATATTGCAAATGAAAAAACGCAACAGAATACTGATAATCATCGCCGTCGTGGTGGCCGTGGCTGCCGCTGTCATTGCCTATGTGCTCTCACGCCCCACCTTCGTACAAGACTACCATATCGAGGACACCTCCTCCATCACCAAGATATTCCTTGCCGACAAGGAGGACAACGAGGTTACTCTCACACGCGAGGCCGACTCATCGTGGACCGTCAATGGCGAATATGCCGCCAACCAGCCCCTTGTCGACCTGCTCCTCGAGACCCTCAACACCATGCGCATCCGCCAGCAGGTGAACAAGAACGCCGTCCCCAACGCCATCAAGGACATCGCCGCCCATGGCATCAAGGTGGAGATCTACCAAAACGAACCATTCATCAACTGGTTCGGCGGCCGCCTGAAACTCTTCACCCGCGAGAAGCTCACCACTACCTATTATGTGGGACGCGAAACACAGGACCACCTGGCCAGTTTCATGTACCGCAAGGGAGATGGAGTACCCTATATCATCCACATCCCGGGCTTCCGCGGTTTCCTCACGCCACGCTTTGTCACCGACCCCCTGAAATGGCGCAGCCATCTCATCGTCGACCTTAACGTCCATGACTTGCAGCGCATCGAACTGGAGATTCCTGAACAACAGGAAGAGTCTTTCGCCATTGTTCGCGACGGCGACGGCTTCGCCATGGAAATGCTGCAGAGCCACCAGCGTGTCAATGGTTTCGATACCGCCCGTGTCGCACAGATGCTCTCCTCTTTCACTTGGCTCAACTTCGACGAATTTGCCTCCATCGTACCCAACACCTTCGCCGACAGCTGTGTACAGGGACAGCCGCGTGCCATCCTCCGCATCACCGACACCAAGGGCAACCAAAGTGAGGTGAAGACCTATATCAAATACAACAACCCCGACGACCTAAAGGTCATGCCTGATCCCAATATGTACGAGGTGTTCGACCTTAACCGCCTCTACGCCATCGTCAGCCATGGGGGCAGCACGTCCGACAACCCGGGCGACACCGTCCTCATCCAATATTTCGTCTTCGACAATATCCTGCAACCCGCCAGCTATTTCCTCGGAGCCGACAAAACCGCCTTTGCCCGATGAGACCACTCATACTCATAACCAATGATGACGGGGTTGACGCCAAAGGCATTCAGACGCTCACAAAAGTGGCATGCGAGTTTGGCGAGGTCATCGTCATGGCACCCCAGGCCAACGCCTCAGGACTGAGCCACAGCATCGTATCCTCACGCCCCATCCGCGCACAGGAGCTATGCCGCGAGGAGGGCCTCACGGTGTGCAGCTGCGACGGCACCCCTGTCGACTGTGTGAAGCTGGCCGTGGAGCATTTCTGCCCCCGCCGGCCCGATTTGGTCCTTTCGGGCATCAACCACGGAAGCAACAGCTCCATCAACGTCCTCTACAGCGGCACCATGGGAGCCGCCATCGAGGCGGTGGCCCTCTGCATCCCCTCCATCGGATTCTCCCTCCTCAACCACAGCCCTCAGGCCGACTTCGAACCGGGACTGCCGTATATCCGTCGCATTATCCGCACCACCCTCGACAATAGGCTCCCCGCGGGCATCACCCTCAACGTCAATATCCCGCGCCTGCCCATGGGAGAAATCCGCGGCATCCGTATCTGCCATGAGGCCAATGCCTACTGGAACGACAGCTTCGAGAAACGCATCGACCCCCAAGGGAGGCCCTACTGGTGGCTCACGGGGAAGTTCGTCTGTGAAGACCCCTCAGAGGAGAGCGACGAATGGGCACTGGCACACGGTTATGTGTCTATCGTCCCCATCCACTGCGACTTCACCCACCATCCCACCATCGAAAAACTGAAACCCTTATACTGCTAGTCCATGTTTAAGCACTTTTTTACTCAGGATACACTTCTGGTAGGGCTGGTCGCAGGTCTCGGCTCGCTGCTCGTCACCGCCCTGCTCCTCACCGTCTGTACCTTTCACCTTTCACCTCTCACCTCTCACCTCTCCTGGTATGCCGGCTGCTTCATTCCCCCGCTGCTCATCATGCGCTACTATGTGAAGCTACAGAAGAGCACCGTTGTCAAGACCATCATCGTCACCCTCTTCATCACCTTTATCGCCTTCATGTTCCTATTGTTCAAAACTCACTCATTAAATCTCAACCCCTAAACATTAAACCTTAAAACCTAAAGCCTAAACCATGAAGGAAGATAGAAGAAGATAAAAGAAGTTAAAAAAAGAAGATAAAAGACAAATGCTTCAGTATACAAAGGGTATTGTCCTCTATCTTCCGCGAGCAAAGCGAGCTATCTCCCTTTATCTCCCTCTAACTCCCTTAAAACAATAAACCTTAAACCTTGAAATACTACATCATAGCCGGCGAGGCCTCTGGCGACCTTTACGGGGCCAACCTCATGAAAGCCCTGCGGGAGCAGGACCCCCAGGCGGAGTTCCGCTTCTGGGGCGGCGATGCCATGCAGAAAGAGGGAGGTGAACCTATGCGCCATATCCGCGACCTGGCCATCATGGGCTTCGTCGAGGTGGTGCTACACCTGCGCACCGTGCTGGGCAACATCAGTTTCTGCAAGAGAGATATCCTTGACTGGCACCCCGACGCCGTCATCGGCATCGACTACCCGGGCTTCAACCTCAAGATAGAGAAGTGGGCTCACGAGCACGGCTTCAAGACCATCCACTATATCTCGCCCCAGCTGTGGGCCTGGAAGAAAGGACGCCTGAAAGGGATGCGCCAATACCTCGACCGCCTCTGCTATATCCTTCCTTTCGAGCAGCAGTTCTACGCTGAAAATGATATGCCGCAAGCCCTCTATGTAGGCCATCCGCTGGTGGAGATCATTCATGGCCGACCGCAAGACGAGCCCTTCGCTTTCGACGGCCGTCCCATCATTGCCCTGCTGCCCGGCAGCCGCAAACAGGAATTGAAGAAAAGCCTCCCCGGCATGGTGCGTCTGGCACGACGACACCCCGAATACCACTTCGTGGTGGGAGGAATGACCCTGCTGGGGAAGGCCCTGTACGAGAAGCACATCCCCGCAGATGCGGGAATCACGGTGGTCTACGACCAAACCTACCGCCTCCTCTCTCAGGCCTTTGCCGCCGTGGTATGCTCTGGTACCGCCACCCTCGAGACCGGACTCTTCCATGTGCCGCAGGTGGTGTGCTACCGCGGCAACCCCATCTCCATCGCCATCGCGAAGGCCTTGGTGGGACGCCACATAAACCATATCGCCCTCATCGACCTCATTGACGACAGCAACGTCGTCACCGAACTGCTCCAACAGGACTTTAACGACCAGCGCCTCGAAGAGGAATTCCGCCTCATCACCACTGATACCGCCAACCGCGAGCGCATGCTCGAAGGCTATCGTCGCGTGGAACAAAAACTGGGCAACGCCGGTGCCAGCCTCCGCACTGCCGAAGTGATCATTGAAACCATCAAATGAAACGCCTGCTCTCCATAACACTGCTCCTGTTGCTGACCTTCGCCGCTCATGCCGACAAAGTGAAGGTCAGGCTCTACTCCAACATCACAATCAGCACCCTCAACATCTCCTTCGACCTGGGATATTACAACCTCTATGCCAATGGGGATGAGCTTCTGGAAGAACTGGTTGGTGACGGACGCTCCGTGCTCATCCGCCCGGAAGGCAATCTGCTGCATGTCAGCGTCAACGAGACCGATTACGGCACCTTCTCCTCCGTCCGCCTCGAAGCCACCGACACCGCCTGCATCTTATGTCTGAATCCCGAAGGCAACAAGCAGCGCACCTACGAGGGCAACCTCGAAGTAAAAAGCCAGAAGAGGGGTGGCCTGTTGCTCATAAACGAAGTGGAGTTCGAGACCTATATCGCCGGCGTGGTACAGAGCGAAATCTACGGGAAAGAAACGGACATCTTCCGCATCCAAGCCATCATCAGCCGCACCTGGGCCTTGCGCAACCTCGGGAAACACCAATCCGAGGGGTATAACTTCTGCGACAATGTGCACTGCCAAGCCTACCATAACCGCTGCATCCGTCCCGACATCATGCTGGGCGCCATCGAGAGCAGCGGGGAGACCCTCGTCGACTCTCTCGGTGCACTCATCGAGACACCGTTCCATTCCAACTCGGGTGGTGAGACCGCCAACTCCGAGGATGTCTGGCGCACCGCCCTACCCTACCTGCGCTCCGTCGAGGATACTTTCTCCTTCCAGATGCGACAGAGCAATTGGGTAAAAACCATCGATATCAACCGCTGGCTCAACTATTTCTCCAAGACCCACAAACTCAACATCCAGGACTCCAGCATCCGCGACACCCTGCTGCATTTCTCCCAAGAACACCGCAAGACACGCCTCCTGGGGATACCGCTTACCCGCATCCGCATCGACTGGCAACTCAAATCCACCTTCTTCTCCCTCTCTGTCGACAGCGCCTCCAATACCGTCCTTCTCCACGGCCACGGCTACGGCCACGGAGTGGGCCTTTCCCAGGAAGGGGCCATCCGAATGGTCGAACTCGGCATCCCCTACGACTCCATCCTTCGCCACTACTACACTGGCGCCAGCATCCACCAGGACCCCTACGCCAACCACAACTATGTGGAGATGTATGTCGAACAGATTTCCCGCATCATCGAAGAGGACAAAAACAAGCAAACCCAGACCCACTCGAAGAAAGACGACTGGCTCGGCCGCCTCTTCCGCCTCCGCGACCGCGAAGAGCGTGAAGAAGTCTACATAGAGTCCGAGCAGGACAACGAGAACGACTGGCAATATGAATGGTAAAGCAATCAAGCAATAATAAAGACATGAAAACAAATATCATATTAAAAAGTATCGTGTTGGTGACGGCCTTTTTCACCTTTCTCCTTTCACCTTTCACCTCAGCAACGGCCCAGACCCAGTGGCACACCATAGAAGATGCCGCCGCCACACAAATCGGCTCCAAATTCTATCTCGTCGACTTCTACACCGACTGGTGCGGCTACTGCAAGAAGATGGACCGCGAGACCTTCTCGGACCCCACCGTGGCGAAAATCCTCAACCGATACTACTACCCCGTGAAATTCAACGCCGAGAGCAAAAAAGAATTCACTTGGTTCGGTAAGAAATACAAAGCCGGCGGCGGCCGCGTCCACGAGTTCGCCCGCGGGGTGAAAGGCTACCCCACCACCGTCCTCTACCGTGCCGACGGCTCCCTGTTCCAGTCTATCCCAGGCTTCGCCTCCGCCAAAGAGTATACCGTCATCCTGTGGTATTTCGCCAGCGGCGACTACCAGCGCTACCCCTTCGACCGCTATCAGCAAATCTTCGACAAAGAGATTCGCCCCGCCATGGAGAAAGAACTCAATAAATAAAATGTAAAAATATGGAAGAGAGAAGAAGATAAAGGACAAAAGCATTGGTATCGTCCTCTTTCTTCCGCGAGCAAAGCGAGCTATCTCCCTCTAACTTCCTTAAACCGTAAACCATAAACCTTAAACCTTAACAGATATGGGACTTTTTGATTTTATCCGGAAAAGCAAAGAAGAAGAGAGACAGACCCTTGACCAGGGATTAGAGAAGACCAAAAGCAGTCTCTTCCAAAAGATTACCAAGTCCATCCTTGGCAAGTCCACCGTCGACGACGATGTCCTCGACAACCTTGAAGAGACCCTCATCACTTCCGACGTGGGTGTTGAGACCACCCTCAAAATCATCGAGCACCTGCAGGAGCGCATCAAACGCGACCGCTATATCTCCACCTCCGAGCTCAACTCCATCCTCCGGGCCGAGATTTCGCAGTTGCTGCGCAAGCCCGCCTACGAATCCGAGGGGACTTTCCCTGCCGACTTCGACGCGCCCATGCCTAAGAAACCCTACGTCATCCTCGTCGTGGGCGTCAACGGCGTAGGCAAGACCACCACCATCGCCAAACTGGCCTACCGCTACAAGCAAGCCGGCAAGAAGGTGATGCTCGGTGCCGCCGACACCTTCCGCGCCGCCGCCGTCGAGCAGCTCATGCTCTGGGCCGAACGGGTAGAAGTGCCCATCGTCCAGCAGGGCATGAACACCGACCCCGCCTCCGTGGCCTACGACACCCTCCAGTCGGCCCTGGCAAAGGATATCGACGTCGTCATCATCGACACCGCCGGACGTCTCCACAACAAAGTCGGCCTCATGAACGAGCTCTCCAAGATTCGCAAGGTGATGCAGAAACTCGTCCCCGACGCACCCCACGAGGTGCTCCTCGTCCTCGATGCCTCCACCGGTCAGAACGCCATCGAGCAGGCACGTCAGTTCACCCAGGCCACCGACGTCAACGCGCTGGCACTCACCAAACTCGACGGCACCGCCAAGGGTGGCGTCATCATCGGCATCTCCGACCAGTTCCATATCCCCGTGCGCTACATCGGCCTTGGCGAAAAGATGACCGACCTCCAACTCTTCAACCCCGACGACTTCGTCGACTCCTTGTTTGACTAAAGAAATGAAAATAAACATCATCACCCTCGGCTGTTCCAAGAACATCGTCGACTCTGAGCATATCGCCGGCCATCTGCGCAAAGCGGGATTCAAGCTCTTCTTCGACCGAAGCCGTAACGACTGCGACATCGTCATTGTCAACACATGCGGCTTCATCGGCGACGCCAAGGAGGAGTCTATCAACGTGCTCCTCGAGCAGATTGCCATCAAGAAGCGTAGCCGCAGTCCCCGCCGTCTCATCGCTGTCGGATGTCTTATCCAGCGCTATGAGAAGGAGTTGCGCCAAGAGTTGCCCGAAATCGACGCCTTCTACGGTGTCCACCAATGGGGTGAACTCGTAAAGGAATTGATTGAACTTTCACCTTTCACCTTTCACCTCTCACCTTTCACCTTCCAGGAGCGCATGCAATCCACCCCCCAACACTACGCCTACCTGAAAATCAGCGAAGGCTGCAACCGCACCTGCTCCTATTGCGCCATCCCTCTCATCCGCGGGAAACATGTCTCCCGTCCCATGGAGGAGATCCTCGACGAGGCCAGACGCATGGTTGCCGAAGGTGTGAAAGAAATCATCGTCATTGCCCAAGACACCACCTACTACGGCCTCGACCTCTACCATAAACGTGCGCTGGGAGAACTGTTGGAACGACTGGCCACCGAGAGCGGTGCCCAATGGATACGCCTCCACTACACCTACCCCACCTCCTTCCCCCTCGACGCCATCGAGGTGATGCGCCGCCACAAGAATATCTGCAACTACATCGACATCCCTCTCCAGCATATCAACACCCGCATCCTCAACTCCATGCAGCGCGGCATCGACCGCGAAGGCACCTTGAGCCTCCTCGATTCCTTCCGCCAGCAGCTGCCCGACGTGGCCATCCGCACCACCCTCATCGTCGGCTACCCCGGCGAGACTCTCGAGGAGTTCGAGGAACTGAAAGAGTTTGTCCGTCAGGCCCGGTTCGACCGCATGGGATGCTTCGCCTACTCGCCCGAAGAGGGCACCGCGGCCTACACCCTCTCCGACGACGTGCCGGAAGAGGAGAAAGAACGCCGCGTCAGCGAGCTCATGGCCATCCAGGAACAGATATCCCTTGAGAAAAATCAGGAACGCATCGGCAAAACCTACCGCGTCCTCATCGATAGAATAGACAATGATTATATTGTCGGCCGCACCGAATACGATAGCCCGGAAGTGGACGACGAAGTCCTCATTCCCCACCATTCACCTTTCACCTCTCCCCTTTCACCTTCCCCTGGCACCTTCGTCGACGTCGTCATCACCGACGCCCTCGAGAACGACCTCTTCGCCAGATTAGTAGAGAAGTAGCCAGTCGCTTAGCTCTCCCCCGCGAGCCTGCCCGACAAGACTGCCAGACTCGCCGCAAGGTTCTCGTTCTTGATAATCACCCCCGCAGGGAGCGTGATATGTGCCGGTGCAAAATTCCATATTCCTTTGATTCCGCTGGCCACAAGCATATCGGCAACGCCCTGTGCCTGAGGTCCTGGCACCGTGATGATGCCCAACTTCACCCCCAGACGGCGCACCAGCCCTTCCAACTGGGAGATGGCATAGACCGGCTTCCCGCCGATGGTCCTTCCCACCACATTGGGGTCCACATCGAAGCCCGCCACCACATCCAAGCCATAGTTCTTGAAACCAGGGTATTGCAGCAAGGTCTTCCCTAGTCCCCCCACGCCGACAAGCACGGCCTCGTTATAATCGTCATATCCCAAATAGGACTTTAAGTCGTTCAGCAGCTGTTCCGTACGGAAACCCACCTTCGAGCGCCCCGGGACAGAACTCACCCCCGCCAGGTCCTTCCGCACCTGCACGGCTCCCAACGACAGGCTCTCCGCCATCGCACTCGACGACACAAACTCCTGTCCCTCAGCCATTCGCTCCTGAAGATAGCAATAGTAAATCGGTAGGCGACTCAGTGTTGACTTCGGAATCACCAAAGATTTTTCCTCTTTCATTACTTTTTTATCGTTTATTGTTTCGGGGTGCAAAATTACGACTTTTTTTCCACATAGGAGACAAAAAAGTCAAAAAGCCATAAAATAAACACAATCAACCTATTTTCACCTTATCAACCCCCTACCAACTCCTACCGTGGTAGGAGTTGGTAGGGGGTTGATAGGGGGTTGGTAGGTATAAAACAGCAAGGGGCGCCCCTGTTGGGGCACCCCTACGCTGCAGTTATGCTAAAAAAGTTTATTTCAGTTCCACGGTGGCACGGCGGTTGAGGGCGCGGCCTTCCTTGGTCTTGTTGTCGGCGACGGGCTCGCTCTGGCCCTTACTCTCGCACTCGATGTTCTTTGCGGGGGCGCCGAGCTTGACCATGTAGCGCTTGAGAGCCTCGGCACGCTTCTTGCCGTACTTGACGTTGGCTTTCTTGGAGCCGGTGTTGTCGGTATGGCCGTAGACGGTGACCTTGAGGCTCTGGTCGGCTTTCATGGCGGTGCAGATGGCGTGGATGGCGTCGTCGGTGCTCTCGTCGAACTGGGCCTTGGTACCGGCGCTCTTGAAGTATACGGTGGCGCCGATGGCCTCGAGTTTCTTCTGGGCCTCGGCACGGGCCATCTGTGCGTCGACGGCGGAGGCTACGGCCATGCGCTGAGCCGCCTCGGCGGCGTTGCGTGCGGCGTCTTCCGCGGCCTCGGCCTGGCGGCGTGCGGCGCGTTCGGCGGCGAGGTCGGCCTCAGCCTTCTGCTGGGCGGCTTTCATGGCAGCCAGCTCGGCGTCGGACTTCTGCTGGGCAGCCTTCATGGCTGCCAGGGCGGCGGCGTCCTTCTCGCGGGCGGCTTTCATGGCGGCGATCTCGGAGGCCATCTCGTCATAGCGGTTGTCAGCGGGCACCAGCTCCACGGGC
>ONCC01000015.1 GCA_900316235.1 uncultured Bacteroidales bacterium
CAGTTCTGCATCCCCGCCACCATGCGCAACGTGAAGCGGCTCTCCATCACCGGCTACGATGCCGCAGGGCAACAGCTCTTCGCCAAAAGCAAGGACCTCAACCCTCCGCTCGACCTTGCAGTAAATCACATGTACAACATCCCGTCATTCAACATCAATTGAGAATAGGAAAAAAACAACACAGATATGAAAAGAAAGAAATATATCACCCCGACGCTGACGGTGGTCACCTTCAAGGCGGAGCAGGGCTTTGCCGGTTCCGGCAATGCCGAAAAAAAGTTCCTCGACCTGTCCATCTTTGAATTGACAGAAGGCTACAACGGCCAGGCCCAGCAGAACTGGCAAGAGGAAAGCGGAAGCCTTTTCAGTTGGTAAAGCAACCGTTGCCACTCAACCTCATCAACAGACAACGGAAAGAATATCTGGAAACCCGGAAAGTTTACTATAGTTGCAGGATACGGGCGGACGACAAAAAAAAATTTGGCCGGATGCAGGGAAAAGCGTATCTTTGCAGCCGCTTTTTCGACAAAAGAAAAAAACAAACATGAGCGACTACGAGCAAATCAACCTGGACGACTACTTCCAGACGGGCGAGGGCGGCACAGCCCTGACCTACAACCACAAGGACGGCAGCACCCTGGCCAAGCTCTTCACCCCCGGCGTCGGAGCACAGACGGCCGAGCGCGAGTTCCACGTCAACGAGGTGGTCTTCGCCATGGGGGTGCCCACCCCCAAGCCCATACGCCTCATCACCGACGGCACACGCTTCGGCGCCGAATACGAACTGATAGCCCACAAGCGCTCCTACACCCGCATCATCTCGCAGGAACCCGACCGGCTGGCCCCCCTCTCCCTGCGCTTCGCCACACTGGCCAAGCAGCTCCACACCACCGAGGCCGACACCCGGCACCTGCCCTCGATGAAGCAACTGGTGCACGACGCCATCACCCACTACGAAGAGCTGCCACAGGACGTGCGCGAGATGTCGCTCCGCGCCCTCGACGCCCTTCCCGACAGCACCACCTGCCTCCACGGCGACCTCCACATCGGCAACATCATCACCGACGGCCGGCGCGACCTCTGGATCGACGTGGGCGACTTCGCCTACGGACGCCCGGAATGGGATCTCTGCATGATGTACTACACCGCAAAGTTCCTCAACGCGGAGCGCGCAGACAGCCTCTTCCACATCAGCCCCGACGTGCTGCGCGAACACTGGCGCATCTTCTCGCGCGCCTACTACGGCACCGACGACGCCGACACGCTGCAACAGACAGAGCAGGGCCTCTACCCCTACTTCGCCCTGAAGCTGCTCTTCGTCATCCGCAAACTCCACAACGGCGAACAGTCCCCCAGCGACGGAGTGCTCGCCCTGGTACGCAAATACCTAGCATAATGAAACACCACATCATTTTATTCTTTATCCTGACGACAATGCCGATATTCACCCACGCACAGACAGACCGCTTCATACCATTCGAGCGCATAGAGAACGGCCGCGACCTCGGTGGCCTCGTGATGCAGGACGGGAGAAGGATAAAGCCCTACCGCCTGGTACGCTCCGGCAACCTCTCGCGCGCCAGCGACGCCGACGTGGCCATCCTCACGGAACGCTTCGCCCTCAGCAACGTCTACGATTTCCGCTTCGATGCCGAGGTGGGCGGAGCGCAGAACCGCCAGATTGCAGGCGTCAGCTACACCAGACTTTCCACCCTGCCGAAAGCCTTCATCGAGAGCTTCTCCTCGGGCCGCACGGACACAACACAGATAAAGTCGGCCGACGTCGTGGACCTCCTGGCCACCTACGCCTTCCACCCGCAGGCGCAGGAGATGGCCCGCCGCCTCTACCCCACCATCGTCATGGACACCACCTCGCAGCGCCTCTACGGCAAATTCCTGCGCGGCGTGCTGAGGGCCGAGGGCGGTGTGCTGTGGCACTGCTCGCAGGGCAAGGACCGCGCCGGATGGGCCACTGCCTTCCTGCTGGCAGCCCTCGGTGCCGACCGCAAGACAATAGTAGAGGACTTCGACCTCTCCAACCGCTTCTACGCCCCCGTCATCGAGAAGCTCTCGGCACGCATCGCAGAGAAAGGCGGCGGCGAGGCCGAGCAGGACTTCATCGGCGCCATGGTGGGCGTAAGCGTGAAGAACTTCGAGAGCGCCCTCGACCTCATAGACCAGCACTACGGATCCCTCGCCAACTACCTGGCGGAAGCCCTCAACTTCAGTACCGACGAGCAACAGCGACTACGTGACAAATACCTCACCCAATAAAAGACATGAAAGAGATAGACATCACCCAATGGACGCAAGTGGGCGAAGGCGGCAAGACCTACGTCAACCCGGCCGAGCCCGGCGTGTCGGCAAGAAGAATTGACACACAACCACCAACTACTTCTACGAAAAAAGGATTCCCGGCAGAAACGCCAGGAATCCCAACCATAACCAAATAAATATGAAAAACTATTTTTTTCTGGTGATGTAGCCTTATTTACGCAGGCCAAGCTGTTTGACGATGGCGCGGTAGCGCTCAATGTCAGTCTCTTTCAGATAATCAAGCATCTTGCGGCGTTTGCCGACGAGGCCCACGAGGGCGCGCTCGGAAACCTGATCTTTCTTGTGCTCTTTCATGAGCTCGGTGAGATGCTGGATGCGATAGGTGAAGAGGGCAATCTGTCCTTCGGTGCTACCGGTATCTTTGGCGGATTTTCCGTACTGGGCGAAAATCTCTTCTTTCTTCTCTTTTGTCAGATACATAATATGTTACGTTTGTTTTTCTGTTTTTTTCTTTCTCGTTTACGGCTGCAAAAATACGACTATTTCCTAAACTGGCAAAAAATTTTTGCAAAAAATAGTAATTTTAACGTTTATTAAGAAAGTTCAGGACCTGTAAACGAAAATATAATCTCCACTATAGCCCTCGAAAACTCAAAATAGGGTTAGTACAAACCACCCAATAAGCATCTAGTAATTTCTACCAATGCGTTATTCGATAGCGGCGGCAATCTCGGCAGCAAGTTTTTTGAGCTCATCGGGAGTCATCTCAACATGATGGCCAAAATTGAGGTCGCCGGGCTTGTTGAGGGGCATGAGGTGGATATGCACATGAGGCACATCGATGCCCACCACGGCCTCACCTACCTTGATGCAGGGGCACACTTTCTTCAACCCCTTGGCAACGCGCTTGGCGAAGAGATGGAGCTCGGTGAAGAGATCGTCATCTAGGTCGAAAATGTAGTCGACCTCCTGCTTGGGGATACAAAGCACGTGTCCTCGCACGACTGGATTGATATCGAGGAAGGCGAAGCAGTGCTCGGTCTCGAAGACCTTGTAGCAGGGGATCTCTCCTGCCACGATTTTGGTAAAAATAGTAGCCATTATCGTTCGATTTTAATAAGTTCGAAGTTCATTTTTCCAGCAGGGACATTAACTTCCACGACATCACCCACTTTGTGCCCAAGGAAAGCAGAAGCGAAAGGTGAGGTGATGGAAATCTTTCCCAGTTTAAGGTTAGCTTCGCTTTCAGGTACGATAGTGTATTTCTGCTCCATCTTATTCTTGGTGTTGCGGATGGTGATGATGGAGAGGAGGAGCACCTTGGAAGTGTCGATTTTAGATTCATCGAGCAGACGGGCATTGGCCACCAAATCCTGAAGCTTGGAGATACGAGCCTCAAGATGGCCCTGGGCCTCCTTGGCAGCATCGTACTCGGCATTCTCGGAGAGGTCGCCTTTGTCGCGGGCCTCGGCGATGGCCGCCGAAGCAGCGGGTCGCTCAATAGCGATGAGGTGGTGAAGTTCATCTTTCAGTTTCTGAAGGCCTTCTTCACTGTAATATTTGATTTCTGACATGTCGGTTTTTATTAGGGTTTTAAAAAGTGGGAAAGGCTCGTTGAAAAGCCTTTCCCATAATGGATTATGTGTCGTTGTTCAGCTCTAGAATCTGAAACTGGCTCCAATCGAGTGGGTACCCTTGAGGGGCGAAGCCGACTGGTAGGAGTAGTTGATGGTGAGACCAATGTCGTTACCGTTCTTCTTGGAGAAGGGGATATCGACCGAAGCACCGGCGCAGATGCCGTTGTTGGCAGTGGCCCTGTCGCTATCGTCCCACATACCGGGCTGGAAGATGTAACCAGCACGGAGCTGAACAATCTTCAACAGGCTGTACTCGAGACCAAGGGTATAGTTGTCGCGGAGGAAAGCATTGGAGGTGAAGCTACCCGCCACGGTAAGGACCTGATCCCACTTATCGAAGAAGAAGTCGTAGGAAAGACCGATATTAAGGCAGGTGGGGAGCTCCATCTCGGCGGCACGGGTTTGAACGGTGAAGTTATTTCCGCCAGTTCCAATCATCTGCAACGAGAGACCGGAACCGTCGAACTTCATCGAGGGACCCCAGTTCTTCAGGGAAATACCGAACTTGAGCTGATCGAACTCACCGGTGACATACTGGATACCGGCATCGATACCAAAACCGGAAGCCGACACGTTATCAGTACTCTCGGTAACGATTTTGATGACAGCACCGCCATGGATGCTACGGGTGAAACTATGGGCATAGGCCACATTGATGTTCATGTAGCTGGGCGTAAAGGTACCGTTGATGGGTTCAGGACTATCGAACTTGGTAACAGCGATATCGCCGAATCCCATAGCCATCACATAGGCGCCGAGGACACCAGCCTCAAAGACACGGATGCCAACACCAAAGGCGTTGATGGTGGCACCTCCCGTAAGGACACTGCGTCCACCATACAGCATCGTATTGGCATAGGCCACTTCGACATTGTTGACGAAAGCGAGACCAGCGACGTTGTTGAACATAGCATCGAGGCCACGGACATTGGCGATGTTGACACCACCCCAACCGGTGCTACGGGTCCAGGGATTGACAAGCAATTCGGAGGCACCCGCGGTTCCACGACGTTCATCGTTGCCAGCCTGGACTGACGGGGCGGAAAGCGCCGTGAGAATCACAACTACAGCAAATATACTTAATATTTTTTTCATCTCTGTAATAATTTAGGTGTTATCAAACTGTATTAGAAACCGAAGGAGTTGAGGTCAACGGGACGCATGGTACCAAACCACTTGATGACACGCTCGCCAATACCGGGAACGGTAACATGGATGAGGTACATACCGCCAGCGATGGGGATACCCGACTGGTTGTGGAGATCCCAGTCAACCGTGGTATTCTCGGCTCCAATGCTTGCATCGCGTGTGATTGCCGTGGGACCAAGGGTACGGACAAGGGTACCGTCCACAGTATAGATGCGGATAGTACAACCTTGTTTTACACCGTTCTCTTCGCCAGTGGGCAAGTTGATGATGCGGACCTTGGTTTCGAGCTGGCTCGCGGTCTCATAAGAGGAATAACTGTAGTAGGGGTTCGGGACAACATTGATTTGTCCGAGGAGGGAATCAATAAAATCTTGTCTGGCATTGCTGCGGGTGGCGAGGTTCTCGACAACAGCATCCTCAGCAGTGAGCACGAACTGATAGGCAGGCATCTCATGGTTCTTGATAATCGTACCGGCATTGATTGAGGTGGTACGGTTGGGAGACATGTAGGTGCCATAGGGGGTGCGGACATCAATGTTGACCGTGACGTCGCAGGGGATATCCATCGGGTTGGTAAACTGATAGTGGCTGCTGACAAGAGGCATGTTGACCCAAGCGACAGAGGCATAGAGCATGGCCACAGAGTCGCGGACAAGCAGCTGGGTGGCTGTGGAGCCGGCATCCTGCTCGTCAGAGAGACCGTAATTAAGGAAGTAATTACCCGAAAGAACATATTGGGTCTTCATCAGTCGGTCGAGCGACGAAAGCATCTGCATAGCCCAACGACCAGCATCGTAAGAAGGCGTGGTGTAGTAGGTGGTCGTCAAAGCGCCAGTACGCATGTTGCGGAACGGCTGAGTGGTGGCATTCATCACATAGATGTAGTGACGTCCGCCAATAACATAGTTCTGTGTACCCTCGGTCAAGGAGGCATCGGGGTTCCACATCATGTCTGCACCATTGTGTTGGACATAGCGGGAATCCTCACCGAACATGATGTTGAGGCGCTCGCCGGTAACAGTGTTGATTGCATAGCCGGGGAACCATCCCATACCATATTCAGAGATATAGGCGGGACTGTTGGGGTCAGCAAGGTCGGTGGCTGTGGCAGCGCCAGACAGCGTGTTGCCAAGTTTGTCAACAGACTTGTGGCGACGGGCGCTGAACCTGCGGGCATTGCCCTCGGACTGGGTAAAGTCATCACACATCTCGATAACAGGACAGCGGGTCCACTTGGAAGTGTCGGCGGTGAAGACAATCTGTACGCTGGGAAGATTATTCAGGGAGCTATAGTTGAGAGCCTTGTTAGCGGAATAAAGCATCAACTTTCTCTCAAGTTGGTTCCTATCAACACCATGATTGGCCAGCGAATCGTCGTTTGCCATATAATAGGTGAAGTTGAAACCAGGATGGAAGGGCTGGATGGAAGTCAAACCATAGGGGCCCCAGAGACCATAGACAACCGACTCGAAGACCTGATCCTTATCCAAAGCTTCTTCGGACCATCTAGCCTCCAGACCGGAGCCTTTGACGACAGAGTGGAAGTAATCCTCATCAAGATAAGGCTCAGTGACACTGTATTTACCTGAAGTGCTGGTGAAAGTAGCTGCGGTACCTCCAGCATACTGCGCGCCAGAACGAATCCAGTTATAGATGAAATAGGAATCGTTGTCGGCCACACCGCTAAGCCATTGTTTGTTCTCGTCGGCGAAAACCATAGAGGAGCCTAGAAGAGCGCCCTTTGTGGTGGTGTTACCTAAGAACAGACGAGAGGTGGTGCTAGAAACATACTGAATTTCGGAAGCAATAGGCTTGGGATTGACAAGCGTAACAGCAAGACCCATGTCGAGGAATAGTTGTTCGTTGAAACGACCAATCTCAAAGTCGGACCAAATGGTGTCGCGGTAGGTCCAATGGCCATCAACATAGGAAGAATCCACATGTCCACCACCCTCGCGGACAATACACCAGCGAGTGGAATTGGTGATTTCAGAGGTGTCCTTGTCAGCATTAATGAAGAGGATATTGAAGCGACCCTCATGGATCTTCAAGGGATCAATGACACGCACATTGACAGGACCATAGTTCTCCTCGTAGCTGGGATTGGCAGCAATACAGGGGTTGGTCATGACACTGCGATCAACACCCGCGGAGCTAATATTGACAGAGAAACTGCCGGGGGCTTTCATAAGAAGGGTGTCGATGGTGGGCTGAGTCAGACGGAGTACTGAACCACCGTTACCGTAACCGCCGAGACGTATGATTTGGGGGCACATGCCGAATTCGGACTGAGCAACCTTACCGCCGTCTTCAAAGACAGGATTGTGGGGGATAACGGTGATAGGTGTAATACTTCCGCCCTTCTCGTTCTTACGACCAGCAAGATAGGGTTCCTTTTGACCGTCAAGATAAGAGGGGTCGGTCTGGGAATATTCCTTGTAACGGTTGTGAGCGTAGGCGATGGCCACATAGTAGTATTCACGGTTGTTTACAAGGTTGGTGTTAGCACCGGTAGCAAACTGGTCCTTGGTGATGCGGAACACATGCTGAATACCAGTATTAGAGCCCGTAACCTTGACGGAACCGGTAAGAATACCTGTACGGGTGTCCTGCGTGTAATTAACCAGGGTTCCTATGCCTAAGCTGGGAGATTCATTGGGAGTACCGACAAGAATGGAGTCACCATTATCGTCCTTATCCCAAGCATAAACAAGCGAATCATAGTAGTTCTCTATATCGCACTGGGCAACGAGAGCAGCCTTGGTGGGATCGTCAATGTCAGCGATGGAGCAATTGGCATCCTTCAACTGATAGATTTGATAACCCTCGAAGCGATAGTAGATATCGTAGGCATGGCTCTCACCACGCTCGTCGGTATACGAACTGGGAATGGAGGAGGAGGGCTCGATATAGGATTCGCCATAGTTGTTAGAGTTAGGATTCTCGTAGGTGAGGTAAAGGATAACCTCGTTCTCAAGTTCCTGGGCAGTGAGTGTGGGAGCATCGGGGCCGTCAAGAACCTTGAAGCAGTTCTCAAAGAGTCGCTGGCAGACATCGTCAATCTGACGAAGCAACTGGACAGACGACCAGTTATCACCATTGGTAGCCTGGGCGAAGGGGATACCCACCGTAATGTAGTTCAAAGCTCCGGGCTTAAGGGTGAAAGGACCGGCGGACTGCATGAAACGGCGGTCCATGGCAGAATTACCGGCAGTAATCTCAGTCCAGTCATTGGGGTTGACAGTCGGGACAACGCCATCGGTACCCCAGTGCCATGGGTCACTGTCATCGGGGAACATAAAGTCGCAGTCGATTTTGGCGGGGTCGATTCCAGAGGCAATGGCGTTTCCGCCGTATTTCATACGTTGATTGTTCTTCCAGTAACCACGGAGGTAGTTGTAGTAATCGGAAGCTTTGGAAGGCTCACCATTGATAGCACCGCTACCATTGTCATAGTACACAAAACGGCGCATACCGAAACGCTCATCGTCAACAATATTGTTACCAAAGTTGACACCATTGATGGCGCAGTTGCCAATGACATCACCTTGTTTGAAATACCAGCTCTTATAGTCGAGAGCAAAGAAGTCGTCGGCATGGTAGGAAATGTCGATAGTATCGTAGATGACACGTCCCTGAGCATCGACAGAGTCGGTACTGGTTCCCTTCTTCTTCATCTTGTAACCTTCAAGGAGCTTGTAAACGGGTTCGCTTGTGGGACGGCTAAGGATATAGTCAATGTCAATCTTGGGATTGTCCTTGCCATCGGGATCCATGTAGGGGCCCTGGAAGAAGTCAATACCGACTGCCGGGGGAATACCGGAATAACTACCGGAACCGGGGCCGTCGCTGCCATCTCCATTGTAGCAGTAACCGAGACCACGACGAACGTCGCAACCCACAAAGTCGTCAAAGGCATATCCCAGGTCGGGATCAACCCACTGGCTGAAGTAAGTCTCACGTAATTCGTATGTGGAACGGTTGATAATCTCGTAGGAGTAGAACGTCATGTCGTTGATGCGGTCATTGGTGGAGAAGGCAAAAGCTTGAGCACGAATCTCAAGACCGATAGGCTGACCTTTGGTCTCGGTATGGGTATTACCCATATCGTTGAAGACCCACCAAATGGTCTGGTCGCCCTTCAGCACCTGATCGGAAAGGATACCGCCCTTGACATAATTCTTTTCTGTTTCCATAGTAGGCAAAGCAACATTGGCGCGTTCGGGATGCTGTTGCTTAATGGTACGAGGGCACAACTCATTGTTGAAGTCATACCAAGGATAATCACCATTATGGGGATTGTAGACACCATCGTTATCTGCATCATAGAAAGGAGCCAGATACGGGGACAAGTCTTCTCCGCCTGCGCCACTGGCCGGCCAGTTGAGGATAACTTCCGTCAAATCCTCGCCAGGATCGGACTTCTGAACCGGGGAGGCACCAGTATAGTCGAAGTGATCCATGAAGGAGAGAACCTCGGCCTTGGTGATGATGTAGTGTTTGTCATAATAGTTACAAACGGGGAGGTCGGTGGATGCAGTACCATCGATTTTCAAAGGACCCGGCCAATAATCATCTCCATCCGATCCGAAACGGAGGGCGGCAATACGGAGCTGGTCGTTGACATCGGTACCACCAATCCACAGAGCTGCGCAGAACAACGGGCAGGTGTTGCTGTTCTTGGGCAAGTGATACTGGGCAACACTACCGTCATACCACATGTTACCATAGCCGTTAATCAGGGCACGGACATTGTTGATATTCAGCTCTGCCGTACTCTGGGCGCGCTTACAGGCAGCAGCTTTGGCCTTGACAGCAGCGCTCTTCGTGTTGGCTTTCTTGCACTCAATGCATTCACGGGCGGAAACCGTCGATGAGAATGTCACCAGTAGCAAGGAGACCAAGACTAATTTGCTATATATATTTTTCATCTTTATAATATTTTATCGCGTTAGGGTTAGAAGTTATACGAAACAGAAACACGGATAGTACGCGGGCTGGAATAATTCCAGGTGCCATTTTGGTGGGTAATGGTGTAGATGTCTCTGTAGGCCTGGGGATCCAGGTAAGCATTGATAACCTGCTGCATCTCGGGGTCGGTCAGATAACCGTCGTCCTCGGGGTTACCAGTGACGGAGAAGACGCCGAGAACATTGCGGATATCAAAGAGGTTGTTGACGGTGATGTCAGCCTTGATGAAGGTCTGGCGCTTGCCGACCTGGATGGGCCACACTTTATCGACAACAATATTAAAGTAGAAGCCCCAAGGCAGACGGGCACCGCGGTAGCCACCGACGATAGTAGGCTGCGAGTTGGAGAATGCTCTGGTGTACGGACGACCCGACTGGGCAACAGCCATGAAGTTGACACCGAAGTTCTCGAGGAACTTGATTTCTTTCTTGCGCTTCTCACCAGTCTCCTTATCGGTAACGACGCGGGTGATGACAGGGCCATTATACTGGGCACCGGAACCATAGCGGAAGTCAACATTAGCCTTGAACTCATGGCGACGGTCGTCAGCAATGGGGTTGAGCATCTTAAGGGTGGTGTAACCTTCCTTGATAAGCTCGGTCATAGTACCAGAGGACAGACCAGTACCTTCAGCATACTGAAGGGTGTAGTTGGCATTAATACGAATGTTCTTAGTCTGACGAAGGTCGTAGGCGAGGGTGACACCCTTGATGGTACGGAAGTCCTTGTTGTCGTAACTGTAATAGTTGGGGTTGGGGTCAGCACCGGCATACTGGACAAGCTGAATCAGGTCGCGGGTCTCCTTGTAGTAGGCCGAGGCACTGATGGCGGAGTTGTCGTTGAGAGCCTGCTGGAAACCGAGTTCATAGTTGGTAATGCGCTCAGGTTTCAAGTTGGGGTTGCTGATGCTGCTGATTTTCTTCATGAAGAGGTAGCTGTAGTAGTCGGCCTGCCAACCACCGGAAGGACGACGGGCAATAATGTCGTAACTGGCCTTGAACTGCGATTTCTCACCAATGGGGAAGGAGAATGCGATACGAGGCATAGCGACAATCTGGGGGGTATAGCGTTCGAAGGCCTCGGTACCGACCGTATTGTTGGCGATGGCATTGAGACCTCTCTCAGTATAATAAGGTGTGGGTTGACCCGAGTTACCATTGATGGCAGAGGTGTTAATCTGCTCGACACCGTCGACATTATACCACTTACCGGACGGATCACGGTAACCCTTAATGACAGGCTTACTGGCGCCCTCGGCGTTAGATACCTGGTCGACATAGGGAACCCAGTCGTCACCAGCATTGTTGAGGTACTGCCCACCACCACCAATCATGCTGGGGTTGTTGCGAATATCGGCAACGGTGTAGGACTCATACAGCAGGTAGGGGTCTTTCATCACATACTGGTTACCATTGAAGTAGTCAACACGGACACCAATATTGAAGATAAGATCTTGAAAGTAGAACTTGTCCTGGATGTAACCAGCAGCATAAATAGGCGAGAATGCAGGAGCGTAACGATACTTACCGTCGGTAAGGTTAAAGAACTTGTCGAGGCTCCAGTTGGAACCGCTATATTTCTCACCCGTGTGGTCGTAACCATAATAGGAGACGTAAGCGCCATTGCCTTCGTTGAAGAGCTCATCGACAGAGAACATATTCAAACCACCGGCATTGACATAATCCTCAGGCATGTAGCGGTCGACATCAATCCAAGTGTGATCATCAATGGGGCTACCGTCAGAGTTGGTAAAGCCGTTGCTGATAAGATAATTACGGAAAGATTTGTCGAATTCGGTCTGAGCATCGGAGTTAACCAAGCGATTGTAGTTGACATACAACTGCGAGCCCCGGGTCTCATAAATAGGATTGTCAAGGTCCAACTGCTGGATATGCTTATTGGCTTCGTCACGCATGAGGGTCCACAGGGAGTAGGCACTGACTCCGTAATAGGAATTCCACATCTGGTCATACTGGAAACCAATTTCAATTTCATGACCGTAGATATCAGCCGAAGCCTTGGCGGACAAAAACAGGTAATCGTCCTGCGAAAGGGCGAAACTACCGCTTTGGACACCAACATTGGAAATACGTCCATAGATGCGCGAGGGAGAGTCACCATTAAAGAGGCCTTTATACTGACGGATATAATCAATCATGAACAGGTTGGGACGAATTTCCTCGAATTCGGAACTGGTGAACAGCTGCTCGTTATAGTTGGCAAGAATAGGATTGTAAATACCGCTACCCGAGACATAGGTCACTTTGTCACTCCATGCATTCTGAACTTTTGCCCAACGCTGAGTACCATAATAATCAATAAGCTTGTCTTCATAACTACGGGACTTCTCGGTAATAAACTTGCCAATGTAACCATATTTGAACACATCGTCGATACTCGAACCAAAATTCTCGTTATAAGACTTCGAAGTCGCGCGGTTGACCATAGCGGTGATGTTGTACATCACATTCTTGATGGGGGAAGAAGCCTGAGCCTCATCCTCGTTGGTAACCTGCGGATCTTTGAAGCGCTGGGTGAAGTCGACCGTCAGCACCATGTTCTTCGACTCTCCTACACCTGCACCGACAAGAGGCATAGTCAGAGGCGAGATGCCGCCTCCCGGAGAATGTGCCGCGCTGAACTCGCCCGTAACAACGAGACTTGTATACTCGGAGAAACGGAAATCGAGGGCGCCCTCCATTGCGATGGAATAGTATTGCAAGTCGGGCACACGGCTGGACGACGTGAAATCATCGGAGGTGAGACGGGTAATTTTATGGAAAGAATTACGACGGAGGATAGTCTCAGCCGTATAGTTGGTACCTCCGGTGAGGGGATCGTAGGTTAGAGGATGTTGCTCAATATTTTCCACGATATCATCGTCAACAATCTGGAACTCATAACCTCTGGCACGATAGTAAGGCCAGTTGCGATAGTTGGCCTGACCAGTGAAGCGGAATCCCACGAGGGTACGGTCGCCAGTAACACTGCCGTTCTCATCCTTGATGGGAATCTTATACACAGGACCAGTCAAGTAAACGACCAATGAGTTGAGCAGACGGTAGTCAAGCCATCCTTCCCAACGGACCAAACCTTGGAAGGTGCTGGTAGGCGGTTTGAGGGTAATAATCTGAGTACCTCCGATAGCCTCACCGATGCTGGCAGGAGTACCACCAAGGATAACCTGAATTTCGGCGATAGCATCCTTCGGCACATTGATACCCGTACGTTTACGGACACCACCCTGCATGGTCACCATACCAGATTCACCACGAGCAGAGCTAGTACCACCGTCGCTATATCCCATACCGCCGACGGCAGCAACGATAGCATCAACAGAGTTACCCGGCATGTGCTGGATATCCTCTGCACTCATACGCTGACCAGACTCGGGAGAACCCACCTCGATAATAGGCACCTTGTCTGCCTCGATGACAATTTCATCAAGGTTGGTGGCACCAGAGGTAAGCTGGATGTCAACGACAGTAAAACCGGAAGCCTTCACATTAATGCCGGTACGCTGATAACGATTGTAGCCCACAGAGGACACCTCAATATCATACGTACCCACAGCGAGAGGCTTGATGGTGAACACACCATCGAAGTCGGTAGTACCGCCATGCACTTGTTTGCCATCTTGCTTGACGATAACGTTGACAAAGGGCAGCGGCTCATTTGTCTTTTTGTCTGTAATGGTACCCTTCATTGTGCCTTGAGCGAGGGCAGCCATTTCAGCCATCAGCAAGAGTCCGAATGTCAATAGTACTTTTCTAAACATTCTCATTGCGTTTACATGTTAAGTTTATATTTTATTGATTTATTTCATTGATATAATTATTGGACAATATCATCTGACCTATCATAGCCTGACGCAAGTCGAACTGAGGACGAGCCGGTTCATCGACAGATGCCACAAAAATCGGCTGAGCTTTCTCCTTAGTTTTCTCATAGACAGGTCTATCAACGGGTTCAGACTCATAAGTAAAGTAAGGATTTTCCTCAGAGAAATCAGATTCCTCATCTGAGAGAAAAGCATCCTCCTGCTCCTCGTCGGCAGAGTTGTCCATAGGGACACTCTGCGCGGCGATAGCTTTGTTGTATTTGGAATACAGTGATACTCCAACAAACAACGCAAGCAGCAGTATGGTGCTAATACTCATTATTTTCTTTACTTATTATATAATATTGTATTCAATAATATATTATTTCTCAGCCACAGCCTTGGTCTTTTCCTTGCCGGAGATCTCATAGACCACAGCGCAAGCGATGCACAGGGATGAGAACACACCCACGAGGACACCCACGAGGAGGGCAAAGATGAATCCACGGATAACCTCACCGCCGAAGATAAACATCATCAGCAGGGTGAAGAAGGTGGTACCGGATGTATTGACTGTACGAGCCAACGTAGAGTTGATAGCATCGTTCATGTGGGTCATGAGGTCGCGCTTCGGATAGAGCTTGCGATACTCACGCACACGGTCGAAGATAACCACGGTGGCGTTGATAGAATAACCGATAACCGTCAGCACTGCCGATATAAAGTATTGGTCAACCTCCAGGTTGAAGGGCAACAGGCCACGGAGCAGGGCAAAGATACCGATAACCAACAAAGCATCGTGGAACAGAGCCGTCACAGAGCCGATACCAAAGCGCCAGCTGCGGAAACGGAGTCCGATGTACACAAACATTACAAGCAAGCCTCCCAACACAGCCCACCACGAGTGGACCAGGTTGTCGCGTGCCACACCGGCGCCGAACTGGTCAGACTGGATGATACCCAGCGGGTTGGTCTCCGTCGACTCGAACTCAGCCATGGCAATGGGGGTCTTATAGTATTTGTTGACACCATTGTAGAGTTTCTCCACGATTGCGGCCTTCACCTCATCACCATCTTCGTCAATCATATACTTGGTGGTGATCTTCACCTGGTTGCTAGGACCATAGGATTTCACCTCAGGAGCCTCGTCAAACTGTTTGGCGAGATCACTGCGGACATCAGCGACACTCACGGGCTGGTCAAAACGCACCACATAGGAACGGCCTCCCTGGAAGTCAATACCCATGCTCAGTCCACGACCCGCCCAGCTGCCGATGGCAATGGCAATGGCGATACCGGCAATGACATAGAACATCTTACGACGGCCAAGGAAGTCAATGTGAACATCGCGCAGGAAGTTCTCCGAGAACGAGAACGAGAAGGTCATCTTGCGTTTGTGGTTGAGAGCCGAGTCAATAAACAAACGGGTGATAAAGATGGAAGTGAACAGGGAGGTAACGATACCAATGCAGAGGGTTACTGCAAAGCCCTGAACGGCACCGGAACCAAACATAATCAGCACAATACC
The DNA here is from genome assembly GCA_900316235.1 of uncultured Bacteroidales bacterium. GTDB lineage: Bacteria > Bacteroidota > Bacteroidia > Bacteroidales > P3 > Colimorpha. The sequence continues at coordinate 15,383 of ONCC01000015.1, forward strand.
GAGCAGGAAGGTGGTCACCTGACCATCGATGATAGCGGAGTAAGCGTTCTTGAAACCATTCTCGACAGCATTCGACAGGCTGGAACCTGCACGAAGCTCTTCCTTCACACGCTCATAAATGATAACGTTTCCGTCGACGGCCATAGCCATGGTCAGCACAATACCGGCAATACCAGGGAGCGTGAGCACCGCGCCAATGGAAGCGAGGATTCCTATAAGAAGGAATACATTAATAATAAGTGCGAACACGGAGACCCAACCAGCGCGGTTGTAGAAGAACACCATGTAGATAAGCACGATGACGAAAGCCAGGATAAACGACCACAAACCATTGCGGATGGATTCCTGACCGAGCGAAGGTCCGACAACAGCCTCCGACACGATATTGGCCGGAGCAGGAAGTTTACCGCTCTTAAGGATATTGGCAAGGTCTTTGGCCTCGTCGAGCGAGAAGTCGCCAGTGATGGAGGAACGGCCACCGGCAATCTCACCGTTGACAGTGGGCGCCGAATAAACCAGATCATCGAGGACAATGGCAATGCACTTGCCAACATTCTCGCCCGTGATGCGTTTCCATTCGCGAGCGCCAGCGCTGTTCATGGTCATGGAAACCTCGCTCTTACCATTGGTAGAGAAGTCCTGACGGGCATCCGAGATGCAGCTACCATCAAGCAGGGCAACACCGTCGCGGGTGGTAATCTTGATGGCATAGAGGGTGTAGATATCACCACCGGTGAAGTGTTCGTCGGCCTTGTTCGACCAAAGGAATTTCACGGTACGGGTGTCGAAAACTTTCTTCTCGGCAGCTTGGGCAAGCATGCGGTCAATGGCAGCACGGTCCTTGTCATGAGCCAAACCCACGATGGGGCCGGGAACAGGCTGACCATTGTTATAAGTGTAGGGCATCAACAGATTAAAGAGGGGATGCTCCTTGCTGAGATTCTCGTTATTGGCATTGGCGCCGGTGTTGACATTGTCGACAGCCAACTGGTCAATCAGATTGGCGGAATCGGCAGTCTCGGTCTCGGCGACAGAGTCATTCTCAACAGCCTTCTCGCCGGCATTGACAGAGGCGAGGAACTTGTCGATATCATTGAGGAACTGGACAGCATCGGTATTGTCATAAGTCTGCCAGAATTCCAACTGGGCGGTACCCTTCAGGAGTTTGCGGACACGCTCGAGTTCCTTGACACCGGGGAGCTCGACAAGGATACGCTCCGAAGCACTCAGCTTCTGGATGGTGGGCTGAGCCACACCGAACTTGTCAATACGCTTGCTGATAATCTGATAGGTGCGGTCGTAAGCATCGGAAGCCTCTGCACGCACTGCCTTAATCACATCCTCGTTGTTGTCACCCATCTTGATTTTGTCGCGGAGGTCACCGCTACTGAAGATGGAGGCAAGGGAGACATTAGGATCCAGGGCGATAATCTCCTCATAGAACAGGGAAACGAAATCGCGGTTGGTAGTCACTTTCTGTTTGGCCAAAGCATTCTCGACAGCCTTAACGAAAGTGGGATCCTCGGCGTTGGTGGTGGCAAGAGCACGCACAACGTCGACGGTGGAGACCTCGAGCATCACATTCATACCGCCCTTCAGGTCAAGACCAAGGTTAATTTCGCGACCTTGACATTCGCGGTAGGTATAGCCGAGATAAACTTTCTCAGTAGCCATGGAGTCAAGGTAGTGAGCTTCACGGGCATTCATGATAGAATCCGTAATCATCTGGACTTCCGTCTGATTACTGGTTCTGCCAGCAATCAGTTTCTGTACCTGCTCACTGTTTACGTAGTTTTTTGCATCAGTTTTGGCTTTTCTTTGGACAGACGTTGTCACAACTGTAAACGACAATTGGAACAAACAAACCAGCGCAAAAGCCCACGCCAAAAATTTGATAAGTCCTTTATTCTGCATACTTTAGTTAATAATTTTATGTTTTTTTATTATATTCATTGAATGTGCAAAAATAATAAAAAATATTGACATAGCAAGCAAAATCAAAAAAAAACATGTATCTTTGCACCAAAATTCTAGAATAACAGCAAGATATGAATGATTTTTTTTCTCTCACGCTAAAAGAGTGGGCCGACGAGGATAAGCCACGCGAGAAAATGCTCTCCAAGGGCAAAAAAGAGCTTACCAATGCCGAACTGATAGCCATCCTCCTGCGTAGCGGATTACGGGGCAAAAGCGTCGTCGAGGTAGCCAAAGAGGTGCTCACCTCCTCAAGCAACAGTCTGACCACTCTTTCCCAAATGGATTTCAATCAGTTGAGTGCCATCAAGGGGGTTGGACAGGCCAAAGCCACCACCCTCATGGCGGCACTCGAACTGGGGTGGCGCATGCATGGCGAGATTGGGAACGACAAAGAGCTGGTTATCAATGATAGCAAAGACTTCTTCAACTACATGACACCCCTCTTGGCCGACCTCGACCACGAGGAATTCTGGGCAGTCTTCCTCAGCAATCGAGGCAAGGTGCTCGGGCGCCAACGTATCTCTATGGGCGGCATGACAGCCACGCCCGTCGATTTGCGCATCCTCTTCCGCCACGCCCTCGAATACAAAGCCGTCAGCATCATGGTGGCGCACAACCATCCATCGGGGTCACTCAAGGTGAGCCAGGAGGACAAAATGATAACAAAAAAAATCTCCGAGAGCGGTCAGCTCCTGGAGATTAAACTGCGTGAACATATCGTCATTACCCTCGGCCCTACAGGTAAGACCGACTACTTCAGTTTCCACGACAACGGCTACCTATAGCGTTATCTCCACACTCACCGACACCATCTGTCCTCCGAGGGGAGGATTGAGCTTGCTAACTTTCACGTTTACAGAGTCAACAGAAGAAAAATTCTGTTTTACCCCCTCCCCTATCCTGCGAGCCACATGCTCAAGCAAATGGGAGGGAATTTCCATCTCGCGCTTCACTACCTGATACACTTCCAGATAATTCACCGTATCGGCAATGTTATCAGACACTTCCGCTCGACTTGTATCTGTCACAAACTCCAAATCTACACGGAAATGGGTCCCAATGGCACGTTCCTGTTCAAAACAGCCGTGATGCGCATAGAAGCGCATGTCATTTATCGCAATGGTAGCCATCAGATGATGTTATCGAACTGATGCAGGAAGCGGAGGTCGTTCTCAAAGTACAGTCGCAGGTCGCGAATCTGGTATTTCAACATAGCCATACGCTCCACACCCATACCGAATGCAAAGCCCGTATATTGCTTGCTATCAATGCCGCAGGCATCCAAAACATTGGGGTCGACCATGCCGCACCCGAGAATTTCCAGCCACCCGGTACCTTTGCAGATATTGCAGCCTTTACCACCGCAGATATTGCACGAAACATCCATCTCGGCACTCGGCTCGGTGAAGGGGAAGTAACTGGGACGCAGGCGGATCTGGGTATCGGGGCCGAACATCTCCTTGGCAAAATAGAGCAGCGTCTGCTTCAGATCAGCGAAGGTCACTTTCTTGTCGACATAGAGGCCCTCCACCTGATGGAAGATACAGTGGGCACGAGCGCTAATAGCCTCATTTCTAAACACTCTACCTGGGGCAATAATGCGAATGGGAGGCTTGTGGGTCTCCATCACACGCACCTGGACCGACGAGGTGTGGGTACGCAACGCCACATCCATCTTACCCTCCTCCTTCTGTACAAAGAATGTATCCTGCATGTCGCGCGCAGGATGGTCGGGCGGGAAGTTAAGGGCAGAGAAGAGATGCCAGTCATCCTCAATCTCCACACTCTCCTCAATAGTGAACCCTATGCGGGCAAAAATCTCAGCTATCTCGTTCATCGTCACCGACAATACATGACGGCTCCCACGCTGGGCGAAGTCGGCCGGAAGCGTCAGGTCGTGACGATCCTCGGCATCCATCTTCTCCTCAACGAAATTCTTGAATTCCTCCACCTTGGCCATTGCGGCATTCTTCAACTCGTTGAGAGCAATACCCATCTCCTTCTTCTGGTCGTTGGGCAGAGCCTTAAACTGCTCGAAGAGCTCATTCATCACTCCTTTGCGACCCAGGAAGCGGACGCGGAATTTCTCAACCTCAGCGGCTCGGTCCTCGAACTTCTCGATATTCGCCGAGCGAATCTCTTCAATGTACTGGGAAATAAGATCTTTCAACATATATCATTTACTTTTTTATCACTTTGGTACTGATGATTTTGATATCCTCCAAGGGACGGTCGAAACGGTCGCGCTTTGCGGAAGCAATTTTATCCACAACTTCCATACCCTCAATTACTTCACCATACACTGTATAGTCACCGTCAAGATGCGGAGCGCCACCTTCGGTACAATAGACCTTGCGCTGTTCGTCGGTAAAATGCTTGCCGTAACGCTGCCCTATCATATCGAGCTCCCCATCGGACCATACTCTGCCTTGGACAATATAGAACTGCGACCCCGACGACTCTTTCTTGGGGTTCACATCGTCTCCTTCGCGAGCGGCGGCGAGAGCGCCGCGCTTGTGGAAACAATTGGGGGAAAACTCCGCCGGGATATTGGACCCAATCGAGTTTTCTCCCAGCATCTTGCCGGGCTTGGCATCCTTCGAATCGGGGTCACCGCCCTGAATCATGAATTTCTCTATCACGCGGTGAAAAAGAAGTCCGTTGTAGGCCCCCTCATTCGCCAATTTTATGAAATTGTCACGATGTAAAGGAGTGTCATTGTAGAGTTTCAGTACAATTTTACCCTGACTGGTTTCCATCTCAACCATTACCTCTTCTTTCATATTTTCATTCTGTTTATCAATTGTTTGCGAACTCCCAATAAAGGCAGCAAGCAAAAAAATTGTCAAAAAATATAACTTTTTCATCTATTAATAGAATAAATTTACTAATTTTGCAATGCAAAAGTAAGAATAAAAATAGAAACAACAAGCAAAAAATCATAGTTTTATGAAGAAAAAAAATCTCCTCCTCTCCGCAATGCTGTTTTTCAGCACCTTATCCATCTCACTTTTTGCGAGCTGTGACAAAGATACCAACTGCTATTTGGATGTTAAAGTGGTTGAGGAGTCTGTTGTCGACCCAATTTCCGGAACTGCCATCAGCGGTGTCACCGTCCCCGGAGCGACTGTCGAAGTCTATCAGGATGGTGGTATCGTACATGCCAACGGCATCACCAATGGCAGCGGCATCTATTCTACCTACTTCGACGCTCCCGCCATCGTGAAAATCAAAGCCAAAGAGCAAGTCTACAACGCCGCCGGCCAGGCCATCGGCGAACGTCGCGGCGAGACCGCCGTCCGACTCAAGCAGGGAGAGACCGTTTCCGCCCTCATCACCCTTGGAAGCCAACTCTACTAAAAAGAGATAAAAACCATAGACCATGACATTTAAACCCACTAAACAAGACCTCGAACAGCTCTCCCAAATGGGTCTTTCCCCCGAGGGCGTACAACTCCAGATAGACAACTTCAAGAAAGGATTTCCCAAAAGCCACCTCGACGCGGCAGCAACGCCTGACAACGGCGGCATCCGCTGCCTCAGCGACAAGGAAATAGCCCGCTACGAAAAACAGTACCGCGCACTTGCACGCGACAAAAAAATCCTGAAGTTCATCCCCGCCTCGGGAGCTGCAACACGCATGTTCAAAGACCTTTACAGCTTCACCGCCACTTACTTCGGGGTGGCCAAAAATTTCGAAAAGGAGTTCCCCGAGGTAAAAACTTTCCTTGAAAATCTGCGCACCTTCGCCTTCTACAACGACCTGAAGGACTGCATGGAACGTGCCGACCTCGACATCGACGACTACATGCGCCGAGGCGACTACAGCACCGTCATCAATTTCCTCCTCAAGGAGCAGTACCTCAGCTATGGCAGCCTGCCCAAGGCATTGCTGAAATTCCACCGCTACGGCGCTGTGCAACGCACCCCCCTCGAGGAACACATCGTCGAGGGCGCCCTCTATGCCCGCAATAGTGACAACACTGTCAACCTGCACTTTACCATCTCTCCCGAGCACCGCAAAGCCTTCCTCAAGAAGATTGCCGAAGTGAAACACTACTATGAGTCCACCTTCGGCATTAAACTAAAGATAACCTTCTCGGAACAAAAGCATTACACCGACACCATCGCCGTCGACGAGCAGAACAATCCCGTGCGCGACGAGAATGGTCGCCTGACGTTCCGCCCCGGTGGACACGGTGCCCTGATAGAGAACCTCAACGAGCAGCGCGCCGACCTCATCTTCGTCAAGAACATCGACAATGTGGTGCCCGACTGGATGAAGCATACCACCGTGATTTACAAGCAGGTACTCGCCGGCATGCTCCTCGAATTGCGCGAGAAGACTTTCGACGCCCTCCGCACCCTCGACGGCAAGCCCGACAAGCAGACCTTGAGCAGGCTCATCCGCTTCGCCAAAGAAGAGCTTAATATCATGGTACCAGAAGGTTGTGATGCCAAAACCCTGCACACCCTCCTCAACCGCCCCATGCGAATCTGCGGCATGGTGAAGAATCTCGGCGAACCCGGTGGCGGCCCCTTCTACACCATTGATACCAAGGGACGTAGAAGTCTTCAGGTAGTCGAGTCGGCACAGGTCAACCACAACGACCCTCAGCAGGAGAAAATCTTCCAGGCCTCGACCCACTTCAACCCCGTCGACCTCGTCTGCAGCACCAAGAACTACCGCAGCCGCTATTTCGACCTCCGCCAATATGTCGACCCGCAGACCGGATTCATCAGCAAAAAGACCAAGGGTGCCCTCACCGTCAAGTCGCAGGAGTTGCCCGGCCTCTGGAACGGCGCCATGGCCGACTGGATTACCCTCTTCGTCGAGGTCCCCATCGCCACCTTCAACCCCGTCAAGACCGTCAACGACCTCCTCCGCAAAGAGCATTTGGAAGGCTAATTGTTAACAAATCTTAAATACCAACACCCTACCACAACCCTATCAACACCCACTGTGGTAGGAGTTGGTTAGGAGTTGGTAAGGAGATGGTAGGTAGTTCATAGTTATCAGGTACAACGAGTTAGATACAAAAACGGGCACCTGTCGTTAAAACAGGTGCCCGCTGCTATTTTTTTTCAAAAAATTAACTTAACAGATGTTAAAATGATTCATGTGACAGATGTCTGTCCCACACTGTTTGGTGTAGCCCTGTAAGGGCGTCATTTTTTTTTCCGCGGGGCCTTTCCATAAGGATTCGCGTGGGGTGATATTTGCTCAGAGTTGGTCGGGGGGAAAAATAAATCAGCGCGCTCAAGACAAGTCTTTTTTTTCTAACACAATAAAAAAAGAAATATTGCGTTAAAAGGGTGTTATGAATAAAGAGGAAAGAATTGACTACTGGCTGAGCGTGGCCGACTACGACCTTGAGACGGCGGAGGCGATGTACTCCACCGGACGCTGGCTGTATGTGGCGTTCATGTGCCATCAGGCCATCGAGAAGACGCTGAAGGCCTATTGGTGCGCCACGCAGGAGGATGAGCCTCCATACATCCACAGCCACAAGCGTCTCGCCGACGGCAGCGGCCTCTACGCCCAGATGAGCGAACAGCAGAAAGACTTCCTCAACACCATCACCACCTACAACATCGAGGCGCGTTACCCCGAAACCAAGGAGGCCCTCGCACGCAAGCTCGACAAGGATGCTTGCCGGTATATCATCGATGGAACCCAAACATTACAGACATGGATAAAAGAGCAGTTATCGGACGCGACGAAGCGATAGATCTTGTGCGGCAGTACAAGCATGTCATTGCGAAGCATTTCGCAGAGGAACCTCAGGTGATGCTCTTTGGCTCCTATTGCAAGGGGACGGCAAACAAGGACAGCGACATCGACGTTGCCGTTATTGTGCCGTCGTATGGTGACCGCAAGCTGGAATTGTCGAAAGCCTTGTGGCGCGATGTCGACGATGTGAGCCTGCTGATTGAGCCGGTGCTCATCTCCAAAGAATATCCATCTCCTCTTTACGACGACGTGATGCGTTACGGTATTGCCGTATAATCAAGTTTCTTTAGTTGAGTAAAAAAATTGGGGCGGCCTACCCGAGGTCGCCCCTCTTCGCATTAGTTTACGCTGACGTTTCTTTGGCTCGAGATAACTCGAACAAGTTCGGTTCTCCGCTCGCTTTGCGAAACGTTAAAAAATAGGGTTTATGAAAAACCTTTAGGTTAGAAAAGCGACCTGCATTAGTGTGGGATGTTCTTTATTTTCCAGATTCCGGCCTTCCGAAACAGAACGCTAATTGCCCTCTAAATGTTAATTGTTGTGGGGAAGGTGCTAAAGTGAGCCACGGAGAAACTACACGTTTATTCCAAGTTAACGCAATCAAAAGAAACCAATGAAGATTTGTCTTTAATTTTGTCTGGTAGTCCCGGACCTTGGACCTTCTCACCATTTTGCTCTTTCTCGTAGACTTTCCCATTCAGAACGAGCAGGAATTGCAGAATATCGGCATTACGGTTCATCCCATAGGCATCGCGCACAGCATTGTCGAGGTGTGCCTGAATTTCGGAGACGGGATTCTCTGGTGTGTCATCCATGAGGCGGTAGAGGTCTCTAAGGGTATAGTGGTGTTCATCCATTAGTTCATTACGTTTGTCGCGAAGGGCCTTCGACTGTTTCGCCACCTCCTCTATTTGCTTCTTTGTGGGATTCTGTGGCCACGGGAAACTATCGAAAACGGTGTCGGAAGTATATCTCCAGTCGCCCTTGAGCGTCGAGCATCTTGCCACAAACCACTCCCAATGGATGGATGATTGCAGGATGCCGAACGAATAGTCGTCGTCAACAGGGAATGCCTGCAGAGCGTCGCCAGGATTGATGTCTTTGCCGACGAACTCAAAGATAGGCCGTTTCGTTACGCGAGAGCATGCGATATACCTATTATGATCCTGTATGATGTCCATTAGTTCGTTGCGAGGGTATGATTGAGACCACCAACGTTTATAGAAATTCTCATGGTGATGATTTAGTCGAGCTCTTGGGTTTTGTTTTTTTATATCTTCATTCTTCTTTATTTCTTCTTCAGCCTTTGCCTTAAACACGGGATAAACATTTTCGTGAAGGTAATCGTACAATTCTTTATACGAGGATACCTCAAATACATCATTTGCTTTTCGGAAATCTATAACATAGCGTTGTGGCTGGGAGTGATATTTACCCAGTAGTTCATCTCCTATCAGGAATGGTCTAAGAACTCTTGTATTTCTTTTATCCTTTAGATATGGGGCCGCTTGATCTTTTGACAGAAGAAAGAATGTACTACCTTGGGTTTGGCCCTGGTAACACACCGCAGAGTTCTTGTTGCAGTTTAATGTCTTTGCTTTTGACACATCAAAAAGGCTGAGCGATGAGTTTATTTCATCAAATTCGTAATCTTCAAACGGAGAATCTTTGCTGTCGCCCTTTTGAATAGACAATACTTTTATACGCTTCTCTTCACCTTTCTTCCATGTGACAATGGAGACATAGACAGCAGCATCTCCAGACCACACTTCCGTTGATACTGAATCAAGAATAGTACCGCCTTTTTCGACAATGTAGTCAAGTCCTCCCATACGGGAGTAATTTTGGCGAATTGTATTTGTGCCCACCAATCCTGCATACTGTCCCTTTTTCATAAGATCGTGTGCCTTACGAAACCAGTATACGCAGAAGTCGGCCCGTCCAGGGACTTCAGGGTACGCCTGTCGGAGGCGAGCGACATAGGCAGCACCGAGTTCTTGGTTCATCTTGTTCTTCGACTGGTAAGGTGGGTTGCCGATTACCACATCAAAGGCCGGCCATTCATCGAAGAGTGCATCCCGAAGCAGAATGTTGTTGTCCAAATTGTCCAAAGGAAGGGCATCGTCCAAATCGAGGGCACTGCCATATTGTGAGATACGTCTTTGATAGGTAGCATTGCATATCTCTTTGGCAATCATCATGGTCATCTTGGCCAGTTCGACAGCACGAGGTTGTACGTCGATGCCGTAAAAATTACTGGTTCTGATGACAGATTTAAAGTTGACTTTCACCTCTTTCCAACGCTGACCAGGAACCCGCAGGTTGGAATTCCGGTGGAATTCGGGGAGAGAGAAAATCTTGTCAATAACTTGGCATTCCAGTTCTTTCATCTCACGATAGGCCACGAAGAGGAAGTTGCCACATCCGCAGGCGGGGTCGAGCACACGATATTCGCCCATCTGACGCCTTACATCATTCAACTCCTCAAGAGTCTTTGCTTTGTTTATCTTTTCCTTCCAAGGCCGAATGATTGTGGGCGTGATTACACGAAGCATATCCACCTCACTGGTGAAATGGGCACCGAATTTATGACGTTCATCCGAGCGCATTGTACCTTCGAACAAAGAACCAAAAATAGAAGGATTAACCTTAGTCCAATCTTTTACGGCAACCTGATGGAGTACACTCAAACTATATTCATCCAAGTCAACCGGGTCAATCTCCTTGAATAAACCTCCGTTGAAGTAGCGGATGTTTTTGAAGCGGCCAGCGCGTGCAGGTGTGAATGAGGCCATCTGACGGAAGAGGTTGCCGATTTCGTCATAAGCATTGCACTTTCCGTCGATGCAATCTTGTATTATCTGGGTGAAGAATCCTCGTGGGAGAAGATCAACATCTTCGGAGAAGAAGGCCAGTACACACTGCAGGATAAAGTGCTGGGCACGTTGCTTATCTTCATGCCTCTCTAACGTCAGGTATTGGTATAGTTCGCCCATCAGTTTGGCGGCATCGCGGGAGATTTCTTCTGTATTGTCTTGGAAAATCGGTGTTTTTCCCTCAAGGAACGACAGACAGGAAAAGCGTTCCGGGAGTTCTTCTAGCGTCACCTCGTCCACCTTGTTGAGTTCGTCATAGATGATGAACTTGTCGAAATTGCACAATACAATATATCGGGGCTTTCTGCATCCTGGGCCGATGTCCTTCAATGGGACGAGAGCCATCCAATAGTCACGGGCTTGAGGAAAGTGGGATTCGAGGTTTTTAATGCCCCTACTTTTCATCTCTATCAACACTCCATCTTTCCCTGCGGGACTCCAAATGCAGTCGATGAATTTGGTGGATTTAGTATCGGCTTCCTTCACCCGAAGTTCCATCTGCCCTTTTGCCTCATAAAGCCCCTGATGCCCAAAAGCGCGAAAAAGGCGGTCGCAAAAAGTCTGTGCTTGGCCTTTCTCATCGCCAGTCAGATTATCTTTCACAAAGGCGACGAACTCCTCAATATCCTGTTTATTCATACAATGCATAGATAATTTTCGCTGCAAAAATACAAAAAATATCCGACCCCACCGAATTATTATTAATCTACATGAATAAAAATACTGAAAATAAACAAATTGTAGCAACTTTAACCATTAATCATTACCCTCCCCCACCATATTTCAAGAAAAATAGTGCCGACACAATAAAGAAGGCAGAAAAACGTTATAGGAAGAAAAACATTTTTGCAATATGAAGAAATCAACCATTACAATTATCGCTATTGTTGGTGTCCTGGCCGTCATCGTGCTGTGGGGCATCGGAGTGAACAACAAACTCGTTACCCAGGAGGAGAATGTCTCCAAGGCATGGAGCCAGGTGGAGAACGTCTACAAGCGTCGTATGGACCTCATCCCGCAGCTGGTGAACACCGTGCAGGGTGCCGCCAACTATGAGAAGGGCGTGCTGACGGAGGTCACCAACGCCCGTGCCGGTGTGCAGCAGACCCAAGTGGATCCCTCGCAGCTCAGCGAGCAGCAGATTGCCGCCTACCAGAAGGCCCAGGACAACCTCACCAAGGCCCTGGCCAACACCATCAAGGTGACCGTGGAGCGCTACCCGGAACTCACTGCCACCCAAGGCTTCCGCGACCTGCAGACGCAGCTTGAGGGCACGGAGAACCGCATCACCGTGGAGCGCGGCAAGTTCAACGAGGCCGTCCAGGCCTACAACACCAAGTTGCGCCGCTTCCCCACGAGCCTCATCGCCGGTATGCTGGGCTTCGAGAAGAAAGGCTACTTCACCGCTCCCGAGGAGGCTGCAGAGCCTGTGAATGTGGAGTTTAACTTTTAAATGAATGAAGAATGAAGAATGAAGAATTAAGAATTGGAGGAAATGGATTGATAAAGTTTAGGCGACTAGTTTGCGTCAGCCTATTCTTCATTCTTAATTCTTCATTCTTAATTTCTGTTCAGGCGCAGACGGGGTGGCTGCCGGAGAAGACGAACCGGCTGGTGAACGACTATTCGGGCATCCTGTCGGAGACGCAGCGCAACACGCTGGAACAGCGGCTGGTGGCCTTTAACGATTCTACGTCGAACCAGATACTCGTCATCCTCACCCCCACCCTGGGAGGAGACGACGAGAACCATGTGGCACAGCAGATTGGGCAGACCTGGGGAGTAGGCCAACAGGAATTTTCCAACGGTGTGGTCATCCTCATCAAGAGCAAAACCTCCGAGGAGAACTGGGGTGCCGTAGCCATTGCCACGGGCTATGGTTTGGAGGGCGCGCTGCCGGATGTCTTCTGCAAGCATATCATCGACGACGAAATGATAGAGCCGTTGGGTGACGGCAACTACTATGAAGCCATTGTGGCCGCGCTGGAGATTATTGAGCCGGCGGCTCGCGGCGAATACAGTTATGCACAATACCGCAAGGACAAACGCCGCAGTGCCCTCATCGGGCTGGGCGTTTTCGTAGGCCTCATCGCCCTGGTAAGTGGATTTCTATTCTACTATGCTAAGAAACATCCCGACCAATGGAAGGGTAACGGCGGTAGCGGTCTCGGCAGCGGCGGTGTTTTCATCGGAGGCTTCCCCACAGGCTTCGGCGGCGGACGCGGCGGTGGCTGGAGCGGAGGAGGATTCGGTGGCTTCGGCGGCGGCGGTTTCGGTGGTGGCGGAGCCTCGGGAAGGTTCTGAAAAATAAGAATTAAGAATTAAAAATTAAATTATCTTGGTCGGCTGCGATTAAAAAATATTGTTAATTTTTCAATTTTCAATTTTCAATTTTCAATTTTTTCGTATCTTTGCAGCACGTTTGTTTTGAGCGTAATGCGAATTACAAACTGATAGTCAAGTATATAAACAAATAAAAATTATACACCATGGGTATCAATGCTAACAAAAAAGTGAAGAGAAGAAAGGTTCGCATCAACGGCAACAAGAACTCCACCAACAACTGGGGTATCACTGCCGCTGGCTGGAATGCTGTGCACAAAGCCATCATCAACGCCGAAGACTAATCTTTTTCTTACAACAAATGAGGCCGCTATGCGGCCTTTTTTTGTACCATGAAACAGACAACCCTCTGCTATATCGACAACGGCGACAGCTACCTAATGCTGCATCGCGTGAAGAAAGAGAACGACGCCAGCCACGGGAAATGGATAGGCGTGGGCGGCAAATGCGAGGCCGACGAGAGTCCCGACGAATGCATGCTGCGCGAAGTCAAAGAGGAGACGGGTCTGGAGATTACACAGTGGCATTACCGTGGCATAGTAACCTTTATCTCAGACACTTGGCCAAACGAATACATGCATCTTTTCACCGCCACCACCTGGTGCGGCGAACCCGACATGAGCATCGACGACGAAGGTGAACTGGCCTGGATAAAGAAAACCGACCTGCCCGTCAGCCCTGGCATCGGCGACCCTTCGATCACCCTCTGGGAGGGCGACAAAATCTTCCTCCGTCTGCTCCTCGACGAAAGCGTCCCCTTCTTTTCCCTCAAACTCGTCTACGTGCAGGACGAAATGGTCAGCGCCACTCTCAACGGACAGCCCGTCTCCCCCCAATCATAACCACCTCCGTTCTACCCCTGTTCAACCATCGTTCTCCCATTAAAAAATAAAAGAACAATGAAAGAATAGGGATCAAAAATATTGACCCACAGTCATTTGTACACCCCCAACAGGTGACAGCGAAACAAGCATCATAAAGTTCTCTGACAGATGGACAGCCCTCCCTTTTTGCCGAGGACAAATAGTGTAGGCTCATCTGTTCCATGACACAGGTTGTCAATATACAACGGCTGGTTGAGTATAAAACGGTCGCAATGAAAGGTGTCGCCCGCCTTGACCTTCGAGTTGCGAGCCTCCAAGACAATGAAATATCCATTCCCTTCATGTCGCAACCGCATCCTGCGGTTAGGCTCCCATCCTATTTCAAGCGTTTCTCCCACTTCCAACTGTTCAGCCGTCAACGTGGCGGAAAGCACACGGTGAGAGGTTTGGGCACTCTCCACCTGGCAGTAGTCGGCCACAAAGGTATGCCAGTCGGGATAGCCTACAAAGCGGGAAAGCACGTCGAGCGTCGACTCACGCACTGTGGTATAACCGTCGATATATCCCCATAGTCGTTTCAAAGTGCTGACGCCCACAGCCTCTTTAAGACGTTCCTGCATCTGGTCGTGCAGCCGCTCGAAGTCGATACTTGTGAGGGGACGAAACATGGCGGCCTCTTCTACCTGCTGTTTCAGCCTGTCCAAGTGCTTGTTGTCTACTTCCATAACGACTGCAAAAATACAAAATAAATTCCAAATACATTTTTTTTCGTATTTTTGCCTCATGGCAAACAGCGAACACCCATCTACTTCCGGCATACCCGACGCGCTGGATTTCAGCATGTCAGTTATTTTTTCACAGCATGAGGAGATAGTTGCGCACGGTTATTGTGTGCTTTACCGTGCTCGTCGCTATGGGCGGTGGTTTGTGCTGAAAGGCTTGCAACCCGAACACCGGCACGACCCGCTCTACATGGCCATGCTGGAGAAGGAATTCAACATGCTGACGGCGCTCGACCACCCCAACATCGTCCATCTTTACAGCCATGAGGTGGATGCGGTGGCGGGGCCATGCATCGTGATGGAATACGTGGATGGGCGCACCCTCACCGACTTTTTGGAAGAGAAGCCCTCCCTGACGGCCCGCCGTCGTGTGACAATGCAGCTGCTCGATGCCATGAGCCACTACCATTCGCGCCAAATAGTACACCGAGACCTCAAACCCAGCAACATACTCATCACCCGCAACGGCGACAACGTGAAGCTTATCGACTTTGGACTGGCCGACGGCGACGACTATGCGGTACTGAAAGAGCCTGCCTATACCGAGGGTTATGCCGCCCCCGAGCAGAAGACACCGGGCGCTACCGTCGATTGCCGTACCGACCTCTACGCTTTCGGCGTGCTACTCCGCCTGATATTTCCCCACCGCTTCCGCTATATCGCCCACCGCTGCACCTGTACCTCGCCCGATGGCAGATACCCTTCGGCCGATGCCGTCAAACGGGCATTGCATCGGAGAGACCAGAGGGTTTGGCTTGGGTGGATAACTGCGGTTTTAATTATCGCCATATGTACATTTCTTGCTTTCCCCAAGAAACATCCTCACCCCATTCCTCCCATTGAGACCACTCAGAATGAAGTGACAGATACTCCAGCCGGCCTCTTGATCGACAGTGGCGGTATGGACACAACACAAAAGACAGAGGCTAAAATCAACAAACATTATAGCGTATCCCTCGACAGAGAAAAAGCCGAGATGAAACGCTATTCGGACAGTTTGACGTCCGATGTACGCCAACAAATGGACAACATAGTCGACAAGCAAATTGCCACCGCCCTGGTCGGCAAGGTCGAAATACAGTTGTCGATAAAAGTAATGGAGCAGATGTCTGGCATTAGGGCCCGTAATGAGACGCAGTGGGACAGTTGTTGGTATGAACTGCATGACATACAGGCGGATGCCACCAAGGTGATGAACACGGATATTGAGGCACGTCAATGGCCAGAAACCCCAGAGGAAAACACCGAGAAAGAGCTGGAGCGTCTTATCGCCGAGATGAAGCAGTTAAACAATAGGTTTCAAGCACTTTACCGCACCGTAATGCAACACCGTGGGGACCATTTTGTAAAATAAAAATGTTAAACATTTGCATTTTTCAAACACTATTCCTATATTTGCACTAACGAACAGAAATATTAATATTAATATAACACAAACAATAACAAAGAATTAAAGATAGGAAAACAATAATATAACTACTGCACACACGTTCGCCATTGGTCCAGAATCCGGAAAATTCAAACACCAAGCAAGATGAGAACAAAGGTGCTCACGTCATATCGTGGGGCTTGTATTCTTGCTTAGGTACTTTCCGGAACCGTGGATCAGATACAAGGTCCGCGATTTTTTATACCCATACTAACGCCAGCCAAAGCACAAAATTGTAGCGCAAACTGATTAGGACCTGATTAGAACCAGCAGCAGATGGAATAAAAGAAGTAATTTTGCAAACACATTAAATAAATCAATTATGGGACTTATCAACAACATCAAAGATGCCTTCAATAAGGCTGAGTTCACTGTTGCACCGAACAAGAAACTCAAAACCATCTCGGCCGACTTCAAGAAAAGCTTCGAC
The DNA here is from genome assembly GCA_900316235.1 of uncultured Bacteroidales bacterium. Lineage (GTDB taxonomy): Bacteria > Bacteroidota > Bacteroidia > Bacteroidales > P3 > Colimorpha. The sequence continues at coordinate 31,778 of ONCC01000015.1, forward strand.
CTCACGCTGGCTTTCTACAAGGGCGTGCAGCTTGCCGACCCCGAGATGACCCTCGCGGCGCTGAACAGCAAGACCTCCAAGGAGGTGAACACCAAGGCCGACGGCCTGAAGATCAAAGGCTCGATGAAGGTGGGCGATGCCGAGAAGCTCTTCGACCAAAACTTCGGCGTCACCGTCCAGATCAAGGACAAGGAAGGCAAAGTCCTTGTACCGAACAATATCACCATCGGCCAGGCCGCCAGAGGGGAATACAAGTAAAGTTTAACGTTTAATGTTTAAAGTTTAGCGTTATGGCTACTACAACCAAGAAGGCAACTCCTGCCCCCAAGACCACCGCAGCAAAGCCTGCCGCCAAGAAGACCACAACGGCCAAGACCACAGAAAAGAAAACCACCGCAACCAAACCGGTAGCGAATAAAACTACCGCTGCAAAGCCTGCCGCGAAGAAAACCACGACAACGGCCAAACCGGCGGTAAAAGTATCGGAAACCACATTAACCGACAGTAAGAAGTTCTCACTCAAGGGTCTCTTCTCAAAAGGCGACACATTCAAAGACCCGTTTGAAAAAAACATGGTTAAGGTGTGTGCCGGCATGCAAAAAGGTGGTTTTGTATATCAGTCATATTGTCTTGAACATCCTGACAACGATAAACGAAGAAAAAAAGAATGGATAGAACATTCTTATTTTCGAGACTTGACGGTAGAAAAAGAATTTATGATATGCAAATACCATGTCACACAAAAACAGTGGAAGTCTGTGATGGGGGAAGGCTTTAATCCATCTCCTAAAGAGCATTTAGGTGATGACAACCCCGTTACTGACTTCAGCGAAAAAGAATTAAAGGATTTTATTGCAAAACTCAATAAACTAACGGGGAAAAAATATCGACTTCCAACAGAAGATGAATGGATATGGGCAGCAAAAGGAGCAAATAAAGACAAAGATAGAGGCGGATGGGCTGGCTGCGACGAAGCAAAAGACTTGCCGAAATATGCTTGGTTCGACAAAAATAGTGATCAAAAATTACATCCTGTAGGTAAGAAAAAAAGCAATGAACTCGGCTTATACGATATGTGCGGAAATTGTCATGACGTATGTATTTGCACGGCAGAAAGAACATCGAGTAAAGGAACAGTTTTGAAAAAAGGAGAACTAACCGGTCGTGGAGGAGCTTATTGGGGTGCTTATTACAATTGCCAAATTAATTCTGGTTATTACTTATTTAAACACTTTAGTTATAGCGGAATACGGTTGATTCTTGATGTTTGAAAAATAATGAAAGAAATAGTTTTAGAAATTATGTGCTCCATTGCGGAGCATCTGAAAGTGTCAGTGGCGGTTGACAAACGCACCTACAATGACCAACGTGCACTTATCAACAGCATTTTCAGTGCCACATCAGATAGGGAGTACAACGTTGGCAGCATTATGCTCCGTCTGACGGTGATTGACTCGCTCTATGCCACTAATGCTGCTTATAGCTACTTCTCCATTGAGGAAATGGCACAACGCATCTACGACATGGGCAGCGAACAGGAGGCGACACGACAGTTCGCCAGTTATGCTCAAGGAAACAATGAGACTGCGGTCGATGCCCTTTTCGACGAACCTTTCGGTATTCGCAAAAATCTCGCCGAAGGTAGCAAGCAGGTCTCCCTGCTGTCGAAATATGCTTATTACTGCGTATTGCAGGAGTCTCAGAAATATCCTATGGGATTCCCTATCTACGACAGTCTTGCAAAGGAAATATATCCTAAGCTGTGGGCAAAATTGGACCTTGGAGTCAAATCCACCGAGGAAAAGGAGATGAAAGCATATGTCGCTGATCTTCGCAAAATTTGCAGCGCCCTCTTCGAGCGGGAGACCGATAGTTTCGGAATGCAACAGTTCGACCTGCTGGATGCCTACCTATGGCGCATGGGAAAGTTCTCTCACGGAAACCTTTCGCTGATGCTAGAGCGCACGGATTATGTTCGCTTCATTACCAACTTAGGATTGCAGGCCGAAGAACGAGGAAAGGACGAGAATGGTCATACGGTATATGAGCCACTCCCTGAATACGCCAAACGAATGCGTTGTATCTACTGTGACAAACCGCTTACAGGCAAGAAGAAGGTTAAGATAGCCGAAGACCCCAACACAGTGAATGTGGACGACTTGGTACTTTGTGAATTCGTGAGTGGTGAGAAACCCCCTTTCAACGACATACGCAATCAGAAAACTCTAGAAGAAATGTATGTGCATTGGAAACAATATTATAAATAATAAACCCACATAATAACTTAACTATGGAAATCAAAGTTGATGGACGCCTTTTGGTGTCGACGCTCTGCGAGCGATTCAAAGAAGAATTCGGCGGCACGCTGCGCGTGTACCAGGGCAACAAACGCCTCACCGGCGCCGAAAAAGTTAGCGAGATTGCTACTAAGACTGGCAGCTACGAGTGCCGCGGAAGCAAGACCGTCGGCGGCTTCGAGAAGGACATGATGGAGAACTTTGGCCTGAAGGTCCAGGTGGCTTCGGTCGACGACTGGGTGCTCGCCCTCGATGAGATGACCCTCTCTAAACTGCCTGAAATTCCCAAGAACGCCAAGAAGGCCGACATGGATGCCCTCAAGGCCAAGTATGCCAAGTAAAAATTATCACTTTTTATTAACCCATTAAATCCAAATTATTATGGCAGAATTCAAATTAGATGGCCGCATGAAGGTCAAAAGTCTGAAAGAGAACTTCAACAAGTGCTTTGGCGCCACGCTGCGCGTGTACACCACTCCGGCTTGCAAACAGTTTGCCGATGACAACGCCACCTTGGCCAGCATCCGTGCTGAGGGTGCCAAAGGCGGTGAGCTCACCGTGGGCGGCAATCTCCGCGTGGGCAACTTCGAAGACAAAATCAAAGAGATGTACGGCATCGGCGTGCAGGTGGCCGACAAGGCCAACAGCAAACTGGCCGACAACAGCGTCACCCTCGTCGCCGCTGGCAAGTAATTCTTTGCCAACCCCAATCCGACGGGTGGGAGACTACCCGCCGGATTCAAATTCTAAACAATAAACCCATGAGCGTAGAATATTATCGTAAACGCCTTATCGACCTAAGGTCGGATGTCGCCAAGGAGCGCGAGGCGAAGAAAAAAGACAATGAACGTTATGCAGGCTATGTGAAGAACGCCAGTTCACCCAGCAGCAAGGCCAGCTACCGCAAACAGAAAATCGACCATGCAGCTAGCCACGACCGCCGCATCGAGAGCCTGAAGCGCGAAATCGAGAGCGCCAAGGCGAGTCTTGCCCGTGAAAGAGAACGTGCCAAGAAGAAATAATGCAGAAGTTTAAGCAAGAGTTGGCTCGTGTCTTCGACGATAACCTACGCACTAAACAGTGGCAGAATATCGCCGACTGGATTATCATCGGTCTTATCCTCTTGAGTACAGTGGAGGTATTCCTTTCCACCTTCGAACCTGTCGTTGAACGATACGGTGCCTGGCTTAATATTATAGACTTGTTAACCACGGTGTTCTTTACCATCGAGGTGACGCTGCGCATCTGGTGCGCTGATCTGATAGATCCAAAATACAAAGGCTTATGGGGAAGGGTGCGTTATTGCTTCTCGTTCTATGGCTTGATAGACGTTCTCTCTACTTATACCTTCTACATCGCTTTCTTGCTACCAATTCCCTATGCACTTCTTAAGGCATTGAGAATCGCGCGCTTGATGCGCGTGTTCCGATACCTTAAGGCATTCCGTATCCTCTCGAAGGCTATAAGCAACAAGAGCCGTGAGTTGCTCGTCTCGCTCGAGTTCCTCGCCATTGTAACACTCATACTCTCGTTTATTCTCTACTTTGTGGAGCACGAGGCACAACCCGAGGTATATGAGAACGGCTGGACGTCGGTCGTATGGGCGTTCGCCCAGTATATCGGCGACCCTGGCGGATTTGCCGACATGCCGCCCGTGACCCTTGCAGGACAGATTATCGCCTGTCTGGTGGGCATTCTCGGCATAGCTATCTTTGCCGTACCAGCCGGATTGGTGGGTAGTTCGTTCAGCGACGTGATGGAAGAGGAGAAGGATGAACAGGAACTGAGAGACAACGCCGCAGCCATCAACGAGATGATGTTGCTGCGCAGCCTGCAACGCGAGGGTGTCTACTGGCCTGCTAAAAACATCAGTTTCGGTGACCTTACCCTACTGCTTCACCTAAGCGACGAGGAGATTGTGAAGTCGGTGGGAGCTTCAAGCAATTTGCGCATCAAGAACCTCGCTGCCGCCATTATGGAACGTGACAGGAAAGCCGATAGGGTTGTTGTCAACCAATTCCACATCAACACCGACTACGGCAGCCACGTGGAGCGCGGATCCAGCGTCACCATCGTCAACCCTATCGGGGTGGGTGACAACGGGCTGAGCTATTTCGACTGGCATCTGGCACAGTTGGGAGGTTTCAACTATGTGGCCAACGAGCGCTATTCTATGCAGCATGCCAACCGCGAACGGCGTTGTTCTTTCTACAGCGTCACCGATCAGAATCAAGGCCATCCCGCGCTGAATCAATTCCTGTCCGATACACTGGAAGGACGCGGCAAGGATGATTGGATTATTGTCGTGGTGGGTGAGCAACGAATCAAGGAGCGTACACATCTGCATTTCGAATTTGGAGGCGAGACGGGTGAACAGAGTTTCGACTTCGAGGGCGGCATAGCTCCCGACCGTGCCACACTGAGACGACTCTTCGACGATATGCAACGCACCCTCGACGAGAAAGTCGGCCTTACGGTCGACGCTCACCAGGTGCAGCCCAAGCTGATGGACACCAATATTGCCCGCTGGCTGCAAGCACACACCGAAGCCAATGTGCTGCTGCTCTCGTTGTCGTACAAACTGATGGTATTCGACAATGAGGTGTATGCCGCCATCGTGAACATCGCCGAGGTACTCAATCGCAACCTCGAACACAATTGCCCAGTCGGCTTGCACAAGGAAGAGTATCTTGTCCGTCCCATCAACTCCCCCTATTGGAGAGGCCTCTACGGCGTAGAGCTATGAATAATTTAGAACTATTGAACCTTTGAATTTTTAAATTCCTCAATTATGGCAGCATTTCTTTGGATATTTCAGTTTATCAGCCCGATAGCGTTTGTTCTCGGGGGATTGTACCTGTTGGAGGACCCGTCGCCGCTGGCGATAACGCTGGGGTGCGTTGCTGCGGTAGTGGGCCTCATCATCGGCATCGCTGGCTGGGCGGAGACAGTGCCACCACGCTGGTTCTGGGTAAAGAGCAGCACCGAACTGGCCGGCAGCCGCATCATGACGGCCATCGGCTACGCCATCCAGTTCTTCTTCCTCCCTCCCTTCATCATCGGTCTGATAGAATACTTCGGGTGAATCGGCTCAAATGTTGGCGGATTTAGCATTTTTTTTATTATCATTGAGCCGATAATTGGAAAAATATTGCTATCTTTGCACCGATTTTCGTTATTACGTTGCGATGGATATCTATAGGGAAATGATTCGTGAGCAGTTGCCCACCGTCACGCTTTTCACTGACGAGGGATAGCAGAGAAAAGCATACCCCTCCCGAAAGAGCATATCTTCCGCACAAGAAGATACGCTCTTTTTCTCACCCTATAAATACCATTGAAATGAAAAATAAATGCCAATTCAAAAACTTTTCGTATCTTTGCGAAAAATTTCGTTGCGAAAAATTTCGCAACACTAAAACGCTAAGTATATGAGCCCTTTCAAGTTTGGCACAATCGTAGATGGCGATTTCTTTACCGACAGAGTGGCAGAAACAGCCCTTTTGAGTCAGAAATTAGACAGCGAAAACCATATCGTACTTATCAGTCCACGACGTTTCGGAAAAAGTAGTTTGGTCTACAAGGTGCTTTCCGGCATCGACCGTCCTCAAATCCAAATAGATTTACAATACTCGTTGAGCGTTGAGGATTTCGCTGCACAGTTGGTGAAGTCTGTTTTCAAGATATTCCCATTGGAAAAAGTACGTCATGCAATGACCCATTTCCGAATAGCTCCCATTCTCTCCACAAATGCTGTTACAGGCGCAATGGAGGTCAGCTTCCAGCCGCTGGCCAATAGCGGGGTTCTTCTGGAGGATGCAATGGCATTGGTGGGGAAAGTAACACAGCCCAGCCGACGCATGATAGTGGTGCTTGACGAATTCCAAGAGGTGGTCAAAATCAAGAAAGGATTAGACCGACAACTGAGGTCGTTAATGCAAAAACAAGAGAATCTAAACTATATTCTGATGGGCAGTCAAGAGTCGATGATGGAAGCTATCTTCGAGAAAAAGACCTCCCCATTTTATCATTTTGGTCAGATGATACGGCTACCCAAGATACCCTATGATGATTTCCACGCTTATATCGTTGACCGTATGCCGAAAGCGAGTTCCGGTGTAGCCAGTGAAATTCTACACTTTACCTCATGCCACCCCTACTACACACAACAACTCGCCTCACAGGTATGGGATATGTTCACGTATCAAGGTTGCAAGGAAGACGTGGTTTCGAGGGCTGTCGAAGCGTTAATAACGATGCACGATTTAGATTATGAACGACTATGGCAAAACCTAAACCGCACCGACCGCTTCACCCTACGACAATTGGCAGAGATGAAGCAACCCATGCAGAATCGGAGCCAGGCTGCCAGCACTTCTTATAGTTCACTGCAGCGTCTTATAAAGGCAGGTTTTATCATCCGAACACCGCACTATGAGATAGAAGACCCATTCTTTCACCGTTGGATACTGAAAAATATAGTATAGTTGCATGTTAAACTAAAGGAATGGAACGGCAGTTTGACCCGTGGCAGCAAGAAGCCATCGAGATTAGCGGCGGACGGCATCTGGTGCTGGCTCCGCCGGGATGCGGCAAGACCGACATCTTGACGGAGCGTGTGGTGCACGCCCACGAGCAGGGCGTGGAATACCGCGATATGTTGTGTCTCACCTTCACTAACCGCGCCGCCAAAGGGATGGCGCAACGCATCGCCGACCGCACCGGCAACCCCGTGCCCGACGACCTCTTTGTGGGCAATATCCACCGCTATTGTTCCCAACTACTTTTCAATGAGGGCATTGTAAACCACAATAGTGCCATCATTGATGAGAGCGACGTGGAAAACATCATCCAGGAAGAACTCTGTAAACATCTCCACATCGAGAGCCGCACAACGGAGCTAATGCGTTTCCAACATGGACTGCAGCAGATGGTTCTCGGCATGCGCGGCGAACTGGTGCTGCACAACGAGATGTTCCATACCGGCGTCGTGTCAAAGCTCTGCGACGTGCTGGGGCGCCCTTTTGACGAGGACAATATCGCCGCCATCTACTCCGACATCGACAACCTGATGCAACGCTACAGCGTCCTCGAGGAACTGCCCGCCGCCAACCTTATGCGGCTGGCCAAAGCCTACGAGCGATACAAGGAGGAAAACGACCTGCTAGACTATGACGACCTGCTGATATTGGCGTACCAGAATTTAAAAGCAGTACAAGGGAGTGCAGAGGAGTGCAAGACAGATGCAACAAGGCGCTACCGCTGGATAGAAATTGACGAGGTACAAGATTTGAATGCTTTGCAGTTCGCGCTGGTGGACCTCTTCGCTGCCGACGATGCCACCATCGTCTACCTCGGCGACGAGCAACAAGCTATTTTCTCGTTCATCGGAGCTAAGTTAGAAACCCTTGAGGTGCTGAAACGTCGCTGCCAAGGCCAAATCCACCACTTGCACACTAACTACCGCTCACCACGCTACCTCCTTGACCTACAAAACGATTTTGCCGTGCGCAACCTCGGTATCCAACGTGACATGCTACCCTCCACCGATCTCAATCCACCCCATGCCCCAGAAGACCTCTGTCTCCTCGACGTCGGCGACGCCCAGCTGGAGAGCTATTATGCCGCCCGCTTCGCGAAGCGCTACGGTGACCTAGACCCCACTGGAAAGGTGGCCATCCTAGTGAGCACCAACCGTGAGGCCGATGAGATTGGCGAGGTGATGAGTGGCATGGGCATCAGCCACTTCAAAATCAGCGGCACCGACCTCTTCTCACTGCCCGCCATGCGACTGCTGATGGCCCACCTCAGCGTCCTCACCGACGAGATGGTCTTCATCGCCTGGGCGCGCCTGCTGTGGGGCCTCCGCATACTGCCCACCTACACCGCAGCGCGTAACCTCATGCGCGACCTACGCCGCGTAGCGCTCCTGCCGACCGATTTCCTACGCTATCCCGACAGTTCCTACCTACAGGAATTTGTCCACGCCTATGATACAGAAGAACTTGTCATCTTCGACACCGAAACCACCGGCCTCGACGTCTATCACGACGACATCATCCAGATTGCCGCCGTCAAAGTGCGGCAGGGAAAGGTGGTGGGCAAACCCTTCAATATCATCCTTGAGACCGATAAAGAGCTGCCGGAGACGGTGGGAGGCCACGAGAACCCCATGCTAGAGGTTTACCGCACCAGCAAGCGCTATCCGCGCGCCGAGGGGTTAAAGAAGTTCATGGACTATTGCAAAGGAAAGGTGCTGGTGGGGCACAATGTGGAGTATGACTATCAAATCCTACTGCATAACCTCCAACAGAGTTGCCCCGATATCGACCTTACGCAATCCAACCCATGCTATTTCGACACGCTGAAATATATCCGCTTGGTGCGGCCACGGCTGCGCCAGTACAAGTTGGGGCACTTGCTTGAGGTGTTGCACCTTGAAGGGCAAAACAGTCACCAGGCCGACGACGATATCATGGCCACTCTTTCGCTGCTCAACTTCTGCCACCTCAACGCCATACAGATGGTTTCGGAGCAACGCCTTTTCATCAGTGACCACCAGAAGGAGGTGAACAAGTTCCATGAGCGCTACGCCGAAATGTTTCTCAACTCCAATACGGCCGACGGTGTCGTCACCGAGCTACAAAGAGCCTACAATTATCTGCTTGAGGCCAAACTCATCGACCCCATCGATAAATGGCGACATCTGATGCATTACCTCGAGTGCGACCTAATCCGTACCGACCTCTACCCCACCCTGCGGCAGCAATTGGAGCGCTACATCACCGACCTCAACACCAGCAAAGAGGCCGACCTCTGCGGCGGCTCGCTGGAGGAGCGCTACATCATCTCCACCGTACACAAAGCAAAAGGATTGGAGTTTGAGACTGCAATCATCTACCGTGCCATCGACGGCAGTTATCCCGGTAGCCATAGCTGGACAGAAAAACAGATTCAGGAGGACGCCCGCCGCCTCTTCGTGGCCCTCTCACGCTCGAAGAAGCGCCTCTGTATTATATATGATGAGTATTACGGACGCTCCGCCCATGCCCTGAGTCCTTTTCTGGAAAAAGTCAAGGAGCACTTCACCGTCTACCACCGCTCGCCCGACGGCAAGATTCGCGAAGTCTGATTTTTTTCATCACAATTTTACTTTTGTCCTGTTCAAACGTATATTAAGCAAATGAACAGCACGACGGACATAGAACTGATGCAGCAGCTCCGAAAGGGCAGCGAGGCCGCACTGCGGGAACTCATCGAACGTCACCGCGAGCGGCTCTTCCGACTGGCCTACCGCCTTTTGGACGATCGCGACTATGCCAGCGATGCCGTCCAAGAGACCTTCATCCGCCTCTGGACGCATGCCCGCCGCTACGATCCGGGCAAAAACCTGTCCACCTGGCTCTGCACCATCTGCGCCCGTCGCTGCTATGATGAGCTGCGCCGTCGGCAACGCCACCGCAAGACCCTTTCCGAGATGCCCGCAGAGGACATCCAGTCAGACGACCTGGCCGCCGACGAACTCCTCACCCTCCTACACCGCACCATCGCAACTCTGCCTCCCAAGCAGCGCGTGGTCTACCAGTTGCGCGAGATAGAATGTCTCTCCACCGACGAAGTCGTCTCCGCCACCCGCATGTCTGCCGACCAAGTGAAAGCCAATCTCTTCGTGGCACGCAACACCGTCAGGGAAAAACTAAAGCAATATGGAATATAACGAACTGATAGAAAAAGCCCAACGCACGCCTGTCGATATTCCCAACACCGACACCATCCTCAGCGGCATGCGCCGCACGGTGCAACGACGCCGTCAGCAGCAGTGGGCCGCCATGGGTGCCATCTGCCTAGTGTTGGCTGTCGCACCCCTATTTTTAACCCTTCAACCCTCATCTTCCAACCCGTCTCCCACCCTGGCCGAGAGCGTCAGCGCCACGCTTCCGTCCGCGCCCGGCGACCTGCCGGCACCGCTGGCCGGCTACCGTCATTCAATCCGTAACCATCAAACAACAACCCTGATATGAAACGTCAATCAATTATCCTTGCGGCGGCCTCGCTGCTGCTGGCTTCCTGTGCCGCACATTATGTGGCCACCGACACCGTAAACCGCAACCTCGACGGCTCACGCAGCATCTTAACTTCCCGCAGCGAAAATACCCTCTTCAAAGGCTGGCGCGAAGACACCCTTGCCACACCGCTGCCCTTCGACTTCCGCAGCGAGAAAGACACCATGCGCTACTCCTACACCATAGATATTATCAACGGCGGATGGAGCGTGCAACACGACAGCATGCCGCGCCTGCTGCAACCCGAGGCGACCGTCGACAAAAGTTTCCGCTGGTTCACCACCCGCTATAGCTACACAGCCCGTTTCCCGCAGCTCGACAGCCTGCCGGTGCCCATCTCCGACTACCTCACCGACGACGAGCAGCGGCTACTCTTCACCCCCAACGAGTTGCCCGCCGACTGGACCGGCACCGACCTATACAGCATGCTTGACAAGCTGAACACCAAGTATGTAAAATGGTGGGACCATTGCCTCTTTGAGAAAGAGATGGAAACCTATTCCGCCCTCTGCGACAGTACACAACGGGCATTGCTAACCCAATACCACGACACGTTGCTAGCCCTAATCCTTGCCGACCTGCCTAACGAGCGCAAATCATTCGGGAACGTAGCACAGAACTTCCCCGAGCTGGACTTCATCGGAGACCTAGACCGCAACGACAACACACTGTCCTGGACTGCCTCCTTCTGGGCCTACGAACACTGGAACCTAGACGCACAAGTACTCTGGCGCGTCGTGCTACCAGGCGACCACATGGTAGAGCACATGGTCAGTGCCGACCGCATGATTATGGGTGACTACGTGATTGAGGAGTACGCAGACGTCGTCAACTGGTGGGCCTGCGCCCTGACATTATTGCTGCTTGTCGGCGGAAGCCTGCTGATAGGGCGTAAGATCTCCAGAAATCAAAGCTTGTAGTTCCGCAGGCGGTGTTCGGCCAAGGCCTCGTATTGGGTGCCGGGACGGCCGTAGTTGGCATAGGGATGGATACTGATGCCGCCACGCGGAACGAAGAGGCCCAGCACCTCGATATAACGCGGTTCCATCAGCTTGACGAGGTCGTCGAGGATGATATTCACACAGTCCTCATGGAAGTCGCCGTGGTTGCGGAACGAGAAGAGGTAAAGTTTGAGACTCTTGCTCTCTACCATACGCTTATCGGGGATGTAGAGGATACGTATCTCGGCGAAATCGGGTTGCCCGGTGATGGGGCAGAGCGAGGTGAACTCGGGACAGTTGAACTGCACCCAGTAGTCGCGCTCGGGATGGCGATTTTCAAAGGCTTCAAGGACCTGCGGAGCGTAGGTCTCGGGAATGTCAGCCTTGTGGCCTAAGGACTGGAGATTATCTTGTTCGCGGTTCATCGTATATTGAGGATTTTGTGGATTTGTAAAGAGAGTTTCCAACGGGGGTCTTTCTTGATGTACTCGATGGCAGCCTCAGTGATTGTTCTGTTGCGAACAGGGTCGCCGGTATCGCAGGGTTGAAGGAAACGGGCATGAGTACACATGATGCCGGGATACATGGAAGGTTCGTGCTCGCCGTCGAAGACCAACTTTATCTCATCAACTATGCGGAGCACCGGCTTGGCACTGTCGCCGAGATAGGCATCCTTGGGCGAGAGGGTAATCCAATCCACATTGCCCGGCAGTCGGTAAGTGCCGTTGGTCTCCACGGCCACAAAACGGTTGGCATTATGCAAAGCGTTGACCAGCGACCGTGTGAGTTGCAATGAGGGTTCGCCGCCGGTGATAACCACCAATCGGGCAGGATACTTGGCCACCTCGGCCACTATTTCTTCCTCGCTCATCTCGGTGCCACACTCATGCTGCGTATCACAAAAGGGGCAACGCAGGTTACAGCCACTCAGGCGCACAAAGACTGCCGGGGAACCAACATAGTACCCCTCCCCCTGCAGACTGTAGAATATCTCGTTTACCTTTATCATTCGTCGATTTCGTAGGTGGCGGTATTTCCTGTAGTCTCCTGGACGTCGACTCGGTAGCAGTTGGGTACCTGCTGCTGGCACCAATGGGCGATATTCTCGGCCGTGGGATTGCAGCCAATGACATCGTTGATGACCTGATGGTCAAGTCGGTCGACAATCTGACTCTTGATTTTGGAGAAGTCCACCACCATGCCGTTATGATTCAATTCCTTGGACTTACAATAGATGGTAATCTGCCAGTTGTGTCCATGAAGTTGGGTGCATTTGCTCGGATAATCCAGTTCCAACCTATGCGCTCCCGAGACTTCAATATGTTTCTTTACGTAGTACATACTATTTATTATTCGTAGATGGTAGGGTCTGCGATGCCCGCCTCTTGGAAAGCCTCACGCCGTTCGGTGCAGGTGCCGCAGGTGCCACAATGCTTTTCACCGCCGCGATAGCAGGAGTAGGTCTGGCCGTAGTCGATGCCGAGTTTAGCACCTCGCCTCACCAGGTCAGCCTTGGTGAGATTCGTGTAGGGTGCTGCAATCTCCACATTAATATAGGTGCCGGCCCGCATGGCCGCGTCCATCGCATGGATAAACTCAGGACGGCAGTCGGGATAAATGGCGTGGTCACCACCATGATTGGCAATCAGCACGCGCTTGAGGCCGCGACTCTCAGCCAATCCGCAAGCGATGCTAAGCATGATGCCATTACGGAAGGGCACCACTGTGCTCTTCATATTCTCCTCATCATAATTGCCACTGGGAATGGCATCGCCGCCACTGAGGAGCGACGACTGGAAGTAATGACTCATGAAACCCAGCTCGATGACGATGTGCTCGATGCCCAATTGTTCACAATGGTGACGAGCACAGGCAATCTCGCGTGCCGCATGGTTGCTTCCATAATCAAAAGTCACGGCGAGCGCGACACGTTCACGCTCCTCGTAGAGTAGCGTCGTCGAGTCGAGCCCGCCGGAATAAATGATTACCGAATCTTTCATTTCAGATAATACTCAACGGTAGTCACCACACGGATTTTCTTCACCTGAGGGGTATTCTCGTCGAGGTCCTCCACCTCGAAGTAGCCCTGCGAGGCGGTGCGCATCTTGCCAATCTTGCTATGGCTATTGTTGGCGAACTCATCGGCAGCTACACGGGCATTCTCGAGACTCTCACGAATCATCTCGGGTTTGATATCGTTGAGACCCAGGTACTGGTAGTCAGCCCAGGTATTGGCCAGGATGTTCTGGTTTACGAGGTCGGTCTCGAGTGTCTGCTGCAACTTGCGTACCAGGTCAAGGTTCTTGGTGAAGACGGTGACAGTCTGGTTAGCATTGTAGCGGAAGGGAATCTGGTTGGGATTGCTGGCCCACGAATAGCGGTCCTCGTAACTGGCGTTACCTACCTTAATTTCCTCCTCGGAGAAGCCGGCATCGCGCAGCTGCTTGACGATAATGTCGTTGTTTTTGCGAATAGTGTTGCGCAAGTCAGCAAGATCATTAGCCTTCTCGCCGTAGCTAATGCGCCACACCACGCGGTCGGCAGGCACTTCCTTCTCGCAAAGACCACGCACTTTGACAGTATCGTCGTAGGATTTCAGTGTCTTGACGGTGCAGACCATAAAGATGCCCAACACCAAGGCTGCCAATACAATACTGGCGCCCATAATGTAGTTCTTTTTGAACAATGAGGAACTTCCTTTCATTTTATAATGTATTTGTGGTTCGCATATTAGGTATTGAGGAAACGTCTTTTCTTGCATTTTATTGTCCGAAGGATTCGTATTTCATTTTTTTTCGTATCTTTGCATTCAGATTAACAATAAAAACAATCGTCATGAACATCGCCACCACACTTTTGAAGAAATACACCAGCATCAGCCTGATGCTGAGAATATTCATTGGTCTACTGATAGGTGCCGTCCTGGGTCTCACTCTACCTCAATGGGAAGCTATCTCCCTACTGGGAAAGATCTTCGTCAGCGCCTTGAAGGGCATTGCGCCGGTGCTGGTGGCGGTACTCGTCATGTCGTCCATTGCCAAAGCCGGTAAAGGCTACGGGCGGCGGTTCACAACGCTAATAGCCATCTATATACTCTCCACCTTTATCGCCGCTGTCTGCGCCGTGGTGGGAAGTTTCCTGTTCCCAGTGACGCTGGACCTGGCCGAAACAGCCTCGGTCGACTCCTCCGTAGGCTCGTTGAGCGATGTGTTTTCCAACCTGCTCACCTCCATGGTGGCCAATCCTGTGGTAGCCATCTCCAATGCCAACTATATCGCCATACTCTTCTGGTCCATCGTGATAGGTATCTCGCTGAAGACCATGGCGTCGAAAGCCACCGTCGACGTGGTGCACGACCTCTCGTCGGTAGTCACCAAGGTGGTGCGTTGGGTCATTCAGTTCGCCCCGTTCGGCATCTTGGGACTGGTGTTCACCACCGTGCGAGAAAGCGGTCTGTCGGTCTTCTCCACCTATGGCCACTTGCTCCTGCTGCTGATGGGGTGCATGCTAGCCAATGCCCTTATCTTCAACCCCCTCATTGCTTTCATCTTAACCAAGAAGAATCCCTACCCGCTGCTCTTCACCTGTCTCAAGGAGAGCGGTCTGCAAGCCTTCTTCACCCGCTCGTCGGCAGCCAACATCCCCATCAATATGGCGTTGTGCCGGAAGCTGGGACTTGACGAGGATTTCTATTCTGTCAGCATTCCGCTAGGTGCCACCATCAATATGGACGGTGCGGCCGTCACCATCACCGTCTTCGCCCTCGCTGTGGCCCATACCCTTGGCATCGAGGTCAGCTTTGTCTCGGCCCTGTTCCTCGGGGTGATAGCCACCCTCGGTGCCTGCGGCGCTTCGGGCGTGGCCGGCGGCTCGCTGCTGCTCATTCCCATGGCCTGTTCCTTCTTCGGCATTGGCAACGACGTAGCCATGCAGGCCGTCGCCATCGGCTTCATCATCGGCGTGGTGCAGGACAGCGTGGAGACGGCATTAAACAGCAGCGGTGACGCGTTCTTCACGGCCACCGCCGAACAGCACGACTGGATGAAGAAAAATGAATAATAAAAAAGCCCTCACCTGACGTGAGGGCTTTTTTCCTAAGAATACACTATTAGAACAAACCTTCAAGGACGCTGTCGTCGACAAGGTTGGGCATCGTGACCTTGAGCTCGGGGCAGATGTCCATGGCGCGCTTGATGGCGAACATGGCGCCTTCGTTGTTACGGGCCCAGGAGCGGCGGCTGATGCCGTTGTTGACGTCCCAGTGGAGCATCATGCGGAGACGGCGGTCACAGGCCTCACTGCCATCGAGCACCATACCGAAGCCACCGTTCATCACCTCGCCCCAACCTACGCCGCCACCGTTGTGGATAGAGACCCACGTAGCACCACGGAAGCTGTCGCCGATGACGTTCTGCACAGCCATATCAGCACAACGGTTCGAGCCGTCGTAGATGTTCGAAGTCTCGCGGAAGGGACTGTCGGTACCGCTCACGTCGTGGTGGTCGCGGCCGAGCACGATGGGTGCGGAGATTTCACCCTTCTTGATAGCCTCGTTGAAGCGGGCAGCAATCTTGGTGCGGCCTTCGCAGTCGGCATAGAGGATACGGGCCTGGGAACCGACAACGAGGTGGTTCTCCTTGGCACCCTTGATCCACTGGATGTTGTCGTGCATCTGCTGTTGAATCTCTGCGGGAGCTGTGGCAGCAATCTCACCCAGCACCTCCATGGCGATATGGTCGCTCTTGTCGAGGTCCTCGGGCTTGCCGCTGGTGCAAACCCAGCGGAAGGGGCCGAACCCGTAGTCGAAGCACATCGGGCCCATGATGTCCTGTACGTATGATGGATAACGGAAGGCGGTCTTGTCGGCATTCCAGATGTCGGCACCGGCGCGGCTGCTCTCAAGCAGGAAGGCGTTGCCGTAGTCGAAGAAATACATACCCTTGGCGGTAAGCTTATTGACCGCAGCCACATGGCGACGGAGAGATTCTTGAACCTTCTCCTTGAAGAGTTCGGGTTTCTCGGCCATCATCACCTTGGCATCCTCAAAACTGACTCCCACGGGGTAGTAGCCACCAGCCCAAGGGTTGTGTAGCGAAGTCTGGTCGCTTCCAAGGTCCACCTTGATGCCCTTCTCGGCGCAGTATTCCCAGAGATCGACGACATTACCTTGGTAGGCATAGCTCTTCGCCTCCTTGGCAGCGATGGACTTGTTGACGGCCACGAAGAGCTCGTCGAGGTTATCGTGTACCTCGTCGACCCAGCCCTGCGTGTAGCGCTTCTGCGTGGCAGCGGGGTTGATTTCGGCTGTAATGGAGACTACACCAGCGATGTCGCCAGCCTTAGGCTGGGCACCGCTCATGCCGCCAAGACCGGCGGTGATGAAGAGCTTGCCTGCCGTGCCACCGCCTAGCTTGCGGGCGGCATTCAGCACAGTGATAGTGGTACCGTGCACAATGCCTTGCGGGCCG
>ONCC01000016.1 GCA_900316235.1 uncultured Bacteroidales bacterium
ACTACTATATGAGCGAAAATCAGAATGTTGACTACAGTGCGAGTAACATTACCGTACTTGAAGGTTTAGAGGCTGTGCGCGTGCGTCCGGCTATGTATATCGGCGACGTGAACGAACGCGGCCTGCACCACCTGGTGTACGAGGTGGTGGACAACTCTATCGATGAGGCTCTTGCGGGCTTCTGTAACAAAATTGACGTTAAAATCAACGAGGACAATAGCATCACTGTCGAGGACAACGGCCGTGGTATCCCCGTGGACATGCACGAGAAGGAGCACCGCTCGGCCCTCGAGGTTGTGATGACGGTGCTGCACGCCGGCGGTAAGTTCAACAAGAACTCCTACAAGGTCTCCGGCGGTCTTCACGGCGTGGGTGTCAGCTGCGTCAACGCCCTCTCCGACCACATGATTGTGCAGGTCTACCGTAACCACAAGATATATCAGCAGGAATATAGCAAGGGCAAACCCCTTTATGCCGTCAAAGAGGTCGGTACCACTGACAAGCAGGGTACCAAAATCACCTTCCACCCCGACGGCACCATCTTCACCGTCACCGAGTACAAGTATGACACGCTACTGGAACGCATGCGTGAGTTGGCCTACCTGAACAAAGGCATCACCATCGATATTACCGATCTCCGCGAGATGAAAGAGGACGGCACTCCCCTGCGCGCCAATCACTTCTACAGCGAGAAGGGACTCCGTGACTTCATCGGCTACCTCGACGAGAACCGCGAGAAGTTGATGCCCGAGGCCATATATATCGAGGGCGAGCGCAAAGGCATCCCCATCGAGATTGCCATGCAGTACAACACTGGCTACAGCGAAAACCTACATAGTTATGTGAATAACATCAACACCCATGAGGGTGGTACCCACCTGGCCGGATTCCGCAGTGGCCTGACCCGCACGCTGAAGAACTATGCCGACCGCAGCGGGCTGCTGCAGAAAGCCAAGGTAGAGATTACCGGCGACGACTTCCGCGAGGGCCTCACAGCCATCATCTCCGTGAAGGTCGCCGAACCTCAGTTCGAGGGTCAGACAAAGACCAAACTTGGCAACGCCGAGGTGCGTGGTGCCGTCGACGAGGCCGTCAGCGAGATGCTGGAGAACTACCTCGAGGAGCATCCCAACGAAGCCCACACCATCGTGGACAAAGTCATCCTGGCCGCCCGCGCCCGTCAGGCCGCCCGCAAGGCCCGCGAGATGGTGCAGCGCAGCAACGTTTTCAGCTCCGCCGGCATGCCTGGCAAGCTGGCCGACTGTCAGAGCAACGACCCCGCCGAGTGCGAAATCTTCTTCGTCGAGGGTGACTCGGCAGGCGGTAGCGCCAAACAGGGCCGTGACCGTCGCTTCCAGGCCATCCTGCCGCTACGCGGTAAGATTCTCAACGTGGAGAAAGTGATGCGCCACCGCGCCTTCGAGAGCGAGGCCATCCGCGACATATACACCGCCCTGGGCGTCACCGTGGGCACCCCCGAGGACCCGCAGGCCCTCAACCTCAGCAAACTGCGCTACCACAAGGTCATCATCATGACCGATGCCGATGTCGACGGTGCTCATATCGACACCCTGATGCTCACCTTCTTCTTCCGCTATATGCCGGAACTCATCGAGAACGGCTATGTCTACCTGGCCACTCCCCCACTCTACCTCGTCAAGAAAGGCAACAAGCAGGTCTACTGCTGGACGGAAGACGACCGCGAGCGCGCCCTCATGGAGTTCGGCGACAAGGGCATCCACGTGCAGCGCTACAAAGGTCTGGGTGAGATGAACAGCGACCAGTTGCGCGACACCACCATGGACCCTGAAGGCCGCCAGCTCCGCCAGGTGACAATCGAGAACGCCGCCTCGGCCGACCGTATCTTCTCCCTCCTCATGGGCGACGATGTGCCGCCCCGCCGCGCCTTCATCGAGGCCAACGCCACATACGCCAATATTGATGCTTAATAACTAGGCACTCCTAGGAACGCCTAGGATATCCTAGGAATGCCTAAAAAAAATAATTCCATGGACAAAAGAAACCTCCTCCTTATCAGCAACAGCACCATGCGCGGCGAGGCTTACCTCGGCTGGTGCAAAGACATGATTGCTGACTTCTGCCGTCGGCACAACGTGAAAAAGGTGCTCTTCGTACCCTATGCCGGCGTTAGCTTGGCTCCGAACGGATTAACCAAGAGCTATGACGCCTACGAGGCCAAAGTGGCTGCCGTGTACAAGGAGTTCGGCGTGAAGCTCACAAGTGTGCACCACAAGGCGCTGCCCATCAATGCCGTATACGACACCGACTGCGTGGCCGTGGGCGGTGGCAACACCTTCCACCTCGTCCGCGAACTGCAGCGCACGGGCCTCATGCAGGCCATCCGCCAGCGCGCCTTCGACGGCATGCCCTACATGGGCTGGAGCGCCGGCTCAAACGTGGCAGGTCCTACCCTCTGCACCACCAACGACATGCCCATCGTCATGCCCGCCTCATTCGACTGCATGGGTCTGGTGCCGTTCCAAATCAACCCGCACTACACCGACTTCTTCGACCCGAAGCACGGCGGCGAGACTCGCGACGACCGCCTGAAGGAATACATCATGGTGAATCCCAAGGCCACCGTCGCCGCCATCCGCGAAGCCACGGCCCTGCTGCTCGAAGACGGCAAACTCTCCCTCATTGGCAAGCCCAATATGATGAAAGTCTTCAAAACCAACATCGCCAATACTCAGGAGTTGCCACTTGATGCAGACCTCAACTTCCTGCTGAAAGCATAACACCCCCAAAAGTGCAAAATATCTTAGCCGTGGGCTATACCCACGGCTTTATCATACCATAAAAAAGAAGAAACTATGACGAAATACATCGGGGCTCATGTGAGCGCATCGGGAGGCGTGGGAAACGCCATACTGAACGCAGAGGCCATCGGGGCCAACGCGTTTGCATTGTTTACTAGGAACCAACGCTCGTGGGTGAGCAAGCCGCTGCCACAGCTGGAAATCGACGGCTTCCGTGCGCTGCTCGTCGACCGCGGCTTCAAGCCCGAGATGGTGCTGCCGCACGACAGCTATCTTATCAACCTCGGCTCGCCCGACGAGGAGACGCTGCAGAAGAGCCGTGCCGCCTTCCTCGACGAGATGCAGCGGGCACAGCAGTTGGGGCTCACGATGCTGAACTTCCACCCCGGCAGCCACTTGAACAAAATCAGCGAGGAGGAATGCCTCGACCAGATAGCACGCGAGGTGAACCTGGCGCTGAGCAAGACCGAGGGAGTGACGGCGGTGATAGAGAACACCGCCGGACAGGGTACCAACCTCGGCTGGAAGTTCGAGCACATCGCCCGCATCATCGAGGGCATCGACGACAAGAGCCGCGTGGGCGTCTGCATCGACACCTGCCACACCCTCGCCGCCGGCTACGACCTCTCTACCGAGATGGGCTACATGTTCTGCTTCGAGGAATTCGACCGACTGATAGGACACCAGTATCTCCGCGCCATCCACCTCAACGACAGCAAAAAAGGTAACGGCAGTCATGTCGACCGCCACGAGGTGCTGGGCGAGGGCTTCCTCGGCAATGCCTTCTTCAGCCGCTTCATGCACGACGCCCGCTTCGACAACATGCCCATCATCCTCGAGACCCCCGACCCGATGCGCTGGGCCGAAGAAATCAAATGGCTGCGGAGCCTGTAAAAGATATTACTAATTTTACCCCCGACCATTTTACTAATTTCCCTGCCTACCTTTTTACTAATTTCCTTGCCACCCTTTTTACTAATTTCGTCACCACCCTTTTTAGTAATCGGATTTGAACCCTTATATGAAAACAACCTTACACCCCGACACCCTGCCCTTCCTGCAGAAACTGACAATGAACAACAACCGGCCGTGGTTCAACGACCACAAGGACCGCTGGCTGGCCATCAAAGCCGACTTTGAAGTCTTTACACAGGCGCTCATCGACGAGATGGTGAAATATGACGACACGCTGGTGGGCCTGACTGCCAAGAACTCGGTGTACCGCATCTACCGCGACACACGCTTCTCGGCCGACAAGACGCCCTACAAGACCCATATCGCCTGCTTCCTCAGCAGTTGGGGGCCCAAGAACAGCGGCGTGCCGGGCTACTATTTCCAGCTGGGCACCGAGGAGGCCTACGGATTGAAGGGCACCTGCAACCTCGGCGGCGGCATCTTCATGCCCTCACCCGAAGCCCTCAACGCCATCCGTCAGGAAATATTCTACTGCACCGACGACTTCCTCGCCATCATGAACGAAAAAAACTACAAGAAATATTTCGGCACGGAGTTCTTCACCATGAAGAAGTTGCAGCGTGTCCCCAAGGGCTACCCCACCGACTGGGAACATGCCGACCTGCTGAAATACAAGGACTACTGCACCAGTTACACAATGCCAGAAAAGCTCCTCGGAACCGAGAAGCTTTTCGATGAGGTATTGAAGGTGTGGCGCGCCAGCGTGCCGCTGAACCACTTCGTCCAGCGGGCGATGGAAGATATCAAGCATTAATGATTCCGCCCACCAGCGCCACCAGCAGTGCCACGGGGGCGATGAAGCGGACGAGAAAATAATAGAACACTCTAAACCACGAAATCTTCAGCACGCCGTGGTTGGAGAGTTCGTCGTAGATGTCCTCCTTTTTCATCACCCATCCGAAGAAGATGACAGTCAGGAGAGCCCCGATGGGCGGCAGATAAGCACCCGTGAGCTTGTCAACCCAATCGAAGATGTTCATCCCTCCAACGACAATGCCACTGAGCGGACCGCCGCTGAACGAGTAAGCCACAATGACCGCCAACGCCACCTCAGCCACCGAGACAAGCACCGCCGCAACATTGCGTTTCATGCCCTTATCAGCAAGCCAAGCCGTCAGTGTCTCGAGGAGCGAAATGGCCGATGTAAGTGCCGCCAGCGTCAGCAGCAGGAAGAACACCACCGCGAAGAGAACGCCAATCTTTCCCATGGAGTTAAACACCACAGGCAAAACCTGGTAAACCAGGCCAGGGCCACCTGCGGGATCCTGACCGGCAGCGAAGACTGCCGGGAAGATGGCAATGCCCGCCAGTACAGCAATAGCCACGTCGCATACCGTAATCCAAGTGGCAGTCTTTAGAATGTTGCTGTCGTGCGGTATATAGGACCCATAGACAATCATGGCACCCATACCCACGGAAAGCGAGAACAATGCTTGACCGAGAATGGCAAGGATACCCTTCCATGTGAGCAGCGCGAAGTTGGGGTGGAACAGATATTCTATACCTTTGGATGCACCAGGCAACGTCAGAGAACGCACACAGAGTGCAATCACCAACACCAGAAGAATGGGCATCAGCAGTTTGGACACCTGTTCGATACCCTTCTGAACACCACCAAGGATAACCAATAGCGTGAATACCAGAAACACTACCAAAAACAGCACCGGTTTCCATGTCGATGCAGCAAAACTAGCAAAGTGATCGGCGAAACCGTCATCGGCGATGGAAGCAAGCGTACCAGTCATTGATTCCCAGAAGTAGCCCAATGTCCAGCCCGAAATAACGAGGTAGATGGCAAGAATAAGAAAACAGGTAAACATGCCAAAAAGGCCAACCAACTTCCATGACGGGCGCTTAGGGACAAGTGCGGGGAAAGCCTTTTGGGGAGCATAACCCGAACGGCGCCCGATAACGAATTCCGTCATCAGCAACACCATACCAATCAGGAAGACGAAAAACAGATAGACAATCAAACTGGCGGCGCCGCCGTATTGTCCGCAGATATAGGGGAAACGCCAGATATTGCCCAAGCCCACCGCCGAGCCGGCGGCAGCCATTATCACGCCGAACGTAGAAGAAAAACCGGTTTTGTTGTTTGCCATTGTACGAACTAGTTTAAAAAAGTGGAGACGTACGCGGGGCACGTCTCCACTTTTTGGTATTATAACTAATTATTCTCCCTTGATATTGGGTTCTTCAAGGCCATAACCTTTCTTCTTGTCGACGGCCTTGAGGTAGACCGAGATAAGCAGGGCGGCGATACCGAGGGCAGCCAGCATGACGAGAGCCCATGTATAGTTGAGCTCGTGGGCGGCAGTACCTTCGGCATTGGTCTTGTTGAGCACGATGCCGATGAGGGCGGGGAACAGGCCGAGGCCGATGTTCTGAATCCAGAAGATAGCGGCATAGGCCGAACCAATAATCTTCTCGTCGACCAGCTTGGGCACCGAGGGCCACAGGGCGGCAGGCACCAGCGAGAAACTTGCACCGAGGACGAGAATGGTGACATAAGCCACAACAGTGCCACCGATGGCATTGCCCTTGAAGGCAGGTAGGATAAAGGCAAAGGTGAGGTGGCAGATGACCAGCAGGATGGAGCCGAGCATCAGCATCGAGGCGGCTTTACCCTTATGGTCGACATAGTTGCCAAGGATGGGAGTGATGGCCACAGCCAGCAGCGGGAACACGGCGAAGATGGTCTCGGCAGTGCCACGCATGTAGCCCATGTAGCAGTAAATCACCAAAGCCACAACTGCCAAACCCATAAGGCCAAACTTCAGACCTTTGTTATTCTTAATGAAGTTGCTCGAGAAAGAGCCAGCGGCAACGACAAGCATCAATGCATACTGCACCCAGGTCACCGACTCGCCAGCCCAATAGGAGCCAGGCTCGGCAGGATTGAGCGTCAGGTTGCACTGCAACATATTGACGGCATACTTCTGGAAAGGGAAGATGGCGCTATAGTAAAGTACGCAAAGCAGGGCCACCAGCCAGAATCCGAGGCTGGAGAAGATCTTGCCGAGGTCACTGATTTTGAAGGGGTCGTCCTTCTCTTCAGCTTCACCGGTCTGGGCATCGAGTTTCTTGTCCATGAAGAAGTAGACAATGAACATCATGAGAGCGATGCAGAGCAGCACCACACCGAAGG
This sequence comes from uncultured Bacteroidales bacterium, assembly GCA_900316235.1. Taxonomy (GTDB): domain Bacteria; phylum Bacteroidota; class Bacteroidia; order Bacteroidales; family P3; genus Colimorpha. The sequence goes on from ONCC01000016.1 coordinate 6,904, forward strand.
CGACGGAACGCGACACGCTAACCTCGCCGCCGAGCTTAGCAAAGAAGGGGCTAAAAATCATGCAGGTAGCCACACCCAGACGGGCAAGAGCCATCTCGGAACCCATAGCCAATGCGGTCTCACGACCTTTGAACCATTTCACGATACCGCGGCTCACGGTGATACCGGCCATTTCGCATCCGCAACCGAACAGCATAAAGCCGCAGGCGGCCAACTTGGCTGAAGCAGGCATGCCTTCGGCAAAGGGGAAGATGGTACCGATGATGGGAATCTGACCATCCCAATTCAAATGGTTGGTAAACCATGTCTCAAGGCCAGTGCCAATAAAGCTCTCGCTGCAAGCATAGAACTTGATGATACCACCCACCAGCATCACAGCACCCGAAAGCACAGCGGTGAAACGCACACCCATCTTGTCGAGGATGATACCGGCGAAGATAAGGAAGAACACATAGACGTTGAGGAACACCTCAGCGCCCTGCATACGGCCAAACGACTCGCTGTCCCAGCCGCGGGTTTCCTGCATCAGGTCCTTGATAGGCGACAAAATGTCCATGAAAACATAGCTGCAGAACATGGCCAGAGCCAGGAGCAGCAGAGCAGTCCAGCGCATTCCAGCGTTGTCTCTCAGTGTTTTGATAGTTGTTTGTGTCATAATATTTTAATTTAATTCAACATTCTAAATGGATTGCAAAGATACGAATAAAAAATGACATGGAAGCGACAAATTAAAAAAAAAGTTAAAATTAACATTTACTTAGCTCTAATATCATACCATCAGCCTACCAACCCCCTACCAACTCCTACCGTGGTAGGAGTTGGTTAGGAGTTGGTAAGGCGTTCATAGGTGGTTATCAACTAGTTACTATTCAGTGTTTCGGGGGCAATATTTTGCCGTTTTTCACGTTTAGATGTCATGAATTATATCTTTGAGAACAGCGACATCGTTCGCGACTACGAATGTGATATTCAAGGTATTGTAAACAATGCAAACTATCAGCACTACATGGAGCACTCACGTCACCTCTACGTGTTGGACCGTGGCGTAAGTTTTACCGAGCTTCACGAGGCAGGCATCGATGTGGTGGTGGCACGTTTTGAGATTGCCTACAAGGTACCGCTACGTCCCTGCGACGAATATGTGTGCCGCTTATGCCCGGAGAAGAAAGGTATCCGCTACATCTTCCACCAGGCCATCTTTCGCAAGGCCGACAACAAACTCTGTTGCCAGGCGCAAGTGGATTGCGTGGCAACGCAAAATGGCCGGCTTTTGGCCGGCCATCCCACATTGGATTCTTTACTGTAATTATTACTCCACGTTGAGGAGGTAGTAGTTTTTCTTGCCTTTCTGGACGAGGATGCAGCCGCTGGCGAGGATGTCGGCGGCATTGAGGGTGCAATCCTCCCCTACTTTCTGCTTGTTGACACTGATACTGTTCTGCTTCAGCTCACGACGGATGGCTCCCTTGCTTTCGAACATGCCCACTTCGGCAGCGAGGTCGACCAACGAGGCACCGGCCTCGATGGCAGCGCGGCTCACGGTGAACTGCGGCACGCCCTCGAAGACGCTCATCAGCGTGGCGCGGTCCAAAGCATTGAGCTGCTCAGTAGTGGCCTTGCCGAAGAGGAGTTCGCTGGCGGCAATGGCGGTGCTGTATGCCTCTTCGCCGTGGACTCGGATAGTGATGTCCTTGGCCAATGCCTTCTGCAGTATACGCTGTTCGGGAGCTTCAGCATGTTGCTTCTCCATGGCCTCTATCTCCTCTTTGGAAAAGAGGGTGAAGATTCGGATATATTTGGCAGTATCCACGTCCGAGCAGTTGAGCCAGAACTGGTAGAACTTGTAGGGGCTGGTCTTCTCCGGGTCAAGCCAGACGTTGCCGCCCTCGGTCTTACCGAACTTGGTACCGTCGGCCTTAGTGATGAGCGGGCAGGTGAGTGCGAACGCCTCACCGCCTTCCATGCGGCGGATGAGTTCGGTACCGGTGGTGATGTTGCCCCACTGGTCGCTGCCGCCCATCTGCAGTTTGCAGCCCTTGGTGCGATAAAGGACGAGGAAGTCGTAGCCCTGGAGGAGCTGGTAACTGAACTCGGTGAACGAGATACCGGTCTCCATGCGCTTCTTCACGCTGTCCTTGGTCATCATGTAGTTGACGGTGATGTGCTTGCCCACGTCGCGGATGAAGTCAAGGAAAAGGTAGTCCTTCATCCAGTCGTAGTTGTTGCAAATCTCGGCGCCGTTGACAGGGTTGTCGAAGTCGAGGAAGCGACCGAGCTGCTTGCGGATGCACTGCACGTTATGCTGAATTTCCTCAACGGTGAGGAGTTTTCTTTCCTGGGCTTTAAAGGAGGGGTCGCCAATCATGCCGGTGGCGCCACCCACAACGGCCAAAGGCTTGTGGCCTGCCAGCTGGAGGTGTTTCAACAGCATGATGGAGACGAGGTGTCCGATATGGAGCGAGTCGGCCGTAGGGTCAATACCTACGTAAGCCGTAGTGACTTCCTTTTTGAGCTGTTCTTCGGTGCCAGGCATGATGTCATGAATCATACCGCGCCATTTGAGTTCTTCTACTAGATTTGTGTTCATCTATATAATATATATTGTATTCATTTATTAAAAAAGAGGTACTGCCTTTGGGCGGTACCTCTTTTCTTTGTTTACGCCCTGTTAGCGGACAATCATCTTGGCAGTGGCGGTGTGGCCGCTGACAAAGACATTGACAAGGTACATACCCTTGGCCAAACCATTGCAGTCGATGGTGTAGCCATGCTCACCCTCGGAGATGTGACCGAGGTTGCGACGCATCACGAGACGGCCGTTGAGGTCGTAGACACGCATCTCGCCATTACCGGCAGCGGTGACATTGAGCACCATGTGGGCCTCGTCGAAGACGGGGTTGGGGAACAACTTGACGCTGTTATTGCCGATACTGTGGACAGTGGGGATGGCAACCGGCACGTAGTCCTGCGGTTCAACAATCTCATTGATTGTGTCGGTGACATACTTCATGTTCATGAAGACACCACGGCCGTAGGTACCAAAGTAGATGGCGCGCGGCCATTTGGTTTTGGCGAAGACATAATGGTTGGGGGTAATAGCGGTGTGGGTGAGGTTGCGACGAATCGGCAGTTTGGAGGTCTGCTGAACGATAGTGGTCACAGGGACACCCGTGAGAATGCTATAGGGCTGCCAGCTAGTAGTGGCGGTCTTGGTGTAGACACCATCAGCAGTACCGACAAAGATGGTACCGAGGGAATCCTCCACAATAGCGGTGTAGACGGGCAGGGTGACATCAGGCAGAGGAATGGCGTTGATAGAATAGCTGGCGCTGGCGTTGTTGACAAGCAACACGTTGGCCATAGCGTCGGAGTAGTCTTCGAAAGTGAGCACCAGGCGGTCCTGACCACGGCGGCCATCAACAGCAATATGGCTGATGGGACGGGGGAACCACACGCTACCGTTATAGTGCAAGGTGTCGACCTGGAGGACAGGGCTACTGTTCTTGTAGCTCAAGTCGTAGTAGAGTTCGCGCGAAGGCTGGTTGAAGTTGGCGTTCTCGAAACCTCTGATGCGGAAGAGCATCGAACGATGGGTAACCTCATCGTAGGCGGAGACGTATACGCAGCGGGCGTCGCGACTGAAGACAGCCTGACGGGGATAGAGGTTAGCCAAGGGCGTTCCACTGGTACGAAGGATGTTCAGAATGGGGGTAACAACATGGAATTTCTCATAGACAGCGTTCATGTCGACATCCTCACCTTGTTTTTGGAGAGCCTGAGCGGCAGCCAGCTCGACGGTGTCGAAGACCTTGGTGAAGTCGGTGGGTTCCCAAGAGAACCAGACCGAGCGGGCGCCCGCTTTCTTGTCGGAAGGAAGCGAAAGATCGGCGATGAAGACCATGCGTGCCTGGACGGGGTTGACAATGGTAAGGGTATCCTTAGCCAGGTGGGGTGCAGTGTAGGTGTACTCGAAGGGGTAGTCGGCATTACCGCGGCTGTTGAAGAAGGCCTTGTCGCCACTGATGATGCGGAAACTGCTACCACGACCGGTACCCACGGGGATGGTATCAATGAGTCTCACGGTGTCGCCGATTCCGGTAATGGAGTCGCGATAGGCGAGTCTCACAGCGCGGGTGGTACCGGGGAGAGCCAGCCAGACAGTGTCGTAGCTGCTGTTGCGCTTGCGGAGGATGTAGCCGAGCGTATCGACAGTCACTCTGATCATGTTGTTGAAAGTCTTGTTGGTGTCGGTCTCCCAGAGAGAGAGGGAACCCATTTGGGGGCCGGCGATGGGCTCGTTGGAGCGGAAACCGGCGCCGGTGGTCCAGGTGTTGGTGTTGGTGAAGTCGAGGTAGTCGGCATAGGAGCGGCCGAGGTTGGCATCCTCGGAAGAGACGATAATGGTGCGGCGAGACTGAGGAGAGACCTGCTGGAAAGCGGAAGCGGCGACAGCACCGCCGTTACCGGTCCAGAGGATATTAGCGGTGTGGTTGAAGTTGCCGAGCGAACCGTCGTCATACCAGGAGATGGAGGGCTTGCCACCATTGTGACTGAGATGGGACTCGATGATGGGGCAGGAGTTAAAGTTGGCGCCCATGATGATGGTACCGTCGGGAGAGACGTCGAGGTCGTTGATTTGCATGTTGTTCAGACCGCGGTTCTCGTTCACGACGGTGTCGAAGCCATTGCGGCCATAGAACTTGGAGGAGTAGATACCGCCGTCGGTGGCGAAGAAGACTCTGTGGTAGTCGGAGTTGCCCTCGGTGTGGTAGACGGGGAGAATCTGGTGGATGCCGGAATGGATGAAGGAGGTATTGTAGTACACGGAAGCCATGTAGTCGCCAGCGTTGAGTTCATACTCGCTGGCCGAGGTGGTGGTCCACTGGAAGTAGGCGCCTTCGACAAAGCCCTCACCCATGAGGACATTGGTACCGCCGATGATGACGCGACGCGTGTTGGCGGGGTCGATGGCAATGGCACCGCAGGTCATACCGGAGGTGTAGGTGAAGGGCATGATGGAGGTGGTGGTGAGGAGGGTCCAGTTCTGCTCGTCGGAAGAGCGGTAGAGGCCCTCCATGTAACCCGCCTGGTTAATGGCCATAGCATAGATTGCCAGCGTGTCGTTCTGGGTAACGGCGAGCTTGAGGGAGACGGTGTTGACGCCGAAAGCGGGGTTACCGTTGAAGAGGTCGACAGGACGCGGGGTGGCGGTGATATCACCCAAACGATAGAGGTGGTTGCCGGCGCTGAAGAAGGCCATCTTGAAATAGGGCGTAACGACAATATTGTCCACCTCGCCGTTCTGGACAAGCGTGGGGGCGGCAGCGAAGTTCCAGGTGCTTCTGTCGCCATAGAAGGTCCATCGGTAGAGACCGCCGTTGGTGGCGACGAAAAGATAGAAAGCCTCGCTCTCGGCGTCGTAGTAGCTTGTCATGTCATTAACAACCTTGAAATTGGTATCGACGGCGGGGTCGGTGGCGGTGAGCTGCTTGAACTCGTTGGTAGTGGATATATAGCAATAGACACCCATGCCTTTGCAAGACATCTTGCCGTAGGTGGTGCCATGGGCGTAGACGTCGCTGCCGGTGCCGATGAAAATCTCACCGCTGGGAGCTTGGGTCATGCTGCTGATGGGGAGAGAAATCTCCCTACCGTTTTTCTTGAAAGGCACGCGGTGCCAGATTTCGTGGAGAGTGGAGAGTTGCTCGGTCTTAGCCTCGTCCATGCCGAGACGGGAGTAGAGATTGCTGAGAATCTCGGTGCTCGGGGTTTTGAGGAAGAGACCGCCGGTGGTAGCACCGGCATAGAGGGTGTTGCGGCTTGCGTCCTGCTGGTCGACGACGATGCTGGAGACCTGGCCACCGATATTGTCGGGGCCAATCTCATAAAGCGTGTCCGCTTGGGCGTTGGCGACGCCTCCGGCCAAAGTCAAAAGGCCCACATACAAGCCGAGAAGTACTTTGTTTCTTTTCATAAGATATTAATAATTAATTAGATATTTTATTTTCTTGCTAAACAATGAATGTACAAAGATACACTTTTTTTTATATATAAAGAATTTTATTTCTTTTTTTTTATCAACAAGCCCAATTCCTCCCTCTGTAGAGAGGCGAAAAAAATAACCGGAGGAAATGTTAAATATAGTAACACACTATCCTCCACATACCACCCCCCTACCAACACTTACCGTGGTAGGAGTTGGTTAGGAGTTGGTAGGGAGTTGATAACTGGTTTATAGCCAGTTAGCGTTTAGTGCCAAAGGAAGTGTTTTTTGCTGTTTTTGGAGTGTTTTTTAAGTTAAAATTAACATTTTGTTTTTGGTCGTTTTCAACTGTTTTTAAAGGCCAAATTATAAAAAATATTAAAAACGCAATAAAGATGATTTTTCAGAGTTAATAGGGGAAAATTCGACAATATAAAAATAAGGAATATGGAATCTGTGAACATTCAGGAATTGAACGAGAGAATCGGACGCGAGAGCGCGATGGTGGAGATGCTGACGATGGAAGTCGGCAAGCAGATTGTGGGCCAGAAGCACATGGTGGAAGGTCTGATGATTGGTCTGCTGAGCGACGGCCACGTGCTGCTGGAAGGAGTGCCAGGACTGGCCAAGACCTTGACCATCACGACGCTGGCAAAGGCCATCGACGCCAAGTTCAGCCGCATCCAGTTTACCCCCGACCTGTTGCCTGCCGACCTGCTGGGCACGATGATTTACAGTCAGAAGAGCGAGCAATTCCAGGTGAAGAAAGGACCTATTTTCAGCAACTTCATCCTGGCCGACGAGATTAACCGCGCCCCCGCCAAGGTGCAGAGCGCCCTGCTGGAAGCCATGCAGGAGCGCCAGGTGACCATCGGCGAGCAGACCTACCGCCTCGAGGAGCCTTTCCTCGTGCTCGCCACGCAGAACCCCATCGAGCAGGAGGGCACATATCCCCTGCCCGAAGCACAGGTAGACCGCTTCATGCTGAAGGTGGTCATCAGCTACCCGAAGCGCGTGGAGGAGAAAGAGATACTGCACCAGGTGGTGAACGGACAACAGGCTGCCGCCAACAACCAGCAGCCCATCCTCAAGCCCGCCGACATCTTGAAGGCTCGTGAATTAGTGCGCGAAGTCTATATGGACGAGAAGATTGAGAACTACATCACCGACATCGTCTTCGCCACCCGCTTCCCGAAGGAGTATGGCTTGGAGAAGATTGCGCCGATGATCAGCTACGGCGCCTCGCCGCGTGGCAGCATCAACCTGGCCGCCGCCGCAAAGGCCTATGCCTTCATGAAACGTCGCGGATACGTCATCCCCGAGGATGTGCGCGCCATCGCCATGGACGTGCTACGCCACCGCATCGGTCTGACCTACGAGGCCGAAGCCGAGAACGTGACCAGCGAAGAACTGGTGAATGAGGTTCTGAACCGCGTGGATGTGCCCTAATAAGTTGATATGTTGATAGGTTGATAAGTTGATAGGTCAATGGACGAGGAAATAATCAAGAAAGTTCGCAAGATAGAAATCAAGGCGAAGGGGTTGAGCCAGCAGATGTTCAGCGGCGAATACCACTCGGCCTTCAAGGGGCGTGGTATGGTGTTCAGCGAAGTGCGTGAATACCAATATGGCGACGACGTGCGTAACATCGACTGGAACGTCACCGCCCGCCTGGCACACCCCTACGTGAAGGTTTTCGAGGAGGAGCGCGAGCTGACGGTAATGCTGCTGGTGGACGTGAGCGGCAGTGGCCGATTCGGCACCAATAGTCAGTTCAAGGAAGAGCTGGCCGCCGAGGTCGCCGCCACGCTGGCCTTCAGCGCCATAGCCAACAACGACAAGGTGGGCATGATACTCTTCAGCGACCGCATCGAGAAATTCATCCCGCCGAAGAAAGGCCGCACCCACATCCTGCGCATCATCCGCGAGCTCATCACCTTCCGTCCCGAGAGCAATGGCACCGACATCGGCGAAGCCCTGCGCTACTTCAGCAATGCCATCAAAAAACGCTGCACGACATTCCTGCTGAGCGACTTCTATGACTCAGGCTGGACCGACGCATTGAAACTGGTCGCCGGCAAGCACGACCTGGTGGCCTTGAGACTGGTGGACCGTCGCGAGCCCAAACTGATGGATCTGGGACTGGTGAAGTTCTACGACCCCGAGAGTACCCGTACGGTATGGATTGACACCGGCAACGCCGAGGTGCGTCGCATGGCCGATACCCGCTATGCAGAGCACGAGCAGCAAGTGGAGAATACTATGAAGCGCTACGGCGTCGACATGGCCACGCTCTGGACAGGCGAGGATTTTGTGAAACCGCTGAAGAACTTACTTGCAAGGAGAAGTTAAATGAAGAAGATAATCATCATCGGACTAATAGGACTGATGGGCCATGTGCATGGGCAGGCCATTGCTAAATTGAGCGCCGACACCATCGCCCTGGGTGACCAGACAACCCTGAGCATCCAGCGCGCCCTCACCTATCCCTCCACCGAGCAACTGAGCCAGAACGGCATAGTGGCCCTAAGCCAGAACTATGACAGCACGCAGCACACCCTCTACACCACGCTGACAAGTTTCGAGCCCGGCACACACTATGTGAGGCTGAGCGAGGACGATTCTCTAATGCTGACAGTGCTCGATGTCGACGTGGACACTACCACAGCCGAAATCCGCGACATTGCCCCGATAGAAAAAGTACCCTACACCTTCTGGGAGATTTTCCGCTGGATACTGCTCGGTTTGGGCATTCTGGCACTGGCCTTTGGCGGCTGGTGGTTCTGGAAAAAATGGAAAAGCGGCAAGGTGAGCGAGTGGCTGAGCAACGAGCCCGTCGACACCCGTACGCCCGAAGAACGCGCCCTCGACAACCTCGAGTCCTTAAGACAGAAACAGTTGTGGCAATCGGGCCGGGTCAAAGAATACCACACCGAGCTCACCGATACCGTGCGCACTTTCATCGAAGAGGCCACTGGCATCCGCGCCACCGACATGACGAGCGACGAAACTATCGAGGAAATGGAAAACGGAAAGTGGACAGTGGACAATTCGCTGCTACGCGACATCTTCACCACCGCCGACCTCGTGAAATTCGCCAAAAGCGAACCGTTGCCTCACGAGCACGACCGCTCGATGAGCGAGGCCACGGAGTTTGTGAAATCCTTGTGGGAACAGGTGAAACCAAAAGAGGAGGTGCCCAATGCATAACATCTCCTTTGAACATCCGTGGATGCTGCTGGGATTACTGCTGGTGCCGCTGCTGGCAGCATGGTGGCTTTGGCGCTACCGCAAGCAGGAAGCCGCCCTCCAGCATTCAAACATCTCCCTCTTCGACGGCGTGAAAAAGAGCCTCCGTGCCCGTTTGCGCTGGCTACCCTATGCTTTGCGTGTGGTGGCCGTAGGCGCTATGGTGATTGCATTGGCGCGTCCGCAAAGCCAGCTGAGCCGTCAGGAAATGACCGTGGAGGGTATCGACATCGTGATGGCTATGGACCTCTCGGGTTCCATGCTCGCCGAAGACTTCAAGCCCAACCGCCTGGAAGCCGCTAAGAATGTCGCCGCCGACTTCATCGAAGGCCGCAAGACCGACCGCATGGGCCTCGTCGTCTTCGCCGGTGAGGCTTTCACTCAGGTACCCTTGACCATCGACCATCAGGTCCTGCTCAAGCAACTTGGCAACCTCAAGAGCGGCACCATGCGCGACGGTACCGCCCTCGGCGACGGCCTGGCCACCGCCATCAACCGCATCAAAGACAGTGAGGCCAAGAGCAAAGTAATCATCCTCCTCACCGATGGAGTCAACAACCAAGGCAGCATGGACCCCCTCAGTGCCGCAGAAATAGCGGCAATGTACAACATCCGACTCTACACCATCGGCGTGGGTTCGCTGGGGAAAGCCCCCTACCCTTTCCGCGACCAGTTCGGACGTGTCCACTACCAAAATATCGACGTGGAAATCGACGAGCCTCTCATGCGCCAAATGTCCCAAGCCACCAGTGATGGCCGCTATTTCCGCGCTACCAACAAGAAAGCCCTCAAGGAAATCTTCGACCAAATTGACGAAATGGAAAAAAGCAAAATCGACGTCACTCAGTATGCGCAGACCAAAGACGAGTATGCCTTCTGGCTCTGGCTTGCCTTCATTGCGCTCATCGCAGAAGCACTGCTCAAGTGGGTTTGGTTTAAAGTATAAACAGTTATGGTACATTTTGAACATATCGAATATCTGTGGCTACTGCTTCTGGTAGCGCTGGCAGGAGTGTTGTGGGGAGTGATGAGCTGGCGCGAACGGAGACGCCTCGAAGAATGGGGCGATCGCTCAATGTTCGGTCGCCTTATCCCCGACCGCTCCCCTTGGCGCCCCGCTTTCAAGATGGCGCTGACGCTCACGGGCATAGCTCTGCTGATTGTATCTTTGTCCAACCCCCAGTTCGGCACCAAGATCGAAAAAGGCAAGCGCTCCGGTAGCGACATCGCCATCTGCCTCGATGTCTCCAACAGCATGATGGCCGAAGACATACAGCCCAACCGCCTCGAACGTAGCAAAAAGGTGGTCACCAACCTGCTTTCCTCCCTCACCGGCGACCGTGTCAGCCTCGTCGTCTATGCCGGCACCAGTTTCATCCAGATGCCGCTCACCAACGACTACAGCGCCACCAAACTCTTCCTCGACCAGGTTTCCTGCGACATGATAGCCTCGCAAGGCACCGCCATCGGCGACGCCATCCAAAAAAGCATGGAAACCTTCGGCTACGGCGACCCCGACCGTAAATGGGAAATCAACAAAGGACGCGCCATCATCGTCATCTCCGACGGTGAGAATCATGAGGATGACGCCGTAGGCGCCGCCCGCGAAGCCGCCAAACAGGGCATCCGCGTCTGCACCATCGGCATGGGCCTCCCCGAAGGCTCCCCCATCCCGGAATACAACCCCCGCGGCCGCACCAACAACTATAAGCGCGACAAGAACGGAAGCATCATCATGACCCACCTCAACGAGGACATGCTCCGCCAGATAGCCTCCGCCGGCAACGGCACTTACCTCCGCGCCAGCAACGCCGGCAGCGGCCTGAGCGACATCACTTCCATCATCCAAGGTCTCGAGAAAGAGGAAATGGGCGAAGCCGTCTTCAGCGCTTACGAGAGCCGCTACATCTATCCCCTCGCGGCAGCTCTCCTCTGCCTCTTGGCCGAGGTCATTCTCTACGAGAGAAGAAACAGAAAATGGAAACTATTTGACGAGAAAAACCAATGAAGAAGATACTCACAATAGCAATAATTTTTTCAATGGGTCTCACGGGTGAAGCCCTCGCCCAGGCCAACCGTCACCAGCTGCGCGACGGCAACCGTAACTTTAAGAAAGAGAAATACGATAAAGCTGAAGTACTCTACCGCCGTGCCCTCCAGTCCGACAGCACGGACTACCGTGGACAGTACAACCTCGGGAATGCTCTCTATCGCCAAAAAAAGTACGACGAGGCTGTGCGCCACTTCGACCAGGCCCTCCAATCCACCAACCTCAGCGACCGACAGCGCTCACAAACCCTCCACAACAAAGGCAATTCTTTCCTTAAAGCCGGCATGGATAATCCCCAGCAGGGAATGCAATACTTCCAACAAGCCGTCCAGAGCTATCAGGAGGCCCTCAAGCTCGACCCCAAGAACGACGACACCCGCTACAACCTCGCCTATGCCCGCCGCCTCCTCCAGCAAGCCCAGCAGCAGCAACAGAACCAGCAAGGTCAAGGACAGAATCAGGACCAAAACAACCAAAACGGGCAGAACCAGCAGAACCAACAAAACAAAGACCAGCAGAACAAGGGCAACCAGAATCAACAGAATCAGAACCAGCAAGGCGACCCAAAAGACCAGAAGGACACCCAGAAGCGCCCCAACCAGATGGAACATCGCAAACAAGATGCCGAACGCATGTTAGAGGCCGTGAAAAACAACGAGCGTCAAAGCCTCAAGGAACAAGCCAAGAAGGTGCAGGCTGCCAACAGTCACCCTAGCGACAAAGACTGGTAAAAAAACAACTATCATGAGAAAACTTGCCATCATAGGTTTAATCGGACTAATGAGCATCCTGGGAATTCAGGCTCAGGAAATGTCCGTACAGGCGCCCAAACAAGTCTTTCAGGGCGACATCTTCACCGTTACCTTCATCATCAACGATCAGGCCTCCGACTTCCGCGGCCCCAACTTCAAGGGTTTCTCCCTCCAGTCCGGCCCCAACCGCAGCTCCCAACAGTCCTTCTCAATCATCAACGGCCAGATGTCCTCCTCCACCCAGACCTCCTTCTCCTACCGCCTACTAGCCGACGTCGAGGGAACCTTCACCGTCTCCCCCGCTACCTGTACCGCCAACGGCAAGAAAATCTCCTCCAACAGTTTCTCCATCAAGGTCGAGAAACTGAGCCAAGCACAACTCAAGCAGCGCCAACAGCAGCAGGCTCAGCAACAGCGCCGCCAAGCCTACGACCCCTGGGCTCAGCAACCCCAGCCCGCCTCGAAAATCGACAACAAGACCCTTTTCGCACGCGCCTCCGTTAACAAGTCCAACCCCTATCTCGGCGAGCAAATCATCGTCACCTACAAAATCTATACCCGTGTCTCCATCTCGCAATTCGGCATCGACAAACTCCCCGGCAACAAAGGCTTCTGGGCTGAAGACCTCACCACGGGCAAGCAGATCAAGCAATACAACGAAACCGTGGGCGGTCAGCAGTACCAGGTGGCGGAGATCCGCAAGGGGGCCCTCTTCGCCCAAGAGAGCGGCAAACTCTCCATCGAGCCCCTCGACCTTACCGTGAAAGCCATTGTGCAAAGCGGGCGCCGGCGTTCGGGCAGTATCTGGGACCTCTTCGACGACCCGTTCTTCAATATGGCACAAGCCGTCGACTATCCCCTCCACACGAAGACGGTACCCATCAACGTGAAGCCCCTCCCGGCGAGTCCCGACGCCTTCTCCGGAGGCGTGGGCTCATTCTCTGTGGACGGTGGTCTAAACCTCAACAAGGTGAAATCCAACGAGGCTGTATCGTACCGTATTACCGTCAAGGGGCGAGGCAACCTGATGCTCATCACCCCCACGACGCCGGATTTTCCCTCATCCTTCGAGGTCTATGACCCGCAGATTGATGACAACATTACCCGCGGCGACAATGGCGTCAGCGGCAGCCGCACCTTTGAGTGGGTTCTCATTCCCCGCAGCCAAGGCAAATTCACCATTCCCGCCTATAAATTTATTTATTTTGACCCCACCACCTCCCAGTACGTCACGCTCACCATTCCAGCCCAGACGATAGATGTGGCCAAAGGCAAAGCCTCCGCCTCGACGAGCAAAGACGATGTGCGGCTGCTGAACCGCGACATCAACTACATCCACCCTCTCGGCAACCTAAAGCCCCTAAAAGAGGAGGAGCATGCAGAAGTAGCATTCTATCTCGCCTTAGTTCTAATCGTCCTGCTCACGGGCATAGCCATCGTTTGGGGCAAGAAGCGCCAGGCCGACGCAATTGACGTTGTGGGTATGCGCAAGAGACAGGCCATCCGCATGGCCCGCCGCCGACTGAAGAAGGCTACCTCTCTGTTGGGCAGCGAGGGTAGTGAGGGATTCTATGAGGAGATCTACAAAGCCATCTGGGGGTGTCTATCAGACAAATACAGCATACCTCTCTCTCAACTGAACCGCGACAGCGTTGCGGCCTGCCTAGGAGAGAAACAAGTAGGGGCAGAGCAGATGGAAAACATCATGAAAGTGCTGCAGGATGTTGATATGGCACGCTTCGCACCTGGAGACGCCCATGCACAGATGCAGACCATCTACGACGAAGCGCTTGAGATGATTGTGAATCTTATTTAAGATTAAGGTTTAAGGTTTAAGGTTTTTTATTTAAGATTAAGGTTTAAGGTTTAAGATTTAAGGTTTTATGAAAAAGGCATTTATAATAGGTTTAGTAGGTTTAATGGGTTTGATGGGTGAGGTGTGGGGTCAGGATGGGAGCAAGGGGGACACGCTCTATCGGACGGGGGACTATGAAGGAGCCATCGAGAGCTACGAAAAAATTATTGCCGACGGATACACTTCGGCCGACCTTCACTACAACCTCGGCAACAGCTATTATCGCACAGAGCAGCTGGGGCTCGCCATCCTCAACTACGAGCGGGCGCTGCGTCTCGAGCCCACCATGTCGGACGCCCGCCAGAACCTCCAGCTTGCCAACAGCAAGACCGTTGACCGCATCACCGACCTCCCCCGTTTCTTCGTTGTAGACTGGTACAATGCCCTCATCACACGCGTCACACCCCATACGTGGCAAATCCTCTTCCTCCTCTTCCTCACCTTCACCGGAGTATCCCTCGTTACCCTATTCCTCACGCACAGAATCACTTTCAAGAAAATATCCCTCCTCACCCTCCTACTCTTCGCCCTGTTCTCCCTCTTAGCGCTGTTCTTCCTCTTCAAGTCGACCCATTACTACAATAGCCACAGGGAGGCCATCGTCATCGAACCCTCGGTCACCGTCAAGAGTTCACCCGAAACCGAAAGTGTCGACAAACTCATCCTCCACGAGGGGACGAAAGTAACCATTACGGAAACTCTTGCAGGATGGGACAAAATAACCCTTGCCGACGGCACAACAGGATGGTGCCAGGAGGAAAACCTTGAAAGGATATGAAAAGGACATTAATACTAGGGTTCATCGGGATGATGGGATTGATGGGTGAGGTATGGGGACAAAAAATCACCTATGACACCGACACCACCTGTGGCTGCGACATATATTACATTGACGGCATCCAGACGACACGGGAAGGAAACCTCTACGGTTTTAAACGCAGCGACGGTAGGGTTATCGTCCCCAACATTTTCCGCTACGTCGACCAGTTCTCGAATGGCTACTGCCGCGTGTGGGTCGATGACCCTGATTACCCCACCCAGCCCAACCAGGATCCCCCGCTCCTGGCAGGCCTCATCGACTCCACGGGCCGGCAGGTAGTCCCCTGCCTCTACGACGCGGTAGGGTTACCCTCTTCCAACCGTATTGCTGTTGTCAAAGACAACCTCACCGGATACACCGACCTGAGTGGCGACATCGTTATCCCCATCCAATATTATAACGCCAGCCACTTCGTCCAAAACCGCGCAGCCGTAGGACTCATCATCGACTCTTTCTTCACCTTCTACACCTTCATCGACACTCTCGGCCGCCAACTCTTCCCTCCGGTCTTCCAAAACGCACACCCCTTCACCGACGGTTTCGCACCCGTCCGTCGCTATGACCGCTGGGGTATCATCGACACTCTTGGTAACGAAATCATCACCATCCAGCACGAAAATCTCACCATCCCAGACCACTACACTCTTTTTGCCGGCGACTCTCTCGGCATGGCCCTTTACGCCCTCCCCCATGGAAACAACCAGACAAAGAACAACCAACTCACCCCCCCCTACTACTTCCCCGCCACCGCCGTTTCCGAAAACCGCATCGGCGTCTACCGCGATGGGAAACAAGGCTTCCTCAACCTCCAGGGAGACGAAATCATCCCCTGCATCTATGATGAAATAGGGCTCTTCTCCCAAGGACGAGCCTTCGTCCGTGAAGGAGACAGTTGCGGCATCATAGACACCCTCGGCAACATCATCCTTCCCCTCCAATACCAGAACCGGACACCCAAGGGAATGAAATACGTCTACTACGACTCCCTGGCCCTTGTCGAACAAAACGGACGCCTCGGTTTCGTTGACCTCCAAGGCAACCTCGCCATTCCTTTCTACTTCCAAGAAGCTTACAACTTCTCCGAAGGACTCGCCGCCGTCCGTAAAGACGGTTTCTGGGGCTATGTCGACACCCATGGTGACATCTTCCTCCCCTTCATTTTCGACATTGCCTCTCCTTTCCGCTATGGCCGAGCCGACGTCTACTTCCAAGGCCGCTACCACGCCATCGACCGCAAAGGCCGCTGCGTTAAAAACTGCAACGGAATCATCTCCTTCAGATAGTTAACTCTTAAACCATAACCCATCATGCAACACCCAGGAACAGTAACTGCCGTCAAGCCCGGAGCCGTCACCGTCCAGATCACCTCCGTCTCTGCCTGCTCGGCCTGCCAAGCACACTCGAAATGCGGATTTGCCGAATCGAAAACCAAAACCCTCGACATACCCACTAACGCATCATTCAAAGTCGGTGATCCCGTCACCGTCACCATCGACCACTCCCGGGGGCTCCTTGCCACCTGGTGGGCCTACCTCCTGCCTGCGCTGCTCCTCGTCGCCGTCGTTCTCACGGCCTCCCTCGCAGGCCTCTCTGAACCCCTCGTCATACTCCTCACCTTCGCCACCCTTGCTCTCTACATCCTCCTCCTCTACCTCCTCCGCCATAAACTCGATTCTCGCTTCACCCTCACTGTAACAAAACAAGACTTGCCTTAACTCCTAAAAGAATATGCTCATCCTCGGCATCGACCCTGGCACCCAAATTCTCGGATACTCCATCCTTGACACCGACGGCACCACTCCCCACATCGTCGCCATGGATGTCCTTTACCTTAAGAAAATACCGGAGTTCAACCTCCGCATACGACAAATATTCCTCTCCACCTCCCGCCTCATCGACTCCTTCCACCCCGACCACCTCGCCATCGAAGCACCCTTCTTCGGCAAAAACGTACAGTCCATGCTCAAACTCGGTCGCGCCCAGGGCGTAGCCATCGCTGCTGCCATCTCCCGCGACCTCTCCGTCACCGAATATGAACCCTCTGTCATCAAACAGCATATCACCGGTAACGGCAACGCTTCCAAACAACAAGTAGCCACCATCCTTCAGTCCATCCTCGGCTTCCAACAGACCCCCAAATACCTCGACGCCACCGACGCACTCGCCGTCGCCTACACCTGCCACCTCCATCTTTCCAACCCCGTCGCCAACCTGCAAGAACAACTGAGAGCCAAAAAGAAAACCCATAAATCAACAAAAAAGCAATGGTCAGAATTCATCAATCAAAAGCCCGACATTGTGCAATAATTTGCATTTGTTGCCTCTGCTGTCTTTTCTTCATCGGATGCAACACAACCGGCAAAAAGCAATTCGACCCGCAAACTGTCAACTTCAAGGCTGAGGCTCTCCCCTTCCTCGCTGACCAACTTTACCCCTCGCTCCTCCTCGCCAAAATTCAAGCCGACTCCACCTTCTCCGTTTCCGTCACCTCCCCCGCCAACAATGCCGTCCTCCGCGTCGTCATCGATTCTTCCGCCCTCAACTTTGTCACCATCCTCCAGGAAATCCTCCCCACACGAGGACAAACCTATACCTTCCCCATTGCCATCAAATGGAAATACGACCAACTCCGTCAAATACGCCAACATTCCCCCCTCGACCTCACCTTCCAATGCTTCATCAACGACGAACAAGTCGACATCAAGAACCTCCACATCGATGTCCGCTCCATCAACGAATGTCCTCTCTCCCTCCGATCCCCCGATGGTCCCATCGTCGACACCCGCTTCCTCTTCGCAGCCTACGTTAACGAAGAGCACCCCGCCATCCCACAGATACTCACCGACATCCTCGACCAAGGCATCGTCTCCCGATTCACCGGCTATCAGTCAGGCCGCACACAGGACGTCACAGAACAAGCTTTCGCCGTCTGGTACTACGCCCTCAACCGCGGCATCACCTACTCCTCCATCTCCTGCACACCCAACCCCAACCCTCGCGCCAACGTCCAGCACATCCGCTTCTTCGACGAAGTACTCAACACACGCCAGGCCAACTGCGTCGATGCCTGCGTCTTCTTCGCCTCCATACTCCGCAAGATAGGCCTCCGCCCAGTCATCTTCGTCGAACCATGCCACGCCTACCTCGGATACTATACCGACAAGAAAAAGAACAACATAGCCCTTCTCGAAACCACAATCACCTCATGGGTCAACTTCCCGCAACTGCGCAAAAAAATCGACGACAGTGGCCGCCTGCCGGAAAATGAACTTGACAAAATCTCCAAATACCTCTCCGAACAACAACTTGCCCTCTACAACTCGGGCCGCATCGACACCGAACAACTACTCATCCTCGTCGCCCGTGCCCTCTTCGACAAAGCTACCGAATACGACCGCGAAACCTACAACAACAACCGTGACAACTTCTCCAATCCATCCTCCATCGGCTACCAGCAACTCGATATTCAAACCCTCCGCCAGCAAGTTCAACCCATAAATTAGTAGAGACGCAGCCTGCTGCGGCTCCTATCGCACCCGCCCAACAAACCGGAAGTCCTCCCAAAAGACCTCCGGTTTATTTTTTATATCAAATTATTAACATAAATTAACTTAAATATTAAAATATGTATAAATCACTATAAAATAAGCACATACACCCTACAAACCCCTTACCAACTCCTAACCAACTCCTACCACGGTAGGAGTTGGTAGGGTGTTGGTAGGAAGATCATAGGTCGATTGAAGGAAAATTATTTTTACCATGTTCATTTTTATTTGTATCTTTGCATTTTGTTTTGGAACAATATAAATATATGAAAAAGTATATACACTTCATCCTCTTCTCGTTGATGTTCACATCCTTGCAGGCTCAGAACAACGAAAAAACTCTCAACCGCAGATATCAGGGCGAAATTCGCGACTCCCTCTCCCAGGTTGTCCTCGAGCGTCAAAAGACCATGCAGCGCTATGCCGAGAAGACTCTGGCGTCGCTCCCCAACGACCAGAAGCTATATGACGAGAGCTATATCCGTGTGGAAACCGATCTCATCGACACCTTCTATGTCGATGGCTCGATGCATCTCGACCTCCTCTATCGCCTGAGTTACAACTGCAAACACATCGAAGGCTACACCGACGACTATCCCCTTGGTACCTACGACGTCGACTCCTCAAACAGCGCCCGCGCCATCTGCAGCCTCACCAAATACTTCATCTCCAACCTGCTGAACGACATCTTCCGTCCTGGAAAAGAAGCCGAAATCACCATCTCCTCTTCTGCCGACGGCACCGAATTCACCACCACAGTACCCTACGATGGCCGCTTCGGCGACTTCCGCTACTGCCCCGTGACTTTCAACGGCGAACGTCTTCGCATTTCCGTCGACCGCCAGTCTGGCATCAACAACAACTGCCAACTGGCCTACATCCGCGCCCAGGGCGTCCGGGCCAAACTGGAAGAGACCATCCCCGCCTTGCGACAGACAATCAACAACTTCCGCTACGTCACACAGTCCTACAAAGACTCCGTTAACACCCACTACTATCGCCGCTCCAGCATCGAAATCCGCGTCAGAGACGTCTTCGCCGAGACCGTCGAGCGCATGCAGCGCCAGCGTATGGAGGATGCCTTCGTCGACCTCAACATCCCCGTGACTGAACAGAAGAATCCTGACACCTACGTGCTCATCATCGCAAACGAGCAGTATGAGAAAGAATTGATTCCCAACGTACCCTATGCGCTGAACGACGGCGAGATTCTCAGCCGCTACTGCGTCCGCACCCTCGGCATCCCCCAACGCCAAGTGAAACTCCTGAGCAACGCCACCAAGGAAACCATCTTCCAGGAAGGCGTCCACTGGCTCACCGACCTGGCCAAAGCCGTCGCTGGTCATAACGGAGACACTCAGGTTCCCCGCGCCAACATCATCATCTACTTCGCCGGCCACGGCTTCACCGACCTCTCCGACCAGCACTACCTCATCCCCAACGGCATCGACATCAACGACATAGCTTCACTTCAGGGCAAAAAGAATAGCGGCTGCAAACTCTTCGGGCGCAAAAAGGAGAACACCACCCCCACTGACAACTTCGACATCGTCCTCTCCAAGAAAGAAACCCGCCGCCTCGCCGAGCAGTGCATCTCCATCGACGAGCTCTGCAACATGTTCAACTCCAAAGCCGTACCAGTAAAGGACTTCACCCTTATCGTCGACGCCTCTTTCGACGGCAACGGCCGTGACGGCAAACCCATCCTCCGCGCCGACCGTCCTCAAAGCAACGACAAAGGCAAGAAGAAAAGAAAATCGAACCTCCGCGCCGACGCCGTAATCCTCCTCTCTGCGGACTTCGACCGCACGGCATACGCCTTCGACCAATACCAACACGGATTCCTTACCTACTTCCTCCTCAAGGAAATGAAGAGCCTCAAGGACAACATCTTCACCAATACCTACCAAGATCTCTACGAGAACATCGGCCCCAAGCTCAGCAAGGAATCCGCCCTGCAGAACAAATGGCAGGAAATCTCCGGTATCGCTGGCGGCAAATACAAAGACGGCTCCTGGCAAAAAATGAAAGTAAAAAATTAATAACAACAAAATCATGGATAAACTCATCATCACCGCCGCCATCTGCGGCGCAGAAGTAACCAAAGAGCAGAACCCCAACGTCCCTTATACCGTTGAGGAAATCGTCCGCGAGGCCAAGAGCGCCGTCGACGCCGGTGCCGCCATCGTCCACCTCCACGTCCGCGAGGACGACGGCACCCCAACCCAGAGCCACCTCCGCTTCCAGGAATGCACCGAGGCCATCCTCAAGGCCTGCCCCAATGTCATCCTCATTCCCTCCACCGGCGGTGCCGTCGGCATGACTCCCGACGAGCGTCTCGACTCCACCAACACCACCCCCATCCCCGAAATGGCCACCCTCGATTGTGGCACCTGCAATTTCGGCGACGATATCTTCGACAACACCATGCCCACCATGCGCGCTTTCGGCAAACGCATGATTGAACGCGGCATTAAGCCCGAATACGAGTGCTTCGAAATGGGTCACCTCGACACCATCCTCACCATGGCCCGCAAAGGCGAAGTCCCCGGTCCGTTCGGCAGTTCGCTCCCTGACGGTCGCGTTCTGCCAATCGTCCCGATGCAGTTTAACTTCGTCCTCGGCGTCCCCGGCTGCACCCCCGCCACCGTCGACAACCTCTGCTGGCTCGTCAACAAGATTCCCGCCGGCAGCACCTGGACCGCCACCGGCATCGGCCGCCACGCCTTCACGTTGGCCGCTCCCGCCATCGTCATGGGCGGCAACGTCCGCGTCGGCTTCGAGGACAACCTCTACCTCGAGCGCGGCGTCCTCGCCAAATCCAACGGCGAACTCGTCGACAAGGTTGTCCGCATGGCTAAGCTCCTCGGCCGCCCCATTGCCACCTCCGACGAGGCCCGCGAGATCCTCTCCCTCAAGAAATAATCACTCCAATGAAAAAATTGACCACTCTCCTGACGGCGACTCTCGTCGCCGTCAGCCTTTCTGCCCAAACCCCGCAGACTGACGAAGCCTTCCTGCAAAAGGATTTCCTCAATTCCTTCCACCACCGCCTCCCCTCTCCCCAAGCCCTCCTCCCCAACCTCCCCACTTCCTCCCCCTCCACCCTCAAGGCCTCTCCCTATAAAAACCTCCCCGAAGACCGCGTCTGGTTCCCTGGCGAATGGGAGCAGGTGAAGGCCGTCGTGGTGACCCCCTTCTACCGCTACCTCGTCCCCGGTCACGAGAGAGAGTCCACCTGGAGCGCCCTCCCACTCGTCTCCGGCTACGCACAATACCAGCAATACAGCTATACCGCCGGCTGGCAAAACCGCGGAATAGGCCCTTACGGCGCAGCAGTGGACACCGCTTCCAGCTTCGGTAAGGTGTTCTTCTACATCATGGACGGTATCCAACTCGGCGGCGCTGAAGCGTGGGTACATGTCGAAAATCCCGCCGACTCCGCCGTCATCCTCCGTACCCTCGCCCGAATGAACCTCCGTCACGATAACCTGAAGTTCTTCTCCTGCAAAGGCAACAGCTTCTGGTACCGCGACTGTGGCCCCATCTGCTTCTACCACGGGGACCAGGATTCGCTGGCCATGCTCGACTTCAAATACTCCGTCGGCCGTGCCCTCGACGACTCCATCCCCAGCTACATCCACTGGCAGATGGGCATCCCCAACTACAGAGTTCCCCTTTTCTGGGAAGGAGGCAACTGCCTCGTCGACGGTGCCGGCATGCTGGTAACATCCGATGCCGTCTACACAAACAACAGCCGCAACTACGGCCAATATACCTGGGACGGCGAGGATATCAACACCCTCTCCTACGAAAGATGGAACCCCCTCAGCGCACCCCAGACAAAACAAATCCTCTCCCAACTCATCGGTCAACGGGCCACCTATATCCTCCCCAAGTACCACTACGATGGCGGTACCGGCCACATCGACCTCTATGCCGACATGTACGACGAAAACGGCTTTGTCTTCTCCCAAATACCCGACACTTACTCCTCTTGGGACGACTACACCATCGGAAGAAAGAACATCGACTCCCTCTGCTCCTATAAGAGCCTCTTCAACCGCGACTACTACACCATGGCCACCCTCCCCTTCCCCTCGAAGGACAACGGTAGCAACTTCTCCTCACAGTATGAATACGGTAGAGGCTATACCCGCACCTACTCCAACCACACCTTCGTCAACAATGTCATCCTCCAGCCTTGTTTCTCGAAGGTCGGCTCCGACGGAATGCCCACCGCAGCTTGGGACCGCGCCAATATCGAAAAAATCTCCCTCGCCTACCCCGGCTACACAATCTACTGCATCGATGTAAGAGAATTCGACGGCACCGGCGGCGCCATCCACTGTGTCACAAAACAAATTCCCGCCGACAATCCCATCCGCATTCTCCACAAAAACATCCACGGAACAATGACCGCCGGCATCGGAAACTCCAACCTCCCCGTCAGCGCCATCATCACCAACCGCTCCGGAATCGCCCACGCCGAAGTACTCTACCGCATCAACGACTCCGACGAATGGCAGTCCCTTGACCTCACTCCCAACGGCAATCGTTGGTACGGGCACTTCCCCTTCTCCGAAATCAACACCACCATCGATTCTGTCGACTACTACATCTCCGCCACTTCCAACAATGGCAAGACCATCACCAAACCGATGACCGCCAACCAGGGTGGCTACTACCACTTCGCTTTCTGCACCGACGCCTTGATCGACTCCTCGTGGTTCGACTTCGACACCACCCCCATCCCTATGGAGAACATCACCTTCTCCTTCGGCAGCAACTGGGCTACCGAGGAAAATGAAGAGCCCCGCCCCCTTGCCGCTATCGAGGAGAATTCTTTAGAAGAAAATATCGGACAGTTCTACCCCAATCCCGCTTCCGATGAAGCCAACCTTAACATCAACCTCGGCTCCGGTAGCAACTTCGACGTAACCATCATTGACCAAAGTGGCCGCACTATCCACCGCAGCAAACTCCAAACTGCCGGCCAGATAGTATACACCATCAACGCCTCACGTCTCGCAACGGGAATCTACAACATAGTCTTCTCCAATGGCGACACCCGCATCGTGCGTCGATTAATTGTCAAGTAAATCATTGTAAACCGCCATCATGTCGGCGGTAACCTTCTCGGGGGCGAATTCAAGTTTTTGAATTCGTCCCTTGTCTATTATCTGCTGCCGGAAAGCCTCATCCTCCAGAAGACGGCGAAGATGGGCAGCCACCGTCTCACAGTCATTAGGATCAGCATAGAGGGCTGCATCGCCACCAGCCTCAGGCATTGAGGAGACATTAGAAGTCACCACTGGACAATCGCAGCACATACTCTCCAGTACCGGAATTCCGAACCCCTCAAACACAGACAAATAAATGCTCGATACTGCGTTTCGGTAGAGGGCGGGAAAGTCGGCAAAGTCGGCATTCGTCAACACTTTCACTCGGTTGCTTTGTGCAGCGAGAACCTGATGTCCGTAATTGCCTCGAGGACGTCCAACAAGCACTAATCCAACCTCATTGGGAAGGAGTCGCATAGCCTCGATTACCCGCAACTGGTTTTTCCGCTCCTCAAAGGTTCCAACACAGATGAAATATTTCTCCGGAAGATTATATTTAACTCTTATATCTTCCTTCTTTATTTCCGATACCTCATTCCAAAAGATGGGGTCGCAACTCTGATACACCACTCTGATTTTTTCCTCTCCAACTCCCATAAGATCCACCAAATCCCGCTTCGTTTGCTCGCTGATAGCCACAACAGCATCTGCCACCCGGCAAGCATGGCGAATTTTCACACGATGAATCATCCGGTCAACAGGCTTAAAAAACTCGGGATAACGCATCACTATCAAATCGTGTATTGTTACAACCTTCTTTACTCCCTCCCCCAATCCATATGGCAGTTCATGGCTCAAACCATGGAAAAGGTCGACCTTATCGCGCTTTACCGAATGACGGACACCCGTAGAACGCCAAAGACTCGGAACTAGTTTCCAAAGGCCCTTAGGCAAGCAAATACGTACATGTTCCAGGCCATCAAAATAATGCTCATGACGGCCCTTCAGGCTGGGGGTATAAAGCAGACAGTTTTGAGTTTTCGCCATAGCACCAATCACCATGCGGCTATAGTTTCCCAGACCGCTATTGTTGCGGAAAGCACGTTTTGCATCGTATCCTATCTTCATCTCTGTCAGTCGTTTTGTCTTGCAAAAATACAAAAAAAAATCCATATCAGAAAAAATTCGTATATTTGCAGTTTGAAAATCAGCGGAAAACCCTATGAAAAGGAAGCGCATACTCATAGACCTCAGCATTTTGCGCCACCCGATGTGCGGGTTGGGGCAAATTGGTCTTAACTATGGCCGCTGGTACCAGCAACATGCAGCCGAGCTTGCCGACCGCTTCGAAATAACCCTTTTGGTGCCGAAGAACTACATTGGTGCGTTCGGAGAGGATGTGCGCTATTTGCGCCGGAACGACATTCGTCGACAGATTCCGTGGACAATGCCATATTACGACATCTGGCATGCTATCAACCAGAACTCGGCTTTCCGCCCTTGGAGCCGTCGGACGAGATTTATCCTCACTATCCACGATGTCAACTTCCTCTACGAGAAAGCTCCCGACCAGCAAGACAAATACCGTCGGAAACTGCAGCGCAAATGTGACCGTGCCACCGAGTTTACCTTCATCTCCAACTTTGCACATCAGGACACCGAGCGCTTCATAGCACTTCGCAATAAGCCAGTCCACATCATCTACAACGGAGTGGAAGACCTAACCGTCGGACAACAGTCAATTCCCAACATTGCGACGTTTGACATCCAACATTCGAAATTCTTCTTATCGCTTGGAGAGGTTAAGGAAAAAAAGAACCTGCACACGCTGCTGCCACTGATGGACCGCTTTCCCGACTATCACCTCGTAATCGCAGGAAACGACAACACTCCTTATGCAAGGATGTTGCGGTCCCAACTTGCACATCATCCCAACGTTTCGATTATCGGTATTGTTAACGACAGTGAACGCCGATGGCTCTACTCGCATTGTACCGCTCTCTTCTTCCCCTCCATCGCTGAAGGATTCGGGCTTCCGATAATCGAGGCAATGCAGTGGGGAAAGCCAGTATTCTGCTCAGACCGCACCTCGCTTCCAGAAATAGGTAGCACTCACGCCTTCTATTTCCGAGACTTCGAACCAGAAAACATGACCTCCGTTGTCCGCGAGGGGTTGGCATCGTATGGGAAAGACCAGGCTGACGAAGCCATCAACTACGCTTCCTCTTTCTCCTACGAGACACATATGAAAAAATATATCGACCTATACATGAGCTGAGATTTCTCCCCTATCACTACCGACCGCCCCTACAAAAAACGCTATGCCCAGAATCAACCCATACAGTCCAACAAACCCACTCGCCGCGTTAACCATTACCCAAAAGCAGGCGCTCTACGATGAGGCCTCGTCTCTCATCTCCGATAACAAGCGCGACCTATTTGACCGGCTGGCACCCCTCCGCACACGCCATATCGCTGTTGTTCTTGAGGACATTTACCAGTCACACAACGCTTCTGCTGTTCTCAGGTCGTGCGACTGCTTCGGAGTTCAGGATGTCCACGTCATTGAGGCCAACAACCCATTCAACCCTGCAGGTGATGTTGCCGTGGGCTCCTCCAAGTGGGTCGACTACTACCCCTACAGCAACACCCCTTCTGCTTACCAGCGACTCCACGAACTCGGTTACAAAATTGTCGCCACCACCCCGCATAACGACGACACCCTCATCAACGACCTCGATATCTCTCAACCCATAGCCCTCGTTTTCGGCACCGAACTCACGGGGCTCACTCCGCAGGCCATCGAACTCGCTGACGCCTACGTCAAAATCCCCATGTACGGCTTCACCGAAAGCTTCAACATCTCGGTCTGTGCCGCCCTATCACTCTTCTCCCTCACCTCACGTCTTCGAAACAGCGAGCTCCCATGGCAACTTACCCCCGAGCAGATTCTGGATCTCAAAATTCACTGGTGTACCCAGGCCATCCGCGATGGTGAAAAAGTTGTCGACAGCCTTATCAAAAAACTGTAAATAAAAAAATTTGCCCATATTGAGCAACTTTTGTATTTTTGCTTTTTGTAATAATAAATATTGAATCAATATAAAATACTAGACATGAAAAAGATAACGCTCTTTGCAGTTGCTCTCCTCCTCGGCCAAGGTATCACTTTGGCCCAGACAAAGGTTGCCGAGAAGGATGTCAAAGTCTCTTACGTCAAAGATTTCCAGCGGCAGGTAAAAGACCCTACCAATGTCGAATGGTACCAGATTGACGAAAACACCTTCAAGGTCACCTACCGCGATTTCGAGAAATCGCGTCAGGCCATGGTCTTTTCCAATAAAGGGATGGAGGTCCACTATATCATTGAGGACAAATACTATCCCGTCTCCATCACCAACTACGTTCAGGAAAACCATCCCAAGTACTCCGTCACCGACATGTGGGTTCGTAAAGCCCGCAACAAAATGACCTATCAGGCCCGTATCTCCAAGACCAGCGGCATACTCTGGTGGAAGAAAGAGAAAGACGCCAAAATCCTCAACTTCGAAGTCGACGGTAAATTTATTTCTGTCGCCGAATAAAAAAAGAGCCTCGCTTCCGCAAGGCTCTTTTTTTTGTACATACGCGAATGCCACGTCTCTACTCAGCGTCGCGACCGTGGCAGTTCTTATATTTCTTACCACTGCCACAGGGGCAGGGGTCGTTGCGGCCAACCTTCTTCTCAACATGGACAGGCATCACCTTCTGGGGCTGCTGTGAAGAGCTATCGATAGCCTGACGCTGCTGGGCGGCAGCACGGTCGAAGTCGTTACCGCGGCCGGCCTTCATGCCGCGCTGCGGAGCCTGGGGCTGACGAGCCTCCTGGACATCCTCCTGACGCATAGGCAACTGGGCACGGGAGAGGAAACTGGTAATCTCACGGTTGATGTCGAGCAGCATCTGCTCGAAGAGTTTGAAGGACTCGAACTTATAGATAAGCAACGGGTCTTTCTGCTCATAGGCAGCATTCTGCACACTCTGACGCAGGTCGTCGAGCTGGCGCAGGTGCTCTTTCCACAAGTCGTCAATGATGGCCAGCGTGATACCCTTCTCGATGGAGAGCTGCACCTCACGACCATGGGTCTCATAGGCTTTCTTCACCGGCACCACAGTGTTGAGCGTCTTCTTGCCGTCGGTGATGGGGAATGCCACATTGATGTAGCGAGTGTTCTCGGCAATGTTCTTGATGAAGGGCCACGCCAGCTCGCAGAGCCTCTGCATGCGCTCCTTGTAGGCATTGTAACACTGCTCGTAGAGCAACTGAATGGCATCCCTGCGGTGGAGCGAAAGGAATTCATTCTCGCTCATCGGCACCTCGTGGGCAAACACCTTGATGACCTCCAGCTTGAACTCCTCCCAGTCACTGCCCTCGCTGTATAGCAGCTCGCAGGTGTCGTAGAACATGTTGCTAATATCAATACTCAAGCGGTCGCCGTAGAGGGCGTTGCGACGCTTGTTATAGATAACGGTACGCTGGTTGTTCATCACGTCGTCGTACTCGAGCAGACGCTTACGCATACCGAAGTTGTTCTCCTCGACCTTCTTCTGCGCACGCTCAATCTGCTTGGTGATCATCGAGTGCTGGATGACCTCGCCCTCCTGCAGACCCATGCGATCCATCACGGAGGCGATACGCTCGCTGCCGAAGAGACGCATGAGGTCGTCCTCCAGCGAGACGAAGAAGAGACTCGAACCGGGGTCGCCCTGACGGCCGGCACGGCCGCGCAGCTGGCGGTCAACGCGGCGGCTCTCATGACGCTCAGTGCCGATGATGGCCAAACCGCCCTTCTCCCTCACGTCACCCTTAAGCTTGATATCGGTACCACGGCCTGCCATGTTGGTGGCGATGGTCACACGGCCGGGTTCGCCGGCCTGGGCCACAATCTCGGCCTCCTTCTGGTGCAACTTGGCGTTCAGTACATTATGAGGAATCTTCTTCATCTTGAGCATCTTGCTCAACAGCTCGGAAGTCTCGACACTTGTGGTACCCACCAGCACGGGACGCCCCTCTCCTATCAGTTTTTCAATCTCATCGATGACAGCCTTGAACTTCTCGCGCTTGGTCTTGTACACCATGTCGTCCATGTCCACGCGGGCAATGGGCTTGTTGGTGGGAATCTCGACAACATCGAGCTTGTAGATGTTCCAGAACTCGCCGGCCTCGGTCGAGGCGGTACCCGTCATACCGGCCAGCTTCTTGTACATGCGGAAGTAGTTCTGCAGCGTGATGGTGGCGTAGGTCTGCGTGGCGGCCTCCACCTTGGCATTCTCCTTGGCTTCGACGGCCTGGTGCAGACCGTCGCTCCAGCGGCGGCCCTCCATGATACGGCCCGTCTGCTCGTCGACGATTTTCACCTGGTTGTCCTCGGTCAGGATGTAGTCCACGTCGCGCTCGAAGAGTGTGTAGGCCTTCAGCAGCTGGTCCACGGTGTGCACACGCTCGCTCTGGATGGCGAAGTCGCTGTATATCTTGTCCTTGGCAGCAGTCTTCTCCTCGGGGCTCATCTCGGCGTTGTTCTCCACCTCGGCAATGGCGCTGCCGATGTCGGGCAACTGGTAGAAATTGCGGTCCTCGCCCAACGAGGTGAGGAAATCCATACCCTTGTCGGTGAGTTCCACCTGCTTGTTCTTCTCATCGATGACGAAATAAAGCTCATCGTCGATGATATGCATGTTCTTGTTCTGCTCCTGCATGTAGAAATTCTCCGTGCGCAGCAGGATACTCTTCACACCACTCTCCGAGAGGTACTTGATAAGCGCCTTGTTCTTCGGCAATCCGCGGTAGGCACGCAGCAGCATCTGTGCGCAGCTCTCCTCGGGCTTGGCGTTGGGATTCTCGGTGAGACCCTTGCGGGCGTCAGCCAGATACTGGCTCACCAGGACACGCTGGGCGTTGTAGAGTTTCTCGATGGTGGGCTTGAAGCGGTAGAACTCCTGCTCGTCATCGTCCTTACCCGTGGGACCGCTGATGATGAGGGGGGTACGGGCGTCATCGATGAGCACCGAGTCGACCTCGTCGACGATGGCGTAGTTGTGTCCGCGCTGCACCAGCTCCTCGGGGTTGCGGCTCATGTTGTCACGCAGGTAGTCGAAGCCGAACTCGTTGTTCGTACCGTAGGTGATATCAGCATTGTAGGCGCGCTTGCGCTCCTCGCTGTGGGGCTCGTGCTTGTCGATGCAGTCGACACTCAGTCCGTGGAACTCGAAGAGCATACCCATCCACTCCGAGTCACGCTTGGCGAGGTAGTCGTTGACGGTGACCACGTGGACACCCTTGCCGGGCAGGGCATTGAGGTAGACGGGCAGCGTGGCCACGAGGGTCTTACCCTCACCCGTGGCCATCTCGGCAATCTTGCCGCTGTGGAGCACCACGCCGCCGATAATCTGCACGTCGTAATGCACCATGTCCCAAGTGATTTCGTTTCCGCCAGCCATCCAGTGGTTCTGATAGATAGCCTTGTCTCCCTCGATGGTGATGGAGGCATGGGTGGCGGCAAGGTCGCGGTCGTGGTCGGTAGCGGTCACCTCCACCGTCTCATTCTGGGCGAAACGTTTGGCGGTCTCCTTCACCACGGCAAAAGCCTCCGGCAGAATGTCATCGAGCACCTTCTGGGTCTTGTCGTAGCCTTGTTTTTCCAGTTCGTCGATGCGTTTGTAAAGGTTCTCCTTCTCATCGACGGGCATGTCGTATTCTTCTTCGATACGGGCGCGCAACTGGGCGAGCTCACTCTCCTCGGCCTCCACAGCTTTGGCTATACGTTCCTTGAATTCAATGGTTTTTGCTCTCAAAGCGTCGTTGCTCAGCGCCTCGATGGCGGGATAAACCGCCAGCGTGGCATCCAGGAAAGGCTTAATAACCTTGAGGTCGCGCTGACTCTTGTTTCCGAACAGTTTGGTTAAAAAATTAGCCATTATCTTATTACTTATTATTTAATTCTTAATTCTTTATATCAAAAACCGTGCCAAAAGGCAAAAGACAAAGATACAACTTTTTTTTCAAAGACGGTGGAAAAAATAAAAATAGAGTGCAAAACAGTAACGATTTTCAACCTATGAATACCCTACCAACACCCTATCAACTCCTACCGTGGTAGGAGTTGATAGGGAGATGATAGGGAGATAATAGGGCGTTAATAGCTATTTGACAGTACTTTATGGTCAATTGTTAATTTTAACGAATTTTTCATTTGGCCATGTCGGAAAAAATGTGTACTTTTGCACCCGTTTTCGACTAAAAAGGAGAGATGCCGGAGTGGTCGATCGGGGCGGTCTCGAAAACCGTTGACCAGCTTGCTGGTCCCAGGGTTCGAATCCCTGTCTCTCCGCCAAAGCAAGTCTCACTGGTTTATCAGACAAACTTGTGAGACTTTTTTTTTGTGCCAAAATTGCCACGCATCCCGCGCTCGTGCGAAAACCTTAAATTTTGTCGTTTCATAAATAATGCGTATCTTTGCAATTTGAGAACCTACTTGAGGTCACAATTTGTGGCCTCAAACAAGCGATGATATGGCAAAGAAATCGAACAATATAGCAACACCAAAGGGAGTTGCAAAAAGCAACAGGGTTATCGCAAATTGCGATAACCTTCCCGTTGTTTCAACTATCGAGCAAATGATATTCACCATACGTGGTGTACAGGTAATGTTCGACAGGGATTTAGCAATACTATATGGTGTGACAACTGGCCGCTTGAACGAACAAGTCAAACGTAACATTGGTCGTTTTCCAGAACAGTTCAGATTTCAATTGTCTGAAGAAGAGCGCAATGAGGTTATCGCAAAATGCGATAACCTACGTTCTTTGAGATACAACCCTTCTTTGCCGTATGTATTCACAGAACAAGGTATAGCACAACTATCGTCTGTTCTTCACAGCCCTGTTGCGATTGAAGTTAGCGTAAAGATAATGAATGCATTTGTGTACATGCGTCATTTTCTCATTTCAAATGCAGCTGTTTTTCAACGTCTTGAAAACATAGAAAAACATCAAATTGCCACCGACCAACGTATTGACCATGTGTTTCAATTGCTCGAAGCCGGACAGCATCCGCAACAAGGAATTTTCTTCGACGGACAGATTTTCGATGCCTACACTTTTGTTTCCGACCTCATCCGCTCGGCCAAGAAGAGCATCGTCCTCTTCGATAACTATGTGGACGATACCGTTTTGACTATGCTCGACAAGCGCAAGTCCAAGGTTACGGCCACCATCTATACCCAGAAGGTCAAGCAGCAGCTTTCGCTCGACCTTGCGAAACATAATGCTCAATACCAGGCTATCGATGTGAAGCAGTACGACCGTGTTCACGACCGCTACCTCTGCATCGACAACACAGTCTACCATATTGGTGCCTCTTTGAAAGACCTTGGTAAGCGTTGGTTTTCCTTCAACAAGATGGAGATGACCGCAAAGGAGTTGATGGGGAATGTGAAATAACATAGCGCATTTTCACCCTAATATAACAATTAAAGATGCCGACAAGAAAAACAGCAGTAACTATTCTTCTGGTTTTATTGTGCGCTGGATGCAATAATGTTGAAAATGATGAGCTCTGGCGTGAAAAAATCATATTAGAGGATGGTTCTCATATCATGGTGTTCCATTCGTCAAATTGCTCCCAAAAGAAACCTTTCTTTGTTAATACAGAGAAAAAGATTGATTTCAAGAAATATAAGTATGTCGTTTTTGACTTCTGCATCTCTGAAGAAGAGGCTTCTATGCTAAATGTCATTAGCGGAAGAAACATTAACAAAGCCAAAGAAATGGAATACTTGTACGCCGATGATGAACAAAAACGTTCTTTTTTCAAGCTCAAAGAACAACTTTATGATTCAACAGACAGAACATATTCTATCTATTTCTCATTAAAAGGAGATGAACTAATCCCAATAAAAGCAGAAAATAGAGATTGGAGAGAATTAAAATAATCATCAACAAAAAAACATGAGCAACAAGGATAATGTATTTCAGGCATTAATGGCTAAATTGTCAGGGACTTCTGACGTACAACTCGATGAATTAAAGGCTGTAGCTTTCGAAGTGTTGCTAGCGACTCCCGGTTGCGGACAGAACGACTGGACACAAATCCTTGTTGATCAATATGGTTCCAAAGTGGTGGACACATTCGGTGATAACCCTGAGGATGCGTATGCGTCATTGGAGGACCTTTGGGATAGTCCATACCGGGATCCAAACAGCGGCTTGGAGTACACATTCAATACCTGGGCGGAATGCTTTTGCAACGAATCCTCAGTACAAATGTACCACGATATGATTGAAAAAAAACTCACAATAAAACAGGACATTTGACGTTATTCAAAAAAAAGAGGAAATGAGTTTTTGGCAAAAAATATGGCTACAGAGAAAGCTCAAAGGAATTACTTTGAGTAATGGGCAATCGGCTAAAGAATATATGATGGGGCTACCTGAGCAATACCGGAAGCTGGCCACAGAATCCATCTTGGAGTGTCAACAATTGAGCTATCCACTTAACAACATGGAAATCACATGCAAGGCTCGCGAACTGAGCAGGAAGCGTTTGGGCATTATCTAATAGACAAAGCGAAAAAGATTGGTGTCTATATAGAACCCGCCAAACTATCTTATTATGGCGAGCGCAAACGCAAACCTTCTGGAGAATGCGTTGTTTATATTGACGAAAATAGAAATCGTGTCATTAAGGTAAAAGACCCTTATGCTAAAGCGCCAATGAAAGGGCATGACGCTGCGGATGCCATCTACGAACATATTATTCACAACTTATTATTTCCCAATACAAAATATAGCCTTCTCGGTATTAGTGAATCGTCCATCGGCGACATTCGATTTGTGTTGGAGCAAGACTATTTGAAAGATGGGTTTGGAACACCTACACAGGATATAATAGACAATTATCTCTCCGAATCACTCCATTTAAAAAAAGAGGGTGTCTATTGGTACGGAGATGAATATCTTGCAATTACAGACGTGGATGCCGCTAGCGACAATGTACTGTCAGACTACAATGGCAATCTATTTTTCATCGACCCTATCATCAAATTCAAGAAGTCTGTCAAAGATATAATTGACCATCTTTCTACAACACGAACCATTAACCTAGCACAGGAATATCCAATTGAGCATAACCTTATGACCTTATAAATCACAAGGATTACTTGATTTCGACGATTTGGCCGTCGGAGGCGAGGAGGGTGTTGGGAAACAGGGCGGTGGCTTGCTCGGTGAGGAGGTCAGGTTCCTTGTAACGGGCGCTGATATGGGTGAGCAGCAGCTGTTTGGGTTCCGCCAGGGTGGCCAGCTGGGCGGCCTGGCCAGCGGTGAGGTGCTGGCGCTCACGAGCCAGCTCGGCGAGGTCGTCGGCGAAGGTGCACTCGAGGCAGAGGAGCGACGAGTCGCGCATAAAGGGCACCAGATCTTCACTATAGGCGGTGTCGCAGGCGTAGGTGTAGACGCGCGCGGGGTTGCTGCCACGCGGCACCTCGGTGATACGGAAGCCGTAGGTGGGCACCGAATGGAGAATGGGGAAGGCATCGATAGTGCAACGCTTGCCCTCGAAGACCCGATGGAGACCTTCGGCAAAGTCCATCTCGATGAAATTCAATTCGTAGCCGACATGATTACCCGTCAGCTCGAAGGTGGTCTCGACGACCTCTTTGGCCCCTTTGGGCGCCACAATGGTCATGGGCTCGGTGCGGCCACAGAGGTGCATGGTGGAGAGCAGCGGTGCGAGGCCGAAGAAGTGGTCGCCATGGAGGTGCGAGATAAGTATGGTGCCGAGCGACTGGAGTTTCAAATGGTGCTGGCGGATGCGGTCCTGCGTGCCCTCGGCACAGTCGAGCAGAAGCTTGAAACCGTTGACATTGACCACCTGCGCGCTGCAACGGCGGCGCCCAGTGGGCAGGGCGGCACCCGATCCTAATATCGTTACATAGAAATTCATATCTTCAAGTAGTTAAGTAGACAGTAGTTAAGTAGTTAAGACAAATGTTCTTTTTTGGGACGGGCGAGGAGGAGCAGGAGGAAGGTGATGAGGCCGTTGAGGAGGAGAATCTCGAAACCAAAGGTGTAGCCGAACCACGTGGGGGAGTTAAGTTTCAGGATATAGCAGATGATGGGTGACAGAACGGCGATGTAGGGCACCCAGCGGTCGTTGACATTTCGTTTGGTAAAGAGGCCGAAGGTGTAGAGGCCCAATAGCGGTCCATAGGTAAATCCCGCAATATCGAAGATGATATTGATGAGCGATTGGTCGTGGAATGGTCGGAAAGCAATGATAACCAGCAGGTAAAGGAATGCGAAACCCACATGAACCATGCGGCGGATGCGCAGCTCCTTTTTCTGAGTATTCTGATTATTCTGACCAAATTTCAAGAAATCGTAGCAGAAGGTGGTGGTGAGGGCGGTGAGGGTGCCGTCGGCGGAGGAGTAGCCGGCAGCGACAAGGCCAAGGACAAAAGCCACAGCAATAAAGCCACCAAGTTCCTTGATAGCAATGAAGGGGAAGATTTTGTCGCCCACCACATGACCGTCAGCATCGACAGGTAGTACAATGCCCGACTCGTTGGCATAGGCGATAAGGGCAGCACCAAGGCTAAGGAAGATGATATTGACCACGATAAACAACATGCTGGAGGTCATCACATTCTTCTGTGCATCACGCAAAGTCTTGCAGGTAAGGTTCTTCTGCATCATATCTTGGTCGAGTCCCGTCATGGTGATGGTGATGAACATACCGGCGAAAAGTTGCTTGACCCAGAACTTGGGCGCCATGGGGTCGGTATTAAACATCTCGGTGTAGCCCTGATCAGCAGAAATTTTGAGCAGGCCGGGAAGACTCATATCCAACCCTTTAAGGATTACTACCACGGTAGCCACCGCGGCGAGAATGAGGAAGGTGGTCTGTAGCATATCGGTCCATACGACGGTCTTGATGCCGCCGGTGAAAGTGTAAAGCAGGATGATGGCAATGAATACCACCGCGGGTACCCAGAAAGGAATGCCCATAGGGCCGAAGACAAACTCATAGAGCACGTAAACAACAAGATACATGCGGAGGGCGGACCCCAGAAGGCGCGAAATGATAAAGAACAGGGCGCCCGTCTTCTCACTACGTATGCCGAAACGTTGTTCCAGATAGGTGTAAATGGAGGTGAGGTTGAGCTTGTAGTAAAGGGGTAAAAGAACAAGGGCAATGGTGGCATAGCCAAGCACATAGCCCAATACCATAGGCATGTAGAACCATTTGTTGGCCAACACGTCGCCGGGGACAGACATAAAGGTAACACCACTGAGCGACGCACCAATCATGCCGTAGGCCACCACAGGCCACGGCGACTTGCGGCCAGCACGGAAAAAGGCCTCATTGCCCTTGACCCCACGCCTCCCCGTGAGCCACATCACTAGAAAAAGCAGCACCGTATAGGCTGCAAAGCACATTAGTATAGTGAGTTCCATTATTCTATTCCTTTTTTTTGAGAATGCAAAGATACGAAAAGAATGCGAAATATTTTTTAAATTGTATACAATAAATATTATATAGGCGCGTTATGGAATATAATTCTTAAAAAAGAGAAAATGAAGAGAAACAAGATATTTGCGGCAATATTGTTTTTGGCATTGGGTGTCACAGCCACTGCCCAAAGCGGACACGACCTGCAGGATGACGGTTTGAAAGGTGCCGTCAAGCGCGTGGATGCCGTGATGTATGATGCTCGATATGACTTCAACGACAACCTCGAGCGTGGCGACCAGATGGAGCATCTCATTACCGAATACAACGCCAAGGGTCAACGCCGCAGCCAGATTTACCTCTCGGTAGCCGAGGATGTCATTTTCCGCACCCGCTACAAACACGATGGCTTCGGGCTCACCACCTTGGAGCATATCGTTGACAACCAGGACCGCGTTATTGGCCGCACCTACTATGTCTACGATGCCGAACACACCCTCATCGAGATCTATGTGGAGGATGTCGAGCGCCAGGTAGAGAGTCGTCTGCGCCTGAAACACGACAATATGGGTCGTATCGAACAACGCAGTTTCAACGACCAGTTCAATGAGATTTTCAAACGCGAGATTTACACCTTCAATGACGACGGAACAGTCAACAAGGCCGTGGTCTACGACCGCACTAAGCAGAAGGTGCAGGAGAAGCGGTGGGAATACGATGAGTTGGGAGAGGCCACAAGTTACACGCTCTACGACTACACCGAGGAGGAGCCCGAGATGTTCGTCACCGTCTACGAGCGCGAATATGACGCCCACGGCAACTGGATTCGCTGCACGGAGTATGAGGTCCTCGGCGACCGTCGCCTCCCCGCCTACACCACCATCCGCACCATCGAATACTTCTAGTAGATGCACAAAGCTGGCTTTGTAAATATTATCGGCAATCCCAACGTGGGTAAGTCGACCCTTATGAACGCTCTCGTAGGAGAGCGTTTAAGCATCATCACCTCCAAGGCACAAACCACGCGCAAACGCGTGATGGGAATCGTAAACGGTGATGATTTCCAAATTGTCTACACCGACACCCCAGGCATCGTTAATCCCGCCAACAAGCTCCACGAGCAGATGATGGGCTTCATTGGCACCGCCTTGCAGGATGCCGACCTCTTCCTCCTCGTCACCGAGGTGGGCGAGACTTTCAAAAACCGCCATGTGCTGGAGCGCGTCGTCAACAGCGACATCCCCGTCATACTCATCATCAACAAGATAGACCTCTCCGACCAGGAGACCATCCGCGAGAAGATGGCCTATTGGCAGGAGCAAATACCACGCGCCGTCATTGTCCCCTGCTCGGCCACCGAGGGCTTCAACGTGGACAAAATCTTCGACCTCATCCTCGAGCGCTTGCCCGAGCACCCCGCCTACTTCCCCAAAGACGAACTCACCGACCGCACCATGCGCTTCTTCGTCAGCGAGATAGTACGCGAGAAGATACTCCTCTATTACCAAAAAGAAATCCCCTACAGCTGCGAGGTGGCGGTGGAGGCCTATGAGGAAAAGGACGGTATTGACAATATCTCGTGCCTCATCTACGTGGAGCGCGAGTCTCAGAAAGCCATCCTCATCGGCCATCAAGGCAAAGCCATCAAGAAACTGGGCATCGAGGCCCGCCGCGACATCGAGGAATTCACGGGCAAGAAATGCTTCCTCTCATTACATATTAAAGTATTGAAGGACTGGCGTAATAGCGACCGAGCCTTGAAGAGTTTCGGCTACGCGCTGGAAGACTAAAAAAAGAGGCATCCGATTAGATGCCTCTTTTTTTGTTGTTGTCGAAGATTATTCGGCAGCGGCAGCTTCGCCTTCGCCCTCGGCGTCACCGGAGGTGGCGCTGGCGCGGGTGCTGAGGACGTTGACCACCTCGCTGCTCTTCGGGTTGAGGATGGTGAAGTTCTCAGCGGCGATATCCTGGACGCGGATGCGCTGGTTGACATCGAGGTTGGTGATGTCGATGAGGACCTCGCTGGGCATGTTGGCAGGAATGGCCTTCACGTTGAGGCGTTTCTGCTTGTAAGCCAGCTTGCCACCCTTCATGACACCCTTGGAAGTGCCAGTGGTGTGGACGGGGATGGACATCACGACGGGTTTGTCGTCGGTCAGCTCATAGAAGTCAGCGTGATAGACGATCTCGGTCACGGGGTGGAAGTCGATGTCTTTCAGCATGGCCATGTGCTCAACACCATTGATGGTGATTTTCTGGAAGCAGGGCTCGGGGTTGAACAGAATCTGGAAGGCAGTCTGGTCAACGCTGAACAGAATCTGCTCGCCTTTACCATACATAACACAAGGCACTTTGGCGTCGCGACGCAGAGCCTTAGCATCCTTTTTCCCTACGTTCTCGCGAAGAGAACCGCTCATTGATACTACTCTCATTGTTGTTTGTTTTTTGTTGGTTAATAATAAATAAATATGAATAATATATTATTCATTCATTCTGTGGATCACGCCTTTGTGGTGGAGAGTGCTCTCGTAGAGGTTGTCCAGGCTCTCGTAGTTAACGACACGGCGGATGGCCTCGGCCAGCAGCCAGTCGCAGCTGAGGACGTGAATCTTGCT
Organism: uncultured Bacteroidales bacterium; assembly: GCA_900316235.1. Taxonomy (GTDB): domain Bacteria; phylum Bacteroidota; class Bacteroidia; order Bacteroidales; family P3; genus Colimorpha. The sequence continues at coordinate 45,329 of ONCC01000016.1, forward strand.
GCTCTCGCGCTTCAGCGGGATGGTGTCGGTGGTGACGAGTTCCTCGAGTTCGGAGGCCTCGACCTTCTCGATGGCGTTACCGCTGAGGACGGGATGGGTGATCATGGCGCGCACGCTGAGGGCGCCGCTCTCCTTGATGATGCCGGCGGCCTTGCAGATGGTGGTGCCGGTGTCGATGATGTCGTCGAGCAGGATGACATGCTTGCCCTTCACATCGCCGATGAGGCGCATCTCGCCAATTTCGTTGGGTTTATTGCGGTGCTTATAGCAGATGACGAAGCTGTTGTTCAGCGTCTTGGCATACATACCGGCGCGCTTGCTGCCACCCATGTCGGGGCTGGCGAACATCACATCCTCGATGTTGAATTTCTCGCGGATATAAGGCATGAAGAGGCTCGAGCCGTAGAGGTGGTCGACGGGCAGGGTAAAGAAGCCCTGGATTTGGTCGGCATGGAGGTCCATGGTGATAACGCGGTCGACACCGGCGACGGAAATCATGTCGGCGATGAGTCTCGATGCAATGGGCACATGCGGCTTGTCCTTGCGGTCCTGACGGGCAAAACCATAGTAAGGAATCACGGCGACAATCTTTTCGGCCGAAGCGCGCTTGGCGGCGTCGATCATCATCAGCAGCTCGAAGAGGTTGTCGGTCGGAGGAATAGTGCTCTGGATGATGAACACGATACCACCACGGATAGTCTCCTCATAGGAAGGCTGAAATTCGCCGTCGGCATACTGGAAAACCGTAGAATTGCCCAGCGGAATGCCATAAATTTCCGCCACGCGGCGTGCCAGGTTTTCGGTGGCGCGACCGGCAAAAATGAACACCTTGTCAGAACGCATGTCGCTCATTATTGTATTGATTTATAATTGTATCGTTTATTTTTTTATTCAATCTTAATGATTGAAAACGAGTGCAAAAATACAAAAAATTCTTGGTTCAGCAAAAAAATATTTTACCATGTCAAAAAAAGTGTGTACTTTTGCACCCGATTTTCTCACCTGCCCTGGTGGTGGAATGGTAGACACGGTAGACTCAAAATCTGCTGCTCGCAAGGGCGTGAGGGTTCAAGTCCCTCCCGGGGTACAAAAGTGAACTTCCTGTTTGGGGAGTTCACTTTTTTATAAGTTTCTTTTCGCCAATCCATTTTTTCTTCGTACTTTTGCACTTTAAATAATTATTGATTATGAGCAAAAACATCATCACCAGCAACCGCTTCTCCCCTTTTCTCATTTTCATTGCGGTAATGATGATTGCCTGTTGCAGCAAGACTGACGATAAGCATCCGACGACCGATGTGCCGCTGGTCATCTTCGACACCGACATCGGCTCGTCGGCCGACGACCTCTTCGCCTTGGAGATGCTCTACCGCTATGAGGAGCAGGGTCGTTGCCGTCTGCTGGGCGTGGTGGTGGACCGCGAGGGCGAGACATGTGCCGCCTGCGCCGACGTGATGAACACCTATTTCGGCCACGGTAACCTGCCTATCGGACTGGTGCGCAACGGCATCAAGAACCCTGCGGTGTGGATAGACTATGGGAACCTCCCCAACCACACCAATCCCGACGGCAGCCTGATGTTTGCCCACACGGTGAGCGACTACAGCACGCTGCCCGACGGCTGGCAGCTCTACCGTCGCCTGCTGGCCGCACAACCCGACCACTCGGTGAGCATCGTCTCCATAGGCTTCGTCACCTGCTTGGCGCAACTGCTGCAATCAGGCGCCGACGAGCATTCACCCCTCACGGGTGTCGAACTGGTGCGTCAGAAGGTGAAGTGTCTCTACCTCATGGCTGGCATCTTCGATGTGGCGGACGAGCCCGACTTCAACTTCTCACAAGGCATAGAGTTCGCGCAGACACTCTTCGACCTCTGGCCACAAGATGTCGACATGGTCTTCTCGCCCATGGAGGTAGGGCAACAGGTGGAGTACACCCCCGAGCAGGTGATTGCCGACATCGACTGGACCGATTGTCACCCCATCAAGCAGGTGTATATGACATACAACTGTAATACGGGGCAGAAGATGTGGGACCCGATGACAGCCATCCAGGCCGTCGAGGGCGACGGACTCTTTACCCTCTCCGAGCGTGGCGTCGTGACCCTCACGGCCGATGCCAAGACCCTCTTCACCCCCGACCCATCGGGCTGCTGCCGCTACCAGAAGCCCGGCACTCCACAGTGGGCCGCATCCATGCTGGAGAAAATCAGGACGTTCAACAAGATAAAAACAATTTTATAATTCACCACTATGAAAAAATTATTATTAGCCCTCGCCGCTGCCGCGATGATGATGGTCGGCTGCGAAAAGGAAAAATCAAATAATACCCCGTGGGGCGCAGAGACGCTCACCTTCAAGGTGAAAAATTCCTCTGATGAGTTCGTTATGAAAAAGGTGGAAGGTGGGAATTACTCGATGAAGTATATGTACGACAACCAAGAGACGACCGTCACGGGAACGCTCTCCGACTTTTACATCTGTCCCGTCGAGGTAACCAACAAGCTTTGGACCGCTGTTATGGGCTGGAGACCCGAAGGTCAGTCAAACAATGGCGACTCATACCCCGTCAGCAATGTGAACTACTACGACATCGTCAAGGAAGGTGGCTTCATCGACAAGTTGAACGCGATGTGCGCCGACCAGCTGCCCGCCGGCAAGCGTTTCGCGCTGCCCTCCGAAGCCCAATGGGAGTATGCAGCCCGCGGCGGACAAATGTCGATGGGCTACACTTATTCCGGATCCAACACACTGGACGAAGTGGCCTGGTACGCCGACAACTCGGACGGCACCACCCACCCCGTTGGCTTGAAGCAACCCAATGAGCTCGGCCTCTACGACATGACCGGCAACGTCTGGGAATGGACCCGCGACCACTTCGTTTACTTCGACAAACTCACGCTCAACCAAGGTCTCAACTACGTCTGCAACGACAACAACAGCTACCGCGTCACCCGCGGCGGCAGCTACGGCACCAAACAAACGGGGCTCGAAACCGCCTACCACACATGGCTGGCAATGCACCAGTCCTATATAAACCGCGGCCTGCGACTCGTCCTCGTGGATGACTTCGACGAAGAAAACCTCGTGGAACCTATTCGGCCCGACAACGTCCTTACCTTCGCTGTGAACAACGGCACAGTCGGCTATTACCTCCCGATGGTTGAAGTGAAGGGCGGCAACTACGAGCTCGTTTACGAGCGCGACGGCCAACAGAAAACCGTCAGTGGAACACTTTCCGATTTCTATATATGCCAAACCGAAACGATGAACTACATCTGGGAAACCGTCATGGGCTCGAAACCACAAGGCCAAACCGAGAGCGAGGGACTCTATCCCGTTACGATGGTCAACTATGAGGACATCACTGGTCCCAACGGCTTCCTCGACAAGCTGAACACGATGTGCGCCGACCAGTTGCCCGCCGGCATGCAGTTTGCCCTCGCCACTGAGGCCGAATGGCACTATGCTGCCAACGGCGGACGTAAGTCGCGTGGCTATATCTACGCCGGTTCAAACACACTAAGCGATGTGGCCTGGTATGCCGATAACGCTGGACAAGCCTCCCACTTCGTGGCCTCCAAGCAGCCCAACGAGCTCGGTATCTACGACCTAAGCGGTAACGTCTGGGAATACTGCAACGACTGGTATGCCAATCTTGCCGACATCCCTGCTGACCAGGGCATCGACTATGCCGGTCCCGTGTCAGGCAATCTTATTGCGGGCTGCGGCGGCTGCTACGACAGCGAGCCTTACTCCTGCACATATTCCTACCACGCCCACGAGATTGAACACAACGGCCGCAACGCCACCCTAGGTTTCCGCATCGTTTTGAGACTTATAAACTAATCAAAGGAGTGCTTGAAATACAAAGAAATAATTATGACTGAACTGGAAAAATGCAACGCAGGGTTACCCTATTCGTTTGCCGACCATGAGATGATTGCTCGCAAAAGCGAGGCGATTCGTCAATGCGAGCTATACAACGCTATTGACGGCAAGGATTATGAGGCCCAATACAGACATCTCAAGCAGATGTTAGGCGCTGTGGGCGAGCGCGTCTGGATAGCAAAAACTTTCGGCTGCGATTGCGGAAAGAATATTTTCATAGGCAACGACTTCACCGGCAATTTCAATCTGACGATTCTCGACATTCGCGAGGTGTATATCGGTGATCATGTAATGATTGGTCCGAACACTTTGATTACGACCGTCGGTCATCCATTGTCGGCGTTAGAGAGGCGTGACTATATGGCGTATGCCAAACCCGTGCACATCGGCAACGACGTGTGGATAGGCGGCAACGTCACCATCCTGCCCGGTGTCACCATTGGCAACAATGTGGTCGCGGCTGCAGGCGCCGTCGTCACCAAAGACATCCCCGACAACACACTCGTTGGCGGCGTGCCCGCAAAGAAGATCAAAGACTTGAAGGACGACCAAAAAAAATAATTTAGCTAAAAATACATTTTATTATATGAGAAAAACATTATTTATCCTTTTCGCAGCTGTAATAACATTCGTCGGCTGCAATTCTGGGAACACGGACAACTCGTCCGTAAAAAACGGCGAAGCCGTCGTTTATCTCACCAAGGACATCAGTCCGGAAGGGCTCGTCAACATCTACAAGGCGCTGGGCGTGGAAGCCAAGGGACGCGTGGGCGTGAAGATCTCCACCGGCGAGGGCAGCAACCCTAACTACCTCAAACCCGAGCTTATCAAGGACCTCGTGATGCTGGTGGACGGCACCATCGTGGAGTGCAACACCGCCTACAGCAGCGGTCCTGACGACCTGCAGGACGACCGCAACACGTCGGCCAACCACTGGGAGGTCATCCGCCGCCACGGTTTCCTCGACCTCTTCCCCGTCGACATCATGGACGAATATGATGAAATGCGTATCCCCGTCAAGGACCAGAGCCACATCAAGTACGACATCGTGGGCGGCCACATGGCCAACTACGACTTCATGATTGCCCTCAACCACTTCAAAGGCCACCCCATGGGCGGCTATGGCGGCGCGCTGAAGAACCTCTCCATCGGCTGCGCCAGCCGCAACGGCAAAGCCTACATCCACTCCGCCGGCAAGATGGAGGTGCTCGATATGGCCAAGCTCTGGACGCCCGAGTTCATCGGCGACCAGGACGGATTCCTCGAGAGCATGGCCGCCGCCGCACAGGCGGTTGTCAACTACTTCCAGAAGAAGCAGGGCATCATCTACATCAGTGTGATGAACAACATGAGCATCGACTGCGACTGCGTCGACCATCCCGCCCCCGTCAAGCTGGAGGACTACGGCATCCTGGCCTCCACCGACCCCGTGGCCCTCGACCAGGCCTGCGTCGACATTATCAACAACCAGCAGGTCAGCGCCTCCAACGACCCCACCGACCTGTTAAGCCGCATTAACCAGCAGCACGGCACCCACACCATCGACCACGCCGAGAAGATAGGCCTCGGAACGAAGAAATACACCATCATCAATATCGATAAACAATGAAGAAAGTATACACCCTTTTGCTGGCCGCACTCTGCCTTGTGGCCGTAGGCTGCAAACAGCAGCAGAAACAAACCAACATGAAGTTCCGTCCGCTGGGCAACACGGGCCTGATGGTGAGCGAAATCAGCATCGGGTGCGGAGGCTTCGAGAAGCTCGACAGCGCGGCATCGCTGGAGCTGATGACGATGGCTCTCGACAGTGGCATGAACTACATCGACATCTATGACGCCAACCCCAAGACGCGCTCCAATATCGGCTACGCCCTACAAGGCCGTCGTGACGAGATGATTATCCAGGGCCATATCGGCACCATTTGGGCCAACGGGCAGCACACACGCACCCGCGACCTCGATTCCACCAAGGCCGGGTTTGAGGACCTCCTCGCACGTTTGGGCACTGACCATATCGAGGTGGGCATGATACACATCACCGACAGCCGTGAGGAGTGGGAGGAGATACAGAACTCGCCATTCCTCGACTATGTCTTCCAACTGAAGAAAGAGGGCAAAATCAAGCATATAGGCCTCAGCAGCCACAACGCTGAGGTGGCCCTGATGGCCGCCAAGAGCGGCTGGGTGGAGGTCATCATGTTCAGCCTCAACCCCGCCTTCGACCGTCTGCGCGGCGGCGCCATCCCCTGGGAGAAGGGCGCGATGGACAACCTGCAGGCTGGCATCGACCCCGTGCGCGTGGAGTTCTACGACTACTGCGCCATGCACAAGATTGGCGTGACGGTGATGAAGACCTTCGGTGGCGGTGGACGCCTGCTCGACGCGAAGACCTCGCCCCTCGGCGTGGCCTACACCCCCGAACAATGCATCGCCTACTGTCTGGCCAAGCCCTGCATCTCCACCTGCATCCTCGGCATCGACAACCTCGACGAGCTAAAAGCCGACCTCCACTGGATGCACGCCACCGATGCCGAGAAAGACTATTCTAATGTTGAAAATCGAAATTCGAATTTCGAAACAGATAGTTCACAATTCGAAATTCAAAATTCAAAATTAACTTCTTGCACCTACTGCAACCACTGCTCCCCCTGTACCCAAAGCATCCCCATCGCCAAGGTCAACGAGCTGCTCGACAAGGCGGAAACCGAGGGTTTGACCCCTGAGCTGCAGGCCAAGTACGATGCCTTGCCTCATCACGCCGGCGAGTGCAGCCATTGCGGCGAGTGCATGAGCCGCTGCCCCTTCGGTGTCGATATCCCCGCCAAGATGGACAAAGCCAAAGAGGTGTTCGGGAAATAAAGGTGGGCGTAACGAGAAGGCTGACGAGGAACATCTTATGGTGTGTAATCTATAACAAATGGAGATGATACAAAAACATTGCCACGAATGCGGAGCCGCCCTCATCGAGCGCGAGTTGGAGGAAGAGGGCATCGTGCCTTACTGCCCCGAGTGCGGGCAGTACCGCTTCCCGATGTACAACGTGGCGGTGAGCATGGTGGTCATTAACGAGCAAACGGGAGAGATTCTGCTGATAAAGCAGTACGGAAGGCCGCACTTCATCCTTGTGGCGGGTTATGTGAACCGGGGCGAGCAGTTGGAGCACGCCGTGGGCCGCGAAATAAAGGAGGAGACGGGCATGACCGTCAGCCGTATCAAGTTCAACCGCACCAGTTTCTTCGAGCCGTCCAACACGCTGATGTGCAACTTCACCGCTTTCGTAAAGGATGCCAGCGAGATGTCGCCTAACGGAGAGATTGACTCCTACCAATGGTTCTCCCCCGACGAGGCCCGAAGGAACATCCGCCCCGACAGCCTCGCACAAAAGTTTTTGAACGCCTATCTGGATGAAAAGTAATAAAACAAGAAAACATGAATAGGAATAACTTTATACTGCTAATCGCCCTGCTGATAGTCGGATGCGGCCATAAGCCGGAAACACTTGACGAGGTCAAGTCGGAATACGTCACAGTTGACCAAAGACCCTCTGCTTCGTCCACGGGTTTGGCTGCAACATGAACACCTGGGAGAAGCAGTTTGAGGCTTTCCGCGACGAGGATGTACGCCTCGTGTTCATCGACCTGCCCGGCTACGGAATGAGCGACAAGCCGATGGTGGATTATACCTTCGACTTCTTCGCCCATGCCATCGATGGTGTGCTGAATGCCAATGATATAAAGGATGCCGTCTTTGTCGGCCACAGCCTCGGAACGCCTGTGTGCCGCCATACGCTGATGACCACCGCCCACGGCGGCGCATTGGTGGATGTCGACGGGGTCTATTGCTTCTATGATGGCACGGAAACGCCTGAGTATGTGGAGGCCATC
>ONCC01000014.1 GCA_900316235.1 uncultured Bacteroidales bacterium
ACCGTGACGGTGTAAACCAGATTAGGGATATGGACGAAACAATGTAAACCAATTCAGTTTAACCATCCCAAATCTGTCAACCAATTTCAGGGAAAGTCATTCAATAAAAAAAGCGTATCTTTGCACTATGTATAATACACCATATTTTATGCATTAAATAGAAAAACAGAGAAATAAACATAATATATTATGCATAACGCATACACATTCGACCCCTACCCATTGCCGGTGACCATGCAGCGGTTAGCCGAAAACCTGAAAGCACGTCGGTTAGAGAGAAAACTCTCCACCAAAAGCCTGTCTGTAATAAGCGGTGTGCCGGCATCGTCAATCCAACGTTTCGAATTGAAGCATTCTATCTCGCTCGAGTCGTATGTCAAACTGGCAAAGGCATTGGGTTATTCCGAGGAGCTGATGCAACTGCTTGCAGAGCCGAAATACGACACCATGGAGGAACTCTTGGAGATAAATAAAAACAAAACCCGTAAACGAGGCATATGATTAAAAATATTTTAAGCGTCATTGTGTTGTTTCATGGCCGCAAGGTAGGAACATTATCCATGGGTAACCATTCGTGTTGCCAGTTCGAATATGACCGTGCTTGGCTGCGAGACGGCTTTTCCATCTCTCCCTTGCAGCTGCCTCTGAAGGCTGGTCTCTTCTCGGCCCAATGGCAACCATTCAAAGGCAATTTTGGCATCTTCGAGGACAGTCTCCCCGGAGGCTATGGCGAGTTTCTGCTCAGCAAGGTGCTGCGACGCGAGGGCATAGATTACTACGGACTTACTCCCGTGCAGAGACTCAGTCTTGTTGGAAACCCCGGGATGGGAGCTCTGTGCTATGTCCCTGAGACCATTGTCGGTGGCAATCCATCCTCACTTTCACTCGACGAGATGCAGACGCTTGCCCTTGAGGTGCTGTCCGATAAAAAAGACACAGGATCGGAGTTGTTGCTGGCAGGCAGCGGAAATTCCGGCGGAGTGCGTCCAAAATGCATTTACAACGACGAGACCGGACACTGGCTTGTCAAGTTCCGTCACATTTTTGACCCAACTGACATTGGGCAGCAGGAATACCATTACAATGAATTGGCACAGCAGGCGGGCATTGTTGTGCCAGAATTCCGACTAATCGACGGCAAGTATTTCGCCACACGGCGATTTGACATCGACAAGCAGGGCAACCGGCTTCACATGGCCACTGCCAGCGGCCTCCTCAACGAGCCCCTCACACCTCCCAAGATGGACTACCACAGTCTGCTGCAGCTCACTGGATACCTCACGCAGTCGCCCGAGGCTGTCGAGCAGCAATTCCGTCGTATGGTCTTCAATCACTACGCTCGCAATTTCGACGACCATGCCCGCAATTTCAGCTTCCTCTGCCGCGAGGGCCGCTGGGAACTGGCGCCTGCCTACGACCTCACCAACGACCAGACCCTTGGGGAGCATGCCACCACCATCAACTTCAAAGGCTTGCCCACCGACGAGGACATGATCATTGTCGGCACGAACACCAAGATGACCCGTCTTCGCTGCCAGCAAATCATCGACGAAGTAAAAGTCATCCTCAAAGATTTATAGTACATTCCCACATTCACTCTGCCTGCTTTGCAGGCCTTGTGGTATGCCTGCGACCCCTGAAAGGGTGATGAACACCTTGGAAATAAAACAGAATGCAGTGAATAGCACCGCTAATAATGATTATATATAGCGAGTCAGCACCGCTGAATAAAAAATAACCAAGCGAAAAACACATTAAAAAAGCATTCCCACATCCCCCCCCCCTATCATAAGAAAAGTGTATTTTTTATTTGCCTATTTTGTAGGAAAAGTGTATTTTTGCAGCGTAAAATTAATATACGAAAAGTAATTATGCTATTTATAATATTGAATATCAGGCAAAAATACACCTTATCTCCTCAATAATTAATATCAAAAATCATTACTATACTCCCGAATTTTATATAAAAATTAGGAATACGCTTACAAATTTTCAATAATTTATGTACAAGAGAATACTCGACATTGAGAAGAAGCTGGACGAAGGAATGTTCCTGTTTGGAGCCCGCCAAACAGGCAAATCCACCTTGCTAAAGGAACGCTTCAAGGATGCAATCTACTATGATTTGCTCAAGCCCAATGTAAGAAAGGCTTTCAAGATGAATCCGAATTCTCTCTGGGAAGCGTTGCAGGACAAGCCTGCGGGCACGCTAGTCATTGTGGACGAGATACAGAAAGTCCCCGAATTGTTGGATGTGGTGCATTCCCTGATGGTCGACAGGGGCCTGTTCTTCATCCTCAGCGGTTCCAGTTCAAGGAAACTTAAGCGCTCCGGAGCGAACACCCTTGGCGGTCGTGCCATACCGGAAACACTCTATCCGCTTGTATGGCCCGAGGTGACCGACTTTCAAATCGACAGGGCCGTCCAGAACGGCATGATTCCCCGCCACTATATGGTTGAGGATGCCACCAAGCGTTTGTCGGGATATGTGAAAATATACCTTGACGAAGAAATCCGCGAGGAGGGAGAAGTGCGCGAACTCGATGCATTCGAGCGTTTCATGGAGGTCGCAGCCATTTGTGACGGCGAAATGCTGAACTATTCCAATATCGCTTCCGACTGTGGCGTTTCGGCCAAGACTGTCAAATCCTATTTCCAAATCCTATATGACACACTCATCGGGTATGAAATTCCTGCATATCGGAAGGAAATCAAGCGTAAAATCATCCAAGCACCCAAATTCTACTATTTCGATGTCGGACTTGCCAACTACCTGATGGGGCACCATACCCTGAAACGTGGCACCGACGACTACGGACATGCATTTGAACATCTGGTGATGCAGGAGATTATAGCTTACAAAGGCTACAACGACAAGCGCGACATCATCTCCTATTGGCACACCTATGATAAAAAGGAAGTGGATGCGGTCATTGGAGAGGCCAAGGTGGCCATTGAAATCAAGTCCACCGACCATGTTGAAACCAAACACAAGAAGGGACTCAAAGCTTTTCAGGAGGAACATCCTGATTGCCGACTTATCCTCGTGTCGCTTGACCCCATCACACGCCGTTCCGGCGACACCGAGCTCATCTACATTCTAGACTTCTTGAAGATGCTCTGGAATGGTGAAATATTCTAAAAAGCACATTCCCGCATCCCAACTAACGTATTCCCACATTCTCACATTCCCGTATTCTGCCTGGCTCCATCGGAGACACGGCCTGCGACCTTGTGGAGCAAACGCATTCATAAACGCATTCCCGCATTCTTTCTCCCTTCTATGTGGGTTCTTTATGCCTTCTTTGCCGCAACAACGAACTGTCTGAAAATCAATGTATTACACAAGTCGCCCATAAACAACTTCAACATCTTGATTTTCACCCTATAGCCCTGCCGTCCTTTCGACGGTCCTTCGGCGATCCTTCGGCGGTCTCTCGGCGACCATTTTATAACAGCATTACTTTTTTAACAACCGTTGAAAAATGCATTTTTGCCATTCCAGATAAAATGCGTATCTTTGCAAATGTTATGAATGATGATTTCGAAGATATTCAATTTAGACCAATCTTCAACTATCCTTATGCCCGATGGTTTAGTGATGGACAATACAACGGAAGAACACCCGATGAGGCTGAAAGAGCAGAGATTATTTCAATTATTGACGAAAATGTCGCCTCATATTTAGAAGGGGTTCCACTGATTGTCAATACTCTCAATCGAAGTAAAGAATTACATGACGATTCCCACGAGCTATACAAGGTCATCCTTTCTGCAATGCTTTTTGTCATACAAACGATGACCGACGCTATGGTTGTCAGTAAATATTTCATTCTTGCAGATAATGATTATGACAAACGTCTCATGAGAGGCAAACTGGCGGTCATTCTAAATGAAGGTTTCAAGAAGTTATATGGCTTTGAAAACAAAACCATTACAAACTCTGTATGGACCAAAACCATAATCCAACATTTCCCAAAGGAGATAAATCTGCAATATTTTGAACTAACAACCCTGCTTGAAAGACACGCAAAATCTTCTTCCTGGTGGAAAGATGAACGTAATATAGAAACACATCTTGACGCTGAAAAACTATATTTGTCCCGATGCGAGAAATTAATTGAGGGTAAGGTCTTGCTAGATTCTTTGAAACTGTTAGATGCATTGAATGCCGTCTATCATTTCCTCGGGAATATGCATTCTTGTTTTCTCAACACACTTACATACAAATACCTTAAAGGGGAATTACCGGAAGAATAAACCTTCACAACAATTTTTATATTTTATATTTATTCTCGCACGCGCGAAACATTATTTTGCCATTCCAAAAAAAATATGTATCTTTGCAGATTGAAAAAAACATAATCGTATATGAATGCGGTAGTAATAACTATCATATCAATAATTGCGAGTGCAGTTATATCTTTTCTCATTGCCAAATGGCAAATGAGAAGGAAAAAAATTGTTCATTTCTTTGTAAACTCGTATGAAATAGGAAAAGGGTTGAGTATTGAGTTCCCAGAATTTCAACTTACATATAAAGGAGAAGGCTTGCCTGATAATGTATGCGTGATTAAAGGGGGAATAATGAATATCGGAAAGAAAGATATTGATGGACTGAAGGGGGAATCTGACATAATAATGAATTTACCCAAAGGTTGTAATGTTAGAGCACTAAAAGTGCACCCATCAAATGAGAATCTGTGGATTCAATCTGGTTTCAACGGAAATACAATAGACTTTGGAATAAAAGAGCTGTTTGTCTCAGATGAATATTTTGATTATACAGCTATTGTGGAGAATATTGACAATCCACAAAACATCAAGTTTAGCCATAGAATCAAGGATACGAAGAAAGAGATAAAAAATATTGTTGTTGGCCCCGACTTTATAAAAAAAGACTCAGGTATTTTGAAAAGTATCTCTACATATTTAATATTATTTGGCATTCCAGCTGTACTTTATTTTTGGAAATGGCTTGAAGAGGGTGGTTTATTATATATAGTTTTGCTGGCATTTTTCGCATTCTTTTTAATATTTTCGCTGTATTTTGTTATTATCATGGAAGATAATAGACATGTTTTAAAAGTTTTGAAAAGAGCCCAAAATGAATCTAAGAAAAAATAAAAAGGAAATAATATGACAAACAAAGAACCTGGATATGTTTACATACTGACCAATCCCAGCTTTCGTGAGGATTGGGTAAAGATAGGTAAGAGCAGCCGCCCTGTGGATGTGCGGAGCAAGGAGTTGGACAATACGGCTGTGCCGCTTCCATTCGAGATATTCGCTACAATAAAGACAGTGAAGTTCAACGAGGTGGAGAAGCTGGTGCACAAAACCATCGACCGCCTTACCGACCTACGCATCCGCCAGAATCGTGAGTTCTTCAATGTACCACCACAGATGGCGCTCGACATTTTCCGTGATATTGCGATGACAATAGACGATGCCGAGGTTACACTTTACGAAGACAACAAGCCAATAGTAGAAAAGGAACACAAGGAAACTCCCAAGCGTGAAGTGAAGCGCCCAAGATTCAAGTTCTCTATGTGTGGCATCAAGATTGGTGAGCATGTGACATTTGATCCGACAGGGCTTGTTGTCAAAGTAGCCTCCGATGACAGTATTGAGTATGAAAGCCGAATCTATAAGCTCTCTCCTTTCGTCGGCACCTTTATGCCAGAGGAGCATCGCAACACATCTGGTGCTTATCAAGGTGCAAAATACTTCTCGTATAACGGTAAGGTGCTGGACGAGATAAGGAAAGAAAAAGAGGCAGAAAAAGATTGGAACATTCGTGAATACTGTTAATTGTTTATTTGGGTGTTTGTTTTAGAAAAAAAGAGTAAATAACAATTAGAAGAATTAACAAAATAGAGTAATAAATATAAAAAACAATGAAAGCGAAACCATTTATCAAATGGGTAGGAGGTAAAGGCCAACTCATTGAACAACTGGAAGCGTTGCTTCCCGCTGACTTTGACAAATGGGAGAATGTCACTTACATTGAGCCTTTTGTGGGCGGAGGAGCAATGCTCTTCAATATGCTCCAGAGACACTCCAATATCAAGTCTGCTATCATCAACGACATAAACGAAGATTTGACTACTTGCTATAAAGTAGTGCGTGACAATCCAAAGGAGTTGGTCGATTCTCTTGCAGAAATTCAAAAAGAGTACTATTCTCTTCATTTGGAGGACTTGCGCAAGCAGTTCTTTATGCTGATGCGAGACGAATTCAACACAAAATCTCTCGCACCAATAAGAAACACCACCTTGTTTTTCTTCCTCAACAGGACCTGCTTTAACGGGCTTTATCGGGTAAACAAATCAGGGTTGTTTAATGTCCCTTTCGGTAAATACGAGACGCCAACCATCTGTGACCCTGTTACTATCTATGCAGATAGTGAACTATTGCAGAATGTTGAAATAATGACCGGTGACTATCAGAAAACCTTGAAAAAGGCACATGGTAATACGTTGTTTTACTTTGACCCTCCATATCGTCCGTTGAGCAATACATCAAGTTTCAACGATTACGCGAAAGAGGCTTTCAACGATTTGGCCCAGGAACGTTTAAAAAAGTTCTGTGACCGCATTGAGAAAGCAGGTTACTCATTTATGTTGAGTAATTCTGACTGCAGTGATATGTTCTTCGATGATTTATATGCACAATATATCATTGAACGCGTATGGGCTTCTCGTAACGTAAACGCCAATCCCATGAAGCGGGGCAAACTAACCGAAATACTTGTTCATAATTATCAAGAAACCAAACAAACAATACGAGCATAATATGGCAGCACACAAAAAAGATCAATTTGATTTGTTTATGTCACAGTTACGTGAGACGAATGCAACACTTGACTTTTATTGCGACTTTCCCAAGATTGCAAAAAATGTGGCCAACATCGAAATAAGTCTCAATACATTAAACTATCTCATTGGAAAAGATGATTTGCACTCTGCGGTACAAGCGTTATGGGATAGGGACAAACGAGTGTTTGATGTGATGGATATTCTTATCGCTACTCGAAAAAAGGACGACAAAAAATACATTGACAACGATGGAACGATGCATTCGATCCACACTTTGTTTAGTTCTGTTGACGGTGTAATGAAATTCATTGAGGGTACGGGCCTCGACAAGGTGTTCAAGAATAAGGAGGTCAAGGATCTCGTAGATTATGTTTTCGGCGTTGAAACTGGATTGGACACCAATGCACGCAAGAACAGGAGTGGGGCCATTGCAGAGACACTTATAGCTCGCATTTTTGACAATGCTGGTATTTACTATCGGACGCAAATCTCTTCAAAAGAGTTCCCTGCAATCTCTGCGGTGCTGGGCGCTGACCAGAAAGTATTTGATTTTGCGATAACAACAAGGGTCAAGACATACTTGATTGAGGTTAATTTCTATTCTGGTGGTGGCTCCAAGTTAAATGAGGTAGCACGTTCATATACAGAACTTGCACCCAAAATAAACGGAGTTCCAGGATTTGAATTTGTATGGATAACAGACGGCCAAGGTTGGATTAGTGCAAAGAACAAACTGGAAGAAGCTTTTTCCGCGATACTGAGCATTTACAATTTGACAACAATACAAGATTTAATAATTACTGTTTTAAACCATTAAATATTTATATCATATGAAAGTTGAAGCAAGAAATATGACAATAGATAATGTCTTGGGAAAGGGGAAGTTTATAATTCCTAGTTATCAAAGAGAGTATGATTGGGACGATGAAAATATCGAAGAGTTTATTAATGACATAGAGGAATCTGATATTGGCGACAACTACTTTATTGGCCATATGGTTTTTAATGGAGATTTTAATGGAAACACCTTTGAAGTAATTGATGGACAGCAGAGAATAACAACCATCACCATTCTTCTATGTTGTCTAAGAGATATTTTTATTGAAAGGGGAAATCTTGATTTGGCGAACGCCATACATAATAAATATCTCTTTTCTATTGATAGAGACAATAATCCATATGCCATTTTGGAAAATAAAATGCCGTATCCTATTTTACAAACCAGAATTCAGAGTAAACCCGAAGATAGAGATAATACAGTTGAACCTCAGAAAAAAGGAGAGAAAAAAATTTTATCTTCCTATAATAAGTTATTAAAAAGAATTGCTGGATATAGTATTGATGATTTGAGAAAATTGCGAGATAAAATTTTGCAATTGGAAACAATTTTTGTTGCGGCAACAGGTTTAGAGGATGCTTCTACTATTTTTATGACATTAAACGCAACCGGCAAGGATTTAACCGCTTTAGATCTCGTTAAAAACTATGTTTTTAGTAAATATCCATCTATGCCACATATTGAAGAACCAAATGATAGTTGGAAAACCATTTTACAAAACACCAGTGGACTAACAAAAGAAAATGAAAAAGACAGATTCCTTAATAACTCTTTTGCATCTCGATATAAAAAGGTATCAGACTCCAAAATATATAAGGAGATTGTTAAACAATTTAAATCTGGAAAAATTGACGCAAAAAAATTCATTTCAGAATTGAAAGAGGATTCTGAAATATACAAAACGATTATTAAACCAGATCTTTCAAATTACAGTAAGACAGATTATGATATTTATGAATCCGTAAATGCAATAATTAGTTTTTTTAAGATAGAAGTTGCTAATGCATTCTTGTTATCTCTTATTCGAGAATATAAAAAGAATAATATTTCAAAAGGTATGACAATTATTGCATTAAATAGTATTGAACATTTTCACTTTATTAATAATGCAATTTGCTCTAAAAGATCGTCTGGATACGATCTATTATATGCTAAATATGCGCAAGAACTTTTCCTACAAAAAACAAAACAGAAAAAGCATGAAGTAATTAAAAACTTAGTTAAGGTCTTACTCAGTAGAATACCCGACGAGGTTGATTATAATGCAAGTTTTAACAAAAGAGTCTATTATAAGTCTACATTAACAAAACAAAAGAGTCTAGTGCAATATATACTGACCAAGATGGAAAGACGAGAAAATAAAAATGCTGTTTTAATAAATATTAGTTTAGAACACATCTATCCTGAAAAACCGAATAAAGATTGGTACAAGTTAACTAATGACGATAATTTAATGTATATAGGAAATCTAGCTTTATTAGATAGTGGACTAAATTCAGAGATTGGCAATAAATCATATTCATTGAAGAGAAAAACGATACTAAAAAAATCAAAAATAATAACAACTAAGAAAGTATTTGAGAACGAACAATGGAGAGAGCAGGATATAATTGACAGAACTCAAAAGATCTGTCAATATATGTATACTGATGCATGGCGCAGGTGATTCATTGATTCAAAAAAATAACATCAGCATCTATTGGTTTTTTATTATTAAATATTTTGATTATGGCATGTAATAAAGATCATTCAAACATCCAAAACATCATGGTAAATCTTCCTGTAGATCAAGGTGGACGAGGAAGGCATAAATGTGCGGCATGTGCATATGAATATGGGCTAGAACTCGGACGAAATATGGCTGAACATTTTGATATAGGTCAGATTTTAGATGGTTTAGAAGATAGCCAAGCGCAAAATCAGCGACATAAGAGTCCACATGCGGCTTTCGCACAAGGTTATTTAGATGGTATCCGTGAAGCTTATCAATAATATAGAATATTCCGACTTCACCATCCTGCAAGGCGATTGCATGGAACGTCTGATGGAGATAGATGACAACTCCGTCAATACTATCTTTGCCGACCCGCCGTACTTCCTCAGCAACGGCGGCATTAGTGTCCAGAGTGGTAAGCAGGTATGTGTGGATAAAGGCGATTGGGACAAGGGTGGTAATCCCGAATTTATTTACGAATTCAACCGCCAATGGCTGTCGCTTTGTCGCCCAAAACTCAAAGACAACGGAACGATTTGGATAAGCGGCACACATCATAATATCCATGTAGTCATGCGCTGTCTCCAAGAGTTGGGTTACAAGGTACTGAATACCATTACTTGGCAAAAGACCGACCCTCCGCCCAATCTTTCATGCCGTTATTTCAATTTCTCCACAGAGTTGATAATTTGGGCTAGGAAAATGGAGAAAAAGCCACACAAGTTCAATTATGAGACAATGAAACTATTGAACGGAGGACATCAAATGACAGATGTTTGGCGTATTCCTGCGGTAGGTTTATGGGAGAAGCAGCAAGGCAAACATCCGACACAAAAACCATTACGACTGCTCTATCGCATAATTCTTGCTGCCACTAATGAAGGAGACACAATTCTTGATCCATTTAGCGGCTCTGGTACGACTGGCATTGCGGCCAATCTTCTTGGACGCAATTACATCGGAATTGAACAGGATAAACTGTTTTGCGAATTGTCATTGTATCGCAGAAAAGCGATAGAGGATGAAAAAACACGCAAAAAACTGTTTGATAAAATGCGTTCATCGTCAGAAGAAACCACCGTGCTCATCAACCATATGCGAGACACTGACCGCGAGAATGCAATGAAAACGGGAATTACATATGTGCGAGCAGGTGATGCAAAAGGCTCTTTACTGGTAAAAGAAGGTTTCGAACGATTGGGATATGTGTGTTTGCACACTAACGGTGCCAACCCAGAGTTGTTCAAACTGACAAGAAAAGGATTTCAAATTTGGACGGCGGAAGCGTTGCGTGAAAAAGGTTTTTCTGCTGAGAATGCACCATATTATGCCGTGATGCGATTTGACTCAACAAAACAAGTGCCCTTTGACCAGCCCATCGACCTCCATAAACGACAATACACACAAGTTGCCCGCATCCAACCGTTAAGTGATTTCATAGGATTAAAGTAAGTGCTGGATCCAGATAAAAAAATGGGAAGGAAGTAAACAAGGAAAGTGAAATGAACCGACTACTACTTATTGGAAATGGATTTGACATAGCCCATGGTTTGAAAACAAGTTATGCTGATTTCATCAACTGGTATTGGGAACAACGTGTTACTGGGTTTAGTGGAAATCTTACTAATGTATCAGAAGACCCTTTATGTAAGTTTGAACTATATGATAACGATATACGATGCTGGAATGTGTTCGCATTTTATCTACCACGATTTATCAATAAACCCTTAGGGAAAGATGTTATCCAATCGATAATGGAAGATACTTCACGATTTAAAGTGACACGTTCTCCTTTCTTTGAAAGAATCATTAAAAGCATCGAAACAAAAGGTTGGGTGGATATCGAGAACGAATACTATTCGACGCTCGTTCGAGAGAAAGATTACGGAGACCGAATAAAGACTTTAAATAATCATCTGGATTTCTTGCGAGAAAAGTTAATTGAATATCTAAACATAGAGAAGGTGAAGGGTTGTATTTTGCATGATGAAATCAAAGACAAAATATATCGCCCAATTGAGTCATGTGAATTATCTGTTAAGGGCAAACAAATGCCAGAAAATTACTATGCTCTCTCAAAAATCATGATGCTAAACTTCAACTATACAAGCACTCCTGAAATGTATCTGTATGACAAAGCAACGGTCAACTACATCCATGGAAAGTTGGAAGACCCACAAAGCGTTATCTTCGGATATGGGGACGAGTTGGACGAGAATTACAAGAAACTCAAGGAACAGAATGATTTTGAATGTATGCGACAAGTGAAATCCATCCGATATCTGGAACACGACAACTACCGACGCATGCTTGATTTCATCGAGTCGGTCCCTTTCCAAGTCGTTATTATGGGGCACTCCTGTGGCAATAGCGACAGAACTTTGCTTAATACCATCTTTGAACACCGCAACTGCGTATCAATAAAGCCATATTATTACCAGAAAGACGATAAGACAGACAACTATTCCGAATTGACAATAAACATCAACCGAAACTTCAACAACCCAAAACTGATGCGCGACCGCGTGGTATGCAAAGACTACTGCGAACCACTAACTGGAGATAAGGGACTGGCTGAAATGAAATAAAACGAATAAAAAACAATGAACAGAATATTTCGACATACCAATTGGTTCAGACAGCACAAACCGTGGATTATCTTTGCAATTGCAGTTATCTTCATAATCGCTGTTTGTCTGCTGTTTGTCTGTTTTATGAAAGAACAGCCCTGGGGTATGGATAAACGAGGGCAATTTGGTGATATGTTCGGAGTCTTAGGCGCTGTCTTCTCCGGCCTTGCTTTTGCTGGTCTTATCGTTACTCTCATACAGCAACACGACGACCTCAAACTCCAACGAGAAGACCTCCGCCTTCAACGCCAAGAAATCGCTCAAACCAACCTCGAACTTGCTCTTCAACGCAAAGAAATGGAGGAGCAAAATAAAACCATTATGCTGCAACGATTTGAGACAACATTCTTTAATATGCTTAGATCTCTAAATGAAGTCCGTAATGATATAAAGTATTCTGGCGACTTTGATTTGCGTACGGGAACCACAAAGGTAATTGAAGGTAAAGATGCTATTGAACGAATATATCAATTAGGTTTTTCTCTAATAAAAAAGCATGGATATAATGATCCATTCATAAAAAATTATATGAGTCATTATTTCCGGCATCTTATTCAGACATTAAAAATAATTGATGTTGCTAACATCCTTTCATATCAAGAAAAATGTTACTATACTGAAATTGTAAGTTCGCACATGTCTTTACATGAAATGTGCGCATTTTTCTACTATTGTTTGTCGGATGAAGCCAAAGATAAGACAAAGATTTTGGTAGAAAAGTATGCTCTATTTAAAATTCTGAATAACGGTGAAACAATTTCTAAAGAAGAACTTTCTCTTTTTTCCGATGGTGCATTTATACAACAAATATAAACAATATAATAAAGTATGGATCCTGAATACGAAAAGAAGATGAATAGTTGTGGCATCCCAAAAGGCCACGAAGTCCAAATAACCGTGAGAGAAGCCACCGGTAAGATGACACAGGGGAAAGGCGCATTACTGTGGACTAAAACCAGTATTGAATATGGCACCATGCACGCGGTAATCAAAGACATTTACAAGACATTGCCAGAATATAGGGGTAAATATCTCAATATTGAAGTCTGGAACAAAACTATTGGACTAAAAGGGGAATGGATAAATCATCACGTTCCATTAAATCGAATACCTAGAACATTATAATCCACTTTAAACTTGTGGAATGCCTGGTTGAATACGCATGTGTAAATGAATAATAGAATGTGCTAATACTTAAATGTGTAAATCTTGAACAATTGATTGCTTGAACTGTGGTCGGCGACCATGTGGAGGCAACGTGTAACAAAAATAAAACTCGTATCTTTGCAGCAGAAATGGAGAATATAAAATGCGTGAATGTGCGACTGTGTGAATGCGTGAGTTACAATAAATGTTACAATAAATGTTATAGTAAATGTTACAATAATGGAGCATACAACCCAATTTGGATGACTCGGAAACATTAAATCTTATGAAGAAGCTAACACTTGTAATTCTATTTATCACTATGACTTTTTCGGGGTTTGCACAGGAGGATTGGTTCGGCTTCAACCACTACAAGGCCGACAACGAACGTATCATCGCCAGCGGCGAGTACCCGGAGGTGGTGTTCATGGGGAACTCCATCACCGAATATTGGGCACTCTACCACCCTGAGTTCTTCAAGCAGCACAACTACTGCGGCAGGGGCATCGGCGGTCAGACGTCGACTCAGATGCTGGCACGCTTCACGGCCGACGTCGTCAACCTGCACCCCAAGGCGGTAGTCATCATGGCCGGCACCAACGACGTGGCGCACAACGCCTACTGGGTGGAGCCAGACAAGGTGGTGGAGAACATCGTGGCCATGTGCCAGCTGGCACGCGCCAACGACATCGTGCCACTCATCAGCTCTATCCCACCCTGCTCCTCGTTTGTATGGAACCCCGCCATCAAGGACGCTGCACAGACCATCGTCGGCATCAACAAACGCCTGCAAGCCTATGCCGAAGCCAACGGCATCGTGTATGTGGATTACCACTCTGCCCTTGCCGATAAACGAAACGGCTTGCCGAAGGAGCTCAGCGACGACGGCTGCCACCCCAAGCCCGACACATACTACGTCATGGAAAAGCAGATAATGGAGAGACTAAGGGAGTTATAAGTTGAAAGTTTCAATAGTACTATACAGAAAGACTGACTAGAGGATAGATGGAATACATTACTGAGAAACACAGGATATACGTTGTCGATGACGGCGAGGAGATTGGGGAAGTGACTTTCCCCGAGAGAGATGGCGTGTATGTTATCAACCACACTTACGTCGACGACCGCTACCGAGGTCAGGGCATCGCCTCGGAGTTGGTGCGGCGGGCTGTGGAGGAAATTGAACGGAGAGGCGGACGCGTGGAGGCAACCTGCTCTTATGCGCTGCTGTGGCTGGCAAGGAATCGAGGGTGCGAGATTACAAGCCCGCTGAGTTGCCCCATACAATAATACTAACACATTCACACATTGACGCATTAACACATTGTCAGAATGACACAATATAACTTTGACGAGATTATTGAGCGTCGAGGCACCGACTGCTTCAAATGGGATGCACTGAAAACGTTTTTCGGGCGCGAGGATGTGACACCCATGTGGGTGGCGGATATGGACTTCCGATCGCCCGACTTCGTAATGGAGGCCATCCGCAAGCGCTGCGAGCACGAGGTGCTGGGATACACAATGCCCTCCAAGGGGTACTGGCAAGCCGTCACCTCTTGGCTCGAAAAACATTACAACATAAAAACCACCAAGGAGAATCTACACTTCATCCCCGGCATCGTGGCGGGTATCTCATACGCGTTGCTCTGCTTAACACAGCCGGGCGACAAGGTGCTGGTGACCACACCCGTATACCCGCCATTCCTCAACCTGCCGAAAGAGAGCGGACGCACACTCGTCTGCAGTCCTTTAAAGATTGTCGATGGCCGCTTCGCCATCGACTTCGACGACTTTGTGCGCAAGGCCAAAGGTTGCAAACTCTTCATCATGAGCAACCCTCACAACCCCGCTGGGACGGTATGGGGTGCTGAGGTGCTGCAGCATATAGCAGAAATATGCGAACAGCACAAGGTCATCGTTATCAGCGACGAGATTCATGCCGACCTCACCCTTCCGGGTCACACACATGTGAGCTATAGCTCCGTGAGTAACAAAGGAATCACCTTTATGGCCCCCAGCAAGACCTTCAATATCGCCGGTCTAGGCTCTTCTGTATGCTATATCGCCGACGAGACGTTAAGGAAACGTTTCTTCGGCTGGCTCGATGCCCTGGGCGTGGCGGGTGGAAACATCTTCGCTTTCACCGCCGCCGAGGCCGCCTTCGCCCACGGGGAGGACTGGCTGCGACAGATGCTGGAATACCTGAGCGAGAACGTGAAGACTCTCGAGCAATTCCTCACGGAACGTATGCCCAAAGTAAAGGCTGTCCTTCCCGAGGCCTCCTACCTCGCTTGGCTCGACTTCAGCGACTACGGATACTCCCACAAAGAATTGGCAGACAAGCTCCTCAACGAAGCCAAGGTAGCCTTGAACGACGGCACCACTTTCGGCGGAAAAGACTATGAGTGCTGCTTCCGCCTCAACCTCGGCTGCCCGAAGTCGATGCTGCTTGACGCCCTGGAGCGCATAGCAGCGGCCATCAAATAAAGAACAGGCAGACGCCTACAACGCTGATGACGGCGCCAATAATCTCGTGGAGGGTCACCTTCTGGTGGAAGAGCCACGCCGCAGGGGCGATGATAAGGATGGGTGTGAGGGCAAAAAGGGTCTGCGCGATGCCCGTGGAAGTGTACTGCGTGGCCAACAGCGAGGCGCTGACGCCAACGAAAGGTCCAAACACCGTGGCACCCAGCAGGCACCACATGGCCTTACGATCGTGAGTGGCATGGTCGAGTTTCTGCTTCCAGTCTTTGTTGAATATCACCAATAGCACGAAGAATCCCACCAATCCGATGGTAGCACGTATCATCGTGGCGGAGAAAGGTATGGAGAACCGTAGCGGCACCGGCAACAGCGCCCCATCGGGAGCCGTCACCGGGTCAATCCCTACAACTGACAGCGCGTTGTCATAATATTCCAGACCCATCTTGCTCAGCACCAACCCGAAGCCCTGACAGATACCCGCCATTGCGGCGAAGAAAACACCTTTCGCCGGCAATCTCAAACTGACAGAATTGTCTTTCTTGGAAAGAATAGACATGGCGATACCGCAGAGCGTCACCACCATGCCGACAATAGCCAGCCAACTCATTCTCTCACCCAGCAATAGGAATCCTGTGATGGCTGCCGTGGGAGCAGAGAGAGTCATGAAGAGTTGTCCGAAGCGCGAGCCGATATAGATGTAACCCTGCATCAGACAGTAGTCGCCGATGACATACCCCACCACGCCAGAGAGTGTCAGCCAAAGCCACGTCTGTCCATCGGCGAAACGCGGATATGGGACTCCCATCATTAGCCAGAGCGTCACTGCCAACAGTATGAGCGACATGGTCATGCGCAGTGTGTTGAGCGGCAACGAACCCATGCGCTTCGACGCCACCTCGGCGAACAAAGCCGTCGCCGTCCACGACACCGCCACTCCCAATGCTATCGTTTCTCCAATAAACATAACCAAGATTAATTTAGAACCAGCCAGTCAATTCCAGTAAGCCAGAAGTAGCGATATAGCGTACCGCCTTGCCGGTAAACATAATAAGCATTGTCCACCAGGGATTCAGCCGCATAAAGCCCATGGCGATAGCCAGCGGGTCACCGACGATGGGCAGCCATGTGAGCAGAGCCGCCCAAACGCCATATTTCTCAATATGGTCCCGGAAGCGCTCAAGTTTTTCTCGCTTAATCTTAAAATATTTCTCCAGCCACTCCCACTTGCAGAGCCACCCCATCCAGAAGCTGATCATACCACCGGCAGTATTGCCAAGCGTAGCCACAAGCACGATTAACCATCGCTCGTAACCCAAAGCCATGGCTCCCGCCACAATGGCTTCCGAAGAAAATGGAAGGATGGTGGCCGACAACAGGCAGGTCAGGAAGAGACCGAAGAGTCCGAGGTTTTCCAACATAACAAATTCATTAACGTAAAGAACACTGCAAATATTGTGCCACACAATAAATCTGTAAGTTCCTCGTTGATATTAACATGAAAAAAAACATCAGACACTCAACACCTGACGACATTGATCTCATTCTTCAGATGTACGACCACTCACGCGGTGTGATGCGATCCACCGGCAACATGTCGCAATGGGTAGGCTATCCTACACGAGAGGACATCGAAGAGGATATCCGCCGGGGAGTGTCGTATATAATTGAAGGCATGGGTACCTTTGCGCTGGTACCAGGAATCGAGCCCACCTACAGCTATATCGACCACGGACGTTGGATTGACGAGCATACCCCCTACTCTACCCTACACCGCATGGCTGCCATGCCGGACACCCACGGCATCGCCGACATCGCTTTCCACTACGCCAAAGAGCAATCCACCCACCTGCGTGTCGACACCCACCACGACAACCGTCCCATGCGCCACATCCTAGAAAAGCAGGGCTTCGTCTACTGCGGCATCATCTATATGCCCGACGGTGGCCCGAGAGATGCCTACGAGTGGTGGCGCTACGACTGTGTGCCTGCCGACCTCAAAGAGTATGTCGAGACCGTCATTCTCCCGCAGCATGAAGCCTACGATGCAGCCCATCGTCCCAACCACATCCGCCGTGTCATCGCACGGAGTATGATGCTTCAACCATCGGCCATAACTTATGCGGCTGCCGCCATGCACGACATCGGCATCTGCGAAGGCCGCGAAATTCACCATTTGGCCTCGGGTCGCATCATTCGAGCCGACCAAAAGTTACGTCAATGGTTTACTGAAGAGGAGATTGAAACCATTGCCCAAGCCGCCGAAGACCATCGCGCTTCCGCCACCACAAAGCCTCGCTCCCTGCTGGGCTGCATCATATCTGAGGCCGACCGTGACATCGAGCCCGAGACCATCGTGCGACGCACCGTGGAGTATGGCCTCAGCCACTATCCAGAACTCGACCATGAAGGTCATTGGCAGCGCACCCTCGAACACCTACATGAAAAATATGCAGAAGGCGGATACTTGAAGCTATGGATGGACGACTCCCCCAATGCTGCACCTCTGGCCGACCTCCGCGCACTCATCCATGATGAACGCCGCCTGAGAGAACTGTTTGATTCAATAATATGAGTGTTCTCGTCATCATCCTTGCTTTCCTCTGCCTTGCCATAGGCGTCATCGGCTCCGTCATACCGGGTCTGCCGGGACCACCTATTGCCTGGGGAGGAGTGCTGCTGGCTAGTTTAACGCCGTGGTGCAGCATCTCCGGTAACTTTATTGGAATCACTCTTGCCGTGGCCGTCGTCATCACACTACTCGACTACATCATTCCTTCTTTGACTACCAAGCGCATGGGCGGCAGTAAATATGGTATCTGGGGTTGCAATATCGGGCTTGTCATCTCCATGTTTGGCCTTCCCTTTGGTCCCGCGGGTCTGTTGGGCGTTGTCTTCTGGCCTTTCCTGGGAGCCCTTGTGGGCGAACTGCTCAATCAAAACAACCTACAGCCCTCCCTTAAGGCAGCCGTTGGTGCTTTTCTGGGATTCCTCACCGGCACCCTCCTCAAACTGGCCTACTGCATAGTACTCCTGGTGGTGGTCGTCGCAGCCCTCTTTTGAAGACTATTCCACTCCGTCAAGGCTAAGGAGCGAATGAACAGGTGCTATACCCTCAAGGATGGCGCGACCCTTCAGGGCTGGCAGTTCCACCAAAAAGATAAACTCCTTGATGCGGATTTTCTTGCCACCAATGGTCTGCTGACGCAGTGAATCGACGATGCCCTCCACCGTGCCACCAGTAGCCAGCAGGTCGTCAAAGATGGTCACGTCGATATACTCTCCGTTGGCCTCGCAAGCGCCAAAATCACTTAGGCGATAGAACAGTTCGTCGCTGCCGTATTCCTTCATGATTTCCACCTTCACCAGATCACCCTCGGCATGAGGCAACTTACCCTTCTTGCGGAAAGGGACGATGTTCTTCACATGGTCACTCACCGACAGCAGCGGAGCGGCAAAAAGGAAGCCACGGGCCTCAACGGTAGCCACATTGGGGGCTGTCGTCAGACGGTCAATCTCACTGATGGCCTGACTGAAAGCCTCCTTGTCCTGCAAAAAAGGCAGCACATCGATGAAGTCGATTCCCGGCTTGGGGAAATCCAGATAGTGTTTAATGACGTTCTCGAACATAATAATATTGTTTTACAAAGCCCAGACTACCAGTCCGCCGCAAATGATAATTCCCGTAATCAGCAGGTCCACCAGACAATAGCCCATAATGTCGCGGGCCGAAAGCTTGGCGATGGCCAGAGCCGGCAGGGCCCAGAAGGGTTGAATGAGGTTGGTCCATGCATCGCCCCAGGCAATGGCTGTGCCCGTGAGGCCTGCATCCACACCAAGTGTCGCAGCAGCTGGCAACATGATGGGAGCTTGGATGGCCCAGTGACCGCCACCCGACGGCACAAACATATTGAGCAATGCAGCGAAGAAGAATGTTATTAGCGGATAGGTCACAGGATTGCTTATATTCACACAGAAGTCGGCGATAACATTACCCATGCTGACACCATTGGCGCCCACACCGGTAATGATGCCCATGATGCCGGCATAGAGCGGGAACTGCAGGATGATGCCCGCGGCACCCGTGGTAGCCTTGCCGAAAGCGCGCACATAGGCCATCGGTGTGCCATGTAGCATCAGTCCCAGCGAAAGGAATATCATGATGACGGTGCCCAAGTCGAGACTGCCGCCACGAAATCCCAATTTCACCACCACGAAGACAGCCAGCAACAACGCTATCATCCAGGAGAGTATGGGACTATGCTCAAGGCGCTGGGCGGGAGTGCGCTCAGTTTTTTCAGAGGGCTCAGAATATTCCGATTCCTTAGAAAGAAGGCTGGAATCCACCGTCACGGCTCCCTTCTTGGGGTGAATCAATGTGTTAGCCACGGTGATAGCTACAATGACCAGAAGCACCATCACAAGGTTGTGCACGTCGAAGATGGTCTGCGACACCGGCACCGTGAGATTCATCGCACCGCCCGTCACCTTTCCAATCTCGCCTTCCGTAGCCATGGTCAGCGGGATGGAACCCGACACGCCGGCGTGCCACACCACGAATCCGCTATAGGCCGAAGCGATAAGCAAACGGTAATCAATCCCTGCCAATTGTCGCGCGATGGCCTTAGCGAAGACTACACCAATGATGAGTCCGAAACCCCAGTTAAGCCAACAAGCCAGTGCAGAAACCACTGTTACCATAGCAATTGCCGCCGATGGCGACTTGGGGATACGTGCCAATGCATCGATACCTTTCTTGACGACGGGAGCCGATGCCAGCGCACTTCCGCACACCAGCACCAAGGCCATCTGCATCGCAAAAGAGAGCAAATTCCACACTCCCCCACCCCAATGCTCAACCACTTCCAAAGGAGACTGGGCACAGACAAAAATAGTAGCCACCGCTGCCACAAAGGTCAGCAAAATGGCGAAGATAAATGGCTCGGGGAGCCAACGTTGCACTAATTTAACACAAAACTTAATCATAGCATTAAACCTTAAACCCTAAACCTTAAACCCTAAACCTTAAACCTTAAACCTTACAGCTGCATCAACCAACGTATTTTACTCGGAATATCAGTATTCTCCTGAATGCCGGAGAAATAGTGAGCGCCGGGACCCATGGCAAAGACGGGCACCATGCAGCCCGTGTGGCTTCCCCAAAGGAATTTTACTTCATTCTCACCCTTCTCAATATCGCCACTGGGGAGAGTAACGCCACCGGTTTCGTGGTCGGCGGTGACAATAACAAGCGTATTGCCATCGGCTTGCGCATAGTCAAGCACCGCGTGGAGCATCTCCTCAAAGTCGGCCATCTCGGCGCGCAAATAGGCGGTATCGTTATTATGGCAGGCCCAGTCAATCTGCGACCCCTCAATCATCAAGGCAAATCCCTTGGGATTGCGACTCAGCATAGCAATAGCCTTCTTGGCACTCTGTGTCAGCACGTTGCCACGGGCAGGCGCCGTCAAGGGATCGCCCTCGTAGAGCAAAGCCACCAGTTTCTCTCCGCCGAAGCGCGTCATGCTGTCGAGAGTATTCACCACCGTATAGCCACGTTTGGCCAGTGTGTCGAGAGGAGAAAGACCATCCTTGCGATTCTCTTTCAGAAAATACTTGCGGCCACCTCCAATCATCACATTATGCTGGCACTGAGCCATCTGAAGACTCAGCGTATCGAACATCTTCCTATAGGGCACATGTCCGTAGGTGGAAGCTGGCGTAGCATCCAACACACTGGAAGTCACCACAAAACCCGTACTCATACCCTGCCGTTTGGCATCGTCGAAAATGGTATTGTAGCGAGCCGAATCGGCACCCCAATTCACATGCTGGTTGTCCACCTTGTGGCCCGTAGTCAGAGCCGTGCCGCCGGCGGCGGAGTCGGTGCGGTACTTGTTGCGCGAGTAAGTGCGCGAGAAACCGCTGTAGGGGAAGCGGAGGAAAGCCGAATTATTTCCACGTTGGGCCACCACTGACGAATAGACCTGTGCCACACCCATGCCGTCGCCTACGATGAGGATGACATTGGTGGGCACCGGTACATCGGCCGCCACACTCTTCTGCAACTCCTCAATCTGCTGGTCACGTGCTACTATTTCCTCTTCCATTGCCGCCATGATACTCAAACATCCCGACAACGCCATCGTTCCCGGTAGCACCAATAACGCCAATATCTTACTAATTTTCATTATATAAGAGCTTTTATCAGTAATAATTTATAAATTGCAAATTTACATAAATTTCCTGAAACTAATGTAGGCACATAAAAAAAAACGGCGAGAGAGAAAAAGCCAATCTTTAACCACCTAATTCTCAACACGCTCTCGCCACCAACTCCCACCCATCTCCCGACCAACATCCCGTCTGCTCCCGGCCATCGCCCGCGGCGGTGGGAGATGGCCCGCCGATGGTCGGGAAATGTTAAATATTTCAAATTAACATTTTTCCACTTGACATGTCACCGTTTCCGGATTATATTATATAAAAACCTTTTTTATTATGGCAAAGCAACGTTTTGGAATCAACGACGGCTACCGCGGGACCGTCGGGACGGTTATCGGCTACCAGTGGCGCGGGCAGTGGTGCCTCAGGGCACGGCCCCGGTTTGTACACAATCCGCGGACAGAGCGGCAGCAGCAGAACCGGCAGCTTTTCAAGGCCGTGTGGTCTTTCGCCACGCAGCTGCGCATGCCGCTGCGCACCAGCCTGAGACAGACGGCCTTGGAGAGCCACATGACGGAGTGCAACCGCTTCATGCACATCAACAAGGGCTGCTTCGCGCTGGACGGCGAGGGACGGCTAACGGTTGACTATGAGTACCTTGCAGTCAGCGAAGGACCAGTGGCACCGATAGGTTTTTTGGAGTCCGTGGTGGAGGGGAAAGCCATCACCATCCCTTTCGAGAAGAACCCGTTGCACCTTCGAGCCAACGGCGATGACGAGGTTTACGTGCTGGCACTATGTCCCGACCTGGAGGACAACCGCCTGTCGGCACCTGTCTACCGTAGGCAGAAAAGCATAAGCATCATGCTTCCAGACGAATGGCAGGGACATGAGGTGCATCTCTACGGCTTCGTCACCGACTATGCCGGGCGCGCCTCGGAGAGCATATATATCGGTGTTTTAGGGGATGAGCCTGAGAATCTCACGCTCGAATATGTCGCGTCTGACGATGCGGTAATGAGGGTCGTAAGAGGCCTTGAAGGCAGTACTGTGGCTCATGACGAACTTGGGGTCGGGCGTAGGCAGCCCCTTAGCACTGCGAAGTACGGCGGAGACGAGCTCAGGGAGTGAGATGATGCCACGTTTGACAAGGATAAGGTTCACCCGCACGAAGTTGCTGTCGCACAGCGTGTATTCGTAGAGCGGGAAAGGGCCGTCGTGGATGCCGTGGAGGTATTCGGGATAGGCCGCGTCGCTCATCTGCGCCACCTCGGAGGAGATGTAGCGCACGGCGGCCAGCGAGTCGGTGAGCAGATGGCCGGGGCCGTAGAGGTCTTGGAAGACAAGCTTATAGAGATCCGTCGCCTCGGCAGCGGGATAGCGCTGCGCATATTGCATCAAGGCCTCGCCACAGGGTGTCTGCGCCTTCACATTGCCCATTAGGCTCATTAAACCCATTAAACCTATAATAAATATCCTTTTCATGCTTCCACTTTTTTGACAATCAATATACTCAGTTCCCAGAGGAGGTAGATGGGCACAGCGACGAGACTGAGGGTGAAGGGGTCGCCGGTGGGGGTGATGATGGCGGCGACGATAAGGATGACCACCACGGCATGGCGGCGATATTTCCTCATGAAAGAACTCTTCAGGATTCCGAACTTCCCTAACAACCAGCACAATACAGGCAGTTCGAAAACCACGCCCATCAAAAGACTCATCACCAAAAGGAGGTCAACATAGGAAGTGAGGGATATCTGATTGGGAACATCCGGGCTGACCTGATAGGTACCAAGAAACTGGACGGTGAAGGGAAAGACAATGAAGAAGTTGAGTAGCACCCCGGCAATAAATAGCAGGTAGCCACCACCAACAGCACGCAGAGCCATGCGACGCTCGAGGGCATAGAGGCCTGGCGCCACAAAAGCGAACAATTCATAGAGTACATAGGGTGACACCACCACTATTCCCATCCACAATGCTACGCGCATATGGACGAGGAATTGCTGGGTAATCTGGATATTAATAAGATGGATATTTTCTCCCTTGGGGTAGAAGACGATGGCAAAGAGTTGCTCCTTGAAGCAGAAACAAAGTACCATAGCCGCCAAAGCGACCAACAGCACTCGCCACAGGCGCGAGCGCAACTCGTCGAGGTGCTCCCAAAAAGTCATGGAAGGTGAAAGGTGAAAGGTGAAAGGTGAAATTTATTTTGTTTCACTTTTCTCTTCTTCGTTTTTCACTTCGTCCACTCCGTTCATGCCGTCCTTGAAGCTCTTGACACCTTTGCCGACGCCATGCATGAGTTCGGGAATCTTCTTGCCACCGAAGAGCAGCAACACGGCAAGAACAATGACAATAATCTCCCAGGTGCCTAACATTAACAATTTCATACCAATGAGTCTTTAAGTTTGTTTGTATAATCCTCAATCATGTGCATCTTAGTGGGTATCTGGATGCTCTGGGGACAATGGGTGAGACACTCTCCGCAATCGATGCAGTGGTCGGCCTGACGCAGGCGTGCCACACTCTCGTCGTAGGAGGTAAGGTAGGCCTTACGGGCGCGACGGAATTCGCGCTGTTCAACAGTACCCTCGTTGGCAATATTTCCTTCAATGAGACACTTGTTGTAGTGCGCAAAGATGCCTGGAATATCAAGGCCGTAGGGACACGGCATACAATACTGGCAAGCCGTGCAAGGGATGGCGGGGAAATGGGCGAACTCGTCGGCCACGCGGTCAAGGAGGGCCAACTCATCCTCGCTCAGAGGTTCCAAGGGAGCGCAGGAGCGTATATTGTCCTGCAAATGTTCCATGAGGTTCATGCCACTGAGGGCCGTGAGGATGCGAGGATACATGCCGAGGTGTCGGAACGCCCAGGACGCCAGGCTGCGGTTGGGTTCACGTTCCTTGAGCATAGCGGCCATGTGGTCGTTGAGCTTGCCTAAGCGACCTCCGAGAAGCGGTTCCATAATGACGATGGGAATATCGCGCTCGGCCAAAGAATTGTAGAGATGCTCGGCATTGACGTTCTCGGGCTCTATCTCGTGGGCATAGCGCCAGTCGACATAGTTCATCTGTATCTGCGCAAAATCCCAATGATATTTGTCATGAAGAGCCACCACCTTGTCGAACTCATCCTGAGTGCCATGGAACGACCAACCCAGGTTGCGGATACGTCCAGCCTCGCGTTCCTTCACGAGGAAATCAAGGACACCGTTGTCGACGAAGCGCTTCTCAAAGTCACTCTTGCCATCCTCCACGCCGCCAAAGGAATGGAGCAGGTAATAATCGATGTAGTCTATCTGCAATTTCTCGAACGACTCGCGATACATCTTGATGCTGGCCTCATTGGACCAATTGCGGAAGTTGCTCATCTTGGTGGCAATGAGCCATTTCTCGCGTGGATGACGGCTGAGGGCGATGCCCGTGGCCTCCTCCGACATACCCTTGAGGTAGACCGGGGCGGTGTCGAAGTAGTTGACACCGTGCTCGATGGCATAGTCAACCATCTGATTGATGAGTTCCTGATCGAGTTTGGCGTCGGGATGTTCACGCAAGGTGCCGCCGCCTTCGACGGGCAATCGCATCATGCCGAATCCAAGGAAGGAGACCTGCTGACCGTGGGCGTCGGTGCGCATGGACATCTTGTCGGTGGGCACCTCGCCGGGGGTGTAGCCCTCGGCCTTGACGGCATTGGGGTTGTCGCAGCCGGCGGCCATCGCGGCACCCGCCACGACGGCCCCGGAGAGACCTTTGAGGAATTGTCGTCTGTCCATAAACTATCTCTTGTCGATGATTTCTTTGCGGGCTTTGCGCTTCTTGCCGCTGGACCAGAAGCCGTAGACCTCGCTGACGTTGCCGGCGGTGGAGAAGGCCTCGATCTTGTTGTCCTTCATCCAGGCCAGGATCTTGCTGAACTCGTCCTTGGTGAGGAGCACCTCGAGTTCGATGCTCTTCTCGCCGCTGTAGCCGCCGGTGACCTCGTAGAGGGTGCAGCCGCGGTGGAGCTCGTTGATGATGTACTGGCGGATGCGCTCGTGCTCCTTGGAGACGATGCAGAGGCGCTTGTGGTTGTTGAGGGTGGCGGTGAAGTAGTCGACCACGAGGCCGTTGATCCAGGTGCCGATGAGGCCGATGACGACCATGCGGAAGTCGTTGATGAAGAAGGCGGTGCAGCAGATGACGGCACCGGCGATGGAGACGGAGGCTCCGATGTCGAAGTGGAGGAACTTGTTGACGATCTTGGCCAGGATGTCGAGGCCGCCGGTGGAGGCGTTGATGCTGAACATCAAGGCCTGCGAAGCGCTGAGCAGCAGCACGAAGCAGCAGAGGTCGAGCCAGGGGTCGCCCATGACGGAGGGGGTGCCGGTGACGAGGTTGTCGTTGGCGATGTTCTGCCAGGGGAAGACGGCATCCCAGAAGTCGGTCAGGGGGCCGAGGATGAGGGCCGTGTAGACGGTCTTGAAGCCGAACTCGCTGTCGATGAGCAGGAAGGCCATGATGAGCAGGACGATGTTGATGCACATGATCCAGGTGCCGAGGCCATGGCCGCCGGTGAAGATGTTGGAGAGGACGATGGAGAGACCGGAGATGGTACCGATGATGAGCTTGGAGGGTACGAGGAAGTAGTAGACGGCGGCGGCGGTGACCATCATGCCGAGGGTCATGATGATCAGTTCCTTCCAGAATTTCCAGGTGCCGACATATTTGACGGCTTCGTTGACTTTTGCGGAGATGTTACTCATGGGTTGTTTCTGTTTTTTAGTTCTTTATTGTTATTTTTATTTATAATCATATTTCAACGTGGCGCTCGCGGCCTTCGACATAGATGGCTGTCATGGGCCGTGCGGGGCAATAGTACTCGCAGGCGCCGCAACCGAGGCAACGGGCTTCGTTGACGGCGGGCTTGCCGTCGACCATCATGATGGCCGTCGAAGGACAGTGGCGGGCGCAGGCACCGCAGCCGATGCAGTTGTCCGTCAGCACTACGGCATGGCCAATACTGATGGCGGTCTTCTGCTCTTTGTCAATAGGCTGGATGGCGCCGGTGGGGCACACCTCGCTGCAACGCGTGCAGGCGGTGCGGCAGTAGCCCTGGTCGAAAGCCATGTAGGGCTGCATGAGGGAGGAGAGTTCGGTGGAGGGGCGCAGCACCTTCTCGGGGCACTTGCTAACGCAGAGCTGGCAGGCGGTGCAGCGGCTCTCGAAGTTCTTGAGACTGATGGCACCGGCAGGCTTCAACGGCATGTTGCGCTTGGGCACCTGCTTGTTCTCGATGACGGCGAGACCACCGTCGAGTTTCTGTTCCTGGGCATGGAGTGCCGTAGCAGCGCCCACGGCAGCAGTGACAGCAAGGAACTTGCGACGGGAATCGTCGACAGGGCTAGATTCTCTAGTTTTTCTAGAATCTCTAGAAATTGTTATTGCACCTTGTTTGCAGTGACCAAGGCAGTTGAAGCACATCACACAACGACTGCCGTCAACAATCTTACTCTCTAGGTTGATGCAGTTGGCCTTGCAGCGCTTCTCGCACTTGCCGCAGGCGACACACTTCTCAGGGTCAATTCGGATACCGAAGAGGGAGTATTTGCTGATGAGGCCCAGCAGTGTTCCCACCGGACAGAGGGTATTGCACCACAGACGACCGTACATGAAACTCATCACACCTACGCAACAGAGCGTGGCGATGGCAACCCAATGAACAAGGCCCGTGCCGTGGATGTTGGCCACCATGCGGGCGTAAGCACTATAGGGAGCCACGAGGGTAGCGATACCGTTGATGCCCAGCACCATCAGGATGACAAAAAGCACCAGCACCGTATAGCGCACCCAGTTCTGGGGCTTGCGGTAGCGGTAGGGGCGTTTCTTGCCGAAAATGATGCGGTGGAACCAGATGAAGATGTCCTGGAAGATGCCCATGGGACAGACCACCGAGCAGTAGAGACGGCCAATCAGGAAGTTGACCAGCATAATGCCCAGGATGACCACCACATTGAGGGCCAGGATGGCTGGCAGAATCTGAATCTTGGGCATCCAGCCCAGCCAGTGGCGAAGCACGGCGCCATCGGTGGCATCGAGAATCAGCGCGGTGATGGCGAAGAGCATCAAGGCTGCCAGAACAATTCGGATAATTTTGAGTGTCTTATACATTTGTCTTAACTACTTTTTCAGCATTGCATACACGGCGAGGCCAGCGACAGACTTGATTCCGGTCTTGCGGGTGATGCTCTTGCGGTGGGTGTTGACGGTGTTGACGGCGATGTTGAGGCGCGAGGAGATTTCCTTGCTGCTGAGGCCCTGGGCCACCAGTTCGAGGACCTCCATCTCGCGGTCACTAAGGTTGTAGTCCTCCTGCGGCACAAGTAATAATTCCTCAATCATGGCATGCTTCTCAAGGTCGCGGCTCAACTGCAAGATATCAAAGACCAGCTCCATCATCTCCTCATTCAATCGCTCGCCGGGGAGGTACTTGTAGATAATCTGCGTGAGGTCGTTGAGTTTGTCGCGTATGTTGTCATGACTCTTCAGGTAGTGTTCAGTGACTTGGGCGCCCTCCTCCATCATCTGACCAAGATTCTTCTCCTCGCGACGCACATGTTCACGTACCTCGCGGCAGTAGTCGGCATAGTATTTGCGGAGGATTTCGCCACTGTGACCCGCATTCTCGGTGATATGGTCGAGGTGCTGCTGGAGGTGCGGGAGGCGCTCCTCGAGGTAGTAGCGGTGCGAGGCGCTGAGGTGCTCGGCTACGAGACGGTTGTCGATGCGTGCAGCCTCCTCATCGTCGGGACGATAGTCGTCAAAAGTGTAGATATTGCATACCGTAAGGAAGAAATGGTCGTCGACATTATTGTCGCGGCAAACCTCTTTGACGGTTTTTTCGCCAAATCCCAGAGGAATGCCAAACCTCGGCAGCATAAGGATTAAGTCGTAGTTCGACGCAATCATGTCTGCCATCTTCATACGGCCAGTAAACAGGGTCCGATTCATGCGGCAAAAGTACGAAAAAAAAACGATATAATATATTTTTTGTATATTTGCATTATGAACAACAGGTTACGGACATTCGTCTTTTTTACACTATCATTGTGTTCCACAATAGGTTGGGCGCAACAATATCCTTGGCAGGACACCACCCAGAGCCTCGACGAGCGCGTGGAATGGCTTATCAACAACCTGACCCTCGACGAGAAACTCTCGTTGATGGTGCACCAAAATCCCGCCATCGAGCGTGTGGGGCTGCCAGCCTACAGCTGGTGGAACGAGGCGCTACACGGTGTGGGGCGTGCCGGACTGGCCACCGTCTACCCCATGCCTATCGCGCTGGCCGCCACCTTCG
The DNA here is from genome assembly GCA_900316235.1 of uncultured Bacteroidales bacterium. Classification (GTDB taxonomy): domain Bacteria; phylum Bacteroidota; class Bacteroidia; order Bacteroidales; family P3; genus Colimorpha. Next base: position 29,140 of record ONCC01000014.1, read on the forward strand.
ACCCGTCGCTTATTCGCAGCGTATTCAACAATGTGGCCATCGAAGCCCGAATCAAATACCAACAGGCACAAGACACTGGCAACTACGGCGACTACACCGGCCTCACCTTCTTCACGCCCAATATCAATATCTTCCGCGACCCGCGCTGGGGCCGCGGTATGGAGACCTACGGCGAGGACCCCTACCTCACCGCCATGATGGGGCGCGCCTGCGTGAAAGGGCTGCAGCATGCATGGGCAGAGAACTATGTGGGCAACCCGCTCATCACCGCTGCTTGCCTCAAGCACTTCGCCGTCCACAGCGGTCCCGAGGGCATCAGGCACGAGTTCGACAGCCGCGTCAGTGAGCGCGACTTGCGCACCACCTACCTGCCTGCTTTCGAGTACATCATCAAGAACAGCGACGTCCAGCAGGTGATGTGTGGATATAATAGACTTAACGGCGAGCCCTGCTGCACCAACCGCCGCCTGTTCGACATCCTGCGCAACGAATGGCAGTACGACGGCATCCTCGTCACCGACTGCTGGGCCCTCAACGATGCCTACGAGACCGACACCGTCATCCCGCGCCACCGCACCCATGCCACCGCAGCAGCGGCCTATGGCGATGCCTTCGGCCGCGAGGTCGACCTCGAGTGCGGCAGCGGCCTGCCCGCTCTGCGCGAGGCCGTACAACAGGGATTGGTGCCCGAGAGCAAGGTCGACGAGCATGTGCGCCGCATCCTCCGCACCCGCCTGGCGGTGACCGACGAGCCCAAAGAATCGGAAGAGCAGACCGAGTACGATATCGACTTCCTAGGCTACTACACCCGAAGCATGGTTCTGCTGAAGAACGAAGGCATCCTGCCCCTCAGGATAGATGACAGCCCGCGCCTCGAAGGGCCCAACATGTGGGACAGCCTGATGCCTCTGGGCAATTACAACGGCACACCTCGGCACACCGTCACCATCGGCGAAGGCCTTCAAGGCAAGCCCTATTGTCACCGCATGCTCGAGAAGATGGATCACGAAGAGGGAAGAGGCCGCATACTGATTTACGCCGGCGGCCTCAATCCCCAGCTGGAGGGCGAGGAGCTGCCCGTGGAGAAAGAAGGTTTTTATAAGGGCGACCGCACCTTGATAGAGCTTCCCAAAGAGCAGGTGGAGGAGATCAAAGCCTTCAAAGCCCAAGGCTACCGCGTGGTATTGGTGCTATGTACTGGCTCGGCGATAGCCCTCGAGAATGTCATCGATGACTGCGATGCCGTGCTGGTGGGTTGGTATGGCGGCGAGCTGATGGGCACCGCTGTGCGCGAACTGCTCTACGGCTGCCGCGACGACTTCGGCCGCCTGCCCGTCACCTTCTACCGCTCCACCGACGACCTGCCGTCCTTCGACGACTACGACATGCAGGGTCGCACCTACCGCTACGCCGACCGCTCACGCGTGGAATACCCCTTCGGCTACGGTCTCAGCTACAGCTACCACCAGCTGTGGGGCGCCCCGACCGTCGACGAGGCCAACTTCACCGTAGAAGGCCTCGTCAGCCAATGCGCCACCGACTGCAAAGCCTTCATACATCGCACCGTCGTCCAGGTCTACCTGAAGAACGAGAACGACCCCGACGCGCCCGTCAAGCAACTGATTGCCGTGAAACCTATTTGGACTGTTACATTCGAAGACAAAGAGCCTTTCAAGATAGCGCTCGACCCCTTCTGGTTCCGCCAGTTCAACCCCGAAACCGGCCTCCTCGAAGAGCCTAAGGACGGCACCGAGTTCACCCTGCAGATCGGTTTCTCCTCCGACGACCGCGACCTCATTGATTTACCATTCAAATATCACAACAGGAAATGAAAAAGACTATTTTTATATGCCTTATGGGCTTAATGGGTTTAATGGGCAGTGTGAAAGCCCAGCACGACTCTATCCCCGAGAGCGACCCCGCCATTTTGGAGCGCATCTCCGAATGGCAGGACCTGAAGTTCGGCTTCATGATGCACTGGGGCATCTACGCCCAGTGGGGCATCGTGGAGAGCTGGAATATCTGCAATGAGCCTTGGATCAACCGAGGCGGCGCCAACTACGAGGACTACAAGCGAGCCTACTGGGCGCTCAACAAAACATTCAATCCCAAACAGTTCAATCCCAAGGGCTGGGCAAAAGCCGCCAAGGGTGCCGGCATGAAATACGTCGTCTTCACCACCAAACACCACGACGGCTTCTGCATGTTTGATAGTAAATATACCGATTATAGCAGCACCGGCAAAGAATGTCCGGCACAGACTGACTTCACACGTGGCGTGGTCGATGCCTTCCGCGGCGCGGGCTTCTGGACGGGCCTCTATTTCAGCAAGCCCGACTGGCACTGCGACGACTACTGGGCGCACGAATGGGCCACGCCCGACCGCAACGTGAACTACTCCATCGCCGACCATCCCGACCGCTGGCAAAAATACAAGGACTTTACATACAACCAGATTCATGAGTTGACGCACAACTACGGCAAGATAGATATCCTCTGGCTCGACGGTGGCTGGATACGCCCTGCGTGGAGCGTCAACGACGAGACGCGCCCCTGGCTGGGCTGCAGCGGCCAAGTGCAAGATGTCGACATGTCCCGCATTGCACGTATGGCACGCGAGAACAACCCACAGCTCATCATCGTAGACCGCTCTGTAGGTGGTCGTTACGAAAACTACCGCACCCCCGAGAAGCAGGTACCCGACACCCTCCTCCCCTACCCCTGGGAGACCTGCATGACCATGGGCGACAGCTGGAGCTACGTACCCAACGACAACTACAAATCTACCAAGACACTGATACACATGCTTTGCGACGTGGTGGCCAAGGGCGGTAACCTGCTGCTCAACGTAGGTCCTGATGCCGACGGCAATCTCCCCCTAGAAGCCCTCCAACGTATGGAAGCCATCGGCAAGTGGCTGGAACAGAACGGTTATGCTATCTACGGCACCCGTCCCCTCTTCCCCCACTGCGAAGGCAACGTCCGCTACACTCAGAGCAAAGACGGCAAGCACCAGTACGCGATAACCCTTACAGAAGAAGCCCCTTACGCCACGGTAAGAGTAGTTAAGTAGACAGTAGTTAAGTAGTTAAGGCAAATGAAAAAAGAGGAGAAATACGCCGCCTTGCTTCCGCAGGTGAAGTCGCTTTGCGAGGGCGAGACGGACACGATAGCCAAGATGGCCAATGTCAGCGCACTGCTGCATAGCGAGTTTGGCTTCTGGTGGACAGGATTCTATAGAGTCATTAATAATGAATTATTATTGGGACCTTTCCAAGGGCCGATAGCCTGTGTGCACATCGCCTACGGTCGCGGGGTCTGTGGTACGGCATGGAAGGAGCGCCGAACGATGGTAGTGCCTGACGTAGAGCAGTTTCCGGGACACATCGCCTGCTCTAGCGAGAGCCGCAGCGAGATTGTGGTGCCGGTATTTAAAGAGAACGAGGTGATTGCAGTGTTGGACATTGACAGCCGTGACCTGGCCACCTTCGATGACATCGACCGCCGTTACCTTGAAGAAGCCGTCAAATACATCCCATGACCCTACCAACGCCCTACCAACTCCTACCATGGTAGGAGTTGGTAGGGTGTTGATACGGTGTTGATACGGTGTTGATACGGAGATGGTATTAAGTATCAGATAGTTATAAAAGTCGAAAAAACGCCCGTCAAAGGCGTTTTTTCAATTTTTATAATAAAAATGCAAAGTACTGATTTACAGTGAGAATTTAAGGTCTATACGAACAAACCAGCAGTCCTTCTTGTCCCACCCGTCGATATAGGTGAGTCGGCGAACGAAATCGATGCGCAGGATGCGGAGAATATTCTCAATACCAATGCTATACTCCATGAATGGTCCCTGATCGAAGGGCTTGGTATCGGGCGGGGGCATGTAAAGACCCGTGGGGTCGATGCTGACATTATTCTTGTCGGTAAGGGTGCCGTAGAGGAAATTGAAGCCCATGACCTCGCGCAGACGTAGACGGTTGATAAGGGGTATCCTATTGAGAATCCATCCTTTAAGGTGATAGGATGCGAAGAAGGCCACATAGCGGTCCATGATGAATTCCATGGGTCTCATGGAGTTGAAGGAGTTGTTTGACACCCAGATGCTCGAGTTGCCGGAAGGGATGTAGAGTCGAGTGTAAGGAGCTCTGTTCCAGATAGCTCCTGCGGAGAGTTTGGCATCGATATGACCGAAGGAGGAGAGCCAGATGCGCTTGTCGGCCGAGATGTCGGTACTATGCACCCATCTAACTCCGTCGACGAGGTCGACGGTATGGCCGATACTAATCGACGGGGCATCTTTGCGGAGGTTCGACTGGGTCTCGCGACGGCGTGTACCGGGGGAGAAATTGGGGGTAAAACTGAGACCCACATGCCACTCAGCCTCGGTGAAGAAGTCGACCTTCTTGAGAGACCCATCCTCCTGGTATTCAAGATATACCAGCGATCCTGAAGGTTCATAGTGGCGTGCCGCCAACCAGGTATCAAACCTCATGTGGTTCTTCCATTCTTTGCGGAAACGCAGCATACCCTGGGCGACGTACTGGACATTCATCTCGTTGTCGGAGGAGGACATAATGTTGTCGCGGTCGAAATTCTCGTAGCTCTGTCCGGGGGTCTGGAGTTCATAAGTGGCATTGAGGCTGATGCTGCTGAAGGGGGCCTCATGAGAGTGGCGGTCCTTATCATCGAAAGTGTGGGTAAGGAGAAGATTCCCTTTGGGCCGCTTGTCACGGAAACCATAGGCGGCATAGCCCTCAATGAAATTGCGCGGGCTCAACTCGGCCTTACTCATGCCACCCAGACGCAGACGCCAGCCCTCCTGATGATTGTAACTGAAGATATTGAATACCGGTCCAATGTCGAACTTGCTGTCGCTGCGCTTCTTGGCGGTGGGGATATAACCGCTGGTGAGCATCTCGCCGGTGTATTTGATAGTGCGGAACTCGGGCAGGCGATTCAGTTCAATCCACATGCTGTCGAGCACCGTCTCCTTGGCCGAAAGCTTCACTGGGCGCCGCTCGTTGAACTCACTCTTGTAGTGCATCAAGTCCTTCTTTGGCAGGACAACTTCGTGCTCGAAGGTAGAGAAAATACTGTCGGGCAGCATTTTAGCCGTGTCGCTGAAGTCATAGTTGGTGTAGACACGCATCTGGTGTACGTAGAGTTCCTGTATACGCTTCGAGATGTACATACGTCCATAGGTGTCGCAACGATAGGGCAGCCAATGGATGCTTCCATCGGCAGCGGTATCGCGCCTAAATGTCTGTACAACAGAGAGGTCTCGCACAAAATTGAGGTTCACGTGGGGAGATACGGTCATCACATATTTCGTCAGGGCAAAGGAACTATCGGGGTCGAGCGAGACATACATGCGTCCGGTGAAGCCGTAGCTCTGCTGATTGGCAGGTATAAAGCTCAGTTCCACACATTTCTGTCCCTCGACTAAGCAGGTGTCGGTAATATAGAACTTATAAAAGGTGGTACCCAAGACTGAGGAAAGAGGGCTAGTGAAATGGTTGAGCATCAGTTCGATGTCACCATCATAGATATCTACTGGCGTAAACATCACGCGAATATTCTCGTCGATACCTTCGTCAGTAAGTACCTCGTCGAGGCCTTCCATGCGCTTGCCGGTAACAAGACGGCGCTGTTGCTTGGGGCTCTTACGGTAGCTCTCTTCCACAAGTGCTTCGCGCATGGAGACAATAAGGATGGGTGTGGCATCGAACTGAGTTTCGTCGATGTATTTCTCCAGGAAATCAAGTTTTTTCCATAACCAGTGTTCCTCGAAGTCGGGGTTGAAGTCGTCGAGCGACATGGAGAGACGTTCGTAAACGTCACGATACCAGTGGTCGGCATTCTCGATGCGATTCTCATCCTTGTGCGCGATGACTTTTTTTACCAACTCGACGGCGGGGTTGTTTTTGCGCGAGTATTTCTTCTTACTTTTCTTGGCGGTGATTTCCACCGCCTCAAGAGTCTTACCGCGAGGTATCATCTTGACAGTCACCCGCTTCTTGGTTTTGCCGCGCTGCAGTTTGAGTTTCTGTGGCTCGTAGCCCATCATGCGGAAACTCACGGTGGTATAGCCTTGGTCGTTGCTGATAGAGAACCTGCCGTCCATGTCGGTCTCGGCTCCGACGGTGGTGCCGTCGAATACTATTTGAACGAAGGGGATGGGCTCATTGGTTTCGGCATCGCGCACACGGCCTTGAACGGCCGTCGTGGGGCTTTGTGCCAGAGTCGTCAGTGGCAAAAGGAGCAGTAGTATCAGATATATCGTTTTATCTTTCAACAAGATGTTCATTTCAGGACAGTCATTTTTAGTTTTGCAAAGATACGCATAAATATTCATTTCGAGTATGTTTTCTTTTTTTGTACAGCATACGGCAATTATCTTGCAAAAAAATAGCCCCGATGTGTAATCACATCGGGGCCCTTTTTAATTTTTAATTCTTAATTTTTAATTTACTTGAAGGCGTTCTCGCTGAGACCATGACCCGAGAGGGCAAGTTCTTTCATATAGCCCGGCACCTCGCGGCCGAGGTACTTGTCGACATAGAGTTTGGCAAGATACTGACCCAGCATGAAGCCGTGTCCACGTAAGCCAGTGAGGAGTCCAACCTCGGGATCGACAATGTAGCGCGGCTCAGTGTAGCGTCCGGCCCAGCAGGCCAGGAAACTCACCTCTTTGAGGCCAGGAATCCACTCGGCAAAGACCTCGCTGACAATCTCGAGGAATTCCTTACTGTTGTACTTGATGTTCTGGCGGGTCTCATAGGCATCGGTATCGGGGCTGGCACAGCCAATAATCTGTCCTGTGTGGGCGAACTGCTGTCCATAGACGGCACTGAAGCCACGGTAGTGGCGACGGTCGATAATCATGTCGAGGGCGTCACCGTTGACACCCATCAGCGGCAGGCGACGCGTGATGAAGGCCTGGTGCTTCACGGGATAGAGCCCCGTGTCGATGCCCAGCATGTCGGTGAACTTCTCAGCACCCCACCCCATGGCGTTGACGAAGTGGTCGCAGGTGTACTCCACATAGTGGCCTTCGTGGTTGCGTACCAAGGCCACAACCTTATCACCTTTGCGACCCACAGAGAGGAGTTCGCAATCCTCATAGTAGCGGCCTCCAAGACTGACACCGATTCCACGGATATAATCGATGACACGACCTGGCGTAGCCTGCCAGCAATCGCGCGTCATAAGGGCGTGGCTGTAGGTGGTCTTCGTGTCGTCCCACAGGGGCGAAATTTCTTTCTTGAAATCCTTTCGGTCAACCATGTAGGCATCACTCCAGGCACGGCTGGCATCGAGGGCCTTATAGGTAGCCTCATCGTGGACGAGGTTGACATAGCGCGTGGGCTTGTAGTTGATATTGTGGACCTTCTGAATGCTCTTGAATATCTCGTGGCTATGCTGCGCAATGTCAGCAATGTCGGGATTGGAGAAAGCCGGCCGACCACCGCCAATGTTGCGCCATGATGCCCCACGACTCCAGTTGACCATCACAGGCTTGAATCCCGCCTCGCTGAAGTAGCGGAAAAGGCCACTGCCCGCAATTCCACCACCAGCGATGAGTACTCGTACCTCTTCATGGATGACATCGTTGCCTTTCGGGAAAATGAAGACCTCCTTGCGCCCCTCAGTGTAGAGGTCGCCGAGAGACACTTGGTTGCTCAATGGAGCACGCGGTGTAGCCTCGCCAGTGAGTTCAATACCATGGGCGCGGAGCACCTGACGGGCTCGCGCGATGCAGCGTTTGCCACGGCAGGGGCCCATACCCATACGGGTGATATGTTTCAGTTCGTCAACCGAAATATACTTCCTATCACCCACAACCTCAAGCATCTGCTTGTCTGTGATATCCTCACAATGGCAGATATAGGTGGGCTCTTTCTGAGTATTCTGAGTATTCTGAATTCTCAGACTATCCGGATATTTCTCCTTCACAATAAAGCCTTTGATGTCGGTCATCACCCCATCGACATTGACCACCTTCACGCGGGCGACGTTGGTCTTGTTATCCTTTTTGAGGACTTTTTCTATCACACCTTCTCCAACCTTCTGGCCGTTGTTGTCGACCAAATAGACCTCTTTGCCCTCCTCTACCTCATACTCGATGGGCAGGAAACACCACTCTTTCTGGAGGTTGTATCCAAAGATAGCGAGACCCGGGCAGTGATTGACGCACTCCATACAACCAATGCACTTGTCGTAGTTGACCGTCGGCGTACTGGAGGTTGTGGGCTTGCTGATGGCCCCCTGCGGACAACTGAAGGTGCAAGGGTTGCAAGCGAAGCCATAGAGACAGTCGAGTTGCACGAAGGGTTTGGCTTTCATGCGCTCCTCGCTGGGCAAGTTGGGCTTCTCCAAAAGCCTAACCGGATGCTGCTGAGAATCGATATACTGGCGCGAGATGTCGAGATACTCGTCGTAGTTGAAGCGAATAGCCATCTCTTGTGCAATCTCGTAGGCCACCTGGCGACCACGCAACACCGCACTGGTGCCCTCACCAATGCGCACGGCATCGCCAGCTCCGTAGACATGGTGTCCGAAAAGTTCCTTACCCTTAATGAGTAACTGACTGTCGGGTACGAGGCCAGTACATATATTAATAATGTCAATATCGTTGATGACCTGTTCTGTTCCGGGAATGGGCTTAAAGTTCTCGCACTTGGCGATAACGGCACCTGTGATGCCGGTATGGTCGGCATTGGGGATAGCCTTTAGAAGCGTGTAACCCGTCATGATGGGGATGCCGAGACGGCGCACACGATTGGCCTGCACAGGGAAACCGCCTTCTCGCGGCATAGCCTCAATGATGGCTTTGATAGTGGCACCGGCCTGCATGCCCTGGTAGGAGGTGAGGTAGCCTATGTTGCCAGCACCCACAGTGAGCACACGCTTTCCGAGGAGGGTGTGCTCCTGATTCATCATCTTCTGGAACACGGCAGCGGTGTAGACTCCCGGCACGTCGTCGTTTTCGAAGGCTGGCATGAAGGGCACAGCACCCGTGGCCACCACGAAATACTGCGCATCAATGTAGGCCATCTGACCAGTAATGAAATTCTTCACAGCAATGCGTGGCCCTTCCAGGATATCCCACACTGTGGTGTTCAACAAGATGCCTTCCTGGCTGTTTCCTGCAAGAGTTTTAGCAATATCAAAGCCTCGCATGCCGCCATATTTTTTCTCCTTCTCAAAGAAAAAGAACTGGTGGGTCTGCATATTGAACTGTCCTCCGATACGTGGATTACTGTCAATGACAAGGTTATCAATACCAAAGGCATTCAGTTGCTCACGACAAGCAAGTCCGGCAGGGCCTGCGCCGACGATAGCCACCTGGGTCTTGTAGACCTGCACCGTCTGGGCTGCCTCCTGCGGACGGGCAGGCGGCTCAAAGGTGACTCCCGGAAGATCGGCTTCATGAGTGATGGTACGTACCTCACGGACGCCATCTACAGCAGTGATACAGATGCGACGCACGCGCCCGTCGACCAGCATCTCGCAAGCGCCGCACTTGCCGATGCCGCACTCCAACGAGCGGTTGCGCCCTTGAAGTGAGTGACTGTGCACTGGGAAGCCCGCCTCGTGCAATGCCTTGGCAATGGTGTAGCCCTTGGTGGCCTGCACCTTATGGCCTTCAAACAAAAATTCAACAATCTCTCCCTGGGGAATGTCCAGAATGGGGTGTTTTTCGATTCTGTACATAGTTGTAAGTGTTTTTGGATTAATATATTATAGTGTTTAACTCGTTCCAACGGACACTACAAAATTAATCAAACTCTTACAAAAATGCAAATATTTTTTTTAAGAGGATGGCAAGATTGGGATAAAAAAGCCCCGCACTCTCGTGCGGGGCTTTTTCGTTCGCTTATCAGCGAGCGGTCCAGTTAGCCGGCAACCGATATCGATTGGTATTGTTGCCAAAGTTATAGATGTATCCTATCGTTATGGAAGGGATTCCAACGCCAAAGGAACTACCCGAGGGCCCAGTGCTACCACCTATACGGGGATGAACCATAGTGTACCGGATATCAGCATAGAGGTCGCTATGATAACCGATGTAGTAGCGGAACATGAGACCTCCATGGAGTCCCAAGTCGAAGATGGGATCGTCAAAACGCCACACAAGACCAGAGCCTAAATAAGGCAGGATGTTCAACTTAACACCACGTGAGAAGTGCAAGGCATGGGTGAGGTTAACCATGAGGTCGGCATGAAGATTGCCATAGGTATAGGCCTTACCTGCCGAATCAATCACCTCGTTGAAGCGCTCATGAGCCCTAATGCCTCCTAACTGCATACGAATGGTCCAAAACTCGTTAAAATTGCGACCGATAGAGAGGTCAATAGTGGTACCATACATGCCGTCGGCAGGGCTAAGGTGTTCGAATTCAAACGAGGAGAAATTGGGACCAAGACCAACACCGAAGAACCAATCAAAGCCTTTTGAGCGCGATTCATACTCGGTACTGCGGTGGAAGGGCGAGGAGAAAAAGTTGCGGGAGATTCCCACTGTGGCCATGCCCAAAAAGTTGTTGCCAAAGTTCTTGTCAAATCCTTGGGGCATGAAGTAGAGCTTGCCCTCGAAAAAAACACTCCAATAGGGAGCAAAGAGATAGTTGGCTTGAAGGCCAATCATGGCCGTCAAATCAAACACCCGGTTACTGCCCAATTGGTCAGCACTGATTGAGTCTCCATAAATCAGTCCGAGTCCGAAGATGGGGTACAACTGGAATTTACTTCCGGAGATGCGACTGATAGTAGATCTGATGTCCCACAAAGCTTCTGCTGTTCCCAAGAGGAAGATAGACGAGTTGGTAGCGATGGAACCATTTGGCAGCACTGCGGAGCGTCCAGCCAAAGCCATGTCAAAACTGAGGCGCAAGGCCAGCGGACGAGCAATCCACTTACCGGCACTGAGGCCACCGGCGAAACCCAAATTCACCTTCCCCGCATTATAATTGTTGTAGATGCCCAGTCCAACACGTCCCGAAAGGAACGTATTGGAGAATGCGGTGGAGCCTTCGGACACCTTGTTTCTCTTTTGTGCACCTGCACCAACCATAAACGTCAGCAGGAGCAGTATGGAGACAATCTTTTTCATATAAAAAGCCTTTATTGTTCTTTGGCACGCTCGGCAAACTCCTTAGCAGAGACTTTCTCGACTTCAGGTTTCACCTGGTCTTTGAAAATCTTGCAGAGGTTGTCGGCATAGAGGCGGTCGATGACCTGCGAGATATTCTTGCGGTCAGCGGCGATGCTTCGGGCAGCCTGCTCAAGGCGCTGCTCGGTTTCTTCCTTCTTCTCACCTTCGACTTTGCGGTCATTGCGGCGGAGAATGTCCTTGATATAGTCAACAATCTGGTTGTTGGTGGGCTCGACAGGGCTGATAGCCTCGAGCTTGGACTCAATAAGTTCCCACTTCAGCGAGGGAAGATATTTATCGTTCCAATCGGCCTCAATCTTCTCGGGGGTCATTTCTTTTTCACCTCGGGAAGCGAACCAACGTTTCAGGAAGTTCTCCGGCAAGGGGGCGGTGAACTGATCGAGGAGAGCCTTGCGGACCTGATTGACAAAAAGGTAGTCGCTCTGCTCGGCATTGGCTTTTTCAATCTCTTTCTTTAAAAGTTTGCGGAAGGCGGCTTCGTCTTTCACGGTCTGTCCAGGGAAGACCATCTGGAAAAGTTCGTCGTTGATTTCGTGAGGGATGATGCGGGAGATGCCTGAAAGGGTGAGCTCAACATTGGATTTGAACTTCTTGGCGGTAGCATTGTCGATGTGGAGAGCACGCTCGATGTCAGCAGTGGGAAAAGTTTTGGCCATGTTGAAGACAATCTTGTCTTCAGCTTTCTTTCCTTCAAAGAGGGACATCAGTTCGGCATCTTTGAGGTTGAGAAGATTGAGGGAGACAAAGGTCTCAATACCACCATCTTTCTTTGCGCCGGTCTTGTCAAGTTCGACAAGTTTACCATACATGATATCACCAGCACTAACGGTTTCGGGAGTCTCAAATTTACCATATCGGTTGATGACATTATTAAGTTCAGCATCAACATCCTTGGCTGTAACATTCAATTGATTATACTTCACTTCAACCTTGTCCCATGCAATCTCAAACTCAGGAGCAATGGCAACGTCAAAGTAGAACGAAAAAGCAGTACCCTTGGCAAAATCAACCTCACCAGTTTTCTCATCATTGGACATAGGCATACCGAGGATGTGAAGTTTTTCGTCATCGATATACTTGAACAGGGAAGTGTTAAGCGTGTTCTGCACAGCGTCACCCACAATAGCGGGCTTGTACATGCGCTCGATAAGTCCCTTAGGGGCCATACCCTTGCGGAAGCCGGGGATGGTGGCCTTGTGCTGATACTCTTTCAGCTGCTTGTTGACATTTTCAATGTAGTCGTTTTCCTCGATATCAACCTTGATACAGAGTTCCAAATCACTTAATTTCTCTCTTGTGATGTTCATCTGATTATTTATTTTATTGATTTTTAGTCTTTTTATTTTCTCGTCAAAAATGCAAAAATACGCAAAATAATTGAATTATAAGCGAACTATTTTATTTATCATATATTTTTTTGTATTAATTCTAATTAAAATCCCACACCAAGTCCGACCAGAAAGTCGAGCAAACCACGGGGACCCGAACTACTATCAGAAGGCATTCGCATATATAGATGAGTGCGACGGGAGGCGAAGACACCCACCCCACCCTTGATATTGTTGTACACCTCCCTACTTTGGGAGAGCGAGGCTCCAGATACCACCGTGGACAGATAGGCATTGAAATCTTCATTACAACAATTCAGATAGAGGTCAACACGGGGAATGTATTGCTTGCGCGAAGTGTCTGACTGCAACTGGTTTTTCAACTCGTTGAGGAAAAGATCGCGGGAATAATAGGTCTCGTTATTTTTTGAAGATACTGGCGGACATTTGAGATCGACATATTTTATGATGCCTTGCGACCGATAATAAAAACGAACTATCGGCTGATAAAGACGAGCATTCTCAAGATGGGGCCACTTCATGTGGCAATAAAGGGTACTGCTGCTGGCACCAGTGTTATCAAAAAAAGCAAATCCTCCATTAATTGTATCACCATTCATTATTATTATTGATGGTTTGGAAAATAGCCTATCACTAGAAGTTTTCTTGATGAGAGGAACAGGATCCGTGGTTGCTAGAACGGAGCCGTCAGAAGCATCACGAACAGTGAGAACATAAGAATACTCCTCTCTTAAACGATTACGTGTCTGAAAGCAGTAAAAGGGTTGATTGGTGTTTGCAAAACGGCCTGAGTCTATCGTGCGCTCCGTATATTGAAACAGCATAGAATCTTTCATCACACCGTCTTTATAGGCGAAGAGAGTGACTGTTATTGCTCCTTGGGGATAGTTGATGGAGTCAGATACCTGCCCATATTCGTAGATACTACCTTCTGTCAAATAACAGCGCTGAACACGGGCCCACGTAGTGTCATCGTCCTGGTCTATCATGCAATAGACCACCGGAACGTTTTTCCATTCAGCATTTGGCGAGAACTCCACCTCACAGGAGATGAACATCAACATTATCGGTAGAAAAAATAATACCTTGCGCATACTTATTGTTCACTTTCTTGTTCTTTAGATGATGTAGACTCACTCACTTCAATCTCGTCCATCAGCAGCCACGGATTCAATCCCTTGGCACGATGCCATGCAGGAACGGATCCTATGGATTGAGCTTTGATTTTCAAAAATCCTACTGAATCTTTTTTCACGGGAACTCTCAATTCCACCACCTGAGGATTATTGTTTTCTTCCAAAGTGGGATCGAACGGCAAGGAAACATTCACCGTATCTGTAAACAACTGTCCGTCAGATGACAAAAGGATTATCACCTGCTGAGGCACGAAAGCCCACATTTCAGGAAAATGAGCATAACGGAGCGTAACAGCATCGATATCAATAGGCTTTGAGAGTTCGACAGTAGTAGTCACACCTCTACCGGAGAATCCCAACCATCCTTGCTGTAAGTCGTCGATGGTAGAACGCTCGCCATCAAATAGCAGTGTGTCAGCACCCAAATTGAAAGGTGTATTGGGCTTCTGCGAGAAGGTAGTACGGACAATATAGTCGTAGTTAAATTTACGAGTGGAAGTAAACGAAGGATTACCTTTGCTGCCATAAGCGCGGGCTTTGACAACCGTTGTCGAGGTAAGGGTTATGGGGCCTTCGTATAACATGGAATTCTCCGTGGGCTCAGAGCCATCAAGGGTATAACGAATAACACCCTCAGAGGGCGATGTAATGCTCACCATCATGGGCTGCGTGAAGCGTGCCTCGGAAGATTTGATTATCGGCGAGTCCAGAATATTACTCTTCACCACAGGCATCTCGGTACCATAGAAATCTTGAGGGTTCTGATCCTGAGAGAATTTCTTCAAATGCAGACGAAAAGTCTTACTATTGGATGCTGGCGTGAGTGTCAGTCGGTTCCCGCTGATATTCATTGTGAACAACGTACCTATCAAGGCGACATATTGATTATTCCGTGCACACCAGCGCACTTGTTGAAGTGTCGTTCCATTGAGTTTCTCCATCATTTCGGTATAAATACCGGGATATCCCATGCCACGGCTTAAGAAATTTGTCTCGCGGAGCAGTCCAAACCATGTCAAAGAATCGGCCTCACCTTGCGGCAGCGAAAGCATAACCTGCGGTGTAAGATTGCCACGAAAATCATCAGTAGGAGACACTATGTAATCCACCACAACATCACCTGTACCGAAGAAGGTGTAAGTTTCACGGACATCACACATATGGCGACCCGACGATTTGTATTGTATCATAGCATCGATACAGACGATTCCAGAATCCTCAGCACGACGAGAAGATGCCACAACTTCAGGAACCCAGTCCTGACGATCAGCAAATTGAAGCATCAGAGCATTACTATCCACATTACATGATTCGACATCCAGGGTTCCTCTGTTGACAAATAAATGCTTAGGCTGACTATTGCCAGAAAGCGGGATAACCACCTCGTCTATCACCCGGCTATTATTTCCACGAGTCTCAAGTTCAAAAAGGACAAACATTTCTTCTCCCGGTTGGAGGTCTACAGGCGGAATGCGTAGTTTCACAGCCTCCACGCCACCGCCATCAATAGCCACTGGCAAGTCACCAGCCGTAATACTATGGCGAAGGTTTGTAAATATTGTGTATTCCAATATATACTTTCTGAAGTCGGAAAAAACATTCGTATTGTACACCGTAAACTCAGCATCATCGATGTTAGTCTTAACAAGATGTACATCCAGAGGGCCATAAAGGAGCTTCAGGTCGCTTAAATACTTCTTACTCAACGGCCATTGATTGACAAATCCGCCTTGGAAGTTTCGTCGCGTTTCCACCAACGACCATAAATCGTCAAGAGCAGCGAAATTATCTTCTTTCACCGAGGACAACATAAGGTACGGACGGTCGCTAGCTTTTTCCAAAGACTGACGTAGCACCGATACAGTAGGCTGTATCAATGCGATGACATCAGTATATTCAGTATGTTCTGCACCTGCAAAAATAACAGGGCGAGTCTGGTCAAGCTGCTTCAAACGTTTGTAGGCTGCAGCCATGCATATACCATTGTCGTGGCTTTCACCCAACGACCATGCAATAATAGAAGGATGGTTCTTATATTTTCCATACAGATTCTCCACACGACGCATAAACAAAGGAATGTAATCCTTATCGGTGGCGACAGCATGTTGTTTCGTTGATGACGGTAACAGATTGGCATCACACACCACATAGAACCCCATCTCGTCACAAAGCTGATAAAAATAGGGATCCAACGGCGAATAGCGCGACGTACGCACCGCATTAATATTATTCTGTTTCATTGCCTGCAGATCCTGTCTTATCCGTTCGCGACCTGCGTGGCCTTCGGTGTGTTTCAGCCCATAGGTCACACCTTTCAAAGTCAAAGGCTTGCCATTAAGTAGTAAAAGCCCGTCATTTACCTCCACGCGGCGAAACCCAAAACGTGTACCCACAAGCTCTTCTTCCTCCATATCCTCGTTGCGCAAACGCACCACCGCCGTGTAGAGGTTGGGGGTTTCTGCAGTCCAAGGTTCCACCCCATTCCACGTACGACTCATATCAACAACAACAGTGGAGGTTTTGTCGAAAACCACCCAACGTCCCATCCGGTCGAAGGTATGTCCTTTGGGGTCCCACACCTCGACTTCCAAATAATATTTCCCTTTCTTTTTGCTATTGAATACGCTTGCGTCTATCGATAGCGTGCCCGCCGAAGTGCGCACCTCATAGTCAGCCGTCAGCGTCAAATTAGCCACATTGGGATCACCTTTGAACAAAAGGTAAGGTTCCCCGTTAAGACCCTCCATCTGGTCACTGCATTCTAGCAATGCCCCGCGAGGATTCTTTAATGCTTCGATGACAAGAATGTTTTTCTTCCCGTATTTGAGAAAGTTGTCGAGACCGAATTCATTCCAATGACGAGAATCGTCACCATAACCCACAACCTTTTCGTTAAGCTTTACACGGCAGGCTCGACCACACCGCACATTAAGCGACACACAATAATCCTTCCAAAACTTCTCCACCTCCACTTCACGTGAATAAATGATGGAGCTATCGGTCTGCTTCTGATTCCACCGGCCCGTAAATTCCATGAAATAGGGCGACTCTCGGTACGCCAATTTCATTATTCCAGCATCATCCTCGTATGCTTCTATGCTGGAACGTGCTTCTATGCGGGCACCATCATCCTTTTGTGCCATTGCCGATACCCAGCAAAGGTTCAGCACAACCAGAAACAGCAGACCTTTTTTCATCAGTTATCAATTGTTGCTCAAATAAATTGAGACACCACCACCAATCATGTGGAGAGTTACCGGATCTGAGGGTACTGGTTGGTTGGCAAGATCATGCCGAAGGACACTATTCGATTGCAACAATCTATAACCAACATGGATACCAAGAGCCACCGTGCGGTTGATGGCATAACGGCCACCAACTTCAACGCCCAGATAGATACCACCCTCCTCAATTTTCGTCACCGGAGGTTCCGACGATGCACCGACTGGAATAGAGTATCCCACCTGCAATACGGTATAAGGTGTCAAACGGCTACGCATGAAGTGGCTGCGCAACTCAACGAACAATGGTAACTGAGTAAAAGCACCCGTAGGGTCAGAAAAATAGCTAAAGCCTAGACCCACAGCGGCCTCCTTGCGGAACTGAAAACCACCCGAAAGCGACCACATAAAGCCAGCAACGGTGTCCGACTGTCCACTTAGATTGCTCGTCGAACGGTTAATATTCATCATGTAAGAACCGTCGCCGACAAAATAAATGCCATGCCAACGGAACTCTACGTGTCGCTGCGCAGCTGCTGTGCCACAAAGACACAGCAGCGCTACAGCAGCAAGAATCGTTTTTTTCATCATTTTATGCATTCATCTTTTTCAGGTCAGGGCTGATAATCAGCGTAGCCTCGGTAGCGGCCTGCACCTGCTCGACGGTGAACTCGGGGTTGATTTCGGTCAGGACGATGCCCTTGGGGGTAATCTCCATGACACCCATCTCGGTGATAATCATGTTCACCTGGCCCTTTGCGGTCAGCGGGAGAGTGCATTTCTTCAAGATCTTGGGGTTGCCCTTGGCGGTGTGCTCCATAGCAAGGATAACCTTTTTGGCTCCAACGAGAAGATCCATAGCGCCACCCATACCGGGGGTCTTCTTGCCAGGAATCATCCAGTTAGCCAGGTCGCCTTCCTCATCCACCTGCATAGCACCCAGGACACTCACGTCCACATGACCGCCACGGATGATGCCGAAGGAGGTGGCGCTGTCGAAGGTCGAAGCACCGGGCACATGGGTGATGTAACCGCCACCTGCGTTGATGAACCAGGGGTCTTCCTTGCCCTCTTCGGGGGTAGGACCCATGCCAATCATACCGTTCTCGCTCTGCAGGATGACGTGCACGCCTTCGGGCAGGAAGTTGGGAATCAAGGTCGGCAGACCGATACCAAGGTTGACGACATCGCCGTCGTGCAACTCCTGAGCCGCGCGTTTGGCGATAAAAGGTTTAATCTGTTCTTTTTCCATTGTTACTATTTTTTAATTTGTTATTTTTTCTGTCTTAACGATGAATTCACTAGTTACTTCCAGCCGCGGGCTACCATTTCCTGGGCGATATAAGAGGCCTCGTCGTCGGCGTATGTATTGGGGCCGAAACCGGCATCATAACCCAGCTCCTTGGCCAACTCGTGGCTGATACGCGGACCGCCGCAGATAAGGATGACCTTGTCGCGCAAACCTTCGGCCTCGAGCATCTCGACGAGTTCCGTGAGGTTCTTGATATGCACATCCTTCTGCGTCACCGTCTGACTGACGATGAGTGCATCGGCATGGAGCTCGATGCCCTTGGCAATAAACTCCTCGTTGGGCACCTGGCTACCGAGATTATAAGCATCAATC
>ONCC01000031.1 GCA_900316235.1 uncultured Bacteroidales bacterium
TGGTTCACCGTAGGGTCATAGGGTTGGGGTTCGGGCAGCGGGTCGGGAATACCGAGACGCAATTCATTCTGGAATTCTTCTAAAGTCATAGTATTATATTTTTATTTGTCAATCACTTACACATACGCGTCAACCTCGCGGCACAACGCGTACAACGCTGCAAAGATACAAATTTTTTCCGATACTAAAATAGCTATTTTTTTCATTTTTGCAAACACCTGATATTTAATCATAAAGAGCCACCCTCTCTTACTCTTCTCTTACTCCTCCCTTACTCCCCTCCTACCCCTACCTTTTCCGGGTAATAGATGATAAAGGGAGGTTAGGTGGATGGAATAAGAAAAAGGGGTAACGTTTTGAACGTCACCCCTAAAGAATCAGTCAATGTGTCGGTTAGAAGTTCAGCAGGATACCAACGGTGAGGCGGGGAAGGAGAATCTTGCCGGCCTCGATGTTCTGACCGATATTATTGAGGCGGTAACGGGCATAGATGCCGTACCAGTCGTTGACCAGGCGGGTGACGACACCGAAGTTCCACTTGTAGGCATCGAGGGCATCGATGCCGCTATAAGTGGTCGACACCTTACTCGACGGAGCGGGAGAGATTGTATTGCCAGAAAGGGTGTAGTCGGCTCTACCATAGCTGCCGTAGACACCGAAATCCCAATGGAGGCCGTTGCCGCAAATGCCGCCAGGCACGAGACGCACACGCTGGAAGAGCTCGAGGCTCACCTCTTGGTGAGTGAGGCTGCGGGTGTCAACTTTGTCGAGGCTGGCAGGGTTGGCTCCGAGAGTGGTTTCGAGGTCGTTGACGGAGGCATCGTTGAAGCGATAGCGAGTGGAGGTGACGTCGAGACTTATACCGAGGCAATAGACTTTGCTGAAAGCACGGAGAACGCGGACACCGACGGTCCAACTGGGTGACCAGAAGTTGGCGCTCATCTCGGCATCCTCGAACTTGACGGGCAGGCCAAGACCGAAGAAGACATTCCATCGCCATTTGCTGTTGCTGCCCCATTTAGTGATTTTCAAATCGCCATAGTGGCCCGTGAGTTCTGATGTAACAGCAGCGTCGCTGATGGTAGGATAGAACTGGAAACCTCTCGCATCCTTGTATTTAGAATATTCTTCCTTGGTGAGGGTAAGGCTGTCGGTATAGCCATCGAGGTGGATGGTAAGAGTACGGTTGAACAAAGCCTCATTGCTGAAAGCGACGGCATCCGTTTCGTCCATATAGGCCACCTCCATTTTGCCATAATAGTCGAGACGGTTGTCGGAGGGGCGACGGAAGGAGTAGAAAAGATGGCTACGCTTGACGGGCCGAGTGGGGACAACCCGCACGCTGTCAGCCTCCTTGACGAAGCGGAAGGTAGGCGCGACGGCTTTGCGTTGACCTACAAAGTAGTCGGCCTGGGGCACCCCATAACCGAAGGCATAGTCGGCGTAGGGGTATAGGTCGGCGCTCTGCTCAATCATGCGGAACATCTCCATGGCAGTCTTCCCCGGAGAGGCCTGCCAGGCGCAGGCGGCGAAGCCTGCCACGAGGGGGCATGAGAAGGAGGTGCCGTGGACATAGTGGAACTCCTCATTGCTCTTGCCCGTGTTGGCGGTGCGGGCATAGCCGAAGGCACAGACGTTGGGCTTCAGGCGACCGTCGGCAGAAGGGCCATAGGAGGAGAACGAGATGTGGTTATACTCGGTGAGGCTGTTCTCGATACCGCCAATACAGAGTACGCTGTCGGCATCGGCGGGGGTGATGATGGTGCGCCACTGCTTTTCGTCGGCCTCGTTACCGGCGGAGTTAACCACCAGCATACCTTTGCGGGCGGCGAGGTTGCCGGCCTTGGCCACATAGGAGGTGCCGTCCATATCCTTGGTATAGTGGCGTTCCTTGCCGTAGCCGAGGCTGGAGGAGATGATATTGGCACCGTTCTTGTCGGCCCACTCGACAGCCATCTGCCACCATACCTCCTCTTTGAAAGGTTCTGCTTCTATCTCAGTGCGTGCGAGGAGGAATTCTGCACCGGTAGCCAAACCGAGGTCCTTGTCGCCGGCGCGACCCGCAATGCAGCTGAGGGTCATAGTGCCGTGAGAGTTCCAGCCATAGACATTTTCCTTTTTGTTAGGGAAGTTCCATGTCTTGACAATCTGGTGGTTATCGCGCAGATGTTTGAAAGCGACATGGGTATTGACCTGCGGGAATCCACCGTCGAAAACGGCGATACGGATACCCTTTCCGTCAATGCCCTTATCGCGGAAAGCTTTACCTCCCATGCGGACGAGTTGAGCCTCAAGGGGACCCTCAACGGTGGCGAAGTCGGAGAGATTGTCAAGGGGCTCGGGCTGTCTTGCCAAGACCATGCCATTGGCCTCAATCAATTGTACTCGAACCACATACGGCAGTGCCTCGATGGCGGCAGCTTGCTCGGCAGTGGCCATTACGCCCATGGCGTTCATCCAACGGCTGCAACCTATCTCCTCGGTAGCAAGAGCGCTGACGCCCTGCTCATAGACCGCACTGACCGGGTAGTTAGTGATGTCGTAGAGATCAGCGCCGCACAGGTTGTAACGTTCGATGGCCTTGGCGTCGAAATAACTGTAGGGGTCGAAAGAGGCCCCCTGCTTGTCGGTCAGGAAGACCCAATAGGCCTGCTGTGCCTGCACTCCACAGAGCATTAGGACAAAGGCCACAAGTGTCAATGTTCTTTTCATGATATTGGTTATTTTAATATTGTATGTAAAATTTCGTGACTATGGAAATTATGGAAACCGCTGAGGTGGAGGTGGTAATAGGCAATGAGAGCATCTATCAAATCGCGACGTGATTGAAGGGTGCAAGAAGGAAAGGAGCGAAACGACAATAGATATTCGTGGAGCGTTTGGGAGAGGGGGAGAGAGAGAGTTGTCTCGTTAGGGGCGGAAACAAACTGGCCTGCTTCAAGACAGAAATAGGGCTCTCGAGGGCAATAATTATCCCGTGGTTCAATGCCGAGATGACGGGCGACGGTGAGGAGGAACCATATCGGAGTGTGTGGAGAGGCTTCATATTGAGTCTCCACTGACTCGACATAATCCCATAGGGCAGGCATGGGTTCGGCCTCCCGGAGGGCTTTGTATAGTACTTCGGTCATAAAAAAACGCAGGGCGTTTTCTATTGACACGTTGGCAGGTTGATATGTTGATATGTTGCGGGGGGAAATCTCTTTGATGTAGTTGAGGTCGGTTTTTTCGTTATTGTAGACCACCATATCGAGGTTCGACAAGGGCTGAAGCATATTTTGCTTGACGCGGCCTCCTCGTCCACGCACACCTTTAATTATATAGGAACGTAGACCCAGCTGACGTGTAAACACCTTAGCCACTACCGAAGACTCGGAGTAGGGCGTGGTGTGGAGCACAAGACCAGGCGTAGAGAGGAGCATCTATTGATAATTAAGAGTTGCTAGATAAAAGATAAGAGTTATCTAATGATGAGCACTTTTGCGACAGCACGGTTCTCTCCCTGAGCGTCGGAGGCGAAGACATAGTATACCCCGCTGGCGACCTTGTCACCATTGAGGGTGCGACCATTCCAGATGACCTGACCTCCGTTGGCGGTAGTGGTGAATACTGTATGTCCGGAAGCGTCGGTGATATGTACCAACCCATTGCGGGTGAAGCCCTTGATGGCGATGGGGCCGTCATACCCGGGTTTAACAGGATTGGGAAAAGCATAGACCTCCTCGAGGGGGGCAGCGGTGGCGTAGGTGGCGGTACCACGGTAGACCTGCAAGCCTCGGTCAGTACCGATATACACCTCTCCTGTACGCTCATTGATACCGAGAGAGACAATCTTGTCGGAGAAAAGAGGACTATTGGCCACGGTGAAATGTTCCAGTTGGTCCATGCCATTGGCGGAGAGAAGATAAAGGCCTCCATTGGCAGTACCCACCCATTTGCGGTTGGCGCCGTCGACAGCGATGGCAGTAATGCTCTCGTAGGCCATCAAATACTCCGAGAACTCACCATTAGTAATAGTTATATTGCTGCAATTCACGGGCGCCACTTCACCATTACCACCATTTTGGAAAGCCTTATAGCCATCATAGATAACCTTAAGGCCTTTGTTGGTACCGAGCCATAGGCTTCCGCTCTGGTCTTGCGCAAGCGCAGTCACTGTCTGGGTCTCGAGCTTGCTTCCGTTGTTGGGATTGACTCGTGCCAGTTTGCTCTTGCCATCGTGGACATAGAGCATATTGCTACGTCCGAGAAACCATTTGTAGCCGTTAATGCTATCGATCACCAGTTTGTCCACCTCAAGATTGTTTCCCAAGGCCATAGTAGAGAATGTTTTCCATGTGCCGTCGCGCTGACGCATAGCAAGGGCATTGGTGCTATGGGAAACCAGAACCCAGAGGTTACCCTGTCGGTCAAAGGCCACGGCGCCGGTATTGAGACGGCTATAGCTTCCCGAAGTGTAGGGCACCAAGGCCCCACCGGTATTGGTGGCATCATAGAAAGTCTGCACACTATTATTACGGATGGAAGCCACCCCGAAACCCCAGAGTGCCGCCGCCACCTCGTGGGTATCCGTAGGATTGACCGCAGCGTCAATCAGGTCGGTCATGCCATTGAGGGCACCGTTGCTTTGGTCAAGCACTGTCCAGTGACGGCCCGTCGCAGTGAGGAGGTTGGTGGGAAGATAGGCACTGGAATAGACCTCGGTGTGTCCCCCAGGGCAAAGAAGCATACGGTAGTTAAAAGGTACCAGACGGTAAGCATGATCGCCACAGAAAGGGCCATCGGGCAGGTGGTATTCCTCACTTCCATCGGGATGGATTCCGATGAGGCCGGCCCATGGATGGGCCACCCAAAGGGTACCGTCAGAGCTATAGACAGCATCGTTGGGCTCAAGGGACCCCCAAAGAAAGCTGTCGCGGGTACCATAGAATGCCAGTGCAGTATCATAAGTATAGACCTTGCCGTCAAGACATATCGTCAACTTATCACCGGAGACCTGCATGGAATGCAGGTCTCCACTGAGCAATTCTACAAATCCCGAAGTTGTGAGATGATAGAGGGAACTGAAAAGGTCTGTAGCAGCATATCCGCCCACCAATAAGTGGCTTCCCGAGATACAGAGCCGATTGACGGTGAGGCTGTCGAGCCGATGGTCCACCTCCCAACGGTCACTGATGGAAGGATAACGTTCGGTGCGGGACAGGCGTTTCAATCCCTCTCCCGTAGCTGCATAGAGGCTATCGGGCATAAATGCCAGGTCGTAGACAGGCGTATAGACGCCACCGGCCCCCAAATACCATGTCTCTTTGATTTCCATACGCTGCAAATCGACCACCACCACGCCGAAACCTGTGGCGAGATAGGCGTTTCCTCCAGAGAAACGTATTTGGTAGATATTTTTGTCTCCCAAAATCTCGCTGCGCTTGATATCGGAGATGTTATAGGTAGTATTGTCCTTGACGATATCGATATTAGAGTTGTTGTAGGCCACCGCCAGACAGTGTGTGGAGAGGTCGTAGGCGATAGTAGCAACCCCCACATCATTCAGACCAGCGCCCTTGCTCATGGCTTCCATGGTATAATCCTCGAGGTCATAGAAGAACGCACCGCCGTTGGCACCGGCAAAGATGCGGTCGCCCGTATAAGCCACATGGTTCACCATCGAATAATCAAGACAGGAGCGCCACTTACCCACTGCGGTCTGCGCCTGAGCACCACCTCCTATAAGCCCGATAAGCCCGATAAGCCCGATAAGCCCTGTCTTCTTCATATCGTCTCTTTCTTTAAAAAAATATATTGATAGAGCACCGCCAACAGCGTGGTCACCAAGGTACTGGCGACAGTTGACAACAAGATGCTTCCAAAACCGCGGAATCCAAACAATTCCACGGTAAAGAACACCAGATAGAATGCGCCAAACATCAGCATCAAATAGCTAATAAAATATTGCGGGGTCACGCTATAGATTCCCGGAATCTCAATAGACACAGGCTCTCCTCGTGTCAGGATGCGGTTTGCGAAAAGGATGCGTAACATGGCCACCACAGTACAGGCCAGCGCATGGAATCCCAGCATATTGTTCATTATATCGACTAGAAGACCCGTTCCGAAGGCCATCAGAAGCATCGGGATACGCCGTGTGTCGGTCGGAAGCATCAATATAAACAACACATACAGCATCGGCATCACATAGCCACCCAGGTAGACATGGTTGAGTACCAGCAACTGCAGTGCCATCAACAGGGCGAAACGCCCAATGATTCTCAAAACACCTTTGTTCATTTCACTCCTTCCACTTTATAGCCCATTTCCCTCAGCTGATTCAGCAGTCCCTTCTCCCCCACCAGATGGCCGGCACCCACGGCAAAAAAGGTCGGTGCCTCCTCCATAATGCCAGGCATCTGCTTGAGCCAATTGACATTGCGGTCATCAATCAACTTGGCATTTCCCTCAGGTCCGTCGGTACAAGGGCCCTCCTCCATTTCTTCCTGAAAGAGTTCTCCCAATTGTTCAAGGTCCTGTGCAAAGAAAGCGGTGGTGATAAAATCCATCATCTCCAGTGACTCGCTGAAATGCTCCAGCTGGCACATCAAATCTTTCACCTGTTCCTCCAGCGAGGCGCCAAAGAGAACCTCCATCTGGAACTCCACTGTCTCGAAACCTTTGACAGTTTTTCCGGCGGCGAGGGCCACTTTCTGGAAATAGCCGTCGAATGGGTCGGCGATGTTAAATCCAGGAATTCTCTTCATGGTGGCCATCATGGACAATGTAGTTGACAGGGCAGCGGGGCTCAACTTGTTCAGTTGCTCGCCTGCGGCCTCGTTGTTCATATCCACTCCCATCACTTCACGCATCACCTCATTCAGACGATCCATCTGTTCCTTAGTGAGTAGTTCGCTGATAGTCTTACCCTCTGGCATCATCTGCGCTGCCTGCATCTTGGCCAGATTCTCAGGCTTCATCAAATCCATCATGTCGAGTTCGCCGTATACCTGCTTGCAGTCGTTGAGGGCTTCTTTTAGGCCAGGAATGCTATCCACAAACGTAACCGGCGCCAGATGGTGTGTACCGATGAGATAACTGGAATTTTTCAAGTCCTTGCCCGAAATCTTGTAGAGCAGTTGTGCCTGCACACTGCCACCTATCAAAAGGCCAATCAGACCCAGTAAAACAATCTTCTTCATATTGTTTTCATTTTTCATTTGACATCGTATTTTCCATCAGTTTCTCCTGCTCCTGGCGGAAACGGTTGTTGATAATATACACGTGGTCAAGCTTGTTGAAGTTGGTAGCCAATCGGATTTTAACCTTATAGAAGCCACTGCCGGACAGAGGCTCAGCCTCCACCACGTAGCCCACAGGAACGCCTTCCGGGAAGTCGTTGGCCAGGCCCGTCGTCACAATGGTATCGCCCTCGTCAAACTGGTATGCGACAGGCATATCTTCCACCTGCGCATAGCGGTAGTCCTTGCCGTTCCACACCAGATGTCCGCTGATACCCGTACGCTTTGCCTTCACGCTGTTGCGGCTTTCGCCGTGCAACACCGGCATGATGGTGGCGAAGTTCTTCGATACCGACATCACCACGCCCACAATACCCTCAGGTGAGATGACCGCCTGATCGGGTTTGATGCCAAGGGCGCTGCCTTTGTTAATCATGATATAATTGTTCTGTTGGCTCCATGAGTTCTTGATGACACGTGCCTCGGTGTAGCTATAGCGCTGGCGGTAGGTGGTATCGTTCACCGTGAAAACGCTGTCGTTGTAGCTGATATACGATGTAGCCAACTGGGCCTTCAGCTGTGCGTTCTCGGCTGCCAGACGGTCGTTCTCCCCTTTGAGGTCGAAATAGCCGCCTACACTATGCACCCCTTTGTACCATCCTCCTGCCAGGGAGTTAGTCCATGAGACAAGTTTTGAGCTCTGATAATAGCTTGTACGCGACATCAAAACTGCACATACCGCTACCAGCAGTAGGAAAACCACCACGTAGTCGTATTTCTTCAGCAGATGTATCAGTCGGTTCCTATTCATGAATAAATTTCTCTATAACATTTCGGGTTTCCTGTACAGCATGCTGCAGGTCGTCATTCACAATAGTCACATCGAAGGCTGGAGCCTGTTTCAATTCCTCAGCGCTTCGTGCCAGACGCTTCACAATAGCCTCCTCGCTGTCGGTACCACGGCTGCGCAGGCGTTGTTCCAGGACCTCGACACTCGGCGGCATCACGAATATCGACAAAGCATCGGCTCCGAAATACTTCTTAATATTGCGGCCTCCGTTCACGTCCACATCGAACACTATCACCTTGCCGGCATCCCAGATGCGCTGGATTTCACTCTTGAGGGTTCCATAGCAGGTGCCGCTGTAGACCTCCTCCCATTCCAGAAACTCATCTCGTTCCACACGAGCCTTGAATTCCTCGTGGCTAAGGAAATAATAGTCCTTGCCGTCCTGTTCTTCGCCTCGAGGAGCACGCGAAGTTGCCGAGATGCTGAACGCCAACGTATCAACACCCAACGCGTCATCCTTCATCAACTCCTTGATAATCGT
This sequence comes from uncultured Bacteroidales bacterium, assembly GCA_900316235.1. Taxonomy (GTDB): domain Bacteria; phylum Bacteroidota; class Bacteroidia; order Bacteroidales; family P3; genus Colimorpha. Next base: position 8,555 of record ONCC01000031.1, read on the forward strand.
CGTCTTGCCGCAGCCCGAAGGCGCCGAGAACAAAATTGCTTTACCCATGGCCTTTAAAACCTTTTATCAAATACTTTGTAGAACGACTGGACAGCCAACGAGGACTCGTCCCATTTATACTGTGCCGAAACCTCGTTGACACAGAGCAGAGCCTCGTCGCGGGTGTCAATGGCGTTGAGGCGCAGAATAAAGTCGTTGTAGGCTTTCATGTTGTTATGGAACAGTTCGCTCATGAAACTGAACTTGTCGTTGATATTGATTACCGTTCTCAAGTCAGTAACCTTTTTGGTGTTGCCCACCTCACTCTCCACCTTCAGTTCGCCGTTTTCAACACCGCCCAGCTTCTCACCCAGCGTACGCACCGTGGTTTTTTCCTCAACAGGTTTCTTCAAATAATCCAGCAGCGAAGCCTGAGTTCCTGCCTGCTTGTGCTCCGGTTCCGGAGTAGCCACAGGTTCTGGCGCCGGAGCCGGTTTGGGGGCAGGTTCCTCTTCGGGAGTTTTCTCGATAATCACCTCGTCAAACAATAACCCATTTCCGTTATTCTCAAGCTCTTCCATCTCGGGCATTTCCACGGGCTCCGGTTCTGCGACAGGTTCATTGGGTAAACTTTCAGGAACCTCCTCCGCTTTCGGCTCAACCACGGGTTCCTCGACGGGAGTCGGATTCTCTGCAGGAGCAGCGGACATAGCCGCCATGGTGGCCATCACTGTCGACGACAAAATCTCATCGTCGGGCATCGGGAGTTCCTGCGCCTCTTTTTCCGCCTCCTCCATTTTCTCTGTCACTCCCAGACGCAATGCCACATCATAAAGACGGCGTAAATCCTCGAGCAGTAAATCTCTCTCAATCAGGCTCACTTCATCTTCATGAGCCACAATCTTGTTGGCTATGGCACACAGCCGCTGCATGCCCTCGGTCAGTTCTTTGACACTGTTTTTCATTCTGCTATTATTATTTATCTTACTAATTGCAAACAACTTACGCCATTTCCATGGTCTATTTTTCCAAATGTAAAAATACCATATTTTTACCTATCACACACGCATATGAAAAAAAAGTTATCAAACCCTAAGGTTGATAACTCCATAATGCATTAAATCTCTACAGGATTAACCCGATTATTCCCCCCTAAACTTTGTAACCATGTCGATGTCGTTAGGTTCAGAATCGTTGGGGAGGTAAGTAACCTTGAGGAAGGCCGTATCCTTCAGGAAATCGATACTTCCCACCTGCACTTTCACAATCTCGAGACCGGTGCGCTCGCGCAGGTCGGCCAACAATTCCTCGCGGCGGTCAGGCTTGATGAGGGCTATCTTCTCATAGGTAATGATTTTCTGAGCCTTGCGATTCGACATACCGGCTGCTTCCAGCACCCATACCAGCAGGATGAAGATGATATTAGTCGCGATAAACGAGGCATAGCTCGACGCCATACCTGCGCCGTTGATAATACTGATGGCGATAAGCACGAACAGATAGGTCATCTCTCTGATAGGCAGCTGTTCCGTGCGGTAGCGTATCATGCTGAAAATACCGAACAATCCCAGGGCGACGCCAACCTCCACCGACATATTCTGCAATTGGTAGAGGATAAAGAAGATTGCCGTGCTAAACAGCATATAGGTGAAATAATACTCACGCTTATGACTCTTCCTATAGTAGAAAAAATGAGTGATAATCCAGCATACCAACAGGTTAATGCCGAACAGGATAAGCATCTTTCCCAATGCCGGGCCGTCAAAGAGCTGTATGTTCAGAAAATCAACAGCCTGCTCTTCGGCATCGCCGAAACGTGCGGCGATATCAGAATTGAATTCCTCGGGTTCCATATTCAACATATTTTAACTTTTCTATATATAACAACTTAGGTTTGAACCGATTGGTTTTCGCACCGGGGTCTGTCAAAGCCGTGCCGATACAATATTTACTCATCCTCCTCGGGGGGATGTGCATTTCATGCAACACTCGTTCAATCTCCGACATTGGCGCCCCCGCCCCGTGCTTCACCTCAATCACCATCAGGTGGCTGATGTCAGCGTCTATTCCCGTGGCACGATTGTGGAAAAAGATACCACGATCGATAGTCACACGTTCTCTCATCCCTTTGTCCACAAGAGTGATACGTTCGAATCTATTCTCGAGACAAGCATGTAACGAGGAGTGAAGTGCGAGATGTGAGGAAAAAGTGTAGGGTGTATTTGCCCCTACAAAATCACGCACTTCCGGCATTTCGTCCACATGGTCAAACATTCCCGCATCGACAGGTATCCTCACCTTCTTCGTTCTTTTTTTATTGTCCTTGTTCTTGATTTCGAAGAAGGTAGTATTCGTTGAGCGATAGGTGCGCACACGCAGTTTTTGCCGATTCAACTTCCGGTTATGGTGCATGGTATACATCGCCAAATCGGCGGTGTCGAAATAAAGTGTCCTGTAGGGTGACAGCGGATCGCCCTTGACATGCTGCACATAATAGCCCTCTGCCACGCGGTCCAAGAGCGGCTCCAGGTCCATAGCTGAGGCCATATATTTTTGGTCCACGCGGTTCATCAGACGGACGGCCTTCATATCGTCCAGCCCAATAGGGGTCATTTGTTCAAGCGCACTCACTTATAGCTGTATTCAAACACTTTCGTCGACTCCAGTTTTCCGCTGGGGCTGTAATTCAGCTGACGCTTCTTTGTCCCGTCGGCATTATATTCGAACTGTTTCACGCGCACAACCTTGTTCCTGTCGTTATACTCCACCTGCTCCTTGCATTTGGTCGAAGTCCCCTCGTAACTGTAGGTAGTGCGTTTCTTTTGTCCATAGGAGGCATACTCTATCTCCTCCACCTTTCGGCCCAACTTGTCGTATGTCACAATGTTATCCAAATAGGGCGTCGTAGAGCCGGCACGAGTGTTCCATTCTTTCACTACCAAGTTTTTCTTCCGCTCGCGCTTATTGTCCGTTTGCGCCTGCACGCTGCCCATCAAACCCATTAAAGCCAGCAGACTTATTACAAAAAACTTCTTCATATCCCTATACTTCAAATAGTATCACATCTTCTTATCTCGTGATTTTTTGGATGCAAAGATACGAAAAAGAAACGAAATCAATAGTCCTTTGGGCGTTTTAACATTTATTAAGTTAATTTTAGATAAAGGAACATCCTCCAGCACATTTTTTGGATGCAGGTGCCATTTTTTAACATAAGTCATTGTATATGATAAGTATGAACTATATACCATCTCCTTACCAACTCCTAACCAACTCCTACCATAGCAGGTGTTGATAGGGTCATGCAAAGGTGTTATTGTTTAAGATTTGTTAACATTTACTAGTATGAGGCAGGGGTCTGACACAGTCTGCAAGAGCAATAGAGAAAATAGATCTTTGTGCTATTAAAAAATATTTGTATATTTGCAGTCAGTAAGAAAATGTCGAATCAATATTAATCAATTAATAATCAACAGCTATGGCAAAAAAAATGACCCTTATGTTGTGCTTTGTGGCGACGATGCTCTTCGCAGGCGTGAGCGCACAGACGTACGAGTACAAGACTTATGACAACGACCCGCTGAATGTCAGGGAGTACACCCTGAAGAACGGATTGAAAGTGTTTATGAGTGTCTACCGTGACGCTCCGCGTATCCAGACCTATATCGCCGTGCGGGCGGGCTCGAAGAACGACCCCAAAGAGACGACGGGTCTGGCGCATTACCTGGAGCACATGCTCTTCAAGGGCAGCCACCAGCTGGGCACCACCGACTGGGAGCGCGAGAAAGTGGAGTTACAGAAGATCGAGAACCTCTACGAGGTATACCGCAAGACCACAGACGATGCCAAACGCGCCGCCATCTACCACCAGATTGATTCCATCAGCTATGTGGCGTCGACCATCGCCATCGCCAACGAGTATGACAAGTCGATGACCGCCATCGGCAGCGAGGGCACCAACGCCTTTACCAGCAACGACTACACCATGTACGTCGAGAACATCCCCGCCAACATGCTGGAGACCTGGGCGAAAGTGGAGGCCGACCGCTTTCCCAACCTCGTGCTGCGTCTCTTCCACACCGAACTCGAAGCCGTCTACGAGGAGAAGAACATCAGCCTGGCACAGGACAACCGCCGCGTCAACGAGGAGATGATGCGCGCCCTCTTCCCCCACCACCCCTACGGCACCCAGACCACCCTCGGCACCATCGAGCACCTCAAGAACCCCTCGATGACCAACATCTACCGCTTCCACCACACCTACTATGTGCCTAACAACATGTGCATCGCCATGGCCGGCGACTTCAACCCCGACGAGGCCATCAAGATTATCGACAAATACTTCGGCAGCTGGGTGCCCGGCAACGTGCCTGAGTTCCACAAGGTGAAGGAAGCACCCATTACCAGCCCCATCATCCGCCTGGTCAACGGTCAGGACCCCGAAAGCATCACCCTCGCCTTCCGCATCGAGGAAGGTAACGGCAGCCGCGACGCCCTGCTGGCACAGGCCATGGAGTATGTGCTCAACAACGGTTCGTGCGGTCTCATCGACCTCAACCTCAATCAGAAGCAGCTCTGCCTCGGTGCTTACGCCGGCACCTATACCCTCAACGACTATGCTGCCTTCATGCTCGGCGGTCGTCCCTCACAGGGTCAGAGCCTCGGCCAGCTGCGCGACCTGCTGCTTGAACAGGTGGAGCTCCTGAAAGAGGGCAAGTTCGACGAGGACCTCATCAAAGCCGGCATCAACCAGCTGAAGCTCCAGATCATGAAACAGGCCGAGAGCAACAACAGCCGCGCCTCGCAGATGGCCTACGCCTTCGTGCAGCACCAGACCTGGGACCAGGTGTGCAACGAAATCGATGAACTTGCTAAAATCACGAAGAAAGACATCGTAGACTTCGCCAACCGCATCTGCAAGGACAACAACTATGTCATCGTCTACAAGCACCAAGACACCCCCGACCCCGTTACCAAGGTTGTCAAACCCGCCATCACCCCCATCAGCGTGAGCCGCGACAACGAGAGTGCTTTCCTGTCTCAGGTGAAAGCCGACGCCGCCAAAGCAAAGCCCATCCAGCCTGTCTTTGTCAACTTCAAAAAAGACCTACAGAAGGGCAAGACCGCCAACGGCAGCGAGGTGCTCTATGTGAAGAACGTCGAGAACGGCACCTTCAATCTGCAATACCGCTTCGAGTTCGGCTACGCTGCCGACAAAAGCATGGACCTGGCCGCCGACCTGGTGGAATACCTCAACACCGACAAGCACACCGCCGAGCAGCTGCAGGAAGAATTCTTCAAACTGGCTTGCAGTTATAACATCCACGTGGGCGACGAGAACATCACCGTGGGCATCAGCGGCTTGGCCGAGAATATGGAGAAGGCCATGACCCTGGTGGAGGAGATTATGGCCACCTGCCAGCCCAACGACGAAGCGCTGCAGATGCTTGTGGAGCGCCTTATCAAGAGCCGCACCGACAACAAGACCAACCAGCGCGCCGCCTTCCGCGCCCTCAACACCTACGGTGTCTGGGGGGAGGAATACGTCAAAGAGAATAACGAGAGCGACGCCCAGCTGCGCGCCTACACCGCCAAACAGCTCACCGATGCCCTGCACGGCCTCTTCCAATACAAGCACCGCGTGCTTTACTATGGCCCGCTGACCATCAAGGAGGCCACCGCAGCCGTCAACAAGATACACAAGGTGAAGCCCGTCAAGGATGTGCCCGCCAACAAAGTCTACCAGCCTGTGGAGACCAATGAGAACGAGGTACTCTTCGTGAACTACGACGCCAAGAACGTCTACCTCACCGAATACTTCCGCGGCGAGCAGTACAACACCTCGCTGGTACCCAAAGTGTATCTCTTCAACGAGTACTTCGGCGGCTCGATGAACGCCATCGTCTTCCAGGAGATGCGCGAGAAACGCAGCCTCGCCTACAGCGCCAGCAGCTACTACAGCAACAGCGGACGCAAGGACGGCTTCTTCTACAACTCCGCCAACATCATCACCCAGAACGACAAGCTCTTCGACGCCCTCGACGCCTACGAGGAGCTCTTCAACGACATGCCCGAGGCCGAGGCCAATTTCAATCTGGCCAAGGATGCCCTCATTGCCAGCAGCCGCACCAAACGTATTACCAAAATGGCTATCATCACCGTCTACCTGCATTGCGAACGCATGGGTCTCAAAGAGCCTCTGAACAAACAGAACTTCGCCGCCTTCCAGAAGCTGACCATGAACGACCTCACCAGCTTCCAGAAGCAGTACATCAAAGGCCAGAAGAAAACCTACCTCATCCTCGGCAAGGAGAGCGAGATTGACTTCAACCGCCTCGCCAAGTTCGGCAAAGTGAAGAAGCTCACGCTCGACCAGATTTTCGGATACTAAAGTATCATGACGTTTCTCCTGGGTAACCAGGTATCTTCTGAACTGCCTATCTCTTCAACTGCTTTATGAATGGCAGGTGGATTCTCATCTGATACCCAAACTCATGAACACGAAGTATTCCAAATATCTGATATACCTCACGGCGGCAGCCGTCCTTGTGCCCGGTTGTTTCCTAGGCTTGCGCTATATCAACGAATTCCCTGCCTACATCCACGCCTGGGCGCAGGCCGACTGGTATTCCATTGCCATGGGCTTCGTGAACAACGGATTCGATTTTTTCCATCCCGAGACGCTGATATACAACAAACAGTTCCCCGACACGTGGACCGTAGACAACCTTTCCACCGTCACCTCTGTGGACTTCCCTCTGCACGAGTATCTCGTGGCCCTTCTGATGACCCTTTTCGGCACCACGGCACCCTGGGTATTCCACCTCTGGACCTGGCTATGCAGTATGGCTGGCCTGTGGTTCCTGTTCCTGCTGGCCCACCGGCTGACGAGTTCCAACCTTAAAGCAGCGGCGGCAGTACTATTATGCTCCACGACGCCCGTCTATGCTTTTTATATGGCCAACTTCCTGCCCTCGGCCCCTTCTCTGGCGATAGTGCTGGCTGGGTTGTGGGCCTATGTGCGCTACTGGCAAGAGGGGAACCGTCGCTACTGGCATTTGGCAGTCTCGTTGCTGGCGTTGGGAGCGCTGACACGCACGTCGCAACTGGTAACACTGATGGCGGTATGCGCTTATGAGCTGACACGCATCCTCGCCAAGGAAGAAAAGATGGGTAAGAAGTGGATCTCTCCTGTCCTCGCTTTGCTGGCCATTGTTGGCTACTACCTCTGGAATCAGCATCTGGCGGCGCAACACGGGACGCTGTTTCTCGGCTATCTGCGTCCACCAAAGAGCCATGCTGATGTCAACTTCGTCTTCGACCACATCCAGTATTCCTGGCAATGGCAGTATTTCTCACGTCTCCAGCACTGGCTGGTAGCCATAGTTCTCGTAGCAGCCCTCGTCTTCATACTCTGGAGACGCAGGAAAAAGGAACAACGAGGGCGACTGCCGTTGGGATGGTTGGCAGCGATATGGTTCTTTGGTGAGGTGTGCTTCTTTGTGGCCATGATGCTACAGTATGTGGACCACGACTATTACTTCCTCGACAGCTTCCACCTGCCGATAATTCTCATTTTTGTGCTAGCCTTGCGAAACCTGCCTACAATTAGAAATCGGTGGGTTGCAGTGGCGTGCATAGTGGCGCTAGTGGTCCTTGGCGGCTTGATGTACAACGGAGCCAAGCACACCTCGCGTGACCGTCGCAGTGGCGACGACCGTGCCTGGCAGACCGCACAGAACTATGCCGGTTCCGCCCAGTGGCTCGACAGCCTCGGTGTATCGCGCGACGCCAAGTTGCTAACATTCCTCTCCTACCCCCAGAATAGCCCTTTCCTGCTGATGGAGCGGAAAGGATATACTGTGATGTTCCACGAGCAGTATGTCGTCGACAGTGCACTGTCGTTTGATTTCGATTACATCGTGATGGAAAACGACATGTACTACCGAGGGCTGGAGGAACACCCGGAAAGTGTGGGGCGCTTCCTTCCGTTGGCCACCAACGGAAAGTTGACGCTATTCTCCCTTGCAACGAAGGAATAATCAGAAAATCTCCTTGATGGTCTGCGACTGACCGTTAAACACGATGCTGTCGCCGACCTTTTTCCCTTTAAGGGCCATATAGATGGGTGTCTGCGCGCTGATAGCGAAGAAGACCTGGTTACCCACCATAAACTTGCCTGCCCCGATGGAGAGGAGGAAATTCTGACGGTCGGTAACGACGCATGCGCCGTGTCCCACCGTGTCGAAAGGGGGCAGTTTAAGCAAATCCTGCAGGTAGCGCACGCCCGTCTGGGCGTTGCTGTACTGCTTGGCATACATATCTCTGGAGCGCATCATTTTGGTGCGATAGGAGTCGTAGCGGTCCACATTGGCGCCGTAGTCGTTGCTCTGCTGTTGGGCAGAGTCCATCTCCTGCTTGGCTATAGTAGCAATATGCTCCTGCTGTTGGATGCAGGAGCATATCACTTGTTGTCTATGTTCTTCGCGAGTCATTTCTTCTTGGCGGTAGGTTTTTTAGCAGCCGTCTTTGGGGCAGCCGCTTTTTTGGCGGCAGCCTTGGGGGCGGCGTCAGTCCTACCGGGATAGACCTTCAGGGCTTCCTCGAGGCATTTCATGGCGGCCTTCAGGTCCTCTATGCAGAGACAGTAGGTGATGCGAGCCTGATGACGACCCTGCTCGGGATTGACATAGAATCCCGTAGCGGGAGCCAGCATCACGGTAGCACCCTTGTAGCTAAAGTCGGTCAAGAGCCACTGGCAGAAGCGGTCGCTATCGTCGATGGGCAAGTCGATGACCGTGTAGAAAGCACCCTTGGGCATCGGGCAGAAGCATCCGGGAATCTTGTTGACGCCCTCGACCACCACATTGCGGCGAGCCACATACTCGGCCTGCACGGCATCGAAATACTTCTTCGGGGTGTCGACAGCGGCCTCACCGAAGAACTGTCCGAACGACGGGGGGGAGAGGCGGGCCTGTGCCAGACGCATGGCGATGGCGTAGACCTCGCTGTTGCGCGTCACCATGCAACCCACGCGAGCGCCACAGGCGCTGTAGCGCTTCGACACGGAGTCGAACAGGATGACATTGCGCTCCAGACCCTCAAGCTGCATCACGCTGAAATGCTTGTTTCCGTCGTAGCAGAACTCGCGGTACACCTCGTCAGCGAAGAGGTACAGGTCGTACTTCTTCACCAAACCAGCCACCTTCAACAACTCCTCGTGGGTATAGAGGTAACCCGTGGGGTTGTTGGGGTTACAAATCATGATGGCACGCGTGTAGGGCGTGATGACCTTCTCAAACTCCTCGATGGGAGGCAGGGCGAAGCCGGTCTTGATGTCGCTGGGGATGGTGACGATCTTGGCGTCGCACAGTTTGGCGAAGGTATTGTAATTGGTATAGTAAGGCTCGGGGATGATGATTTCGTCACCGGGGTTGAAGCAGACGGTGAAAGCCATCTGCAGGGCCTCGCTACCGCCGTTGGTAACAATAATCTGGTTGGGGGTAACATCGATACCATGACGGTGGTAATAGTTGCAAAGGGCGCGGCGGTAGGTGGGAATACCGGCGGAATGGCTGTATTCCAGCACCCCCTTGTTCTTTGCCATCTCGTGAGCCTTCACTGAGAGGGCTTCGAGGGCCCCTGCGGGGGTCTCAATATCAGGCTGACCGATGTTTAGGTGGTACACATGTACGCCACGTTCCTTGGCAGCGTCGGCAAAGGGGACGAGTTTGCGGATGGCGCTCTGCGGCAGTTCCAGTCCTTTATGCGAAATATGCGGCATATCTTCGAGGTATTATTTCTTTTTTTCTTCAACAGCGGAGGCGGAGACGCTCTTCTCGACAGGTTTCAGCTCCATGGGCTGTTTCTTGGCCTGGATGGGTTTGATCTCTTTGGGCTCGGCCTTGACGGGGGCCACCTCTTTCTTCATCTCGGGCTGGCTCTCGACGGCGGGAGCGGCATCCTGTTTCACATTACCCTTGATGCGCAGCACCACGCGGGGATTGTCGACAGCATTGCTGGTGACAGTGACGGTCTTGGAGAAGCCGCCCACGTTGTTGGTGTTGTAGTGAACCTTGATGGTGCCAGTCTGGCCGGGCATGACGGGTTTCTGGGTGTAGCTGGGGGTGGTGCAGCCGCAGGAGGCTTTCACATTGGAGAGGATGAGAGGCTCGTTGCCCTCGTTCTTGAAGGTGAACTCACAGTCGCCATTTCCACCCTTCTGGAGGGTGCCGTAATTGTGTTCCAACTCGGTGAAAGAAATCTTGGCGCCGTTGGCGGGGACGTCCTTCTTTTCGGTTTCCTGAGCGTTGGCAAAGCCAAATGCCATGGTGGCAAAGAGGCAGATTAATGCAAACTTTTTCATTTTATTTATAAATTTAATAGGTTTATTTTTCTTTATTATTCTATTCCTCACACCATTCACCTCACATCTTTAATTGGGCTGCAAAATTACTAAATTTTTAGTACATGCAAACAAAAAAATATTGCAAAAATTATTAATCACCGCCAATTGGCTATAATACAATACAATGCGAAAGTTTCATTTGAAAATAATTTCCAGCTTTTCGTCCTGCACACGTATGCGGAGCCAGTTTTGGAATTTGCCCGAAGCGTCGGCGGTCATCGTATGGCCTTCCCGGCGGGTCGCCAGCGCGACGGTCTTCCCCGCCAGACGCCCCACGGCGACGCCCTCCACCGCAGGGAAGAGCGCCCGTGCCTCCTCGCTGATGTTTTTCGAGAGGGTGTCATAGGCCGTATAGGAGGCCAGCTGGCGCTGCAACTCGGCCACCTGACCGCTGAGGAGCGTGTTGGTTTGTTCGGCCGAACTGAGCTGCGCCGCCGCCAGAGCGAAACTCGCGCCGTTGGAAGCCTGTATCACATGCAGTTGCAGAGAACCAAGGCCGTAGAACTTCAGGCGGTCGCGCGCCTCGGCAATCTCTTCGTCGGTAATCTCGTTGCCCACAGCCACCACGCGCAGCGTGTCGCGAACCGCCTGCGACGAGAGTATCTGGGTACCCACAGGACTCAACTCGGCCTTGACGAACTGTTTCACAGAGTTTTCCTGCACATCTTCCTTCACGATGTTCACCGTCATAATCGCTGCCGGAATGAGCGTCAGCACCACGACGAAGGTAATCGCCCTGCGACCCCTGCGTGCCGCCTCGGTGTCGACATGCTGTACTGCGTGGAACCGCAGCAGCTTCACGCCCAGGAACGTAGCGGTGGCGATAAACACCGTGTTGATGAAAAACAGATAGAATGCTCCGAAGAAATAGCTCCACTGCGCCGTAGCCAAGCCATAACCTGCGGTGCAGAGCGGCGGCATGAGGGCTGTGGCGATGGCCACTCCGGGAATGACCTGCCCCTTGCTCTTGCAGGTCAGCGCCAGCACACCCGCAGCACCGCCGAAGAAGGCTATCATCACATCGTAAAGTGTTGGCGACGTGCGCGCAAGGAGTTCACTCTGCGCCTCGTTGAGCGGCGAGAGGAAGAAATAGAGCGTCGCCGTCACCACCGAGATGAGCGTCGCCACGCCGTAGTTCTTCAGCGCCAGCTTCAGCATCTCCATATCGCTCACACCCACGGCGAAACCCATGCCGATGATGGGGCCCATGAGGGGAGAGATAAGCATGGCGCCGATGATGACCGCCGTGGAGTTGACATTGAGGCCCAGCGAGGCGATGAGGATGGCGAACATGAGAATCCACAGGTTCGTTCCGCGGAAAACAGAGCCTGTCCTCACCAGCTCGGCCACCGACCGCTCGTCCTCCTTGTCGTGCAACAGGCTGAAATACTTAATTAATGTACGCTTTAAATTCGTCAATTTGATACTCATAGGCTACTATTTAGCATGATAACGCAAAAAAGTCCGAATTATTGCCGTATCATCTCCGACGGTGGTCGGAGTTGACTCGGAGTTGACTCGGAGTTGAGTCGGAGTTGAGTCGGAGTTGATACGGAGTTGGTTCTAATTATCAGGCAGTTGGAAAACCACAAAAAGAATATTGTTTTTATCGTTGGACAAAGCAGTCGGGGATGATTTTATTTCACACTAATAATCAAACGATTGCCGAATAAATAAAAATATTTTCACCATTTTTGGTGATAAATTGGATTTTTTTTCGTATCTTTGCAGGCACGTATTTAACGTTGAGAAAACCAATATATTAATCTTATAACATTAAAATTATGGCATTTAAAGGACAAATCATCATCGATACCGAGCGCTGCAAAGGCTGCGGAGTGTGCGTACCCGTGTGCCCGATGAAGTGCATCGCGTTGTCGAAAAATGTAAACGGTAAGGGTTACAACTACACCGAGACCGTGAATGACAGTTGCATCGGCTGCGCCAGCTGCGCCATGGTGTGCCCCGACGGCGTGATTTCCGTTTACAAAAAGAAAATCTAAAGAAAAGAAAGAAAGGAATACTATGGCAAGAGAACTTCAACTGATGAAGGGCAATGAGGCTATTGCCCGCGCAATGATTGCCAGCGGTTGTGACGGATACTTCGGCTATCCCATCACCCCGCAGAGCGAAGTTATGGAAACCCTGATGGCTGAGAAACCGTGGGAGACCACCGGTATGACTGTGCTGCAGGCCGAGAGCGAGGTTGCCTCGATCAACATGGTCTACGGCGGCGCCGCCACCGGCAAGAAAGTCGCCACCTCGAGCTCCAGCCCCGGAATCTCGCTGATGCAGGAAGGTCTGACCTACCTGGCCGGCGCCGAAATCCCCTGCTTGGTGGTCAACGTCATGCGCGGCGGCCCCGGTTTGGGTACCATCCAGCCCTCGCAGAGCGACTACTTCCAGAGCGTGAAGGGCGGCGGTCACGGTGACTACCAGCTCTACACCCTCGCCCCCGCCTCGGTGCAGGAGATGTACGACTTCGTGTTCGACGCATGGGATATCGCCTTCAAATATCGCAACCCCGTACTCATCCTCAGCGACGGTGCCATCGGCCAGTGCATGGAGAAACTCTACACCCGCGACAACGTGGCCCGTTGGACCGAGGAAGAGCGCCGCAAGAACGCCCCTTGGGGCACCTGGGGCAAGCCTGCCCAGGAAGTCTTCAACCTGAAGCTGCAGGCCAAATACGCCGAGATGAAAGAGAAAGAGGTCCGCTATGAAATGCTGAACTGCGAGGATGCCGACTACATCATCGTCGCCTATGGTTCGAGCAGCCGTATCGCCATGAAGGCCATGCAGATGGCTCGCGAGAAAGGCATCAAGGTGGGTCTGTTCCGCCTGATCACCCTCTTCCCCTTCCCGACCAAACAGCTGGCCGAGGTTGCCAAACACGTGAAGGGTATCCTTTGCGTCGAGATGAGCGCCGGTCAGATGATCGAGGACGTGAAGCTGGCCACCAAGTGCGGTGTCAAGACCGAGCACTTCGGCCGCTTCGGCGGTATCATCCCCACTCCCGGCGAGGTCCTG
>ONCC01000013.1 GCA_900316235.1 uncultured Bacteroidales bacterium
ATCCACGGCAGCCCCACCTGCGAGCTCACCTACAAGAACGCCAAGGCCGAACTCTGCGGTGACCGCAAGATGGGCCTCATCAAATATGTTATGGCCCTGATGAACGGCGCCCGCCTCGGCATCGCCGCCCAGAGCGTCGGCGTGGAGCAGGAAGCCTACAACGAAGGCCTGGCCTACGCCCGCGAACGTGCCCAGTTCGGCCAGAAAATCATCAACTTCCCGGCGGTATACGACATGCTCTCCCGCATGAAAGCCAAGCTCGACGCCGGCCGCAGCCTGCTCTACCAGACCGCCCGCTACGTCGACCTCTACAAGTGCCTCGAGGACATCGCCCGCGACCGCAAGCTGACGCCCGAGGAGCGCACCGAGATGAAGACCTACAGCCGTCTGGCCGACGCCTTCACCCCCATCGCCAAGGGCATGAACAGCGAATACGCCAGCCAGAACGCCTACGACGCCATCAGCATCCACGGCGGCTCTGGATTCATCATGGAGTACAAGAGCCAGCGCCTCTACCGCGACGCACGTATTTTCAGCATATACGAAGGTACCACGCAGCTGCAGGTCGTCGCCGCCGTGCGTTACATCACCAACGGCACCTACCTGCAGGTGATGCGCGATATGCTCGCCAATAGTGTGTGCAGCGGTTCCGCCGCTGCATTGAAGGCCCGCATTGAGCCCCTCATCAATTTATATGAGCAAGCCGTCAAATACGTCAACGACGCCAACAACCAGGAGGTCCACGACTTCCTGGCCCGCCGTCTCTACGACATGACCTGCGAGATTATCATGTCACTCCTCATCATCGACGACGCCTGCCGCGCCCCCGAACTCTTCGAGAAGAGCGCCAACGTCTACGTCCGCATGACCGAGGAAGACGTCTGCGCCAAGAGCTACTACGTGATGCACTTCACCGCCTCCGACCTCGCCGCCTTCCGCGCCGAGTAACCGCCTCAAAACCAATAAAACAAAAAAGGGGACCCCATTGCAGGGTTCCTTTTTTTATTTTCCGACAGTACAAAAAGGACGATTACCTATTAAAAGCTGAATCCATACTGCATCATCAGACTGTAGCCACCAAACATCCACTTGTCGTTCTCGGCAAGGCCTGTGGGCAAATCCAAGTCCTTCTTGAAATGGGAGCCGAGCACATTGAAGGCCGCCCGAAGGCCTATGTAGTTGTCATCGTCGAAGCGATAATTCAGGCCGATTTCGAACTCACTAGTCAAACCCAGACGGGTACGCGAATAGTCCTCGTTAAGATACTCGAACCCGTTCGTCATCACTGAGAGGCCAAACTTAAGACCCATAAACGTCTCCCAATTTCCACCGACATTAATATAACGGCGGCCCATCAGCGAAAAATCGCCCCACATGCAACCTTCGTTGACGGCAAGAGCCGAAGTGTTAAAGACCGCATACTGAACCTGCAAGCCGAGGAGGGTGTTGCCGCGACGGATACCCACGTGGACAGCCTCACTCCAAGTGGTGTAGCTGTCCGTCGCATCAGGAAAGAGTGAGAGGGCACTGTAGTTACTGAACGTCGTCATGCCGATATTGCAGCCGAGTTCAAATGTTTGTTTTTTGTTCTCCTGAGCGTTTGTCACGCCCATCGCCAGCACAAGAGCCAGCATTAAAAATACTTTTTTCATCCTAATTAATATTAATAGACTGTTTGCAATTAATCTTTTCATTTTTTCTGTCCTGGTAACATCGCGACTGTATCATTATTGTACGTTTAAAGAAAAAAACTTATTTTCTTTTTTTCAATTCAAACTCTCTTTTGGCCTCAAGCAACTTGCCATAATCGCCAAGAACATTGCTTTCATAAACAATTTGTTTGTCTGGCGACAACAAGTAATACTTTGGCAGAGTCCTCATTTCTAGCAGCATGCTAATTCCTTTCGCAGAATAAGTATATCCCTCGGCATTAAATCTTCTTGCGAGTTCTTTTATTTTTCCAATATTGTCAGAAAGTGGGTTTATGCTGATTGTTTGTATGCCTTCAGTATCCAAAATGAATCCTTGTGGCTTTTTGCGTTCCTGCTCAACTATCTGTAGCCATTGATAGCAAGACCTGCATCCGAAATACCAAAAATCCAGCAAAATCCATCCCTGAAAATTTGCCAAGGTCGTTGTGTCGCCATGCAAGTCAACCATTGGATATTGCAGCAGAGTATCGGAAATCTCTGCAATACCTGTATGGTAAATTGTCTTAGTGTAGGGAGGATTGCTATCGTCATGGAAGGAATAATGCGAGTATTTTTCGTCTTCAATATTGAAAATGTCATTGTAGATGCCGTCCCTCACCCCAAAGTCATATTCTAGCCAGTACTCTTCTTTCCATGCCCTATTGTTTTCCACATCCATCGGTAGCGCACAAATATAATCGACAATCTGGGTTTTAGTGTTATAGTAGTAATTTATTTCGTGATAAAAAGGAATATCGAATTCTCCTGAGGAGTCATTATATGAATGTGTACTATTGCTAATTCGAGTCAACACTTTATATGAGTCTCCATTCAGGATGGTATCGTGCATTGACTTAAACCAGATACTCTCTTTGGAAAACAGGAACGGCCTAAACCATTCACATCGCTGGGAGAAGCAGTTGCTGTACTCTGATTTATAGAAGTCCCCCTTTCTTTTTCCCACCATGATGTCGTGATTGTCTTCGTCCACAAAAACCACCGTTTTCTTTGTGAATCGATAAGAACCCCCGTCGGTAAAATACATCTTTGCCTGTGGGGTCCTTGCAAGAGAATAGACAAATGTCTTAGAATCATCCTCCAAAGGGCGGTACAACACCCGTATATACAGATTGTCTGTTTCCTTGATAGGTTTCATGATAACATTGGTCCAATAAGCCAATGTGGCGATTGATCCCTCTTCTTTTGCAGCCACTTCTTTCGGAGATAGGGAAATTATCCAGATAAAAAAAATCGAAAAGGTTATTCGGTTCATAATTTATTGAATCAAAGGGGAGTTGTGGATGATTTGGAGATAATCCCACTTTTACTCCCCCGTTATATACATTATTCTTTATTAATCCCTTCTTCTGGTTTATTGGGCTTTATGTAATATACCAAATAGACCTATTAAAGCCCCTATTATTGTAGCTATTGGACCACATAGAACTTCCAAGGCCTCTTTCTCGGTTCTTTCGCAAGAAGGTTTAACATTGGGATCATTCGATGGAGGACAGGGAGAACATTTTTTTCCGTCTTTTTTACATCCTTCAGGACACTCTTTACTCTTACAGATAACGAAAGTCCATCCTTCAGTACCGCTTGTCTTTCCCTTCATGTAATATCTGACACCTCCGTCTTCAATTGATTTATATATATCAAACCAAAAAAGATTATAGGATGCGCCTTCGTCTATATTAAAGAATGAAATTTGTAAGGCGGGAAAATCCTTATTTCCCCAAACGTCATCATCTACAACGGAAATATACTCGTAAACAAAATCATTTCCAAGCAGGGAGTCTACAACTGGAGAGAACATCTTTTCAAAAATATCTCTGTCGAAAGTCAAGCTAATCTCATTACATACATATTATCATTAACATTTTCTTTCTGACAGCCAACGGTCAGCATTCCAAGCATTGCAAACATTGCTACGGTTTTAATTGTTTTTTTCATCCTAATTAATATTTGTTAATAGACTTATTGTAATTATAGTATCTAATACTTTTAATTTGTTCCTCCGTTTCAGTATGGAAAATGCCAATCATTCTTAAGTTCCAATCGCATGAAATTTCATCATTATTGGTCATGACAGAGTCTTTGGGCATAGAATAGTCTTTCTTTGGCGCAGACCAGAAAAAAACACTTTTTCCTGACGCTATGTTTAACACCTCTTGAGGTGGCGGAGTAATGTTGAAATCCTTTGTTATTACCTGCCAAGCCGAGTCCGTGGTAACAATAAGCAACGTCACATCGACCGCGACCGTGTCGTTCAGGGGGAATCCTTTGATGAAAGAGGCTTCCACCCCTTCAACTCCGGCATAACGCTGGTAGACCTCGCTGCAGTCTTCGAAAGCAATAGTACGAGGCCACAGCCGCACGGCCACGGCGACAGCTACAACGACCAAAAAGACCAAAAAGACCTGAATAATAAGAAGTATCTGTCTTGTTTTCATTGGATGGAATCCAAAATATGAGCAACATCGTCCAAAGCCTCCACTCGTTTCCCATGATCCAACTGTGACATGGCGCGGCCTTTCTGCACCGGCAGCACCAGGAAGAGCAGCAGTACTGCCACGGCGGCACCGGAAGCCGCCCTTGACAGTACTGCCCGGAGCGGGATGCCACCATGGGAGATACGGCAGTCGTCACCCTCCCGTAGAAATGCCAAAGGGTCGGCTTTCCGCAGCCTCGTCAGCGAAACGGCACATGTCGCCAACGACAGAAGCAGTATGGTGCCCAGGAGTATCATGAGCGCAAAATCATAGGAATCATAGACATATCGGGGCTTGAAGGCAAAAATCATGCCTATTGCCATCATATAGACAGTCCCACGCACCGACAGCGAAGAAAGCCTTAGTTTGCGAGCAGAGAAGACGTACCGGCGCGGCACCAGCCTCAGGTGCGAAAGGTCATGATGTCTCACCGTCTGGTCGATGCGGTCACTATGTTGCTGCCAGACAGCCAACAGAGACTCCCATTCCTGTTCATTGTCATTCATATTCCTTTTTATTTAAAGTTATCAGTTTCTGTTTGATACGTCCGATACGATGGTTGACGGCCGCCTCGCTGATGCCGAGCGTAAAACCGATTTCCTTGGCCGTTTTGCGGTCGAGGTAGAGCGTTAACAGCGCCTTCTCACCGTCGGAAAGCTGGTCAATGAGCTCGTAGAGTCGTTCCACCATACCGTCGTGGGCCTTCTCGGCCAAGGTGCTGTACATCGCATCGTCGAGCAAGGAGAACATCGGAGAAAGCGTCCTGTGTCGCAACTGCGACACCGCGGTGTTCAGTGCAATGCGGTAAACCCATGTATTGGGGCTGCTCATGCCACGGAAACGAGGCCAGCTCTCCCACAACTCACATACGATATCCTGGTACATATCCCTGACATTCTCGGGATTGCGGTCGGTAAACATAAGGCAAACACGGAAAATGGTGCTGTCGCAGCGACGCAGCATCTCCACAAAAGCCTGTTGCCCATTTTCCCTAGCCATTACACTATATATTAGTCGCAAAAAGGATTGAAAACTACCTCGCGGAAACTATTTTTTTTGCGACAACGGTTTTCAAAGTGCAAAGATACACTCTTTTTCTTTCTCGGCAAAATGCGTCCCGAATCCCGCGGAAAGCCTCTCGACAGGGAGCCCCCTGACACCATACACCTGCCAAGCCCCTATCAAGTCCTAACCAACTCCTACCGTGGTAGGAGTTGGTTAGGAGTTGATAGGTGATTGATAGGTAGTTAGCATCTACCGTACCGGAAGCAATTTTTTGTTAAAATTTAAGGATTTTTTTATTTCAGTGGCGCCAGAAACGGGGGAGGAAAAGGACGATGACGGTCATGCACTCAAGGCGTCCCAGGAGCATCATGAAGGAGCAGAACCAGAGAGCCGAGGGCGAGAAGTGGGCGTAGGAGCCAAAGCCCCCCGAGGCTCCGAGGCCAGGGCCATAGCCGCTGAGGCAGCCCACGGCGGCACCGATAGACTCGGTAGCATTTATACCACAGAGCATCAGTATCATGACACCCACCATGAGGGTCAGGCCGAAGACCATAAAGATGACCATCACGTTGTTGGTGATATGCGACGAGACGGGGCGACCATTCAAACGAACAGGATTCACCACCCTGGGATGCAGACGGTTACGCATGATACAGCGCGAGTTGCGCAACAGGATGAGCACGCGCATCACCTTCATACCGCCGGTGGTGGAACCGGCCATACCGCCACAGAGCGAGAGCATGAGGAGGAGGAAGATGGCAGGTGTGAACCACTGGGTGCTGTCGGCAACAACACTACCGGTAGTAGTCAACGCGCTGACAGTCTGAACGGTGCCCAGCCTGAGGGCGTCGCTCCAGCCGTAGCCCGAATGCCAATGGAGTATGCCGACGATGAAGGTCACGGAGAGGGCGAGGAGCAGGAGATAGAAATTCAGTTGGTCCATCTTGTGGCGTATCTGCTTCCATTTCAGCGTAAAAAGAAGGTATAGGAGCGTAAAGTTGACGCCACTGAGGAGCATGGCGCCAGCCAGGATATACTGCTGGAGGGGGGTGATGGAGGCGATGCTGTCGCTATTGACGGAGAAGCCTCCGGAGGAGATATTGGTAAAGGTGAGATTGACGGCATCCCACAGCTGCATACCACTGAACCACAGCGCGATGATAAATGCCAAGGTGAGTGCCAGATAGACGCCGAGGGTGCGACGGACGGTGACGACGGTGCGCACTGCCGTCTTGCCGGTGTTGTCGGCTCCCGAGGCCTCGGCGGTGTAGAGCGAATATTTGTTAATACCCAGTCTCGGAGAGATGGCGAGTACCAACAAGACGATGCCGAAGCCGCCGAACCACTGGGTCATGGAACGCCAGAGGAGCACCGATGCCGGCAGGGCCGCCACCTCGGGGAAGATGGTGGCGCCGGTGGAGGTGACGCCCGACATGGACTCGAACCATGCCAGAGTGAATGAGGAGGTGGAGCCGGTCGTCAGGAATGGCAAAGTGGCGAAGAGTGAGAGTATTAGCCATAACAACACCACCAGCAGGTAGGACATGCGGCGGTCTTCGATGAGGGAGTTGCGGCGGTAGCGGAACCAGAGGAGGAGTCCCACAGCAAGGGTGAAGGCTGCGCAGAGGGCCATCTGCAGGGCTGTCCCGTCGGCAAAATGCAATGCTGGAATGAGGCACAATCCCATCAGCCCGCCTTCGGCCATCAGGAGGATACCGAGAAACCGTAGAACTGCTTTTATGTCAGACTGTTTCATTTTACCTGCGTTTCCAATAAGCTGGTGAGACGATGGCCAGAAGGGCGAAGATTTCGAGGCGGCCGGCGAGCATGAGGACCATGAGGGTCCACTTGGCGAGGTCGGGCAGCGCGGCATAGTCGAGACTGGCGCCGAGGGAATTGATGAGTGGTGAAGGGCCGAGGTTAGAGATATTGGCTGCCGCAAGACAGAATGCATCGGCAATGGAGGAGCCACAGAAAGTCAGCACGAAAGCACCTCCAATAATGAAACAGATGTAGAGGAATACGAAGCCGAAAATCTTATTCACATATTCGCCCGGCACCACCTTGTGGTCTATCTTGACCGTGAAGACCACGTTGGGGTGAACCATACGGGTGAGGTAGTTGCGGAGGTAGATGGAGAGCGTCATCAAACGCCTCAGTTTCAGTCCTCCACCCGTTGAGCCCGCCGAGGCACCCGTGAGGATAAGGAGGAATGTAACCACCGATACCCAGAATGGCCATACGTCGGGTGGATTGGTATAAAATCCACAAGTACTGACTGTTGAGGCGATATGGAAGAAAGAATACTGTACCGACTCGAGCCATGGGTTTCCCACCATGCCGAAGGCCACCGTGCAACTCAAGGCGGCGAAGAGGAAGATGCCGACATAGAGGGCGAACTCGTGGTTGAGGCGCAGCTGCCGCCAACGGAAAGTGAAAAGATTGTAGAGCAGCGCCACATTGACCCCACTCAAGAACATGAAAACCGTCAGGATACTAAGTGTCAGGTCGCTATAGCCACTCATGCCGAACTGTGTGGTCATAAAGCCACCAGTCGACACCGTGCTCAAGGCAAGACAGAAGGAGTCGAGCACGCCATTGCCAGCCAATATCAGCAGCGCAATGAGGATGAGTGTGATAAGCGTATAGATGCGCCACATGCGGCTGACGCTCTTGGCGATATGGGGATGGAGTTTGCGTTGCTGGGTGCCGGAGAACTCGGCCGCATAGAGCTGGAGCGATCCCTGGTTGAGCCGCTTGAGGAATGCGACGACAAAGAGGATAAGTCCCAAGCCACCAATCCATTGTGTGATGGAGCGCCACATCAGCATGCCCTGCGGGATGACGGCAGGATTGGCAATGACGGAGGAGCCTGTGGTGGTGAAGCCGGAGACGGACTCGAAGGCAGCATCGGTGAAAGTCCCCAGGACACCTGTAAAAAGATAGGGCAAGGCTCCGGCCAGCGGCACCACAAGCCATGCTACGGCTGTAATCCAGAAACTTTCGCGTTCGCGCAAACCATAGGAAGCGTTACGCCCCACGATATTACGCAGCAACAAACCGATAGCCAGCAACATGAGTGCGGAGAATCCCAAGGCATACTGTGCGCCGTCACCATAGTGGAGCGACACCACCATGGGTAAAGCCATTGCCAGCGCCATCACCAGCAACAGCATGCCCGACAGCCGGGCTACCAGTCTATAGTTGAAGTGGTTGATAAGTTGATAGGTTGATAAGTTGATAGGAAGTGGGCTTTAGTCGAAGAGTTTTGCCATTTGAGCCATGGCCTTGGGGAGGGTGAAGATGACGACTTTGTCATCCTGTTTGAGTTGCAGTTCGCGGCTCGGCAGGAGCGTTTCTCTCCCTCGAATGATACCGCCGATGGTGGCTCCCTGCGGGATGTCCAGCTCGCCGATGGGCTTGCGCGTGGCCGGCGACCATTTGCCCACCATCAGTTCGAACACTTCGGCATTGGTGCCGGAGAGCCACTTGGAACTCACAGCGTCGCCCTTGACGATAAAACGGGCTATGTAGCTGGCAGTGATGAGCTTCTTGTTGATGATGGTGTCGATGCCGATATCCTGCGAGATATCGATAAAACCGGTATTCTCTACCAGCGCGATGGTGCGTTTGACACCCAGTCGCTTGGCATGCAAGCAGGTGAGGACATTGGTCTCACTCGAGTCGGTGACGCCGATGAAGGCGTCGGCATTCTGGAGGCCCTCCTCCTTGAGGAGTTCAATGTCGGTGGCGTCGCCATGGATGATAAGGGTGTCGTCGAGCAGGGCGCTGAGTTCCTCGGCACGCCTGCGGTCCTCCTCTATGAGAGTGATGCGCATCTTGTCCTGCAGTGTCATAGCGGCATAGCGTCCAATTCGTCCACCACCAGCTATCATGGTGTTGCGGATGCTCACTGTTTGCTTCCCCACCACGCGGTTGATGGCCTCCATCTGATTGGCACGGCCAATGATGTAAGCCAGGTCACCTCCTTGAAATACTGTGTCGCTGTGAGGGATGATGGTGTTTCCATTGCGCAGAAGGGCCACCACACGCACCTGCAGGTCGGGATGCAACTGGGTGAGTTCCTTGACATTGTGTCCCGATACGGGCGACCCTGCATCGAGGCGAATGACATACATGGTAAGCAAGCCTCCACTGAAGTCGAAGAACTCGGTGGTGACGGTGTTATTCAAAAGGTTGGTGATTTCCTTGGCGGCGATACGCTCGGGGCAAACCATCTCGTCAACCCCCAGGTCTCGGAACATCTCGCGATGCTTGGGGCTGAGGAGTTCTGCGTTGGTAATGCGTGCCACTGTCTTCTTGGCTTTCAGCTTCTTAGCCAAGATGCAGGTCACCAGATTGATACTCTCCTCATGGAGCACCGAGAGGAAAAGGTCACAATCAGCAACATTGGCATCCTTAAGCACCTGAGGAGAGGTGCTGTCGCCCGTGATGGTGAGCAGGTCAGTCTCACTCTCAAGACGTTTAAGCAACTCGGAATGAGGGTCCACCACGGTGATATTATGGTCCAGTTCGGTAAGCGACTGCGCCAGGTGTACACCCACTTCGCCGTCGCCAGCAATAATAATATTCATCCTTCTAGGTTTCAAAAACGGGCTGCAAAAATACATATTTTTTTACAATAATTCATAATAATTTCGTATTTTTGCAGTTTATAAAACAAAACTTTTTACATGGACAACAGCGACAATAGCACTACAAATCAACCGATTGTACACCTAGAAAATCTCACCATCAGCCATGAGAACGGCTTGCTGTTGACTGACGTGAACCTCAGTCTGAACGAGGGCGAGTTTGTCTACCTCATCGGCAAGAGTGGCGCAGGAAAGACCTCACTGCTGCGCAGTCTCTATGCCGACAGGCCTATCGACAACGGCATCGCCGAAGTGTGTGGCTATGACGTAGTGAACATCAAGCGCCGCCATATCCCCCAGTTGCGCCGCCGTATCGGCATTGTCTTCCAGAACTTCCGCCTCCTCGACGATCGCAATGTCTATGCCAACCTTGAGTTCGTGCTCCGCGCCACAGGCTGGAAGAAAAAGAACGAGATTCAAGACCAGATAGAGAAAACGCTGACGGCCGTGGGTATCGCCGACAAGGCTTTCGTCAACCCCATGCACCTCTCCGAGGGCGAGCAACAGCGTGTAGGCATCGCCCGAGCACTCATCAACAACCCCACCCTGATTCTCGCCGATGAACCCACAGGCAATCTCGATCCTGTCACCTCGGCGGAGATTATGCAGTTGCTGCTCGACATCAATCGCCAGACACGTACCACCATGCTCATCTCCACCCACGACTTTATGATGATTGACAAGTTTCCCGCACGCGTGGTGGTCTGCGAAAATGGAACACTTGTGGACACGGAGAAAAATGAAGAAATGAAATAAACAAAGCCCATTAGGTACTAAAGAAAAAACACGATAATGAAAAAGATCCTCAGCTTGATATTCATCGGCCTGCTGTTTGTCAGCGGAGCCGACGCCATGGCCCAGAACAAGAAGAAGAAAGGTTCCAGCAAGAAACAGACTTCCATGTTTGTCGAAGGACGCCAGAAAGTGCGTCAAACGGACTACGCCACCTTTGACAAATTCACCAATTTCAGCACCAAAGACAACAACATCTACTACAGTTCTTTCAACTATACCGACTTCCCGGCTCTGACCGTCGACCCCAACCCCGCATGGCCCGATGAGATTCGTCCGGTGATGAACTACTTGGAAAAAGTATCTCGTGCTTCAATAACCCTTTATGCCCTCTATGCCCTTAACCCCGAAATCACCGACCATGCACAGCGTGAGCAACTCCACCAACAGGCCCGTGAGGAAGCCAAAGCCTCTCTCAACTCCTTTGAAGACTGGAAGAGCAAGAAAAACATGCGCAACAAAACCCAGTTCAAGGTAGCCGAAGTCGACTACCGCTACTTCAAAGGTGCCAACTTCTACAATGAGCAGCGTGGCGATGACATCATCCATGTGGGCGTTCTCATCTATCTCGGCAGCAAGAAGAACTCCATCTTTACCACTGACACCACCACCCATACCTTCCCTGACATCAAATTCTTCCCCAACGACGCCACCATCGTCGAATCCTGGATGCCCGTGCTTGACGAGTTGTCGGACTACCTGAAGAACAACGACCGCAAGGGTGTGATTATCAGCGGGTACACCGACAACCAGGGCACCGAAGCCTATATCCAGGGTCTCTCACATCAGCGCGCCATGGAGGTAAAGAAAGCCCTCCTTATGCGAGGCATCGACGCCAGCCGCATCGAGATTGTCGTCAAGGGTGACGAGGACCCCATCGGAGACAACAGCACCTATGAGGGCCGCATCGCCAACAACCGCGTGAGCATCAAAGTACAATAATCTTTGACCAACAAAGAAAAATACCGCCAACTATGTGAGACAGAGGGGTTGCGAATCCCTCTGTTTCAGCAATATTGGTGGATGGAGGCAGTCTGCGAGGACAAGCAGTGGGATGTGCTGTTATATGAAAAAGACGGTACTATCATGGGGGCTATGCCTTTTCTTTATGGAAAGAAGTTCGGCATCAAGTACATACTGCAACCACAACTAACCCCCTGGAGTGGTCCCTGGCTGAGACAAGAGATGAGCGACCTCAGCCACAAAGAGACCTTATCTGCCCTAGCTCAAGCATTACACAACCAGCACGCAAAACTGTGCATGCAACGGTTCTCCCCGGGGATGAACGAATGGCAACTCTTCCAACAGTTTAAATTCAAACATACCACACGCTACACCTACCGCTTCGACCCGCTGCCCGAACCCACGATCCTCAAGGAATTGGCGGCGAAGGAACGACGCAAAGGGATAGAGGCTGTGGAGAACGCTTATATAGTGGACCGCACGGTAGACGCAGATGAATTCGCCGATTTCCATATTGCCTATTGGGAACGGCGCAGCGGCAAAGACCTGCTGAGTCGCGACTTCATACAACGGATATGCTCTACTTCCCTCAACCGCGGACAGGCTTTGCTCTATGGCTTGCGTAACAAAAACGGCACCCTGATGGCAGCTCGATTTGTTGTATTTGACAGTACATGCGCATACTCACTGCTGTCGGCTCTCCATGCCGACTCCCTTCGCAATAGTATGACAAAACTCGTGTGGACCATGCTTACGGACCTCTACGGTCGCACCAAAGCCTTTGACTTTGAGGGAGGCATGGACTCTGGCATCGGACACTTCTATCACTCCTTCGGCACCACAAAAACCGAAATCGACTGCATCTACCGTTCACAAATTCCCTTTGGCACAAAACTACTACACCTATGAACATCAAACTCATAGTTGTCTCCAAGACCGATATTCCCTACCTTCAAGCCGGAATCGAGGAATATGTCGGACGACTGAGACACTACTGCGACTTCGAAATGATAGTCATTCCTGCACTGAAAAACCTCGGAAAAGCCTCTACCGACGAGGTTAAGGAGCGGGAGGGACAGTTGATATTGAAACAATTGGAGAAAGCAGACACCATAGTGCTGCTCGACGAACATGGTCGGGAGTACACTTCTGTTGGCTTCTCAAAATACCTTCAGAAACAGATGAATGCCGGCACACGGACGCTAGCTTTCGTCATCGGCGGCGCTTTCGGTTTCTCTCCTGCCGTTTATGCCGCCGCCAATCACAAGATTTCACTATCGCAGATGACTTTCAACCACCAGATGGTGAGGCTATTCTTCACCGAACAGCTCTACCGCGCCTTCACCATCCTCCATCACGAGAAGTACCACAACGAGTAATTAGAGTTTTGGCTCGAACTCGACGATGGCAAACTGCTCGTCAAAAAAGATATCCTTCAATGTTATATGATCGAAAAGCGTTCCTGCTTGGGCGTTCTTGCTCAAGCAGAGTTTGATGCGATTGTCGGGCAGTTGTTCAATCATGTCACCTCCCGGCTGCCCCTGAGCGTGATTCAACGCCGTACGAATCATGAAATCGATACCCATGCCGCCGGCATAGGACAGGATGATATTTCCCTCTGAGTCTATCTGTTCCACCGTAAGATCGATGCCCACACTGGCGGTCTTAACAAACATATTGACCTCATAGGCGATGCGCACCGTGTGCGGGCCACCATAGATGATTGGCAGACTGCGGCCCGCCTTGCGCTCAATCAAATTGCTAATTTCCTGATAGGTAAGTCTGAATTGCATATAGGATAGATGTTTTAAACCGATATATCATTATTGTCGGAAGAGAAAAAGGCTGTGACGGCAGCGGTATAGCTTTTCGAGACAGGGATAGTCTTGGAGGAGGAAGAGAGCTCGAGCACCATCCCCGAGCGTTCCTTGCGCATAAGCTTCACATTCACCACATTGACCATATACCCACGGTGACATCGCAACAAACCCATACCACTGTATTCTTTCTCCAGGTCCTTCAGTGAATTGTGAAGAATAAACGTATCCTCCTTATCATCATTTAAATAATGGATATTGGCATAATTGTCGGCCGCCTCAATATACAATACATTGGCAAAACGGGTGGAAAACGACAGGCGACCTCCCTTGTCGTAGAAATTGATACTCTGCTCCGCGGGGGTCGGCTGTGTGTCGATCGAGAACTTGCGCCGCAAGGTCACCAACTCCATCCGAAGTTCCCGTAGACGGAACGAGAGAAAGGCTATCACATTGGGTATCAAGAAGACCGCCACATTCCCCAGCAGAATGTCGGCAGACAGAGGTGCAAGACGAAGACTTCCTCCACCACTGAGACTCCACGCCATAATGGCCGTTACCGCCACGCAAAAAATTAGTTCAACGAACATCCATACTGCCAAAGTAAAGAATGACAAATCCTTATATCGACCAACAGCCATGAGAACCACCCTGCTCACTGCCACCGTTGCATAGCCACCCGCCGCCATCAAGGCCAGGCGGGCCAGGGGAGAAAGCGCTGAATTTTGTGACGTATAATCCAGCACACCCACGGGCTGAATAAATACAACTAGTATTACAGCAAGAAAAAAAGACAATACCAAGAAAAGCAAAATTGACTCCTTCGAGGTTAAGAAACGAGCAATTGCCGGCAAATTTAGTGTTTGGTCAGTATTCATTTTATGCTAATTCTACCCAAAATATCGAAATTTTACCCAAAATAACGCTTTTTTACCTACAATATTGTGCAATTTACTTAAATTAACTTTTATATTTAGGATTTTTAACGTTTCTTTGCAGCCCGAAAATTAATAAAAATTAACATGAAAATACTAGGAACTGGAAGTGCACTACCGAAAAAAGTCGTGACCAACGACATGCTGTCGGAGTTTCTCGACACCAGCGACGAATGGATTACTACCCGAACAGGAATCAAGACACGTCATATCATCACCGACGAAAGATTCGAAGATTTGGCAACCGAAGCGGCCGGACGGGCCATCGATGCCGCCGGCCTCTGTCCCGACGACATTGACTACATCGTTTGCTCCAATGTATCCAACCTTTTTATCACTCCTCACCTCTCCAGCATCATCATGGGCAACTTGGGCATGAAAGGTCCCCTCTGCCCCACCATGGATGTCAATGCCGCCTGCGTGGGATTCGTGCAGAGCCTCGACGTCTGCGACGCCCTGCTCGCCACAGGCCGCGCCAAGCACATTCTTCTGGTTGCTGCCGAGGAATGCACCCGATTCTGCGACTGGACCGACCGCAACTGCGCCGTGCTCTTCGGCGACGGTGCCGGTGCTGTAGTCCTCGGCCAGGGCGATAGCCTCGTCGCGAGCAAAATCACCACCATCCCAATGCCCGATGTCATTGTCTACCAGAACCCCATGGAAGCCACGCCTTTCGAGACCCGTGAGGGTATTGACACCCATAGCGCCCTGGTAATGAAAGGCCGCGAGGTGTTCCGCATGGCTGTCACCTCGGCAGCCCGCGACATCGCCAGCGTAACTGCCGATGCAGGACTCACCCTCGGTGACATCGACCATTTCCTCCTCCACCAGGCCAACCTCCGCATCAACGAGGCCATCCGAGAGAATCTCAATCAGCCCCAGGAGAAATTCCCCACCAATGTACAACGCTTCGGTAACACAAGTTCGGCCAGTATTCCACTGCTGCTCGACGAAGGGGTGCGCGAAGGAAAAATCAGACGGGGCGATACCATCTTGATGAGTGCTTTCGGTGCAGGATTTGTCTCAGGGATTGTGATTCTGAAATACTAACCATATAAATAATAAAGAAAACAATAATTAATAATATGAGAAAAGTTTATATCACCGGTGTCGGGTGCATCACCCCCATCGGAAACGACATCAAGACACTGTGGAACAACCTCATCAATGGGTTCTGCGGCATTGACTTCATCACCAAACTCGATACCACTGACCTTCCCGTGAAGGTGGCCGCCGAGGTGAAGGACTTCCACCCCGAAAACTACGGCATTGACAAGAACATGATCCGTCACAACGACATCTATGCACTCTACGCACTGGCCGCCGCTGCCCAAGCCATGGCCGACAGCGGACTGAAAGTGGGCGAGGATGTCGACCCGCGCCGTCTTGGCGTAGCCATCGGCAGCGGCATCGGCGGCATCCAGACCTTCGAGCGCGAACACGCCAACCGCATGCAGTACGGTCTCCGCCGCATCTCGCCGCTCTTCATACCCGAAATGATTGGCAACATCGCCGGCGGCAACGTTGCCATCACCTACAACGCCCAGGGTCCCAACCTGCCCGTCGTAACAGCCTGTGCAACAGGTACGCACTCCGTGGGCGAAGCCTACCGCCTCATTCGTGAAGGACGTGCCGACGCCGTCATTACCGGTGGCGCCGAAGCAGCCGTCTGCGGCATGGCTATCGGAGGTTTTGCCAACATGAAAGCCCTCACCACCAGCGACGACCCCATGGCCGCCTCGCTGCCCTTCGACAGCCGTCGCCACGGTTTCGTCCTCGGCGAAGGTTCCGGAATCCTCATCCTTGAAAGCGAGGAACTTGTGAAGAAACGCGGTGCCAAGACCTATGCCGAAGTTTGTGGCTACGGAAACACCTGCGATGCCCACCACTATACCGCCCCCCACCCCGAGGGACGCGGCGCCGCTGAGTCGATGCGTCTGGCCCTCGAAGAAGCTGGATACAAAGCCGGCGAGAAACTGTATATCAACGCCCACGGCACCGGCACGCCCCTCAACGACAAAGGTGAGACCTTGGCAATAAAAAAAGCCCTCGGCGAAGAGGAGGCCCGCAAGGCTGTCATCAGCAGCACAAAGTCGATGCACGGCCACATGCTGGGTGCTACGGGTGCCGTCGAACTGATTATCAGCGCTCTGGCACTGAAGAACGGCATCGTTCCTCCCACTGTCCACCTCGACTCCCCCGACCCCGAGTGCGACCTCGACTATACTCCCAATAAGGCCCGCCAGTACCCGGCCGACATCGCCATCAGCAACACCTTCGGCTTCGGTGGTCAGAACGCTACCGTAGCCTTACGTGCAATCAAGTAGTCAAATAGGTAGTAGTTAAGACAATAGTAAATATTTATATCATGGATATTCTTAACCGAGACGAAATCAAGACCTTCCTGCCTCACCGCGAGCCCATGCTGCTTGTCGACGACGTCACCATGGAAGGCAACGAAGCCATCGCCCACTACCATGTGCGCGGCGACGAATTCTTCCTGCAGGGCCACTTCCCCGGCAACCCCATCGTACCTGGCGTCATCCTCTGCGAAATCATGGGGCAGTCGATGTGCATCCTGGTGCGCGACGAACTCGCCCAAGGCCGCACTCCCCTCTACAGTGGCATCAAGGAAGCCCGCTTCCGCCAGCCCGTGCGCCCCGGCGACACCATCGAGATCCGCGGCCACATCACCGACCGCCGTGCCCTCATCTTCCATGCCGAAGCCGAGGCCAAGGTCAACGGTAAGACTGCCGTCAAAGGAGTCCTCTCTTTTGCATTAATCGATACACCTAAAAACTGAACAATATGGAACTTCTGAAAAATAAAATTGCCCTCGTAACGGGAGGCTCCCGCGGCCTTGGCCGCCGCACCGCATTGCTCTTCGCCGAAGAGGGTGCCACGGTAATTTTCACCGACTTACAGGAAACCGACAGCAGCCGCGAGCTCCTCGCCGAGCTGCAAAAATTCCAGTCGCGCTCGATGTTTATCGCCAGCAACGCCGCCGACTACGAGGACACCCTCCGCGTGGCCGACATCGTGCAGAAAGAGTTTGGCCGTCTCGATGTCCTCGTCAACAACGCCGGCATCACCCGCGACAACCTGCTGCTCCGCATGCAACCCAAAGATTGGGACCTCGTCCTCGAGGTCAACCTGCGCTCGGTCTTCAACTTCTGCAAGGCCTTCGCCCCCATGATGCTCAAGCAGCGCAGCGGCAGCATCATCAACACAAGCTCGGTGGTGGGCGTCAACGGCAACGCCGGCCAGTGCAACTATTCCGCCTCGAAAGCCGGTATCCTGGGCTTCACCAAGAGCCTCGCCAAAGAACTCGGCTCGCGCGGCATCCGCAGCAACGCTATTGCTCCTGGCTTCATCGAGACAGCCATGACCCAGCAGCTGCCCGAAGACGTGCGCAAAGGCTGGATGGAAGACATCCCCCTACGTCGCGGCGGTACCGACCTCGACGTCGCCAAGACTTCGCTCTACCTCGCCTCCGACCTCTCCGAATACATCACCGGACAGGTCATCTGCGTCGACGGCGGCCTGTCGCTGTAAAACACGGCCTATTTCCCCACATCTGCGGACCTTACAGAATACGTAAGGTCCGCAGATGTCTTTTTTACTTTTGCCCCCCTCGGGGAAACTTTTTTTGTGGAATCAGATTTTATTCGTATTTTTGCACCGTGAAATAAATAATAATATTATGGAAGATTTGGTTTTGACAGTCCCTGTTTCGGACTATGGAATCATTGAGGCCCTGGCGGCCCGTATGGGATGGGGCGTACGTACCCGGCGCACCTCCATCGACCGTTTTATCGCCTCTTGTCCACAGACCCCTCAAATGACCGATGAGGAAATTGCCGCAGAAGTAAACGCAGTTCGTTACGGGAAATGAGAATATTGTTCGACACCAACTTGTGGATTTCGTTCATGATTGGACGGAGGCTTGCATCATTGCGAGAGGTCCTTTATCGCCATGATGTGAAAGTGTATGTGTCTGAACAAGAACTTGACGAAATACGCAACGTTATTGAACGGCCGAAATTTGACAAGCTTATCTCTCAAGAAACACGTTATTATTTCTTCGAGATGGTATATGATGTCTGTTTATTTACCGACATTACCGTAAACGCAATATCTCCCATTCGCGACCCCAAAGATCTTTACCTGCTTTCCATGGCCGAGAGTGTACCTGTCGACTACATTGTCAGTGGCGACAGCGACCTTACCGACTTAGGTCAACACAACGGAATACCAATCATCAAATATATCCAGTTGCTAGACATGCTGAATATTAAGCATTAGTTTTTTGCAGCGTCAAACCAAAACAACAATTCAGGGTATAAAAACAAAAGGATAGAATAGTAATAAAGACATAATTAAGCGTTTTTGCTTTTCTTTGCACACCTGAAATCTCGACAATTTCGAACTGTAGTACTCAAGAGAGGGAAAACGTTCACGATATCCGTGAACTTTTCTTGTTGGTACTACAGGTAGTCGAGAACCTCAGGTGAAAACAGTAAAGTTTCACGGATTTATTGACAATAAAAAAACACAAATATTATGAAAAAATCATTACTCTTTATGCTGCTGACCCTGATGGGTCATTCGATGATGGCCAAGCCGGTGGAGCCGGAGAAGGCCATGCAGGTGGCCAAGAACTTCGTAGCCCAGTATGTCAAGGGCACCGACAAGCTCGAGGCCACAGTGGTCTACACCCACAAGATGCCTAAAAGCGGCCAGCCCGCCATGTATGTGGTCAACCTCGGCAATATGTTCGTCATCGTTTCTGCCGACGATATCGCCCATCCTGTCCTCGGCTACAGTCTCAGCCGTCCTTGGCCTACCTCGGAAACGCAGACGTCCTCGCCCGCTAAAGAGCAAGGAAAAGTTGTTCTTCCCTCGCAGGTAACCTCCTACCTCAACGACCTCGCCGCCCAAATCGAGGCTGCCAGTGGCTCTCCATACATAAGGGAGGCGTCCCCAAGCAATCCTTACAATTCCTCCCCTAACATAGGGGAGGTGCCCGAAGGGCAGAGGGGTATCTCTTCCGAATGGCGTCAACTATTATCTCTTAACTCTAATCTATTAACTACCACGAATCTTCCAGATTCGGTTGGTCCCCTCCTCACCACCACCTGGGACCAAGGCCAGTACTACAACGCCCTATGCCCTGAGGATGCCAACGGCCCCGCTGGCCATGTGTATACCGGCTGTGTTGCCACCGTCATGGCACAAATCATCAACTACTGGGGCTACCCACTCCACGGCCGCGGAATCCACAGCTACGAAACCACCTACGGCACCCTCACCGTCAACTACGACAGCGCCACCTATGATTATGTCCACATGCCATCCGTCCTCACCGCCACCAGCACCCTACTGGAGAAGCAAGCCGTTGCCACCCTCATGCGCGACTGCGGTGTGGCAGCCAATATGACGTATGGCCCCAATGAGAGCGGCAGCTATGATATCGATGCCCGTGCAGGATTGATAAACTTTTTCCGTTTCAACCCCAACCTCAACTATGCCGAGAAAGCCTTTTTCATGGATTCTATATGGGAGAACATGCTCCGCACCGATATCGCCGCCAACCGCCCTGTGATGTACAGTGGACGCGGTGACGCAGGAGGCCACTCTTTTATCTGTGATGGCTACAAAATAGATGGCCATTTCCATTTCAACTTCGGTTGGAGCGGATATGCTGACGGCTGGTACCTCACCAGTGCTGTAAATCCTGCAGGTATGGCCTTCAATAGCAACCAATCCGCCCTCTTTGGCATTGTTCCGGATAGTGCCGGCAATGTCATTCTCGGCCAGATGGCTGGTGCTAGCACATTCACCGTCGATAATCCGCTGGAATTCTACCATCTGCTTGGACATAATGCCTTTACAGGAACAAACTACACAAACACTTGCAGTAATAATGTGGATTTTGTTTCTGCCAACGATACAGTCCATCTTGTTGTGGATATTATTCATTTTGACGGACAGAATCTCCATATTTATGCCGGCAATGAAGTAAGACATTTAAATGCGAACAACACTAACGATTTAAGTCCAATAGTTTCGTCCTATAGCACGGTGGGAGTCGATTATTCTGGTACTCTATCCTACTCCGGATTTAAACTATGTATCAGCCAAGATAACGGTTGTCGGATGATTTCAAACGTAGGGGTAACGGTAGATACAACCGCAGTGGCATTGTCATGGAGCGAGAATGGTTCTGCCACCGGTTGGCAAATAGAATATGGCACTGAAGGTTATCCGTTAGGGGAAGGAACGACATTGATGTCCAGTGACTCTTCCATTACCGTCAGTGGTTTGGTTGAATTGGAAAAGTATGATTTCTACATAAGGCCGCAATGTGGAGGAGCGTGGTTCGGTCCCGTGAAAATAATGACAAAAGCACACTATTGGATTGATATTGTGGAGACCCAACCCGATGGATATGTCGCCAGTACTGAAATGGATCAATACGGGCGCTATCCCATCACTGTTTCTTCCGCCGAAGGACTTGCGTGGTGGGCAAAACAAGTAAGAGACAGCATTGTCGATTTCCGTACGACTGTCAATCTTGCGGCAGATATTGATTTGGGAGGATATTTATGGAAACCCGTTTATGAGTATTATGGTACATTTAACGGTAACGGTCATACCATCTCCAATATGACAATTGTTGAAGAGGGTGAAAATAGCGAAAACTCTGGCTGGGGTTTTTTCAGGATGTATAGAGGATATAACGAAAGAGAACGCCAAACAGTCTGCAATCTATTTTTTAAGGATCCTTATATTGAGGTCAGAGAGGGTGCCGTGCCTCTTCCCGATTCAAATGGATATATCACATATTTTTATGCTGGCACCGGAGTCTTGTCTGGTCGTTTGTTTTGTGCATCAGTTCTTAACTGCGGAATAATTAACGGTACTATTTCGCAGCATTATTCGCTATCTATTCTTTCGGATGGAATGTTAGTTGGACTTATGGAATCATCTGACGTGAACAATTGCTTCGCAGGAGGAAGCATAAGATCAGTATCCACAACTGTTGGCGGTTTGATTGGCACTTCATCGGGCAATAAAAATGAAATCCACAACAGTTATTCTTCGTCCAATGTATCATGTTTTGCTTATAATCAAGGAAGTGTCTGTGGCTATTTTGGAGGAGGTATTCTCAATAATTGCTATGGCTCGTCGGATAGCATTCCTATAATCGGAGGGAACGGCAATCCCACAGAAAGCAATATTACATACGCAGTGCAATTTAACCGTGAAACACTTACATTAAACGATAGCGTTTTCTTCGATGGCATTGGTTATGTGGATTTGCTCACTGTCCTCAATAAAAGAGTTGAATTCGAAAACGATAGCAACTGGGGAATATGGCATACCGACAGTTTGGACATAAATAATGGGGCCCCTCTATTGGGAGAACCATATCAGGTTACATGCTCCAATGTGGAAAATGTTGTTGCTGTCAATGTGGCGAATGATTCCGGATACGCAGTGCGTGTATCTTGGGATGACGATAGTTCATCTTCCAATTGGACGGTCAAGTGCCAGGAGTTGGATTCTCTTGACAGAACCGCTACTTTTTATTTGACGGACACCAATGTATTCGAAATAGAAGGCTTGACTATTGGTCGAAAATACAATATTAGCATCCGACGATATTGCGATAGTACTCACCATAGCGGATGGGGTCGCCCTGTACAAATTATGTTTGACAAACCTTATTGGACCGACATCGTTACTTCGCAACCAGAGGGGTACGTTGAAGAGGAAAATGGAAATGTGAACATTTCATCAGCAGAAGGTCTTGCTTGGTTGGCCTGCATGGTAAATGGCCTGCATGGCCAAGAGCCAAAAACATATAGGAACAAAACCGTTTCACTGATTGATGACATCGACTTGGCTCAATATAAATGGATGCCAATAGGTTCTAACTCTGAATGGTTTCTGGGGTGTTTTAATGGCAACAATCATACTATCAGCAATATGTATATTCGCGAGAATCGTGATGCAGTGGGTCTATTCGGTGTAATCTACCAGCATGAGTATTCCATACCCTCGACATCCAGAAAATTCAGCAACATTATATTGTCGAACTGCACAATTTCCGGATTGTCGTATTCAGGCGGACTTGTGGGAGAATATTATTGTGCAGACGAAATTGCACCCATGGTATTGTTTGACAATTGCCATGTGAGAAATGTTGCTATACACGGAAATACTTGCGTTGGCGCAATAGCCGGATATGTGGCCAATGCTGGAACAAGGACAATGATAAATTGTTCTTCTACAGGCGAAGTGCATGGCATGGAGGATGTAGGCGGATTGTTTGGTTCTATTGGCCATGGAACAAACGACATCATAGCTAACTGTTACTCTACTTGCGATATCTATGCCCCCAACGGTTTTTCCTATTCTGGAGGATTAGTGGGATGGGTGAAGAATTGTAGCCTAAACAACTGTTATGCTGCCGGTTCTGTCGCAAATGCAGGATGGCCTGTAGGTACAGTCGTCGGATACTTGTGCGGCGATATCTCCTGCAGCAATCTGTACGGGCTTCAAGATAGTATCCATACTCCAATATCAGGTGCACAAAACGATCCAAATACAATTTTCATTGGCGACACCGTATCTTTCTCAAGTGCAGGCATTTTGAACGATACCATTGTAATAATTAATTCCACATACACTAGTCTACTTGATGTGCTGAACGCTTGGGTGGATGCCAATGACTCGCTTGGCATATTCCGACACTGGGATGCAGACTCAATCAATGAAAACAGGGGTTTCCCTGTGTTCTCAAACTCGAGATGTTACACAGTAACACTAAATGTCAACGACCAGACACCGCATGGTACTGTGACTGGGACTGGTACATATTGTGAGCTTGAGAACATTGTCAAAATTCATGCCACCCCTCAAGAAGGATATCACTTCACACAATGGAACGATGGAAACACAAATAACCCCCGCGTAGTAAGGCTCACCCAAGATACCTCCTTTACCGCTTCGTTCGAGATTGACATGTACAGCATCGTCGGCGGAGAAAATGTTGAAATAAATTATAGTTTCGATTTCGAAACCCCAAATGAGGACAACCGATGGACAATACTTAACAATTATTTTCAAAATGGTTGGTATATAAATACTTTGGACGACACAAGCCGTGCTCTTTTTGTCAGCAATCGTGATGGTGAAAACAACGAATACTACGATAATCCCTTTACCAAGATATATGCATACACAACTATTTCGCTTTTGTCAGAACAATATGCCTATGGCTATGATTGGCGTTGTAACGGAGAATTATATGATGATTATTTGAGAGTTTTTTTGATTCCTGGGACTGAAGATCCCAATACCTGGCCTCTATATTCTTCCGATAGAATACCGCAAGATGTTGGGGCTATTTTCCTCGATGGTGGACAACAACTTATCGGACATACAGAATGGACTCATCAAACAGGCTCATTCAATGTACCTGCCGACGGAGATTATAAAATTGTTTTTTACTGGGAGAACGGTTGGTCATGGAAATACAACCCAGCAGCAGCAGTGGATAATATTGCAATTAGTAATATCATTCACGATGCTGACAGCCATGGTGTTGTGATAGGTAGCGACACTGTGCCATATCTTGACACGGTTGTACTTACCGCTATACCGAACCCAGGTTACATATTTTTAGGTTGGAGTGACGGCAATACCGACAATCCCCGTACAGTAATTGCAACAAAAGACCAGCGATTTAGAGCATTATTCCTGGAATGTACACCTGCTAATGGTAGCGACACCATCATCGTCTGCGACAGCTACACATGGCATGGAACTGTATACACCACTGATGCTGTGCTGATAGATACCCTCATTACTACGGTGGGCTGCGACAGCATCGTGACACTCTATCTTACCATCAACTATAGTACAACTGGCGATACCACGGCTACGGCTTGCGACAGCTTTGTTTGGTGGAACATGAATTACACTAATAGCACGGATAGTGCTACGCATATCTACACCAACGCCGCGGGCTGCGACAGCATCCTCACCCTGCACCTCA
Organism: uncultured Bacteroidales bacterium; assembly: GCA_900316235.1. Classification (GTDB taxonomy): domain Bacteria; phylum Bacteroidota; class Bacteroidia; order Bacteroidales; family P3; genus Colimorpha. Next base: position 24,420 of record ONCC01000013.1, read on the forward strand.
CCATCAACCACAGCGCTGAGACTACGGTAACAGACACCGCCGAAGGCAGCTATACTTGGAACGGTACCACCTACACCGAGAGTGGCACCTACACTTGGAACGGCACCACCGCCGAGGGCTGCGACAGCACCGTGACACTTCTGCTGACCATCACTCCCACTCAAGCAATCACACAATCAAGCATTCAAGCAATCAAAATCTACCCTAACCCCACCACCGACCTGCTGACCATCGACGCCGACGACATCCTCTCCGTGGAGCTCTTCGACCTCAACGGACGCAGAATCTTCTCTTCAGAAGTTGACAGCTCACCGTTCACCGTTCACCTCTCACCGTTCACCTTGAGCGCTGGCAGCTACCTGCTGCGCATCCACACCCGACAAGGCACGGCGGTGCAACACGTGATATTAAAGTAAAAAATAACAAATGCGGGCATATTACCCGAATTGAAAGCCACCTGCAGGGTGGCTTTTTTGTTGGTACATAGTAGTGCATTTGTCCGATTGTTGTTCGTTTGTTGTCCAGTATTTGTCCAGTGAATCACTGGACAAATACTGGACAAATACTGGACAAGTACTGGACAAATGACGAACATATGATTAATTTGATAGGCATGAAACAATAAAAAAACTAGTTAATAGTTAATAGATAATAGATAATAGTTTACAGATAACAGATAAAAGTTTATAGATAATGAATGCAATAGAGGTGATGCTGCAGCATCGGTCGATAAGAAAATTTACTGACGAGAAGATTGATTCGAAGTTATTGGAGGAAATCGTCAACTGTGGCCTACGGGCTTCGAATACGGGCAATATGCAGCTATACAGCGTAATAGCCACACAGGAGGAGCCGCTGCGTACGGAGCTCTGCGGACTGCATTTCGGCCAGTGCGCCACAGCACCGCTGTTCCTCACCATTTGCACCGATGTGAACCGCTACCACCACTACTGCCGTGTGAACCAGTGCGATGAGCCCTATGGCAATCTGCTGTGGTTCATCTCAGCGCTTGTCGACGCCAGCCTCTTTGCCCAGAACCTCTGCCTCGCAGCCGAAGCCAAAGGACTGGGTTTCTGCCATCTGGGAACCGTCAACTACAATACGGAAAAAATTGCCGAATTGCTGAAGTGTCCCAAAGGGGTGGTACCGGTCATTGCCATCGCCATGGGACATCCCGCCGAAGAAGGGCGCCTAAGCGAACGCCTGGGGACGGATGCCGTGCTGCACAGCGAGGTATACCACGACCCCTCGGACGAAGAGATCGTTAGGAGTCATGCCGTGCGCGACAACGACCCCTTCAACCAGCAGATGGTCAAGGAGAACGGCACGCGCAACTACTGCGAAATCTTCACCACCAAACGTTATCCCCGTGCCATGAACGAGGCCGTCAGTGCAGACCTGCTGGAATTCCTGAGAAAGAACTGGTTATAGTTTTTTTTGTCCGTGTTGAAAAAAATGCGTATTTTTGCATTTTAAAAATAAACGATAACTATGGCAGAAATCACACGCACTTTTGACCTGTTGGATCATCTGGTGGAGAACTTCCCGAAGGATGATATACTGGCGGGGAAAGTGAATGGCGAATGGGTAAAATACTCATCGCACGACTATTATAAATTCGCTCATTATCTAGCTTATGGCCTATGCGAGATGGGGTTGAAACAGGGCGACCGCGTTGTCACCATGAGTGGCAACTGCCCTGAATGGAACTTCATCGACATGGCCCTGGCCATGTGCGGCATGATTCATGTGCCCATCTACCCCACCCTCAACACCGAAAGTTACCTCCACATCCTGCGCCACAGTGAGGCAGCCGCCGTCTTTGTGAGTACCAAAGTGCTGCTAGGACGCCTGCGTCCTGCCCTTGAGGAGTTGGAGACGAAGCCCGAAGTCTATACACTGGCCAACATCGAGGGCGAGCATCGTACGCTGGAAATCCTCAAACTGGGTATTGCCAACCGCGACAAATGGATGCCCGAAATTGAGCGCCGTAAACGCGAGATCAAGCCTGACGACTGGATGACTATGATTTACACCAGTGGCACTACCGGACTTCCCAAAGGCGTAATGCTGAGCCACCGTAACCTCTGCTCCAACTTCCTGGCCCACGAGAAGGTGAACCCCATGGACAGCAATAGCCGTGTGCTCAGTTTCCTGCCACTGAACCATATCTACGAGCGCTCGCTCAACTACCATTGGCAGGTGAAGGGCGTGAGCATCTACTATGCCGAAAGCCTCGGCACCATTCAGCAGAACATGCTGGAAATCAAAGGCGACGGATTCTGTGCCGTGCCACGTGTACTGGAGATGGTCTACGACAAACTCTATGCTGCCGGCAAGGACCTCTCGGGCATCAAGAAGAAAATCTACGATCGCGCCTTCAAGCACGGTAGCCACTACGACTACTCGGGCATCCGTAAATTCTCGCCCATGTACATGGTGGGGCAGAAGATTCTGGACCGTCTGGTATACAGCAAATGGCGTGAGAAATTCGGCGGCAAGCACCTCATCGTCATCACTGGCGGAAGCTCCATCCAGCCCAAGATGGTACGCATCTTTGCCGCTGCTGGCATCAATATCTATGAAGGCTATGGCTTGAGCGAAACCTCGCCCGTCATCGCTGTCAATGACCCCGCCCATAACCAGGTGAAAATCGGCACCGTAGGCCCCATTCTGAGCGGCGTGGAAGTGACATTCGGCGAGGACAAAGAAATCCTCACCCGTGGGCCGCATGTAATGTTAGGCTATTACAAAGACCCCGAATACACAGCCGAAGTGATTGACAAGGATGGCTGGTTCCACACTGGCGACATCGGCGAATTGGTGGGTGGCAAATACCTAAAAATCACCGACCGCAAGAAAGATATTTTCAAACTCTCGGCAGGCAAATATGTAGCACCACAACTGATTGAGAATATGCTGCGCGAAAGCGAGTATATTGAACAGGTAATGGTCATTGGCGAAAACGAGAAGCAGGTAGCGGCTATCATCAGTCCGAACTTCAACACCCTGCACTACTGGGCGCTGAAGTACAAGTTGCACTACCGTGACAACGCCGAGTTGATAGCATTGCCGCAGACGCAGGAGAAGATGCGCAAGGTGCTGGATGTATTCAACAAGAACTTGGCACCGCACGAGCAGGTGAAGCAGTTCCGACTGGTAACCGACGAATGGACGCCTAACAACGGTCTCCTCTCTCCCACCCTCAAACTGCGTCGCGGACCATTGATGGACAAATACAAAGACCTTGTGGCAGACATCTATGGCAAGGAGAAGCCTGCGGCCAACGCATTTTTCTCTGCTTTCAAGTCTGTGGAGCTGCCGACCATCAACCTACCGTGGCAAAAGAAGAACTAAATCAGCGAGATATAAAATAAATTTTGCCACATCGCGAAAAAGATGTACTTTTGCACCCGTTTTCGACGGAGCGCAACCGACGTAAAACGGTCCGCCAAAGTGAAAATGGATTGTCCTATGGTGTAATGGTAGCACATCAGATTTTGGTTCTGCTTGTCTAGGTTCGAATCCTGGTAGGACAACAAAAGAAGCCCTTTCAAGGCTTCTTTTTTTATTTGCCTGGCAATAAAATGTCATTTCCCTCGTTATCCAGACATGAAGAAAAACAAAGTTCTTATCGTGTATACCGGTGGCACCATCGGCATGGTGCAGGACGAGAACGGATCATTGCATCCTTTCGCCCTTGACCGCATCTACGACGCTGTTCCTCAACTGAAGAGTTGCCAGTACGGAATCGATTCTGTGACCCTTCCCAACATTATCGACTCGAGCTGCATGACGCCCGCCATGTGGGTGGAGATAGCGGAAATCATTGAAAGTCACTACGAGAACTATGACGGCTTTGTGGTGCTTCACGGCACCGACACCATGGCCTATACGGCTTCTGCACTGAGTTTCATGTTCAAGAACCTCGGAAAGCCCATCATCCTTACCGGCAGCCAGCTCCCCCTGGGAATGTTGCGCAGTGACGGCCGCGAGAACATCATCTGTGCCCTCGAGATAGCCTCGGGGCAACAGGCCGTGATTCCCGAGGTATGCATCTTTTTCGAGAACCACCTCTACCGTGGCAACAGAAGCACCAAAATGAACGCTGAGAACTTTGATGCTTTCGAGAGCTACAACTACCCTTCGCTGGCTAAAGCCGGTATCAAAATAAGCTTCAAAGAACACCTCTTCCTGCCTTTACCGACCGAAGCGCTACAGGTGCGCAAAAAATTTGACACACGCGTGGCCATATTGAAACTCTTCCCCGGTATCGGTCCCGAAGTGGTGAATGCCGTTCTGCACACCCGTGACCTTCAAGGCGTGGTCATAGAGACCTACGGCTCAGGGAACGCGCCCACAGACGAATGGTTTATCTCGGCCTTGGAAGAGGCCATCCAGCGCGGCATCATCGTCCTCAATGTCACCCAGTGTAAGGCCGGCGCGGTAAAGATGCGCCAATATGCCGCCAGTTGCGATATGGATCGCATTGGCGTCATTGGAGCGGGCGACATCACCATCGAGGCTGCCATCACCAAGATGATGTGCCTCTTGGGCGAATACCCCAACGACAAAGAGCATGTCAAGATGCGCCTCAGCCAGTCGTTGAGGGGAGAGATAACAGAATAAATAAGGTGAAAGGTAAAAGGTTAAAGGAGAAAGGTCGTTGGCACGTCATATTTGTCGCGCTAGTTTTCATCTTTTACCTTTCACCTCTCACCTTGAATGCCCAGGTGGGCAATCTCGGCAAATTCGACAGCCGCCTGCTGCACTATGGAATCCAAGTGGGTCTTACAATGTCTAAGTTCGACCTCGAATATACCTCCGACGAAACTCTCCGGCGTGACCTTCAAGGCACCACCTCCTATTTTGCTCCGGGATTCCACATTGCCGTTATCGGAGACCTGCGCCTCGGGAACTGGTTCAACCTCCGTCTCCTGCCTGGCGTAACACTCATCACACGCGATGTCACCTATTCTTGGGAGAAGAGCTATTTGGAGAGTCACCACCTTGCCGAGCTCTCGCGCAACGTTGAGTCTGTCTATGGCGACTTCCCCATAGAGTTGAAATTCCGCGCCATGCGCTACAACAATTTCCGTCCCTACCTCACCGCGGGTGTCTCCTACGGCTTCGACTTCGCCTCGCTGCGCAAAAACCGCAACCGCACCGATGAGAGTATCATACGCCTCGAGCCCAACGACTTCCGATACAGCCTGGGCTTCGGATTCGATGTTTTTCTGCGGTATGTAAAATTCGCCATCGACCTGAAAATGACCTTTGGATTCCTCAACCTCAGGGTAGAGGACCCCGATGTATACATTCAAGCATTCGATTACCTCAACTCACGCACATTCATGCTAAGCTTCACCTTCGAGGGATAGCTTCGACACAACGCATGCCATCGAGTGCGGAGGAGACGATACCGCCAGCGTAACCCGCTCCCTCACCGCAAGGATAGAGACCTCGCAACTGAGGATGTTGCAAAGTCTCTTTGTCTCGGGGAATGCGCACGGGCGACGAGGTGCGACTCTCCACAGCCAACAACGAAGCCTCTTCGGTGATGAAACCATGCATCTTGCGGTCAAAATCCTTGAAACCCTTTACGAGACAATCCACCACAAAGGGTGGTAGAACTTCATGAAGAGGGGCTGAAACGCAGTGACCCATATAGTTGCTCTTATTAAGACGCGACGAGGGCTTGCGACGAAGGAAGTCGACCAAACGCTGCGAAGGAGCATCGATGCAGCCCCCCGCGGCCTCAAATGCTCTCTGTTCGACCGCTTTTTGGAAATCCAGCAACGCATGCCACCCCTCACCACCCACATCCGACGGGTTGACAGTCACAGCGATACCACTATTGGCAAAGCCTGAATTGCGGGCGGCATTGCTCATACCATTCACCACCTGCTGTCCACTCGCTGTGGACGCCGGAACGATGACCCCACCGGGACACATACAGAAACTGAAGACACCGTGACTCTCCACCTGGGTAACAAGACTATATGTCGCTGGGGGCAGCAATCGGGAATAACCCTTGCCGTGATACTGAATCTCATTGATTAATTCCTGCGGATGCTCCACGCGGACACCGAGGGCAAACGGTTTGGCTTCGAGAAGCCAACCATGGCGAGCGAAAAGCTCGTAAATATCACGGGCAGAATGGCCGGTGGCCAAAATGACAGCATCTCCTTCGATACTGTCGCCATCGGCGGTAAATACACCACGAACGTGGCCATCCTTAACGTTGAGGTCGGTGACACGGGTATTGAAGTGATACTCTCCACCACAATTGATGATGGTTTCACGCATGCGAGAAATGATGGCGGGCAGACGGTCGGTGCCGATATGGGCGTGCACGTCGACCATGATGTCAGGGTCGGCACCATGCTCCACAAAGAGATGTAGCACTTCATTGACATCGCCGCGCTTGGTGGAGCGAGTGTATAGCTTACCGTCACTATAGGTCCCCGCGCCCCCCTCTCCGAAGCACCAATTGCTATCGGGATTCACCTCCTTGGTACGCACAAGGTTGACAATATCCTTCTTGCGCTCCTGCACAGGCTTGCCACGCTCGATGATGATAGGCTTCATGCCCAATTGCAAAGCGCGCAGGGCAGCGAAAAGGCCCGCGGGTCCGGCACCGACAATGACTAGGCGCGGAGCAGTAGTGGACTGTATACTAGGGATAATCGATACATTCTGAGTATTCTGACCAATTTCTATAGTACAGTGATAGAGAACTTTCTGACGACGGCAATCGATGCTGCGACGGATGATGCGGAAAGGTTCGAGAGACACCTCTCGGATACTCAGAACACGTGCCACTGCACGCCGCACAGAGACCTCAGAGGCATACTCCTCGGGGCTCAGGTCGACTTGTATTGTCTTCAATATGCTGTTATCCAAAGTTTTCAAGTAGTAATCCCTTACTTTTTCAAATTACAAAAATACAAAAAAAAGGGAGGCTAGAAAATATTTATTTATATAGGATTCAGGAAATATGCGTATTTTTGCAATTATGATTAAAAAGAACTATCGTTTCAACTATTTAATACTGATATATTTGGCCGGAATAGTGCTATTCATGCTATTCCGTGTTGCTGAAACCATGGCCTATTGTGCCCAGACTGAGGGGGTCGACAACTTCGAAGGGCTCTACGGACACGCCCTATGGCTGGGCTTTCGTTTCGATAGCGCCGTGAGTGCCTATGTACTTATCACGCCATTGGTAATGATGATTATCGGTGAGATGGCTCGTATACGAAAGCGGCGGTATTATGCTATCATTCATTACCTTACCATGGTCTTGTACACTGTCTGCTTTTTCGCCTGCGCTGCCGATATCCCATTCTTCCTCTATTTCTCCCAGCGACTCGACGCCACGGTGATGACGCTTGGTTCGTCGTTACCGATGGTGGTGGACATGATTTTCAGCGAACCGGAGTACCTGTTCTATCTGAGTATCTTCGTGGCCGTAAGCATAGGCTGGTGGTTCCTCGGAAGACTCATCTACCGCAAAGTGCTGATTCGCCACCTTGAAGAAGATTCCCTCAATTATGGCTGGAGTATTCCATTAGCTGTAATGCTACTGTTTGGCTTGTTTGTAGGCATGCGCGGCCACCTTTCCAAGGAGAGACCCCTTCGCCCCGATCACGCTGTCTTCTGTCACAATCCCTTCCTCAATCAGATTGGTCTCAACCCAGTCTTCTCCTTCATGAAAAGCGCGGAGGCCATCAGCAAAGACAAGAGGAATCCGCTCGAGCTAATCGACATCAAGACCGCCCGCCAGCAGTTTGAAATGCAACAGGCATGGCCCATGGTCGAAGGCGACGCCGTGGCGCTTCCCAAGGGCACGAATGTAGTCATTGTGCTGATGGAATCAATATCTGTCGAGCGTACCTGCCTAGGATCGAACCCCGAAGCAAGCCTTACCCCTTGTCTTGACAGCCTCATGCATCAAGGTATCACGTTCACCCAGGGTTGGTCGGCCGGCACCCAAAGCTACAACGGCATCTACTCAACCCACTATGGACATCCTACCATCTTCAAGCGTCATTCGCTGCACATCGACCGCGATATGGTTCCGCGCGTGTGCGGCCTCCCACAGATACTCCAAGCCAACGGCTACAGCACAGCCTATTTCATGCCGCACAAAGGTCTCTTCGACGGTATGGAGAAATTCTTCTACAGCAATGGCTATGACCATGTTTTCGAAGAAAATAGCTATCCCAAATCTGAACTGGTGAGCACCTACGGTGTACCCGACCATATTCTCTTCCACCATGCTATTGAATACATGAACCAAGAAAGCGCCAAAGGGCCGACCTATATCACGGTGGCCACCTGCAGCAACCATCCGCCACTGGTCCTACCCAAAAACATCGACTTCAAACCACAAGCTGAGGATCTAAAAGAGCAGATGGTGGAGTATGCAGACTGGTCCATCGGCCAGTTTATGGCTGAGGCAGCGAAGCAGCCATGGTTCAGCAATACCCTCTTTGTCTTTGTGGCCGACCACGGATGCAACTACAAGGAATCGTCCTACGACATTCACCTACCCCATGTCCGCATCCCCATCTCTTTCTATGCCCCGGGGCGCATCGAGCCCAAATTCATCTCGCGGCAGGCTTGCCAGATTGATGTGCCGCCCACCATCTTGGGCATGCTCGGCATCGACTACAGCAATCACATGCTGGGGATCGATATACTTAAACAGCAACGGAGATACTCTGTCTTAGGGACATGGGAAACCATCGGTGCTGCCGACGGTGAATTGCTCTATATCTACCGCAAGGACGGTCGCAGCACACTCCACCGCTACATGGACGGCAACCCGGAAGATGTCAGTGCCCAATATCCCGACCGTAAAGCCGACCTTGAGCGCTACATCAAGGGTATTGTCCAGCTCAGCTACCAGATGCTCCAGGACGGCACCACAAGATGTAACAAATAAACAAACACCATACGCATGAAAAGAAACGCACGCTTCAACTACATACTTTGCATCTACCTTGCAGGAATAGTCTTCTTCACTCTATTCCGTATTGCCGAAACTGTGGCCTATTGCGCCACCACCGATGGACCCGATGACTTCGGTGGACTCTACTGGAAGGCCCTTTGGATAGGCTTTCGGTTCGACACCACTGTAAGCACCTACATCCTTGCCCTGCCGCTACTGCTGGTTATCATCGGTGAGATGGCACACATCAAGAAACGCTGGTACTATGCCATCGGACACAACCTGGCAATGGTGCTCTACACAGTGGCTTTCTTCGCCTGTGCCGCTGATATTCCCTATTTCTGCTACTTCTTCTCGCGTCTTGACGCCTCGGCTCTCGACCTAACAAATTCCTTTGGCATGGCCGTAAGTATGATTGTGCACGAGCCGATGTATATAGTCTATTTCTTCGTGTTCCTCGTGGTGAGCGTGGGCTGGTGGCTGCTGGGGCGGTTGATATTCCGTCGGGTACTGATGGCCAACATCGATGAGCGTCTGCCCTACGGATGGAGCATTCCATTGGCAATAGTGCTTCTGGTTGTAGGATTCATAGGCATGCGCGGTAGAGTGGCCAAAAAGAGTCCCATCCGTGTGGGCACAGCCTATTTTTGCAGCAATCCTTTCCTCAACCAAATAGGTCTCAATCCCTTATTCACCTTCCTCAAGAGCATTGAAGATGCTGGCAAGAGCGCCAACAAGCAGATAGAATTGATTGACCTTGAGACAGCACAGGCCGTACTGGATGAACAACGAGCCCTGCCCGAGGACAACACCATGCCCGAGGCCTCGCTGCGCTTGCCGGAAGGGATGAATGTGGTGCTGGTACTGATGGAAAGCATGTCGCGCGACAAGACCGGCCTATATGATGCGGCCAATAGCCTGACACCCTGCCTCGACAGTCTGATGCGGCGGTCGATGACCTTCAGCGAAGCCTGGTCGGCCGGCATCCACACCCACAACGGAATCTACTCCACCCTCTATGGCCATCCAGCCATTATGGCACGGCAGATGATTAAGAACACCCCCATTCCCAATATGTGCGGCCTGCCACAGCGACTGCGCGATGCCGGCTACCACACCTACTATTTCATGACCCACGACGAGCTCTACGATAACATGCAGGGATTCCTCTACGGAAACGGTTTTGAGCGAGTGATAGGAGAGCACAGTTATCCCAAAAACGAGGTGATAGGCACTTGGGGCGTACCCGACCATGTGATGTTCGACCATGTGTTGGAGCATATCGACAGCATCGCCGCCAAAGGACCATTCCTCGCCACGGTGATGACCTGCAGTGACCACGGCCCTTACATTGTCCCCGACGGCATCGACTTCAAAGCCAAGCATGATGATGACAAACTGAAGCGCATCGTAGAATATGCCGACTGGTCAATTGGGCGTTTTGTGAGGATGGCCGAAAGGAAAGTCTGGTTCAAGAACACGCTGTTTGTCTTTATTGCCGACCACGGATCGTCCTTGAATCCCGTCTATGACCTGACGCTAGCCTACAATCATGTGCCACTGCTCTTTTTCGCTCCCAATCAGATAGAACCCCGAATGGTGGAGCGACTGGCCATGCAGATTGACGTGGCGCCCACCATTCTTGGACTACTGGGTATCGATGCCGGTGACCGTATGCTAGGCATTAACCTATTGAATCACAATAGGAAATATGCCCTATTCAGTGCCGACGACCGTATCGGTGTGGTGGACGGGGAACTGTTCTACCTCTACCGTTCGAAGCAGGACAAAGCTAGCCTCTACCGTTATCAGGAGCGGGACACCACAGACCTAATCAAACAATATCCCGAACGTGCCGAAGCCATGCGTCGTTATGGTTTTGGATTGACACAGATGGCCCAGGAGATGCTGATTAACAAGACCACCAGCTGCGACGCACTATGAACTTTGAACTGAAATCGGACTTTGCCCCCATGGGCGACCAGCCGGAGGCCATCCGCCAACTGGTGGATGGTGTACGTGCAGGACAACGAGCACAGGTACTGCAGGGTGTCACCGGTTCGGGTAAGACCTTCACCGTAGCAAACGTCATCCAGGAGTTACAACGTCCCACGCTGGTACTCAGCCACAACAAAACCCTCGCGGCACAGCTCTATGGCGAGTTCCGCCAGTTCTTCCCCAACAATGCGGTAGAGTATTTTGTCAGCTACTACGACTATTACCAGCCAGAAGCCTACATCGCCGCCACCAATACCTATATCGAAAAAGACCTGCAAATCAACGATGAGCTCGACAAACTACGTCTGCGGGCTTCATCGGCATTGCTCAGTGGTCGCAGGGATGTCATCGTAGTCTCCTCAGTGAGCTGCATCTACGGCATCGGCAATCCGGACGAGTTCAAAAAAGGCACTGTGGAAATACGCGTCGGCGACCGCCTGAAGCGTGACGACCTGCTAATGAAACTCCTTGATGGACAATATGTCCGCAATGAAATAGAGTTCATCAACGGACGCTTCCGCGTCAAAGGCGACACCGTCGACATCTACCCTTCCTTTGCCGATTTCTGCTATCGCGTCTCCTTCTGGGACGATGAGGTGGAGCGTCTCGAGAGCTTCGACCCCATCAGCGGACAGAAACTCGACCGCTTCGACGAGATAACCATCTATCCCGCCTCAAACTTCCTCACCTCCAAGGAGCATCTGCCCGAAATCATCCTGCAGATACAACGTGATATGTTCGACCGACGCGACTACCTTGAGAGCATAGACAAGCACCTCGAAGCCAAGCGACTTGAGGAACGCGTGAACTATGACCTAGAGATGATTCAGGAGTTGGGCTACTGCTCTGGCATCGAGAACTATAGCCGCTATTTCGACGGCCGTCAGCCCGGCACACGTCCCTTCTGTCTCATTGACTATTTCCCGGATGACTTCCTCCTGGTCATTGACGAGAGCCACGTCACAGTACCACAAATCGGTGCCATGTACGGTGGCGACCGCAGCCGCAAAACCAGCCTCGTCGAATATGGGTTCCGTCTGCCATCGGCACTGGACAACAGGCCGTTGACCTATGATGAGTTCTACAATCTCACAGGCCAGACCATCTATATCTCCGCCACCCCAGCCGACTACGAGTTGAACGAAGCGGAAGGTGTGGTAGTGGAGCAGGTGATACGTCCCACAGGACTCCTTGATCCCGTGGTCGAAGTGCGGCCCGCCGTAAGCCAGGTCGACGACCTACTGGACGAGATTGAGAACACCGTCGACAAAGGCGAGCGCGTCCTCGTCACCACCCTCACCAAACGCATGGCAGAGGAGCTCACCTCTTACCTCATCAATCTGGGTATCAAGAGCAAATACATACATAGCGATGTCGACACGCTGGAACGTGTAGAGATTATGCGCGACCTGAGGATGGGAGTATTCGATGTGCTGGTGGGTGTCAACCTGTTGCGCGAAGGACTAGATCTGCCCGAGGTCTCTCTTGTTGCCATCCTCGATGCCGACAAGGAGGGCTTCCTCCGCAGCGACCGCGCACTCATCCAGACCATTGGCCGTGCTGCTCGCAATGTGCACAGCAAGGCCATCCTCTATGGTGACACCATCACTGGTTCGATGCAGCGTGCCATAGACCTCACCAACCGCCACCGCGAGAAACAGATACGTTATAATATGGAGCACGGCATCGTACCCAAACAAATCGTCAAATCCACCGATGCCATCCTGGGTACCACCAGCGTCATCGAACTCGCTGCAGAAGAACGCAATGCCACTGAAATTGACCCCATTAGCATCTATAAAGAGGACATACCCGTTGCGGCCGAGCCAGGCTTCGAATACGGTCAGTCTGTAGAGATGCGGCCTGCCGCGTCTCCTACGGTTCCCGCGTCTCCCTACCTTGCCATGACGAAAGAGCAGCTGCGCAAAGAAATCCGCGACCGCCAGCGCAAGATGCAACTGGCCGCCAAAGAATTGGACTTCATGGCCGCCGCGAAATACCGAGACGAAATAAAAGAAATGCAATCTCTACTCGAAACAGCCAGATAAAAAAAAGGCTCCCTGATTGGGAGCCTTTTTTATCATTACCGTAATCCTTACTTGGTCGAAACCACAAGGTAGTCAGTGTATTTCCAGAACTGAGTGGGATTGAGGATGCGGAGGTATGCAGTAACATTGCTGTTCTCCTCGTCGGCCACAAGTTCGTAGCTATCCTCGGGATGCTGCGAGATAACCACAGCCTTCTTCTTGTTGATGGTGATGGTGGTCACCTTGGTGCGGTCAATCTCGGTGAAACGCTCAGTGCTCATGCCTGCCACGGTTCCCTGTTTACGACCGATACCGATGAAGCCACCGGTTTTGGCCACGATACCAGCCTCTTTGAGTTCGTTGTAGGTACCCACGACGAACCAGGCGCGATTGGCGTCGGCAATCTGCTTGGCGATATACTGATCCTTCTCCTGATTGGAGGCGGTCAGATCAGAGACATTCTTGTTGAGACCCTTGATAACCACCTTGTTGTTCTCAAGCTCAGTGAGCAGTTCGGCAATCTGAGCCTCCTGGGCGGCACTGCGCTCCTCAAGGCGGGTGATGTAGGCCTGAAGGTCGGTATTGCTGCGGCCAAGTTCGTTCACCTTAGTGTTCAACTGGGCGATTTTCTTCTTGTTGGCGGCCATCATCGACTCGATGGAGCTCATCTGGTCGGAGATCTCCTTCTTATGGTCATAGGAGCCCTCGGTGTCGTTGCGACGCATCTGCTGCACGTTCGAATACTTCGAGTTAATCATCGACAGATTGTCCTCAATCTCGTTGAGCATCGAGAACAGACCGTCAATCTCAGAGTCTTTGGCATCGACGATACCCTGAAGCGAGTCAATAGTTTTTCTGGAGGAGTCAAGTTCCTTCTGATTGCAAGCCACGATAGACATTGTCATGGCAATCAGGCCAATGGCCAAAAAAATCTTCTTCATTTGTTATTGCTATTTAGTTTATATCCAAATTTACTTCATCCACATGGATGTTTTTACCCCAAAAAGGTATGCTAATAACGCCACCCCACCATTTATTATTGCACCTGTGGTTGTTAAAAAATATTAAGAATGACATAATATTTTCCCCCGCTGGACGTTATTAAAATGTCATGAATGTACTTTTACAGGATTGGGAGTTTCCCCCTTTCGACCATATACACACCGAAGATTACGAACCTGCCATACGAGCCGCCATCGAGGAGGCGGAACGTAACGTGGAGGCTATCGCAACAAGCAAAGAATCACCGACCTTCGAAAACACCGTGGAGGCGTTGGAGTGCGCCTCAAGGCGTCTCGACCGCATCAGCGCCATCATGCTCAACCTCAACGAATGTTGCACTAGCGACGAGCTGCAGGAGGTGGTGATGAAGCTGGAGCCGATGATGACCCGCTTCTCAATGAAGGTGGTGACCGACGAGCGACTGTACGAGCGAGTTAAGAGTTATGAGTTAAGAGTTAAGAGTTCGGCTGACGCCGGTCTTTCTACCGAGCAAAAGACTTTGCTCGAGAACACCCTCAAGAGTTTCCGACGCCACGGTGTGGCGCTACCGCCGGAGGAGCGTGAGCAATACAAGAAGAACGAGGAGGAACTCAGTGAGTTGAAGTTGCGTTTCAGTCAAAACGCACTGGCCGACCTCAACGACTGGACGCTACATCTCACCGACGAAGCCGACCTCGCGGGACTGCCCGAGGCAATACGTACCGCAGCCCATGAGGAGGCCGAGAGCCGCGGTCTCGAGGGGTGGCTGTTCACGCTGGCGGCACCATCATACCTCCCCTTCATGACCTATAGCGACCGACGCGACCTGCGGGAGAAGATGTACCGTGCTTACGGCAGCATCGGAGGAAGAGCAAACGAGCACGACAACAATGAGGTGATACGCAGGATTGTCGAGCTCCGGGCCGAGCAGGCACGACTGCTGGGATACGACACCTATTGCGACTATGTGCTGGAAGACCGCATGGTGCAAAGCCTACCCAACTTGCGCCACTTCATGCTGGAATTGAAGGAAGCCGTGCTGCCGGCCGCACAAAATGAGCTTGCCGAGATGGCCAGAATATCCGAATTATCCGAAATTTCAGGGTGGGACATTTCCTACCTCTCCGAAAAACTCAAGCAGCAACGCTATGCTTTCGACAGCGAAGCCCTGCGGCCCTACTTCCCGCTGGAGGCCGTCCGCGAGGGCATCTTCGGACTCTATGGACGCCTCTATGGGTTGCGCTTCGAGCCCGCTCCCGAAGTGCCTGTGTACCACGAGGAGGTGAAGGTATATCGCGTACTTGACGGCAAACAGGAGATGGGAATCCTTTATCTCGACATGCACCCGAGGGCCTCCAAACGCAGTGGCGCCTGGATGACAGAATTCCGCGGACAATACGCTTTAACCTCCCCCTCTAAGATAGAGGGGGTGCCCAAAGGGCGGGGGCGTGTGTCACCCCAGATACAGGTGGTATGCAACTTCAGCAAGCCCACTACCGACTCCCCTGCCCTACTCCGTTTTAGCGAGGTGGAGACTTTCATGCACGAGATGGGACATGCCATGCACGGGATGCTGAGTGACGTGCAGTATGAGTCGTTGAGTGGCACCAATGTCAAGCGCGACTTCGTGGAGATGCCGTCGCAGGTGATGGAGAACTGGTGCTACGAGCCGGAGTTCCTCAACACCTTCGCCCGCCACTGGCAGACCGGCGAGCCGCTGCCGACAGAATATATCGACAAAATCCGTGCCGCTCAGAACCACCTAGCCGGATGGCTCTGCCTGCGACAGCTGAACCTCGGCTTCACCGATATCGCCTTCCACACCATGGAAGGTGAGAGGTTAAAAGTCCTTTCACCTTTTAAGGCCGAAGAGGTGGAGGCCGCCGCCATGACCAATCTCGTACCGCGTGTACCAGGTTGTTGCACGGCCACCAACTTCAGCCACATCTTTGGTGGCGGATACGCCAGCGGCTACTACGGCTACAAGTGGGCCGAGGTGCTGGATGCCGACATCTTCAGCCGCTTCAAAGCCGACGGCATCTTCAATCAAGAAACAGCTGCCGCCTTCCGACGCGAGATACTCTCGCGTGGCGGCACCGAGCATCCCGCAGTGCTCTTCAAAAACTTCATGGGCCGCGAGCCCGACAATAAAGCTTTATTAAAAAGAATGAACCTAATATGAATGAGAATTTAGCAAAACAGATACTCAAAATCTTTGCCAACAATCCTTTCGACGCCTATAACCACAAGCAGATTGCCTCGCGCATCGGTGCCAACAGCAAGGCCGAGCGACAGGAGGTGATACGCACCATGCAGGAGCTCGCCGAGCAGAAACACCTCGTCGAGGACAGTCACAAAGGCAAATACAAGATCAACCCCAAATCCATTGACGACGAGCTGCTGCCGCAGAACTATGTCACCGGAACCATCGACATGAAGCAGGGCGGCAAGGCTTATGTAATCCCTGAGGAGGAGGGCCGCGAGGACATCCAGATAGCCCCCAACAACACCCACCACGCCCTCCACGGCGACACCGTCAAGGTGTTGATGTTCCCCCAGCGCAAAATGCACAAGCCCGAGGGGCAGGTGGTGGAAATCATCAAGCGTGCCAAGACACGCTTCGTGGGTGTCATCCAGCGGCAGGAACGCTTCGCCTTCATGGTTAGCGACAGCCGCACCATGCCCGTGGACATCTTCATCCACATCGACGACCTCGGTGGTGCCGAAAATGGCGAGAAGGTGCTGGTGGAGATGACCGACTGGCCCGAGCGCATGAACAACCCCGTGGGCAAGGTCATCAAACGCCTCGGCAAACCCGGTGACAACAACGTCGAGATGCAGAGCATCCTCGCCGAATACGACTTCCCGCTCGACTTCCCCAAGGAGGTCGAAGAGGAGGCAAAGAAAATCAAAAAGCCCACCAAGAAAGAAATAGCTTCACGACGTGATTTCCGCGATGTCACCACTTTCACCATCGACCCTGCCGACGCCAAGGACTTCGACGACGCCCTCAGTTTCCAGGAGCTACCTAACGGACACGTAGAGGTTGGCGTGCATATTGCCGACGTTTCCTATTATGTGAAACCCGGTAGCGCCATCGACCGCGAAGCCTACGAGCGCGGAACCTCCGTCTACCTCGTCGACCGCACCATCCCCATGCTCCCCGAGAAACTCTGCAACGAAGTCTGCTCCCTCCGTCAGGACGAGGAAAAACTCTGCTTCTCTGTTGTCATGGAGATGGACGCCGGAGGGGTACGCGACCGCAAGGGAGCGAACACCACTCCAAAGGTCTATGACACCTGGATGGGCAAGAGCGTGATTAAGAGCAACCGCCGTATGGCCTACGAAGAGGCGCAAGAAATCATTGAAGGTGAAAGGTCAAAGGTGAAAGGTGAAAGGTGTGATGACGAGGTCGCTGTGGCGATTTTGAAGCTACATAGCATTGCAGAGAAACTGCGGGCAGCACGCTACAAGAGCGGAGCCATCAACTTCGAGACCCAGGAGGTGAAATTCCAGCTCGACGAGAATGCCAAGCCCATCGGTGTCTACATCAAGGAAAGCAAGGAAGCCAACTGGCTTATCGAGGAGTTCATGCTGCTGGCCAATAGGAGTGTCGCCGAGTTTATCGGGAAGACTGGGAAAACCGGAAAATCCAGCAAACCCGCCCGCACCTTCGTCTACCGAGTCCACGACGAACCCAATCCCGAGAAGCTGAATACCTTCGTGGAGTTCGTCGCCAAGCTGGGCTTCAGCATGAAGACCTCCAGCCGCAAGGCGCTGGCAGAAAGCTACAACCGTCTCTTCGAGAATATCGCCGGCCGCGGTGAGGAGCACATGGTCGACACCATCGCCATCCGCACCATGTCCAAGGCCTACTACAGCACCGAGAACATAGGCCACTACGGCCTCGCCTTCCCCTACTACACCCACTTCACCTCCCCCATCCGTCGCTATCCCGACCTCATGGTCCACCGACTGCTGGAGCGTTACCTGCAGGGTGGCACCAGCGTCAAAGCTGCTGAGTACGAGGATTACTGCAAACACTGCTCCATCATGGAGAAGAAAGCCGCAGATGCTGAGCGCACCAGCGTGAAGTACAAGCAAGCCGAGTTCCTGGCCGACAAGCTGGGGCAGGTCTTCCCCGCCCTCATCAGCGGTGTCAGCAAATGGGGTATCTATGCAGAAATTGAGGGCAATAAGTGCGAGGGCATGATACCCATCGGCAGCCTCAAGGACGACTACTACATGCTCGATGAGGACAACTATCAGGTCATCGGCCGCCGCCACGGCCGCTGCTACAAACTCGGCTACCCCGTGCATATCCGCGTCCGCAAAGTCGACCTCCTCAAAAAGCAGATAGACTTCGACCTCGTCGAGGAAGACGACCACATCGCGGGTGCCCCCGCAGGGCGAAAAGCGGCGGGGAAACATGCTACGCAAACATCCAAAGACAAAAACCAGCGCAACAAGAAAGGCTCGCCTTCCGCCAAAGACAACAAGAAGAAGAGCCATTCCCGCCACAAGAAATAAACAAAAAGAGCCCTGAATTCAGGGCTCTTATATTTGTTGCAGGTATCTTTATTCTATAACCGTTAACCCCTAACCGTTATTTAAACAATCCTTCTATCTGCTCCTTGTAGGCGGCGGCAACATTGCGGCGGATGAGTTTCTGCGTGGGGGTGAGCATCTTGTTGGCCTCGCTCCACGTGTCGGTCACGAGGACGAACTTCTTCACCTGCTCGGTGACACCCAACTCGGCGTTGTACTTATCCATAACCTTCTGGTAGCGAGCAACGACAGTCTTGTCGGCAACCATTTCCTCCTTGGTCTCGGCCGTCACCCCGTGACGCTTACACCAGTCCTTCAGCATGTCGAAATCGGGTGCGATAACGGCAGCGGCATACTTCTGGTCGGCTCCCACCACCATCATGTCGAGAATGAAAGGCGACTGCTTCATCTTCTCCTCAATCACCTCAGGATTGATGTATTTACCCATCGAGGTCTTGAACATGCTCTTCGTGCGGCCGGTGATGAAAAGGTAGCCGTCGGGATCAAAGAAGCCTGTGTCTCCGGTATGGAACCAGCCCTCCTTGTCGATAGCCTCAGCCGTGAGCTCGGGCTGGTTGTAGTAGCCCTTCATCACATTGCCGCCACGGCATTGTATTTCGTTGGTCTGCGGGTCGATACGCACTTCAATCGTTCTCATGGCAAAGCCCACGGAGCCAATCTTGCGGCCTTTCTTGTTCGAGTTGGTGACAGCAATGAGGGGCGAGCATTCGGTGAGACCATAGCCCTCATAGAGGTCCAAACCCACGCAGGAGAAGAACCTGGTGAGACGCGGCTGGATGGTGGCACCACCACTGACGAGCATATACAACTCACCTCCCATACTCTCGCGTATCTCCTTATACACCAACTTGTCAGCCCACTTCTTCTGTAACTTATACCAGAATGAGAGCTTCGACTCGTCGAGCTCATATTCAAAAGCGAGGTCAATGGCCCAGTTGAAGATTTTCTTCCCTATGCCACTCATCTTCTCCCCCTTGCGGTAAATCTTGTCGTAGACCTTCTCGATGAACCTCGGCACACAAGCCATCATGTTGGGGCAGATCTCCTTGCAGTTGTCGCCCACTTTGGCGATACTCTCGGCATAGGCGATGGTGAAGCAGAGCCACTGGTAGAGGTAACCCATCATGCGCTCATAGATATGGCACATGGGTAGCCACGAGAGGGCTTTGGTCCACGTCTTTCCCGGGCTTTCCTTGATTTCCTGCACGTTCATTATCAACCCCTTATGGGTCAGCATGGCACCCTTGGGAACACCCGTGGTGCCGCTGGTGTAGATCATCGTGCAGACATCGTCGATGGTCTGTGCATCCTTCATCTCCTGCAACTTGGCCGGGGCCTCGGGATGCTCCCTTACGTACTGGCGACCAATCTCATAGATGTCATCCATTGACTTCACACCCTCCATCGGCACAATCGTGCAGAGGTTTTCCAGATGCGGCAACTTCTCTCGTATATTACTGATTTTCTTGTATAAAGCAGGTGTCTCCACCACCAGCAGGCGCACCTGTGCGTCGTTGAGGATATACTGATAGTCCTCCTCACTGATAGTCGGATAGATAGGCAGCAGCACGGCACCCGTCTGCTGCACGCCGAAATCCACATAGTTCCACTCCGGACGGCCGGCGGAGATAAGGCCGATATTCTCGCCCTTCTTCACGCCGAGGTGCATCAGGGCGTAGCTGATGAGGTCAACCTTCTCGATATATTCATCGATATAATGCTCTTTCCATTCACCGTTTTCCTTGAATTTGAACACGGGGCGCTCGGGGTGAAGTTCCTTTCTCCAAGTCAGCAAGTCGAATAGTCGGGTAGGCTCTTGCATAGCAATTTTAATTTATGTTAATTTTGCAAAATTACGCATATTTTTTCAAACAAAAAAAAGAAAAATCTTAAATAATAGCGAAAGATAGCATTAATAGCTCATAAACAACCCATTAGATATGTTTTTTGTAACATTTTTGAGATATCCATACTTTACAAAGACAAGCAGCCATGAGCATATCCATCGATTTCTATCTTGAAGTCCAGCACGATTGCTTACTTGTCCCCTCTCTCAGAACCCTCTACTTGTCCCCTACACAAAAAAGGCCGATGGAATAAGAATAAACGCAGTTACGCGTTAACAGTTAACGATGCGATTGAGTGAGAGCAATGCCAGCTTGTTTGAGCATTGCCGAGCGTGAGCAGTGTCGACCGAAGGTCAACGCTTGGCCGATTGGCTTGAGGCCGATTTAACATTTAACATGGCCGATGCCCGACAAAAAAGGCCGATGCCCGCAAGCACCAGCCTTCCTTATCTCAATTCGTCAGTCACTGTCTGACCAATTCACTTCTTCACCGGATACAGCCCACCAGTCTTCTTCGAGTCGCGATACTCCACAAGACCACCATCCGTCAGCAGTTTCACATAACGTTTGATGGTGCTTTCGCTCTTGCCAATCTTTTTCGAAATCTCGCCATTCTTGATGCCAGGAGTACTCAGAATCATTTGATACACTTTGCCGACAACCGCCTTTAACGGACCATTTATCAGACCATTTAATGGATCATTTATCGGGTCATTTAATGGACCATTTGTAGGGTCACCCCCACTCACATACGGCACCAGCGGGCTCTTGAACCTGATGGTCAGGCACACATAGTTGGGCACAAAGTCAAACTCCGGCTCTGGCATACCGGCCTCCTTGCAAAGGTCATAGATATCCGGAATACCTCTGCCCCAACCTTCCATCTCACCACCTTTAAACAGAGCCGTGGCAATCTTCTCGTTCACGGGCTCCGAATGCGGACGCTTCAGGAAGTCCTTGGGCTCAGTGCCCGCCATACTGTTTTTTATATGCTGCCAACTTGATTTCTTGTAACATTCTGATTTCTATTTTTATGTTTCTTCCGCTCCACACGTGCATCGTGCAGCCGCTAAAGCGTCAGCACCATGCACCAGAGCCTCCCGCGCTCACTGGTATTGGTTTACTCGTTTGTATTTCTCTCCCAACCCAAGAAGCTCATTGAACATCATTAGGCGTTGACCTTCCAGCGCACCTGCGTTCATGAGCTTCTTTTGCTGCTTGACCCAGTTTCTGAGGCCGCGTTCCGCATCAACGTATTTCGACGGATTCCGGTGCTCACGTTCAATGAACTCCTTCACCTCATTATATCTTGTCAGCCAACGAGTCTCTTGATCCATATCTCATCCCTCTAACGTCAATCTTCCGCCTTCCCCTCCTACTCTTATCTCTTATCTATTATCTTTTTTAGTCCGATACCCGATACCTCCGATAAGTTTGTTTCTTATCAGTTTTATGTTTCTATTTCTCCAACGCCCTCTCATCCATCAAAAACTCCTGGAGGCTCATAATCAGAATTCCATTCTCGTCATTGTGCCGTATCACATTGTCCTTGGTCACAACAACCTTCCTGAACCCGTCACCCACATTCACCAGCGGACGCTCCTCCTGAAGGCGTTTCTCCGTGGTGGGAATCGCGAAGGCCGACTGCACGTAAACCCGCTCGTCAACCCTGTTGCACACAAAGTCAATCTCAATCTGCTTGCGCACGTATTTCCCGTTCTCCTGCCGTTCGTTAATCTCCACAACACCCACATCCACCGAGTATCCTCTCATGCACAACTCATTGTAAACGGCATTCTCCATCAGGTGCGTCTCCTCCAGCTGCCGGAAGTTCAGACGTGCATTGCGCAAGCCCATGTCGGTCTTCATGCGTTTAATATTTTTGCAATAATTGCATTTTTATGAAATGAATTTCGTTTTGCAAAAATAACATTTTTATTTGGATTATATTGCCTTGCATTAAAAAAAACCTCGCAATCGCGAAGCCAAAACGAAAACAAAAAAAAGGCCGGACTCCCCGAAAGGAATCCGCCCTTTTTAATGCTCACCAGTTCAGCACCATGTTCGTTTACCTCTATGGAGATGATATCATTGCTAAGAGTCATAATAATGAAAAGAGAAAAGTGAAACCAGTAAACATTAAACTTTAAACAGTAAACATTAAAAAGTATTTACAGTCAGAAACTCATCACATTGTAGGCATTCTTGAGGTGTTTTATCTCGGCACCGCCTTCTTTTGATACGATGCTAACGACATCGAACCGTACGTTCTCCTTTCGGTCGTGGCTTTTGACGTATTCGTTGGCCAAACGGATAAGCGCCAGCCGCTTCTTATGGTCCACGGCATCCTCGGGCTGCAGTATGGTGTCGTAGGCGCGACTCTTCACCTCCACAATAACCAGCTCGTCGCCGTCCAGCGCGATAAGGTCAATCTCCAGATGTCCCCGACGGTAGTTGTGTTCCAGGATGATATACCCCTTGTCCGTCAGGTATCTTGCCGTCATCTGCTCCCCCGTCTTGCCAAACTCCAGCGCCTCGCGCCGCTCCTCCAGCGTGCGGTTATTCTCCCGATGTACATGAAACTTCAACAGTGCCATAAGTCAAGTCTTTGGATTTTTAGTTCTTCGGATTACAATTGCTGCCTCTTTTTGCTTGGGTATGCAGTACGAGGCGTAGAGTTCCTTATTTTCTTGCTTGAATGCTTTGCCGTTGAACTGCATGATTGTTTTGGCTGGGGTATAGTTGACACTATATTTACCAGTTACCACTTTGTCCAGATGTCGCTCTTCCATCTGCTGTTGGATACGAGAACGCAATTCTTTTATCTTTTCTTCGATGCTGTCTTTTTCTAACAGCAGTTTATCTAACTCATGCTCGTATTCATCGAACCAGTCATTGCTTTGCACTTGGTTCTCGATTCTCACGAACGGTACATTCATCTCCCTGAGAACAGATGTCGTTTCGTCGGTCTTCCCTTGAATCAGGCACCCTGACAACTGCAGGTAGCAACGTTCCTCATCGTTGGAATCCTCTGGTTTCCACCAGTGGGCCAATGAGAGGCGGATTAGTGAGCCAGCCTCAATGTCAGTAGGAGGTTCTGCCGAGCCTACGTAAGAGATGGTGTAACCGTAGCGGTTCGACATGTCGTTATAGCGGTACTGCCAGCGACCGCGGTCGTTGGTATAACCAAGCAGCCGCTTGTCATTCACCCAGAAACAGGTGCTGTAGGTCGGCACATCCTCTTTCGAAATATACATCTTGTCCGCGTCGGTCAGCTTCAACCTGCCATCGAAAACCGTAAACAACGAACCTCTAAAGATTGGGATATTAGAGCTCTCAAGCACTCCAGCAAAGCGGTTGACCGACATATTAGGAGCATCGACAGCATCAATCTTTCGTCGACGAAGCACGTTCACATCTTCGGTATGTGGGTTTGGTCGCCTCTGATTCAGGCAATAGTCGATATCCCATATTTCCCAAATCTGATAGGGGCAATCGGTAGCGGTCTCATGATGTCCCCGTGCATTGAGCAGTCTCACCGAACGGCGGTTGTCAACGTCCACACCTCCGACGCACACGCAGTCGCCAGCCATCCTCGTCCTTGAAACTATGATAACTTGAGCCATTACAGATGATTTATAGGGTAACCAAAAAGTTTGTGCATTTTCTCCGCCACTATCGACCGGTGGCAGGCGTAGGGCGACTCTTCGACGCAGAAAAAGACCACCCTATTGGCATGCATACTTTTCAGCATCTCCACCAACGCACCAAAATTATAGTCAGCGATATGCTCACGGTATCCGTTGATGAACACATCGCCTAGCCGTGTGCGGTCTTTCTTCTGGATGCCGTTGCGCTTGTCGGCCTCTTTCTGCTTCTCGCGGATTTCCTTGGTGGGGGACAGCTCTTTAAGGTAGGTGTAGCTGATGCCCATCTCAGCCAACTTGTTCTGCAGTCGGTTGCTGTTCACAAAGGCATATTGGCTTCCGCGAACCCCACGTCGTTGCCGGATATCACAGAAGGTGTCAATTCCGTTCTCGGCCAGTTTACCGAAAAACTTCTGTTCTGTGGAACCGTAAACCCCGATGGTGAAGATGTCCATTACGAATACGATTTCCGTGAAACGAAGGTTTCCTCGCCGAACAGCGTCATCGTGCCGGCACCCTTTGTCAGGATGGCCATCACGGTCTCCTGCGATTGGCTCTTGCCGACGCCAACGATGTGGTTCATCGAGATACCGTGCTTCAGCAGTTCCTGCCCGATCAGCTTGCTGCGGTGGCACTTCTCGGGCTCCAACTCGCTGCACATCACGGCCACTTTCAGTTCCTTCTCCGCTGCCGTCAGCAGTCGTGCGAAACCCTCTTGGAAGAACGGTTTCTCGCGCACCTTGGCATAGTCAATATGACCATCGGTGTAGCACGAAAGGTCGGTGGGCATGCCACCAATAGTGTCGCCCATATATACATAGACGAAGCCCCGCTTCTGCAGTAACGCCCGCAGCGCCTCCAGATTGAAGGTGGGGTTCCATTTCGAATACGGCTTGCTGCGCACGTCGATAAGGTACTGGATGCCAAACGACCGCAGTTCTTCCTCGAATTCCTCGAAGCTCTTGCTCCCGTGCCCTATGGAGTAAAGTGTCGACATGATGACAAAGTTTGAGATTGCAAAGATACGCACTTTTTCCGAGATGGCAAAATATTTCTCTGGCAAAACTTAAATTACCCCCCCCAATACATTTTTTTGTAACATTTTTGAAATCCCCATACTTTATAGGCAGAGACACCTAAAAGAAAGCCTATGGTATACATCATCCACAAACGTTTGATATGGATTCTCGATAATGACCGCATGTTTAGAGAATACCATATCCCGAAGTATCTCCCCAGCTGGCGGGAGGAGTTTTGGAAACCGATAACAGTAATTAGACTATAAACTCAAAGAACAATGACACCCACTCGCGAGCAATTCAAAGATTTCATCGCCTCCATCAGGAAGGCGCAAGAGAAAGAAGATAAACTGGACAAGGCCTTCGAACTGATATGGGATGATGACCAAGGGCAGTACACACCTTTCTACATTTCGCCACTATGGGAAACTGTATACAAGGCTATAACTCAAATCTCAGTTTTGCTTCGTCAGGGTCTTCAAAGGCATTGCACCTCTGCAGGTAAGCCAGCATGTCGCCAAACGTACGCCCATAAAGCGTGTATCCAAAGCGGTGCAAAGTGTCCATCACCTTTATATATGCCGAAGGGTCTCCCTGGCGGCTCAGCTTGCGGAGCGCCAGCAGGTAGTCCTCACGGTAGACATTGGGCACGATAATCTTGGCCGCTCCAGCCCTAAACAGCTCGGCATTCATCATCACGCGAGCCGTACGGCCATTCCCGTCGTTGAAAGGATGAATCTCACTGATGAGAAACATCATATAGATGGCTTTAGCCAGCGGCGCTGTCAGTGCGGCATAATAGCCAAAGCCCACCTCCAGCGTTCCCTGTACCAGTTTAACGTCCACAAACTCGGTGTTACCCGCCCTGTTGTTCAACTGTTTGAACTGACCAGGAGTCAAATCGGGCCGACCAGACAACAATATGGCATGCCGACGACGCAGTATTTCCGTCAGTTCTTTTGACGACTGCGGATATCGCATCATCTCGCTCCGGTTCGACACCAGCTGGAATGTGCCCAAAATATCGTGAGAGTCCTCTCTTCGATTGGCCACGGGAATCCCAGTCTCCACTATCTGCTTAGCCTCACCCACTTCGAACTCGGTCCCTTCAATGTAGTTGGAGAAATAGCTCTCGAAGAAAGCGATGTCGCGATATTCCGACTCCGACTGAACTGCTATTTTTCGAGATACAAAATGCTGTTCCTGCAAGGCATCATAAAGCGTCTCGAACAGTCGTTTGCGGTTCTCATCGTATTTCAACCCTACCGACAAAGCTTTTGCAAACGACGATTTCAGAGCCTCGGCTTCATGTGTAGCCAACAATGCCGATATCAATGTATTGATCTTCTGGAACTCCTTGTCCATCTGCAATCGCTCAGCAGTCTCCCTCAAAGTGTCCCGATAGGCGTTCAGTCCATCCTCTCCACTGGCTATCAATACGCTGCCAAGCTTCTTCTCTATCACATCCCTCGGGAGCACCTTCGATTCCTCTCCCGTGCGACGTGATTCCTGCATATTCTCCAGCATCCATCGATACTCGCCTGCTATGAACATCTGCCCGAACATCGTATCGTTCTTGTCTGCACCGGGACCTTTGCTTACCACAACGGTCACACCTGGCAGATCTGTTATCTTTCGGTTGAATGTACCGGTAATGAAGAAGAATCCATCGGCAGTCAGACGCATCTCCAGTGCGCTACGGTGGCTAATCACCATTCCGGGGAATCGCCACATAATGATATTCAATATATTACGACGGACCACACTCTCCGGACTGTCGATTAGGTTTGTCGTGTAGAGGCGGGGGGCAATCTTCTTCAGTCTGCCCTCTTTAGCAAAGCGGGAGATAGCATGCGACATCTCTGGGTCTGATGACGCAAAGACTATTTCGTTGTCTTAACCTGAAAAAAGTTGACACTTTTGGGAGCAATACCAAAAGTAAAAATGAGACAAAAGACACAGACACGTCAGGTGTACAATGAAGAACTCGG
>ONCC01000008.1 GCA_900316235.1 uncultured Bacteroidales bacterium
CGGGTACTTATCCATCATCGGGTCGACGCTCAGCCACATGGTCAACAGCTCGTGGTCCATGTACCTTGCCCCAAAATAACCATAGCCCGTTTCTTCGTCTCTTTCTTTGCCGGTGAAAACAAAGGGGTGAAACCGCAAGGTTTGAATGCGATTTGCCCCTTGGTTTCTATGAGATAGCCATTTCATGTTTGGTTTCCCCCAATCCAGATATCCTAATTCTTACCGTTCGTTAGATACATCTTAAAATTAATTTCTGTTTCTACAAGGGAATCAATATAAGCATTTAACAATCTTTCGGGTGATACATTATCATGATTTATACAATACAAGGAGAATGTACCTGTGTCTAATATTGATTTTATTGTTCGCAAAATAGGCTTTTCTGTAGGTTTATCCCAGTTTATTATTACCTCAGTACACTCCCCTTCATCTATGGTCAAATAGAACCAACTGGTATCTATACTAGTAACTTTAATTGATGATGTTCTTTCATTATTTAACACGTTCCAAACTGCGTTACATTCTATATTAATACATATGCTGTCTTTGTGAGAAACAGGGTACTCCGAGACAAGGCCCCCAAGAACATCCTCTATTGTCTTTTTTACAGCATCATCAGGTTCTAATACGCCAACTTCAAAATAATCTTCGATTATAAAGGAGTTTTCCTCACGACCATTGCTGCCACATGAAGAAACAAAAACTGGCAATAGAGTCATCCATATTAAAATTGAAAATATTTTTTTCATCAGAACAAACCATTTAATAAACTCTCACTAGCTTTATAATTACCCGGATTTTTCGGATAGCTATTATAATCACCATTCCAATTTGCGGTAGAACATTTCTTGAAATTATCCAATAGATATTGAAAAGTATCGCTATTAAAAGGTCGTCCTACCTTCAGACTTTTTGCGAAGCTTACTCCTTTTTCATTATAATTCATGTCTGTTGTGCTAGTAATACCCAACGAAGCCCCATATATTACTCCACTAAAAACATAGGCTTCAACTTCGTTATAGACCGTATGCGGAGTCCTACCATTATCATCTTGATAGGCATGAAATAGTTCATGTGACAAAGAGCCTAAATTATTACCTTTACCGCTAACCAGAGATACCTTTTTACTGCAATGATTGTAACTCCCGTCGCCGGTTTGTGCATCAGCCGCAATTGTATATGTTTTCTTACTGTTGGTTAAACGCCCAACTACTTTTGCTCCAGCTTTATCTTTTAGCATTTTGTCAAGATTTCCTTTTATCTTATTGGCCTCTTTACCTAACCTGGAGTCCCAATAGCCACCACGTCCCTTGCTATTAGTATATACATGTCCATTAATATAGTAATAGGTTTTTTGACCATCCTTTATTACAATCTCCCTACCATCTGGGTCAACCAGTTTAACAGGATTCCAAGCACAGTAGGCGTAGGGGGAAATCGAAGGGTACTTGTCAGACATCGGGTCGACACTCAGCCACCCTGTCAAAAGTTCGCTCCAATAGTACCTCGCACCGTAGTAGTGGAAGCCTGATTCATAGTCTTTTTCCTTCCCGTTGGAATTCGATAAGGGGAAAGACCATGAAACGGCGGTGTTTTGCTGGGCGGTGTTATGTACTGTGGGATCAAGCATCTTGATAATTAAGTATAAAATCAATGTCCTACTAGTAGTAGTATTTAGCACCAGATTTCTTTATTCCATACTATAAGTAGTTCGGATAACAACATGTTAGTATCTTCGTAATTGAAGATGCATCATGAACACTTCTATTCGTTATTGCATACTGATTACCCCTTTTTAGTATTATATTCATTAAAGTGTCCTCACACCAATTAGTAATCACATACCCCTCGGGAGGATTGGCAATGCTAATCTCCAGTCTTTTGTTCGCATTGTTGTTTTTTATTTCATAATATTCCAGGGAATCGCTTGTAACATTTCTGATTTCCAAACATCGTATCGGACTGTCTTTACCTCGAATAATCAATCGCTCTTGGTCAATATAAAAATCATTACTCCCACAAGATACAAATAAAAAACATATTACAATATAAATAATTTTATTCGGCTTCATTGCAACTTTTTTTATATTCATTCCACCATTTGTCAATAATTTGAATCTTTCGTTTGTCAGAGATGTGTGAAGAAAACAACTCCGGAATAGACTCTCCTCCATATTTCTGTGAAACAAAGGCACAAAATTTCCGATACTGGGTTTGTCCAATATCTGCCTCTATCTCGCTTGGAGCCGCATCATGTCCGGCTGACTGCAAATACTCCATCATGGCATTTGAGACATACCCCGCCATACCACCATTCTTATCTATTTGAGGAATATGGCCTACTTCATGGGATAAAATATCCAACCATTCAGAGATATTCTGCCCATATCCATTGTTGTTATATGCGGAAGCATCATCTTCAAAATAATTTTGTGTAAGAATGATATTCGAGTTATTCGAACTATACCCTAGTGTTATTGCTCCACCTCCTTTCTTGGAGGAATACCATGGAACATAATGCCCAACACCTCGTTCGACTATAATAGAATTGGCTATATACGATTCCTTTACACCAGATACCAAAGAGAGCAAATGGACGGCAGGGGGCTTCAGTCTATATCCACCGCCATGAGGGAACGCCCGTGCATCATATTTCAAGATAGCCCTTGGATACAATCCATCTACATCTACCAATTTAATTGGATTCCACGCACAATAGGCGTAGGGGGAGATGCTGGGATACTTATCCGCCAGCGGGTCAACCGATAGCCATCCCGTCAGCACCTCGCTCCAGTAGTACCTTGCACCGTAGTAGTGGAAGCCTGATTCCCAGTCCTTTTCTTTCCCGTTGAAACGGTAGATTCCGAGACGAGTGGTATCATCTGGGTTGAAATTGTTACTTTCGAGCCAATCTTCACCAAAAGGCAAGTAATTTAAAACTTGTGCCACATGTCCATTTGCTACCAGATAGGCAGTACTCCCGAGGTGATCAGAATGGTAGTAAAAGGCGGGCTCTCCTCTGTCTTGAGACAATTCCTGTTCAAACAGCATACGGCGCAAACTCTCCGTTGGGATGACATTCGGCTCCGAATGAATACAGTGTCCGAATGTGTATCTGATACCATTTAACTGCGATTGGTATTGCCATTCGTATGTATTATGGTTCAGTTCTTGTACATGATTATTTATCTCATTGGGATGAACATTGATGAATCCACCTCCAATTTTGCTGCAGATACGTCTTCCTTCCTCGAAGTAGTGTTTCGTATAGCCATGTTGGGTGAGTGTAATCAGAGGAGAGGCGTAGAGCATAGGGTGAACACACAATACAATGTCTTTATCTGACAATGGGGTAGTGTATTGTATGTAACCTCCGTTCATAGAAAAGTAGTTTTCACGGTGCAAAGATACGTTTTTCCGTCGATGTAACAAAATTTATTTTGGCCAACAATAACACAATTAGCCATCAAGAATATGTTTTAATTTTTTTGTTTCCAATACTTATGTGCACCAATTAATAATAATGCGGTGGGGTCGGAGAGTTTTTGTATCTTTGGCTTCGCCGAAGTTACTTCATTTTGGATATGTCAAAAAAATTTTGCCATATCGCTCAATTTTCGTAACTTTGCAGTTGTTTATACGATGACTGATGACACAATTGAACGCCATACAACTCTTTGAAGGGAAACAGGTTAGAATTGCATGGGATGAGGAGGAGGAGAAGTACTATTTCTCCATTGCTGATATTGTGCAGATTTTAACCGACAGCAAAGATATCAAGCAGTACATTAAGCGTATGCGTACTCGCGACCCCGAACTCAATTCCAGGTGGGGTACAATTTGTACCCCTACTGAAATGACAGCGGCTGATGGAAAAAACTACAAGACTCAAGCAGCTGACCTTGAGGGAATTTTCCGTATCATCCAATCCATTCCTTCCAAGAAAGCCGAACCCATCAAGCAGTGGCTTTCCGAAGTGGGCGCACTGCGTATCGACCAGATGATAGATCCAGAACTGACCTTTCAGATGGCCGTCGAGGATTACCGTCACCAGGGGTATAGTGAGCGCTGGATAGAGAACCGGCTTAAGTCCATCCGCACACGCAAAGAACTCACCGACGAATGGGAGCGTTCGGGTGTGAGGGAGCAGAAAGATTTCGCCATACTCACCAATATCCTTACTAAAGCGTGGAGCGGTATGACCACTGGAGAATATAAGCGTTACAAAGGACTTACCAAGGAGAACCTACGCGACAATATGACCAATCTGGAGTTGGCTTTGAACACATTGGCAGAAGCCGCAACCACCGAGATTTCGCGCAACCGAAATCCGCAGACGATGAAGGAGAACGAACGGGTGGCGAAAAGTGGTGGAAAAGCCGCCAAAGCGGCACGCGACGAGGTGGAAAAGCAAATTGGCCGCAGTGTCATCTCTCGAGATAGGGCTTCCGACTACCTGCTGCCAACAGAAGATGCAGAAGTGAAAGAAATAGAGAATACCAAAGAAAAATAGTTTTCTCATATAGCTTCGAACTATTTCCCCTCCACGGGACATTGGTTCCTTGCGAAGGAATGTTTTTTTTGGGGGGGGGGGCCAGGATTATCTTTCCCCTTTTACGGCACACCTTCTGCGTTCTCTTACTGACAAAAGATGTGCCCATATATACAGTACAACAGTTAATGTGTCATTCGGATATTGGTAGCACGAAAGTTTACGCTGATCTATTGAACAAAAACAAAGTAAAAGCACTAAGAAAGTTGCCAACGTTTACCTGCTAACTGAATGCGACGACTCTTTTTTGTTTTTCAATTTCATTTTTTTTTGTATTTTTGCAAAATAAAAAGGAAAAGTGGATTCTTTGGCGACATATAGAGGCCACTATTTTTCATTGGAGCAACTGATGGAAAGCCTTTTCTTATACTTCTTTTTTCAAAAATGGAACACCCATATACTTTTATTACATTTTGAGAATCAGCGCAATTACCACAATTCCCACCCTTACCCTTTCAACGGGAAAGAAAAGGATCACGAAAGCGGCTTCCACTATTACGGCGCAAGGTACTACTGGAGCGAGGTGCTGACGGGATGGCTATCGGTTGACCCGATGATGGATAAGTACCCCAGCATCTCCCCATACAACTATTGCATGTGGAATCCCGTGAAGTTGATAGACCCCGATGGCTGCGATACACTGGTCTTTAATAAATATGGAAACTATTCACACTCGATAAAGTCCGATGGGGAACATGTTGGAAGATATGAGCAGCCCTCGGGCAATCCATATACATTTACTTTTGCAGATCCTATAAATGATCCTATCGCTATCGAGGGAGGCAAAATTACAAAATTACAAATAGTGAAGGAAGACGATATAAAAAAGATGCTTCGTGATGCAGGTGTATTTTGTGATGATAACCGTAAACGTAAATACGGTTACGCAAAAGAAGAAGGTGTTGGATTGGGGAAGCTTGACTTTTCAAAGAAAGCAGAAAAGGGAATGGCAAGCCTGTATGAGATTAATACCTACAAGTCCATGTATTTGATTGATGGCGTGGCTCACAATCCAGAAAATTTCGGTAATTTCCTCTATGGCGCTGCATGTGAGGCATTGGGGTTCTCTTTGTTCGTCACAAAATTAGGGGCTCATTACAATAGCCGATTCGGAGATGCAAACAAAAATGGCTATTCTCATCAGTGGGATTCGCAAGATGACCAGTTCTCCATCAAATGTGGATACAGACATGCAAAAAATCGCGGCTACCATAATATCAACCATAATTGGTTACCTGGTCCCTGCCTCCCTTAACTCCTATTTTTTCAAAAAATTACACTATGAACGATATGGTTTCCATAAAAAAACAATGGTTATTGTTAATGCTGACTCTGGCACTTCTGTCTTGCAATAACAACGTATTCAATGATGAAACCGCTGACACCAACTTGACTTTCTCAAAAGACATGCTTATCTTTGATGGGTGCACATTATTTTTTAGGGGAATTGACGACTGCGGATATGGTCTATATGCATTAATGGTAGCGGATGATTCGAAACAAGGTTGGATTTTCTTAAATGCATGGTACAAGAGTATTACAGATTTCCGACTACTTGCAATGGATTCTGCAGAGGTTGATACGATACGTGTATTAGGTGTTTTGTCTGCGGCGACCCGATACGATATTCGAGAAATACATCCAACAAGAGAACATTCCCTGGGTGTGTATTTAAAAGGGAAGGAAAAGCCTATTATAATTTCTCTTGATTGATAGGATTAGTTGAATCAAATGAGTACATACCGTTTACCTAGAGGATACGCCTACGACCACACGGGGCAGCGCACGCTGAAGATGACGGGCGACGCCTCCACGGTCGACCTGAACGCCCAGTTGCAGCAGATTGTCTCCGGTCTCAACCGCGTTACCATCTATCCTTCACCCTATCTTGTGCTCACCGAAC
The DNA here is from genome assembly GCA_900316235.1 of uncultured Bacteroidales bacterium. GTDB lineage: Bacteria > Bacteroidota > Bacteroidia > Bacteroidales > P3 > Colimorpha. Next base: position 6,456 of record ONCC01000008.1, read on the forward strand.
AGGGCTACACAAAACATTACTATGCCGGAGCCGACCGGGTATGTGCCCGTCTCGGAAGCGGCGGCCTGGACCACGATACCGCCTGCATCTCCCGCAACGAAGAGGTGTCGAATCGAGTCGAGAACCTTTTCTGGCACGGACTCAAGCTAGTGGATGCCAAGGAATTCAAGCCCGAAAGCCTCAAGGAGCTGCAGCTTGTGGACATCCACGGCAAGGAGCTGGACTGGCTGGAAAAGGTCGATATAAAAAAGCTGTTGCTGCGGCTTCGGATTTCGGTGAAGCCGGATCCGTGGAACATACACCATGTTATCGACAATCTCGTCAGGGAACGTCCCGACGACGAGCCAGGAGTGTACTTCTACCACAGCGACCACCTCGGCGGTGCCAGCTGGATTACCGACGGCAGCGGCATTCCGGTGCAACATCTGCAATACTTACCCTTCGGAGAACCCTTCGTAGACCAGCATCCCGCTGGGTATCAGGAACGATTCCGATTCACGGGCAAAGAAAGAGACGAGGAGACTGGCTACGGCTATTTCGGCGCCCGCTATATGGATCACGAGCTGATGACCATGTGGCTAAGTGTCGACCCGATGGCTGACAAGTACCCTGACATTAGTCCTTATGCCTATTGCGCCTGGAACCCAGTTAAACTGGTTGACCCAGATGGAAGAGAATTTGGGGATTTTTATGGCAAAAGAGGTCAATATCTTGGTAATGATGGGAAAAATGACGGAATGGTTTATGTCATGAGAAATGGCAGAGATGCGCTTTGTGGAACATGGGATTTATTTATTGCCAAGTTGAAAGTACAGTTGCACAGAGGAAACTCCGAATACTTCGATGAACATCCAGAAATTTATGATAATTTCATTTCAATACTGCCATTAGACATGCTGGCGGAAGCATATGGCGCAATTCAAGATAATGGAACAGGGGGTAGTGGTGATGACAATAATAGAGAATATGGGGGGTATGCCAACACAGAAGGTACTACATGGGAAAAACTGGATGTTAGATCCGAAGTTGGTAATCCGCATGAAGGTGATATTTCAATTCCCGGATTAAAATATGACAGAATAAGATTCCATAGCCATCCTAGTGGTACAAGATCAACAGGTAATCCAAATGATATTGAATATGCAGGAGCAACTTTTTCTGCGAGTAAAAGAGGAGAGACTCATTCGTGGGTTCAAACCCCATCTACAGCAGATATTAATAGGGCAGGAAACACAATAAACTATGTATTTGGTATGAGAGACAAAACACTGTCAGTGTACGATAAAAATGGAATACAAGCAACCATACCGTTAAGCAGAACTGATTTGGGAGACAGACTGGGTGTTAAATAAGAGATTGGCATGGCATTTAATAGATACATTATGAAACAACTAAAGTTCTTTTTGTTATACCTTATAATTATAACTTGTTGGGTGACACCATCACAAGGACAAAGCGGAGTGCGAGACAGCTTGATCGATGAATCGTTGAGAGATTTCTTCTCGGAACATGGTAAATTACTGTACGGGAATTCAAGCTATATGATAGCTGCGCATACATTCCCTTATGATTATAATCTATCAATGTGGGATGAGAAAGACAAAATTGACATTGCAAATTTTAACGATAAAAAAACAATAAGGCAATATAAAAGGACAAAGAATGGAATCCCTACGATATGTCTTAAATGGAGAATTGACCAAGACGGATTCTTGATTTTTAAAGTAGCACTATATTATGTTAAAGTAAGAGGGAATACTATAGACTACGCATTATCCGATTCCTGCATATATTATTATCGATACTCTGATTCGGAGAAAAGGTGGATAATGGCATCAAAATCTTGTAATGGGGTTTAGTTTAAAATCCTAAATGATCCATATTGACCATATTAGTACATAAAACCGAAGGGGTAAACCGCACTCAAACCATGCGGTTTGGCGAGACATTATTCACTGGGCAAGGCACCCCGTAAGGGGAATCGAGCACCTATGAGTAAAACCAACTTCAGCGAGGGAAAGGATGAGGAAACATGTGCCTTTTCCGGCAAATCATACATACTAAAAAGAAAACAAGTCCGTTAATAGAACGATATACTAGTTATAGTATGTCTCCAGACCAAATCTAGACTGGGATTCAACCGGCACTTAACCGAAACTCAACCGAAACCATGGGCTTGTTACCTCCTACCTATCATGGACCTGTCTGCTACCTACCCTAGACTTCTCTGCCTCCAACAGACTCCCCCACGCCTGCATTAACACACAACCAAAGAACCAACATAACAACATCACCATGGCACAAGCGAAAGGAATACTGAAAGATGTTGAAGGTCATCTGGGCGGCCTCACCGTCTACAAGCGGGGAGAGAAGACTTTTGTACGGCCGTCGCACATATACCAGCCCCGCCGGCTGTCGCGCAAACAGCTGCTGCTGCGTGAGCGACAGAGCCACAACAACGCCCTCTGGCGTGCCCTGAGGGCGACGAGACATATATACTTCGACGGAGACAAGCCGGCCTACAATCTCTTCATGTTCGCCAACATCCACTCGCCGGTGCCATACCTGGAGAAGCGGCAATACCATTCCGGCAATGCCCTGCTGTTGCCCGAGATGGTGGTCAGCGACGGTCCGCTGCCTTCCATCGGCTACCAGCTAGGCGAGGTGGACGGGCATCCGGCATTGCTTACCGACCTCACAAAGAGCAAGGCTTCCAGGATGACGTTGCTGCTCTATGTGCTGAAACAGAGCGTCCACACATGGCAGAATGGCTCCGACTCGTTCCAATTGAACATCGAGGTGGAGCCGTTGACAACCGATGATTTCGTCAATATTCCCTCGACGCTCACGTCGCCCTACAAGGATGTCCATGGGACGCTGGCGCTGGTGGGCAACCGCTATGCCGACCCGATGCTGGGATTCGGCTTGGTGCACATCAAAGAGGGGTTGGTGTCGCACCAACGAGTCGTCACCCGCTGCACCTACTACGAACGTTATACCACCGAAGAGGCCCTGCTGGCGGCAGCCAAGAGCTATGGGGGGCTGACGGGAGAGTGATGAATTATTGTGGATAAAATTGGACCGAACCTAGAGCATTGAAGCTACTTCTGGGGGGTATATCAGCATAAGGCACTGGCGGCAGTCGAAGTCGAGGCGGAAGCGGCGGTCGTTGTTCCTTAATAGCAGGGAGGTGGTGGGTTTGATGTCGAGTTGCGATTTGCCTCTGTTTTTACCCTGCAGGCAGCAGCCCAGCTCGTAGCGCAGGCAGTATTTGGTGGTCATCAGGGCTTTGCCGTCATAGTCCTCGGTCTGCTCCAGTCCACGCTCTATTTCTTTTACGCTATGGTGCTTATAAAACGCCTCTGCCTTGTCGTTGATGATGTTGGCGCGGTAATCAAGCGTGGGGGTAGGGTAGGGGACTCCGCCGTCGCTGCGGTGGCAGTCGGCGGGACGGTGGTGAGCGATGCGTAGCGCCATAAGCTGCTCCACGGCCTCGCGGCGCAGCTGGTTGAGGGTGCCGACGGGCAGGAAAAAACGTCCTTGGGTCTCGTCGACAACGGCGGTGGCCACGAAGGGGGTGTTGCCCAGCTTGCTGAGCTGCTTGACGATGGGGTTCTCCGCTCCACCGCTGTTGCGAGCCTCCTGCTGCTCAGCGGCCACGCTGTGGGTCACGCTGAGACCCTCCTCGTCGGTGAGCCGCAGCGCGAAGCCGTCGGGGGTGGCGTTGAAAAGCATCTCCACGCCTATCTTTCGCTCGGCGCTCTTGCCCTGCAGCAGTTTCTCGAACCGCTGGTCCTGGTTTCGCCAGAGGGTGGTACCTGCCTTGATATCAGGCATCTGGTTGGGGGTGACGGTACGGTCCTGCACGCCGTTGACGAGGAAGCCCTGCAGTCGGCCGTCGGCATCGTAGTAGCAGAGCCCGTCGCCATTGGCGAGAGGTTCGGTGCCACTGATAGTAAGACTGTTGCGGCCCACGGAGGTCACCTTACCGATAAGTTCTCCTAGCGACTTCTGGGTGGCGAAATTGGCCATAGGCTGGCGCTCGCGGAGGAAGTAGTCGGTATATCCGCGGTTGAAGGTGCGGTCGGGGTCGGGGGAGAAGGTATAGGTACAGCTCCCAGAAGAGACTTTCTCGTGCCCTTCCATCATGCTGTCAAGCAGTTGACGGTAGTAGGCGGTGATGTTCTTCACATAGGAGAGGTCTTTCAGGCGCCCTTCTATCTTGAACGAGGAGATGCCGGCAGCTATCATGTTCTCAAGTTGTTGGCTGGCGTTGAAGTCGCGGAGCGACAGTAGGTGCTTCTCCTTGAGGAGCAGGCGCCCCTCGCCGTCGTAGAGGTCGTAGGTGGAGCGGCAGGGCTGTGAGCAGCATCCGCGGTTGCCGCTGCGGTTGTTGAGGTACTGACTCATGTAGCACTGGCCGCTGTAGCTCACGCAGAGGGCGCCGTGGACGAAGGCCTCGAGGTCGAGACAGGTGGCCTGCCGTATCTCCTGCATCTGCTCTAGGGAGGTTTCGCGGGCCAGCACGACGCGGCGGAAACCCACTTGTTCCAAGAACTTTATACGTTCCACCGAGGCGTTGTGGCATTGGGTGCTGGCATGCAACTCGATGGGTGGCAGGTCGCACTCCAGCAGCCCCAGGTCCTGGATGAGCAGGGCGTCGACACCGATATTGTAGAGCTGGTGTATCAGCTTTACGGCGGGCTCGATTTCATGGTCGAAGAGCAATGTGTTGACGGTCACAAAGACCTTGGAACCATAGAGATGGGAGTAGTTTACCAGAGCCTCGATGTCTTCGAGGGTGTTGGTGGCGGCGGCGCGGGCGCCGTAGGCGGGCGCGCCGATGTAGAGGGCGTCGGCACCGTGGTTGATGGCCTCGCGGCCGAAGTCCAGGTTCTTGGCGGGGGAGAGCAGTTCCAATTTCATGCAATAAATAACGTATCAGCGCGTTCATTATTGCATGACTACGAAATCGAAGATACTGTATGGTGGCCTGCAGGCCCTGGGGCGAGAGTTGGCCAAAGAGGAATGGCGGGATGCGAAATACACCATCCTGCTGGACGAGAATACCTTCCAGCATTGCCTGCCACTACTCATCTCGCAGGTGGAGGCTTTGCAGGAGGCCGAGTTCATCGAGGTGCCGGTGGGTGAGGAGTGCAAGAGTCTGGAGGTGGCGGCGCAGGTGTGGCAGACGCTGATGGAGAGTGAGGCCGACCGTAACGCCGTGGTTGTCAACCTCGGGGGCGGCTGTGTCTGTGACCTCGGCGGCTATGTGGCGGCGGGTTACAAGCGTGGCATCCGTTATATCAATGTGCCAACGACCTTGTTGTCAATGGTTGACGCCGCTATTGGAGGCAAGACGGCCATTAACTTCGGTGGTGTGAAGAACAGTATTGGCCATTTCTATCCGTCGGCTTTAACGGTCACAGATCCTGCCTTTTTGGACACCCTCCCGCAGGAGGAACTCCTCAATGGCCGGATGGAGATGGTGAAGACCGCCGCCGTCACCGACCCCGAGCTGTTTCAGCAACTGCTTACCGATTACCGATTATCGATTACTGCCATCAAGGAGGTGGCGAGAATCAAGGCTCGCGTGGTGAAAGCCGACCCCTATGACCATAGTATCAGGAAGATTCTTAATTTCGGCCACACTTTCGGCCACGCCATCGAAGTCTATTCGCACCTGCCCCACGGCATCGCCGTCGGCATCGGCATGAAGGCTGCCATGTATCTTTCAATGAAGAAAACGGGATTGTCAGAAGAGGTCTATCGAGTTTGTTCCAAGTGGCTTAACAGACAGATAGAATTGCCGAAATACAACCTGAAAGACATCGAGCAGATACTTTCCTTGATGCGTCAGGACAAAAAGAATGCCTCGGGCGCCATCCGATGTGTCCTGTTGCAGGACCTCGGTGCCGCCATGATAGATGTGGAAGTGTCTGACAACGAGATTCGTGATGCGATGCTTAGGCTGGGACAATAAGCTGTTCGGTGGTGCGTGAGCGCTGCTCGAGGAGGATGGGACGGCCAGCGACGATGCTGTCGATGACCTCTTGGGTGTAGTAGCGGATGGTGATGAGCTGGAGGTTCTCGTTATAACGCACGCGGAACATGCTTTTTAACTCTTCGATAAGGGGTGTCACCAACTGCGGATTGTTGTCGATGCAGATGGAGAAGCTCAGTGCGGAGTTCTGCATGAGGTTCACGCGGATACCTATTTTGCTGAGGATACCAAAGATGACTTGCAGATTGTCCTCGGCGATGAAAGAGTAGTCGCGAGGCAGGATGGAAAGAAGTATCTGATTGTTTTTAAAGATATACAGGGGTGTCTCGGGGACGATGGTCTTATAGTCGCCGATGGAAGAGCCCTCGGCTTCGGGGGTGATGAAAGAACGGATAAAGAGAGGGATACCCTTGTTCTGGATAGGTTTCACTGTTTTGGGATGGATGACGGAAGCGCCGTAGTAGGCCAACTCGATGGCCTCATTATAGGGTATCTGGGAAATCTTGACGGTGTCTGCGAAGAATTTGGGGTCAGCGTTGAGGAATCCGGGCACGTCTTTCCAGATGGTAACACTCTCGGCATTGAGGCAGTAGGCGAGGATGGCGGCCGAGTAGTCGGAGCCCTCGCGGCCGAGGGTGGTGGTCTTATGATCGACGGTACCACCAATGAATCCTTGCGTTAGGATGACGCTATGTGTTATAGAATCAGCAAGTAATGTCTTTGTTGCGGTCTCAGATGCTTGCCAGTCGACACGTCCTTCACGATAGTGGTTGTCGGTCTGGATAAGTTGTCGCGCATCAGACCATAAGGTGTTTATTCCAAGATGGTTGAGGTATTCGGCAATGATGGTTGTAGAGATGATTTCGCCGAAGGAAACCACCTGGTCGTAATTGTAGTTATAATGAGCAGCGTCGGGTTGGAGTGAGACGATGGTGTTGTCCAACTGATGAAGGAGGTCCTGAATCTTTTTGATGATGGTTTTATCGTTTGGAATCAAGGACTTGGCGATATCAAGGTGATAGACCTCGAGTTGTTGTCGCAGTGTATTGGCGGACGAGACGTCCGCGCTCCCAGGCACCAGCTTTTCCAACAGGTTGGTGGTCTTCCCCATGGCCGAGACGACGACCATTAAAGGCTTTGATTCCAAGTGACTTTGCACAACCTGCGCCATGTTGCGCACTGCATCGGCGCTGTTGACTGACGCCCCACCAAACTTAAAAACCTTCATTTGTCTTAACTACTTAACTACTGTCTACTTAACTACTTGATTAAGCCAGTTCCCTTTCCATATCGCGGCGTGAGTCCTTGGCTTTGATGGTCTCGCGCTTGTCGTAGTGATGTTTACCCTTGGCCAAGGCGATGGTCATCTTGGCATAGCCTTGAGGATTGACGAATAGCAGCTCGGGGACAATAGTGTAGCCGCGTTCCTTGATTTTGATTTGCAGTTTGCGTAGTTCCCGCCGGTTAAGTAGCAATTTGCGGTCACGCTTGGCCTGATGACCCCAGTAGCTGCCGAACTTGTATTCTGATATATGCATATCTCTTACAAACAGCTCGTTGCCGACAAAAGTACACCAAGCGTCGTTGAGATTTGCCTTCCCCTCGCGAATACTTTTAATCTCACTGCCCATCAGCACCAAACCGGCGGTATACTCATCCATCAGGAAGTACTCGTACGCTGCCCGCTTGTTTTTTATTTCTATTATGTTTTTTTCTTCCATAACAAATTTGTTAACGAGAATTGGGGAGTTTTATTGTGTGTATTGCACGGCGATGCGGTCGAGGACGGAGAGGGTGTCTTCGAGGGTGGGGGTACTGACGAGGGCGAGTCGGAAGGGCTTGAAGTTGTAAAGTCCCTTAAAATAAGCGCCATAGTGTTTGCGCATCTCGAAGACGGCGGTGCGTTCTCCTTTAAATTCCGCGGCGGCGAGGAGGTGACGGCGGCAGACCTCCACGCGTTCGGCAACGGTAATCTCCCTTTCTGGTTCGCCGCGGAAGGCTCGTTGGCATTGTTCGAAAATCCAGGGGTTACCTATGGCACCGCGGCCGATAAGGATGCCGTCGACACCATACTGGCGGTGGACCTCAACGGCTTGCGCCGCGGTGGTGATATCTCCGTTTCCGAAGATGGGGATGGTCATGTGGGGGTTGTTCTTCACGGCACCTATCATCGTCCAGTCGGCATTGCCACTATACATTTGGGTTTTAGTGCGTCCGTGGATGCTGAGAGCGGCAATACCGGTATCTTGCAATGCCTCACAGAAATCTGTAATCATCATGGAATCATGACTGTAGCCAATGCGAGTCTTTACAGTCACCGGCAAGTGGGCATGTTTGACCAAAGAACCAGTGATTCTAAGCATTTTAGGTATATCCTGCAGGATACCTGAGCCTGCCCCTTTACCTGCCACCTTGCGCACGGGACAGCCCCAATTGATGTCGATGAAGTCGGGCTCGGCCTGCTCCACCACCTCGAGGCAACGCAGGAGTTCATCCTCGTCAGCCCCAAATATCTGTATACCAATGGGTCGCTGTTCGGGGGTGAAACGCATCTTGCGCAGACTTTTCTCAGCGTCTCGGTTGAGAGCCTCGCTGGCGATGAATTCGGTGATAAGCATATCGGCCCCCATCTCCTTACAGATTTGTCGGAAGGGGAGGTCGGTGATATCGTCCATTGGCGAGAGGCCGATAATGCATTTATTGTTCTTCGTCAAGAGGTTCATTGTAAAGGCTTTGTATCAATTCATCATCGAAATAGACTTGTTCGTCGGGGTACTCGGCGGCTCGGCGGATGGCGGCATTGAGACCCGTGAGGGCGGCAAAGGGGGAAAACTGCCCGGCGCGTCCCTCCATGCTCATGTGTGGGTAGTGGGTCGACACATGATGTGGCAGATTGATTATATCCTCATAGTCACTCATAACTTTTATCTCTAAACTCTTAACTCTCAACTACGCCTTGTGTCCTCCAATCTGTGCGTTGCGGTCGCGGGCGGTGGCTCCCTCCTCGAGATCCATGCCTTTGAAAATGGCGTTCTTATTGAATTTCCGTTTGATAGATAGCACTGCCTCTTGCATGCGACGCTCTTTTTCAAGGGCGCTCTGTTCGGCCTCGCGCTGTCGTGTTACCGCCTCGTAGTCGGTGAATATATTGAGCTGTTCGGTGGGAGTAGTGGTTACTTTCTCCTCGTCAACTACCTGGTTTACAGTGATGGTGAGTCGTCGAACCAACAACTGGGGATTGACCTTCTGGTTGAAAAGAGCCATGGCCGCCTCGGTGATGATGCGAGCTGACGAGGTGGGGTGGGGCAGGAACACGCCGCCATGGGCGGGTTTGGGTGCGGGTCGACCATAGTAGTCGCTGACCACCTCACCTGTGTAACTGTCTTGTTTCAAGCTTGCTGTATCATAGTTGACGAAGATGCCCACTTGATGTGTCACCAGTCGGAGGCTTACTAATTTGAGCGCCATAGCATCGGCCATCTCACGCATCACAATGCGCGCTTTTTCAAAGGTATAGGGTTCCGAGAGCACCTGTCCGGAGCTGAAAGAGTTGCTCTTGGGGCGGTAGGCCTTGATGGCCGCGATGGTACAGGGCTCCCAGCCCCAGGCATGGTCGATGAGCAATTCGGCGTTGACACCGAAGAGTTTATAGAGCAGTCCTTCTTGAGTGAGCGAGTAGCGCGCCACGTCGCCCATGGTTTTCATGCCGCAGGCCTCAAGCTTGTGGGCGATACCGTGCCCCACACGCCAGAAGTCGGTCAGCGGGCGGTGGCTCCACAGTTGCCGGCGGTACGACATCTCATCAAGCTCGGCGATGCGTACCCCGTCCTTGTCGGCCGGTATGTGCTTGGCAACGATATCCATAGCCACTTTGCAGAGGTAGAGGTTGGGACCGATGCCGGCGGTGGCGGTGATGCCCGTCTCGCGCAGCACGTGGCCTATCATGCGACGGGCCAGTTCGTGAGCCGTTATCTTGTATGTTCCCAGATAGTTGGTGACATCCATAAACACCTCGTCGACCGAGTAGACGTGGATGTCCTCGGGTGCCACATATTTCATATAGATACTATAGATACGGGCGCTGTAGTCTATGTAGTACGCCATGCGTGGCGGTGCCACGTGGTAGGTGACGGCCAGGGAAGGGTTGTTTTTCAGCTCGTTGTCATCGGCCGACTCGCCAGTGAACTGCCAATAGGGTGCCTGTTTGCGTCGCTCGTTGTTCACCTGACGCACGCGTTGCACTACCTCGAACAGGCGTGCTCGCCCCCCGATGCCGTACTGCTTCAATGTGGGGGTTACGGCAAGGCAGATGGTCTTCTCGGTGCGGCTCTTGTCGGCCACTACCAGGTTGGTAGTCAACGGGTCAAGACCCCGTTCGACGCACTCCACCGAGGCGTAGAACGACTTGAGGTCGATGGCGATATATGTCCGTTCGGATGGCATGAAATTAACATAAAAAGAAACGGCAAAATGGGGGTAATATTGTGTTTACACTAACTGGCTGTTTTTTTGTCTTTGGAATAAGAATTTTTTTTGTACTTTTGCAGCCGATTTGGTCGCCCGTCGAGGGCGCTAAGAGGGAAGCCGGTGAGAGTCCGGCGCAGTCCCGCTGCTGTAAGCTCAAGAGTTGAGGTCCAATCTGTTACGTCACTGTGCAGCGCCATAGTTGCATGGGAAGACCGGGCCTGGAGAGCAAGCCAGAAGACCTGCCAAATCGTAGAATATCGGTACCGCTTTCGAGGAAAAGTAGCCCGACCATAAGATTTTTGCACCGCCCGACGGGTGGGTTTTGCAATCTTGTGTGTTTTTACATTGTTCCCCTCGTCAGATTTACCGATACAGGAATTGGGAATTATATGTATTAACAATTAAAGTATCAAAAAAAATGGTAAAAAAACTACTAACAATCATCATGGGCTTGTCGCTTGCCTTCGGCGCCTCAGCCCAGCTGACTACCATTGATCCCTCCGACGTGCAGTTCTGGACGGGAACGGGTAGCAACAGCACTGTCGTGGCCATTGGCTGGGATGATGCCAGTGCCTCGTACACTCCGACCGTTGTCATCTGGGGTGTGCGCTGGAACGGCACCATCACCCTGCGAGATGCGCTCGACACCATCGCGGCTTATGACACGCGCTTTACGTACACTTTTAGTGGCTCTATGCTGGGGTCGGTCGATTACAACGACCCCGATGAGGGTATCCATTTGTCGCCTAGTGCCTATTGGAATTGTAACAGTTATGGTGGTGCCTATGGGTCCACCACCCTCGGCACCAATCATTTAAGAATTTCCGAATCCACTTGTAGCAACTACACATTTACTGGCATCAGCAACTTCATTTATGCCAGCGACCCCAACGCGGTCCTCTCGTGTCCTAAGGCACAGGCGGTCGGCGTGACGGGCATTACTACTACTGCCGCCACGGTGAACATCACCGACACCAACAACCTGAACAACTACACCGTGATGCTCTATGCCGGCGACTCGCTGGTGGACAGCACCGACATCTACACTCAGACCATCTACTACACCACCCTTACGGCCAACACTGGCTACACGGTGAAGGTCTACACCAACTGCTCCGACGGTACGCAGACGGCGTCGCGCAACGCCACGTTCCGCACCCCCTGCGTAGCCATCACCCACAGCGACCTGCCGTGGGTCGAAGACTTCCAGTCCTACAACGGCCTGTCGTACGCTTCTGCTTCGGTCTCTTTCGTCAGCCAAGTGTTCTGCTGGGACCTGATCAACCCCTACAGCGAGAATGACCCCTATATCAACAGCTCTTCGTCGGTCAATCCTACTGGCGGCAAGTGCCTCTATGTGAGCAGCCGCCCCTCTTCTCCGACCATCTTGGTACTTCCTCCGTTCGAGGATACTCCCGACCAGCTGCAGCTTAGCTTCGATGTGCTGTCGACCTACCGCCATGGTTTTGAGGCCGGTGTTATCGACATGACTGACACCACTTTCACCCCGGTAGCCCATTGTTTGCCTGATGGCAACGGCTGGACCCATTTCGACGTAACTTTTGCCGGATTCTCTTCCGGTCGTTTGGCTTTGCGCTCGAACGACAGCGGCCCCGCCTATCTGGACAATGTTGTCGTCGAGGAACTTCCGACATGCGTCAAACCCTCGCAGGTGGTTGTCTCCGACATTGATGCCTCGTCGGCCACTCTCACCCTCTCCGACCCCAACTACTCTAATCATTATATGGTATATGTTGCCGAGGACAGCGTGGAAATCTACAATAACACATATATTCTCAGTGACTTACTTCCCAACACGCGCTATGTGGTGCGTGTGAAGACCCTCTGCACCGATACCACTACTGGCTTCACCGAGACTGCCTTCCGCACCGGCTGCGGTCCCCAGGCCATCCCCTATCATGAGGACTTCAGTCAGTTTGTCGACGTGGCTCATGCCAGCGGCTACGGTTATGCCGTGAAAGACAGCACACTCCCTTGTTGGAAATTTCATAAAGGACGTTCCCTCGACCGTCTAGAACTTTTCCGCCCGTCGCAAAGCTCCACTGGCGGTTATGGTGAAGACGGCTATACGTTGCGTATCTATGGCAACAACAGCGACTCGCGTGACGTACTTGTCCTTCCCGAGTTTGACCAGGAAATCAGTACCCTCGAGATAAGCTTCATGGCCCGTCCCTCCGAGACCGGCAGTTTTGGCGGTACCCTTCAGGTGGGCTATATGACCGATGTCGACGACAGCAGCACCTTCGTCTCCGTGGTCAACTACCCCTGCGCCCAGTTTGCCAATGGCTATGACCTGTGTGCCAACACCTTCCTCGACGCTCCCGCTGGTGCTCGCATCGCCCTGCGCTACCTCCCTTCGGGTGGCTCGGCCAAGTCGTGGTTTATCGACGAAATCGACGTACACGACATGCCTGCCTGCGTCCGCGCCCAGAGTATCAGTGTGGACAATATCGGCACCAATGGCTTCACTCTCCACGTTGCCGACCCCACCCTGGTGAACCACTACCGCTACTATCTCATCTCGGAGACCAGCACTGACAGTGCCGACTTCTATGACACCGTGACTACTGTCAGCGATATTGCCGCCTCGACCGACTATCAGCTTCAGGTGGTCTCCATCTGCAACGACGGTACTCTCACGCTGCCTATCACCATCTCGGTCAGCACCCTTTGTGCCCCGGTAACGGAAGTTCCTTTCGTGGAGAACTTCGAGAGCTGGACAGCCACCCAATCTGCTGGCATGAACCGCTGCTGGAACCGCCTGTACAAGAATACTTCTGGCAGCCTTGTTACCAATAACTACCCCTATTGCGCCAGTGGTTCGGGCAACGCCCTCAATGGATTCAAGTCGCTCAAGATGTACTCCAAAGGTACCTCCAGCGCCATCAAGGAATATTCTGTGGCCTACCTGCCCGAGTTCTCGTCAGACATGAACACTTTGAAGGTGAGCTTCTTCTATAAATACGGTGGAAGCACTACCAATATGAACAAGGTGAAGATTGCTGTCGGTATCAGCGACAGCGTTGCCGACACTACCACCTTTACCCGTCTGGCCACCCTCACGCCTACCGAGATTGGCTGGAATGAGTTCGAGGTGGAGCTGAGTGGCTATACCGGCAGCGGCAACCGCATCACCATCATGCAGACCAGCACCGGCACCACTTCCATCACCAGCTATATCGACAGCCTGGTGGTCGACACCGTGAGCAGTTGTAGCCGTCCTGCCACTTTGGTGGCCTCTGACGTTACGGCCTATGGCGCCACCCTCACCTGGACCGATCCCAGCACGGCCGACAGTTATATCGTGCGCTGGAGCGACGGCACCAACACTGACAGCACCACTGTCACGGGTGCCACCACATATACCCTCAGTGGCTTGACGCCCAGCACCAACTACTCCGTCGATGTCCGCAGCATCTGTTGGGGTAACCCCACTGCCGCCCGCACAGCGAGCTTCGCCACCAGTTGCGCCCCCATGCCTCTGCCGTGGAGCATGAACTTCGACAACATCACCAATATGAACCAGCTCTCCTCCTGCTGGAACCGCTACAGCGGAATCTATGTTGATTCTACCAATAGTGCCACTCTGACTAGCACCTCCAGTGGCTGGACCCGCTCGACCACCGCTTTCGACGAATCGTCGCACGTGAAGGTCAACCTTTATGGCACTTCGTGCAAATACTGGCTGGTCACTCCCGAACTCAATCTCACCGAGGATGCCGAGCTGTCGTTCGACTATATGTTGACAGAATATAACACCACCGATGCTCCCGAGACAGGCGCAGGCCTTGACGATGACCGCTTCGTTGTGCTGGCCACCGCCGACAATGGAACTACATGGATTCCCGTTGCCAAGTGGGGCAGTGACACCGAGCGTGACGACTATGCCCTTGCCTCGGTGACCAATACCGTCTCGCATGTCACGCTTTCCCTTGCTGCCTACACAGGACAGGTTGTCCGTCTAGCCTTCTATGCCGAGAGCACTGTCAGCGGTACCGACAACGACTTCCGCATTGACAACCTTATGGTTTCCGCCCAGGGTAGCATGCCCGAGCCTCCCGCTCCTGTCGAGGCCACCATCGCTGCCAGTGATATCCTCTACTGGGTTGGCGAAGGTTCTAACCAAGCCGTTATGGCTGTCAACTGGCCCGATACTGCCCTTGCTTGGGGTTATCGTTGGAACGGTACTAAGTCTGTCAGCGATATGATGGCCGACATTGCTGCCGCCGACCCACGCTTCAGCATCATCCCCGGCGGTTATGGCATTGATGACATCCTCTTTGTTGAAAATGGCGACACCTTACGTCGCTTAGCCACCAGCTACTGGGGTAGTACCAACAACGGTGTGATGGATGCCGGCATAGCTCAGCCTCTCGCTAACAACGATTTTGAGAAATGGGCAGAGAGTTCCACCGGTGAGTTTGTTGATAGTACCTGGGTAGAAGAATGGGGTGGCTACTGGAACTATAATTATGTATACCCGATGACTATCCATCCCGTTAGCGTGCCGGTAGTTGACACCACCGATCCCAGACCCCATCCAGACACTATCACTGTCGACGACATTCGCTATTGGGTGGGTACTGGTGTGAGCAGTGCCATCGTTGAAATCGCCTGGGAAGAAGACGGCGTGTCTCTCGCTTGGGGTGTCCATTTCGATGAGGATTACTACCCCTCGACTCTCGACCTCCTCGACTCCATCGACACATACGATCCTCGTTTCGATTATCAGGTGAGCTACTACATGAGTACTCCCTACAACATCAGTTCCATCTCCTTCACGGAGGGCGACCTATCGCTTTCGCAGACCAACACTTCCAACATTGTGGTGCGCTGCCTCACTTCCTTCGGTGACATCGATGCCATTTCCGGCGACGAACTGGAGGATTATAGCATTTGGCCTGGTGACATGGTGCAGATTTCCACCAGTGGTCTTTATGACTTTAGCGAGGTGGAACCTGTCAACCCGCCGGCCATCACTCCTGAACCTCAGCCCATTGACACGCTGTGCTCCACGGTCTATAACCTGCCTTATGAGATGGACTTTTCTGGCTACACCGACGACCAGGACATGAGAGTCTCCTATGCCAGTGCTCCGGTGCCCGAATGCTGGAGCCTCTTTGGCAACGGCCGCTTCCACGAGAATTACGATACCACGGCTACCGCTTCCATCTATTTCGGCGGCATCGGCTATGCCACTAGCACCAACAACTTCGGTTGCATGGAAGTGGGCAACCCCTATCTTGCCCTTATCGTCTGCCAGAACTATGACGGCACGTATGTAAATGCCATCAACAATGCGCGTATGTATGGCAACAAGCGTTACGCTGTCCTGCCTGGCTTTGACCAGCCCCTGAGTCAGACGATGCTCACCTTCAACCATCGTACCACGCTCCGCAGCGGTGCCGAACTCCGCGTCGGCTACATCGTGAACGACACTTCCGACTTCGTGGCTCTCGACACCATTCTTGCCGACTACCGTGTCACCCACAATGACACCATCCGATTCAACCGACACACTGGAATCCCTGCCGAGGCCCGTCTCACCTTCCTTTGGATGAGCACCGATACGGCCCATACGGGCGAATATCCCTCCAACTACTTCTGTGGTATCGACAACATCGTGGTAGCTCTTGATACTGCTTCCGCTCCCATCGATACCGTGACTCCCGAGCCTCCTGTTGCCATTGATGCCACCATTGATTCCAGCGATATCCTTTTCTGGGTGGGTACTGGTTCCAACCATGTTATCCTCGCCGTCAACTGGGCCGACACCGCTTTGGCCTGGGGCTACCGCTTCAACTCCGATAGTGTCTCTACAGCTACCATGATGGCCGACATCGCTGCCGTCGACTCACGCTTCAGTTATACCGGTGCCATCACCGACATCAATTATATTGACACCGCCGCTGGCATGACCGACACTCTCGGTATCAGCCTCAATAGCTACTGGAGCAGTTTGCGCAATGGTACTCCTGACGCTGGCATGGGTCAAATGCTTGGCAATGGCGACTTCAAGAAATGGGGTGACCCCGTTGTGGGCGTCGTTGTTGACAGCGTCTATTGGGAACTGTATCATTATATGGAATACATTAAAGTCTTCCCGATGACTATCCATCCTGTCACTGTTCCCGACACCGCCGGTGGCACTCCTGGTCCTGTCATTCCGGAACATGGTCCTTTCTGTGGCGCTGTAGGCACAGAGGGTTGCGATGCTATCAAGGCCGATAGTAGTGCTTTCGTGGCTTGGGCTACCGGCATCACGGTTGTACGTGGACCTCGTGATATCTCTAATCCCAATAGTCAGCCTGCCACTACCGGTGCCGACAGCAACGCCCTCGGTATGCCCACCCTTTCCAATACCAGTGATGTGGTTTGCCTTGGCGACGGTGGCATGGCCACCCTCACTTTCGCCCGTCCCATCCGCAATGGCGAGGGACCCGACTTTGCCGTCTTCGAGAACAGCTTTGGCGACTCTTTCCTTGAGCTGGCTTTTGTCGAGGTAAGCTCTGATGGAGAGCGTTTTGTGCGCTTCCCGGCCACTAGCTTGACCCCGACCGATGTACAGACTGACACCTATGGTTCCACCGATCCCACGATGATAAACAATCTGGCTGGTAAATACCGCATTGGTTATGGCACACCGTTCGACCTCGAAGAGCTCCGTGACAGCACGGGTATTGACATCGATAGTATTGTCTATGTGCGTGTTATTGATGTCGTTGGAAGTGTTGATTCGCAGTATGCCACTTACGATGCTTTTGGCCATATGGTCAATGATCCCTGGCCCACACCGTTCCCCGCAGGTGGATTCGATCTCACGGGTGTCGGTGTCATCCACGAACTCATCGACAGTACTCAGTTGATATACTATACCGTCACACTCTCTGCTAATGATTCCATAAGGGGTTCTGTTATTGGTTCCGGTATCTACGTTGAAGGCTCTCGAATTGAAATTAAGGCTGTCTCCAATGAGGGTTACCGCTTTGTTGATTGGAGTGACGGTGTCACAGACTCGGTGCGCACCATTATGGTCATTTCCGACATCAATCTTGTTGCTAACTTCGCTGAAATCACGGGTATCGACGATGTGGAGGCTGCCATCGAAAGCCTCTGGCCCAACCCGACGGCCGACATTGTTAATGTCAGTGTGAGCCGCACCATCGAGGCTGTGCTCTACGACCTCTCGGGCCGCCGCGTGGCAACCTACACACTCAACGAAGGCAACAATACACTCGACCTCAGCGCACTTCGAAGCGGTGTTTATATGCTTCGCACAGAGGGCACGGTGAGCAAGATTGTAAAGAGATAACTGTCCGATAAATTCCATTCCTGCATTTTCCGCTTGCAGAGTTTCGAAAAAGGTCGTAACTTTGCAGCGGAAAATGCTTTTCTATGGATAAGACTATCGTTATTGATTATCAGGAGTATGACTCGATTGACGAACTGCCACGCGAAGATAGCGCCTTGATGCAAAAGGCCATCGGGGCCATCGAGGGTTCCTATGCCCCGTATTCTGGTTTTCATGTGGGTGCAGCGCTGCGGTTGAAGAACGGTATTGTAGTTGAGGGAAGTAATCAGGAGAATGTAGCCTATCCTTCTGGACTATGCGCCGAACGTACGGCTATCTTTTCCGCATCAGCCCAGTATCCGCAATGTCGTGACTATGAGGCGCTAGCCATCGTGGGACGCAATGCTGAAGGTGTTCTTTGTGAAGCATCGCCTTGTGGTGCCTGCCGTCAGGTGTTGTCGGAATATGAGCATGTACAGGGGCATCCGTTGAGGGTGATTTGCTACCTTGAGGGAGGTCGTGTGAGGGTTTTCCCGAGTGTTGTAAGTTTGTTGCCTTTTTCATTCGATTTTTGAATGAAGACAATCTTTTGTCGCCCTTTTTTGCCTTTTCAGCGAATGCTTTTGTTGAAAAAATGTTAATTCCTCTATGCTGATTCTATGTGTTTTATGTACAGAACGAGGGGTTCTGAATAAAAAAAATTTTTTCACAAAAGTTTTTCTTTGTAATTTTGCACCCTTAAATAAAGAATTAAATAATAAATAATAATAACAAATAAAAGCACATACGTGCGCTAAAAAACAAACTACAAAATGGGAATTATCGGAAGTATTAGAAAACATTCGTGGATTGCCGTTGCACTCGTCGGCATTGCTATCATTGCCTTCATCCTTGGCGACTTGACCAAGAACAACCGTGGCATCCCGGACATGGGTAAAGTGAATGGCGAAACCATGTCGCGTCAGCGTTTCGACGAGCTTGTGGAGCGTGCCGAGAACAACTACAAGATGCAGCAGCAGGTCGCTCAGGTCCCCTCTGAGATGCAGAGCCGCATCCGTGAGAGTGTATGGAGCGAATTTGTCGAAGAGACCCTCTTCGAGGAACAGGCTAAAGAACTGGGTCTGCAGGTGACTCCGGGCGAGTTGGGTGACATGTATACCGGCAAGTTTATCCACCCCTATCTGCGTCAGTATTTTACCAATCCTCAGACTGGTGTTTACGACACTATTGCCGTACGCCGTACTTTGGAGAACTTTACCAGCATGGACACCACTCAGCGTATGCAGTGGGTTGAGTTGGAGAAGGCTGTCAAGAAGGATCGCATGCAGCAGAAGTATGCCAGCCTGATTCTTTCCGGCTTCTATATGCCGAAAGCTTTGGCTGAGAAGATTGCTGTTTACAATCAGGAAGTTTCCAATGTCCGCGTAGCCGCTCAGCCTTTCCAGAGCGTCAGCGATGACGAGGTAACCGTGGCCGATGTCGACTACAAGAACTACTACGAGGAACACAAGGCTGAATTCCGTGTGCCCGAAGAGTTCCGTGATGTCGAGTTTATTGTCTATCCTGTCAACCCCACTCCGCAGGACCTCGCTGATATCCAGGCTGGTGTCGAGAAAACTTGGGAGGAGTTCCAGACTATCGAAAACGAGGAAATTCCCTTCTTCGTCAATGGCGAATCTCACCGCAGCTACGATTCTTCTTACGTGAAAGCCAGTAGCTTCAGAGCTCCCTTCGATGCTCAGATTGAGGCTGCTGCTCCTGGTTCTTTCATCGCTCCCGCCATTGTCGGCAATGAGTGGATGATGGCCAAGGTGATGGGCACAGCCGTGCGCCCCGACAGTTTGCGTGCCAGTTATATCTTCGTTTTGAACGAGAAAGCCGGTTCACAAACTACTACCCGCAGCGATGCCCAGGCCAAGAAGTTGGCTGATAGTGTGAGCGCTCTCTTGAACAGCAACCGCATCTCCTTTGAGGAGGCACTTGAGCAGTTTAGCGACGACCCCCAGAAGGCCGAGAACAAGGGCGACCTGAATTGGGTAACTGATGGTGGTTACACCTTCTTCAACGAGCAGGTGGTGAATACCCCCGTTGGACAGAGCTTTGTGGTGGCTGATCCGCGTGAAATCGGCTATCTTGTCATCAAAGTGACCGACAAGACTCCTGCCAGCAAGAAATACCGTGTGGCCCTCATCACTCGTGAGATTGTCCCCTCCAAGGCTACCAACGATGCCGTCTACACTACGGCTCACAAGTTTGCCTCGCAGAACCGTACCCTCAAATCCTTTGAGGCTAGCGCCCAGCAGGAGAACCTGCAGATGCGCAGTGCCCGTATTGGTCTGATGTCTGAAAGCCTCGCTGGTGTCAGCGGTGCCCGTGAGATTGTTCGTTGGGCTTTCAATAAGGAGACGCAGCTTGGCGCTGTTACCGATCAGGTGTACGAGTGCGATGGCAACTATGTCATTGCTGTTCTGAAGGATGTCTTCAAGAAAGGTTATGCTACCTTTGACCAGGTGCGTCCTATGATTGAGCAGGATGTCCGTCGCGAGAAGAAAGCCGAACTCCTTATGGCCCGTGCCGAGGAGGCTGTCAAAGCCGCCAAGGATATCAACTCCATTGCCGTCAAACTCAATGTGGCTGTTGACACCCTCGACAGCGTGGCCTTCAATGGCTACTTTGGCAAGTTTGGCATGGAGCCCAAGGTCATGTCTGTCATTGCCGCCACCAAGAGTGGTCTTACCCACCCCATCAAAGGCGCCAGCGCCATCTACACGGTGCAGGTCGACAGTAAGGCCAAGGTTGATGGTCCTGACAGCAATCTTGTTCGCGCCCAGATGGAACAGGGCTATCGCAACAAGATTCGCCAGATTACCGAGGTGCTCCGCATGAAAGCCAATATCGAGGATAATCGCAACGAGCATTTCTAAACAATAAGTGACAACAAGTCAACGAGTCAACAGGTCTACATACGCGCAGACTCGTTGACTCGTTGATTATTTAATGGAAATCGATGAAGATAAAAGAATGGTGGTCAAAGTTGCGAAGCAAGCCGGTGACTGATGTCATCAAGCATAAGCATCGCTTCGTGGTGATGGACACTGACACCTTCAAGGAGAAGTTCTCCTTCCAGTTGTCGGGTTCCAACCTTTTTGTCGGCATCGGTGTCACCGTTATTGCCCTTATTCTTCTCACCACGGTTCTTATCGCTTTCACCCCTTTGCGCGAGTGGATTCCTGGATATACCGATAATGCTATGGTAGAGCAAACTTATGTTAATGCTCGAAAAATTGACTCTCTTGAGACCCTGCTTTCCGAACAGGAGTGGCTTGTGAGTACCATTCAGGCGGTTCTTGGAGGACAGTCTCTCGGGGCTGACGCCGATGCGGCCAGACAGGATTCTACCGTTTCCTTACAGCAGCTTGCCGCCGTTTATCGCCGTTCATACGATGACACTCTCCTTCGTCAGGAGGTGGAACGTGAGGATAACTGTTATCAGGTAAAATCCGCTTCCACGGTTTCTATGCCTTCTACCGAGAACACGCCGGCTCTTTCCCATCTCTTCTTTGCTCCGCTCAAAGGGAAGGTCCTCAATCCTTTCGACGCCGCCCAGCGTCATCTAGGAACCGACCTTGCCGGCACCGCAGGACAACCGGTCTATGCCGCTTATGGTGGCACTGTGGTTTCGGCCCAGTTCACCGCCGAGAATGGCTATGTCATCACCATCCAGCACCCTGGCAACGTCATCACTGTTTATCGCAACAATAGTACCCTCCTCAAACGGCAGGGCGATGCTGTCCGTGCCGGAGAGCCTATTGCCTATGTTGGGAATTCCAGTCTCCGTGAACCCGGTCCCCATCTTCATTTCGAGATGTGGCTCAACGGTGCCCCCGTCAACCCGGAAGAATATATATCTTTTTAATAAATACAATATTAAAGTAGCAGTTTGACCACGAAAAGAATTGCCATACTAGGGTCCACAGGTTCCATAGGAACGCAGGCGCTCAATGTCATAAGACGTCACAAAGAGCGTTTTGCTGTTGAGGTGCTTTGTGCGGGCAGCAATGCCGACTTGCTCATCCAGCAAGCTCTTGAGTTTGAACCCAATGCTGTCGCTATTGCCGACGAAAGCAAGTATCCTTATGTCAGTGAAGCACTTCAGCCCCACGGAATCAAGGTTTTTGCCGGAGAGGAGGCCATTGCCGACCTCATGGAGATGGAGACCATCGACCTTGTATTGGCGGCCATTGTGGGCTTTGCGGGGCTTCGCCCCACGCTCCGTGCTATCGAACATGGTCATGCTGTCGCCCTGGCCAACAAGGAGACCATGGTTGTCGCCGGCAGTATTGTCACCGCCGCCGCCATGCGCCACCGTGTGCCAATTTTGCCTGTCGACAGTGAGCACTCAGCTATCTTCCAGTGTCTTATCGGTGAAGATGGCGTCGACAAGATACTCCTCACAGCTTCCGGTGGTCCCTTCCGTGGCATGACGCGTGAACAGCTTGCCTCTGTTACTCTTGAGCAGGCGTTGAAACACCCCAACTGGAGTATGGGACGCAAGGTGACCATTGATAGTGCTTCGCTCATGAACAAAGGTCTTGAGGTCATCGAGGCAAAATGGCTATTCGGTGTCGATGCTGCTGATATCGAGGTGTTAGTCCATCCCCAGTCGGTGGTCCATTCCATGGTTCAGTTTGTCGATGGTAGCATCAAGGCTCAGTTGGGAGTTCCCTCTATGGAGACCCCCATCCAGTTTGCTTTTTCATTCCCTGAGCGCATTGATAGCTTCCTTCCGCGTCTCGACTTCACCCAATATCCCCATCTTACTTTTGAAAAACCCGACCGTAAGACCTTCCGTTGTCTCGACCTTGCCTACCAAGCCATTGAGCGTGGAGGTAATATGCCCTGTGTCATGAATGCTGCCAACGAGGTTGCTGTTCAGCAGTTTATTGATGGGCGCATCTCTTTCCTTGACATTGCCGATCATGTTGAAGCCGCCATGCAGTCGGCTACTTTTATTGCCAACCCCTCGTTGGAAGACCTTTTTGAAACTGATAAAATAATTAGAAATCAATGAACTGGATAGCACTCATCCTTAGTCTTTCTCTCCTTGTGGCCACCCATGAGCTTGGTCACCTCTTATTTGCCAAGCTCTTCCACACGCGCGTGCGCAGGTACTATATTTTCTTTAACTATAAGTTCTCCATCTTTAAAGCCAAGAAGTTCGATGGCAAATGGCATTTCCTATGGTTCAATGCTACGACTCCCGACAGCTGGGATGAGAAGAATCTCCGTCCGGAAGATCAGGACAACACCCTCTGGGGGCTTGGATGGATACCTCTCGGTGGCTATTGCGATATTGCCGGCATGATTGACGAAACCAAGGATGCCGAGGACCTTGAGGCAGAACCCCAGCCATGGGAATATCGTACCAAGCCTGCCTGGCAACGCCTCTGTATCATCAGCGGCGGTGTGCTGGTCAACTTCATCACCGCTCTGTTCCTCTATGGTGCCATCTTCGCCCATTGGGGCGAGGACCGCCTTCCCATGCACAATGCCACCTACGGTTTCCAATACGAACAGGTGATGCTCGATGAGGGTTTCTGTCATGGCGACATCATCACTTCTATCGACGACTCGTTGGTTGATGACTATACCGAAGCCAACAAGATGCTCCTCCTTGGCGACGCCCGTCAGGTCACTGTGCGTCGTGGCGACACCTCCTTTACTCTCGCCCTTAGCGGTCATCTGGCAGAGCGTGTAAGCCGTGAGCATGTCAAATACCTCATGATGCCCCGCACTCCCTTCGTGGTGAAATCTTTCGTCGCGGGCTCTCCTGCCGAGAGGGCGGGTATGCTGCCGGGTGACAGTGTCGTCAGCATTGATGGTCAAGCCCTCAATGTTTTTCAGGACATCCTCCCCGTCCTTGCCGAGAAAGCGGGTAACACTGTCATGGTGGGCTTCTACCGTCACGGAACACTTGATTCTCTGCCTGTTACCATTACAGACAATGGCAAACTTGGCGTTCAATGTGAGAATGATCTGGCTGTCCTTTTCCCCAATCTTGTCAATCATATCGACTATACCCTTTGGGAAGCCATTCCTGCTGGTATCAGTCATGGTTGGGAGACCCTTGTTACCTATATCTCAGGTCTCAAGATGCTCTTTGCCCCTGGTGGTGTGCAGAACCTTGGCGGATTTGGCGCCATGGCCGGTCTCTTCCCCGACCACTGGGATTGGCATGCCTTCTGGAACCTTACGGCACTCTTGGCCCTTATCCTCGCTTTCATGAACATTATCCCCATCCCGGGACTCGACGGAGGCCATATCCTCTTCACCCTGTGGGAGATAGTTACGCGTAAGAAACCCTCTGACAAGTTCCTCACCTATGCCCAGAATATCGGCATGTTCCTCTTGCTGGCACTCATGATTCTGGCTAACGGAAACGATATATGGCGCTGGCTCTCAGGCAAATTCTAACCATTGAATGAAAAAGATAGATCGTCTCATACTTCGTTCTTTCATTGGGCCGCTGGTGCTCACCTTCACCCTTTCGGTGTTGGTGTTGCTCATGCAGTTCGTGTGGAAGTATGTCGACGACCTTGTGGGTAAAGGCCTTGACTTCAGTGTTATAGCCGAACTCCTGCTCTATGCCTCCGCCACTTTTGTCCCCATGGCCCTCCCCATCGCGGTGCTCTTTGCCTCCATCATGACCATGGGTAATTTTGGCGAGAAATACGAGTTGGTGGCCATGAAGGCTGGTGGCATCTCCGTCAGCCGTGCCATGCGCCCCATGGTGATTGTGGCTCTTCTGCTTACCGGCATGGCCTTCTATTTCGCCAACAATGTCATGCCAACCGCTATGCTCAAGTACCGTATGACCCTCTATGATGTTACCCACAAGAAACCTGCCGTCAACATCCGTCCTGGCGAATACTACAAGGATTTTGACGGCTATGTCATCCGGGTTGGCAGCAAAAGCCGCGACGGTCGCACCCTCCAGGATGTCCTCGTCTACGACCATACCAAGGGTATGAACGAGACCCTCGTCACCGTTGGGAAACGTGGTGTTATGCAGGCTTCTCCAGACAACATGTATCTCAAAATCACCCTCTACGACGGTTACACTTACATTGAGAGTTCCTCGGGCGACAACTACCGTAGCCGCCCCCTGACCTCCATTGGCTTCAGCGAGCAAAGTCTCAATTTCGACATCTCCTCCTTCGCCTACAACAAGAGTGTCGAGGAAAACTTCAAGGGCAGCTACCAGATGATGAACATCTCACAGCTCGACACCTCTATCTCCCAGTTGGAACAGTCTTATGTCGAGCGTGTTGAGCAGTATCGTACCAATATGCTTGTCAACCTCCGGGCATGGTCGCAATACACCTCTTCCGACAGTACGCTCCACACCGCTGAGCCTACCGACCCTCTCAAGCTCATTTCCAATCTCTTCGCCCGCGAACGCCGCAGTGCTTACCTCCATGCCCGCAACGCCGCCATCAGTGCCCGTCAGGATGCCGAGATGTATGAGGAACTCCTTGTGTCTGACCGCGAATACATTAACCGCCATTACATTGAGTGGCACCGAAAGTTCACCCTCTCCATTGCTTGCCTGTTGCTTTTCCTCATCGGCGCACCGTTCGGCTCCATCGTCCGCAAGGGCGGTCTGGGTCTGCCCTTGGTGGCCTCGGTGGGATTCTTTGTGCTTTATTATGTGGTAGGTATGATTTCTGAGAAAGCTGTCCGTGAGTCGGCCATGGGTCCTGAGGGCATGTGGATATCGTCAATTGTGATGCTTCCCATAGGTATTGTCCTTACCCTCCAGGCCACCACCGATTCTTCCTTCTTCGACGGTTCCTCCTGGCGCAAGTTCTTCCAAAAAATCCTTACCCGGAAAAAACAATGAGTCATACAGAATATCTTATATTATACTCTGCTAATCTGACGTTTATCGTCACCCACCTCTACGGGTGGCTGCTCAAGTGGTTTTATAAGCCCGAGGCCTACCGTGAGCATTTCCACGAGCTCTTCCCCGCCCAGCGCTCCGTGGGTGTCATCTACCTGCTGCAACTGTTTGAAATCCCGTATCTTCTACAAATAGGAGACAGCGACGCGCTACTCTACGTCAACGCTTTCGCGCTACTTTTCTTCTCCATCCAGATGCTCATCATGTGCGAGGGCTATTTCTTCCCTGAGATCAAGCATAAGTTCCACGACCACTGGATTTTCCTGCCTGCCGTCCTCATCCTTGTGCCGATGCTATTGCAGTCTGTCGGTCTTATCCACCTGCCCGACGGATGGCGCTTGTGGGCCGTGGGTGCCGTGAGTCTCGTCTTCCTTGTATTCTTCTGGCGTTCAATCAAAATGGCACTGAGAATCAGGAATGCCGTGCGTCGCGCCAATGAAGACCGCTATGCTGACAGCGATGACTTCCCCGTGCGTTTCGCCAACCTCATCCGTTGGGTTCCCACGCTGGTGCTTATCTTGCTGGCAATCAACTTCTATGCCGACAATGTGTGGGTGAAATTTGGCCGAGACCTGCTCTTCATCGGGGCCAATGTTTGGTTCTGTGTTCTCACCCTCAATCCCTGGCGCAGAGTGGCAATCTCGGACAATTCAGAGCAGTCAGAAGATTTCGAAAATTCCATAGAATCAGATAGTTCTGAGAAACACCATCTTGTTGACATCCGTTTCGACGACCTCGCCCAGCGCCTCGAAGCCCTTCTCGCAGAGGATAAAATTTTCACCGAAACACATCTCACCAGCGACACCCTCATCTCGCAGTTGGGGACCAACAGCAAGTACCTCGCCGAGGCTATCCGCCGTTGCGGTTATTCGTCTTTCTATGACATGATTTCACAACACCGTGTACGCCACGCTATTAGCCTTATCCATCAGGAACCCGACAGTCTCCTGTCCGACATAGCCGAACGGTGCGGTTTCTCCTCTCAGGCCTCCATGGCAAAGGCCTTCAAAGCCCAAGGAAAGGGCACTCCTTCGAGTTACCGGTAAGTAGCTATAAACCAGTTACCAACACCTTACCATCTCCTAACCAACTCCTACCATGGTAGGAGTTGGTTAGGTGTTGGTAGGGGGATGATAGGGGGATGGTAGATGGCAGGGGGTAGGGTCTAACCATGGCTCTACCCGTTTTCTTTTGGGTGGAAAATTTTCCTCTCGTGGAATTTTTTTTTCCTCTGGTGGAATTTTCCATGAAGGGAAAATCTATTTTATAGATAGTTGCTATTTTTGCATCCGAAATTTTAAAAAGCAAAAAATAAACACTGATATGACGACAAAGTTAATCATCCTTCTTTCTCTCGGCGGCCTGGTCCTCGGTGGCCTGGCTTGGAGCATTGTCCGTGCCTGGCGCTATCGCCGCAACCACCCCGAGGAGACCTATTGGCCCTATTCTGGCGACCTGAAAGAAAACGAAAAAACAGCTGTGAGATGAAAAAGAAAGTTTTACCCATTTTGACGCGTGTCGCATTAGTGTTAATGTGCTGGTTCTATGGTGCTAATGCTTTTGCCCAGGGCGGTCATGGCGCGCCCAATAATCCGTACCGGATCCGTAAGGCTAATGAGTTGGTGGCTTTTGCCCAATGCCTTGCTACCGGCAACCAGTTCTACTTTTATAAATATGGCTACAGCAAAGAGTACATTTGTAGTACAACGCCTCCCACCTACGGTGACTACGACACCATTCCCGCCTACGGCGAAGGCAAGTATTTCTTGATACCGAATGACATCACCCTCAACCAGGGGAATCTGGCTGCCTGCGACGGCAAGATTGACCCCTCCTGGACCGTCTGGCCCGAGACGGTTGTGTTCAAAGGCCACTTACTCGGTGATATGCATACGATCAGCGGTATGTACATCGACTGTCCGGACACCACTGTGGGTGTAGGCTTCTTTTCGAAAATGGAAGGGGATGCACACGTCGAAAAACTCGGCATTGTCAATTCCTACGTCAGGGGTGGTGCCAGCAACATCGGCGGTATGGTGGGCGAACTCTCCGGAGGCCACATCAACGATTGTTTCTTTGAGGGCAGCATCCGCACAAGCGGCGACAACGTGGGCGGCTTGGTCGGACTGATGACTCTCCACGACACTTTGTTGCCCGAAGTCAGCGTTTGCTTCGCTTCCGGACATCTCGACTGCACCGGTGACTATGTTGCCGGCTTGGTCGGCAAGGTGGAGAAGGGCATCGTGCGCCACTGCTACTCCTCCATGGCAGTCCGCACCACCGATATGGTCGGCATAGCCCTCTCGGGCGAGAACCCCACCAAGGGAGGTATCGGCACCGACGAATATGTTGTCAACCACCACGTAGGCGGCATCTACGGATATGCGATCTCCCCCAACGGCACCAACAGCTACGACCCCGACGTCGACAGCATCCGTGTCGACACCTGCTACTTCGACTGGCAGCTGAGCGACCTCCCGTCAATTCCCGGCTCGTCATGGGTTCCGACAGATTGGCGGGACAATCGTGGTGCCGCAGCCCTCAGCACCTACGACATGACCTATTACAGCATGATGTATTTCGACATCAAAAACCAGAAGCCCAGCTTGTGGAAAAACACCTATCTGTGCAATATGTATTCCTACCCGGATCCATTCAACGATCCGATAAATGTCACCTACCGCCTCGAATTGGATTACCCCCAAGATTCCAATGTGATTTCCGCCCTCATTCCGTTTCTCGATGTCTTCATGAAACCGAATGGCAACGGCGGCCAAAGTACCATCGACAACATGAACGACCAGGAGCGCAAGCACATGAAGCTCTCCGATCTCACCGAGTCGTTCGTGCTGTGGAAACTGTGCGACAGCCTGGAGGCTACGTGGACCCTTGACAACCTCTGGCCCGATGCTGTCCGCAGAGAGTTTTATGCGCCCGACAACAGCTGGAATGTCTATCTGCAAAAGCAGGGTGTGGTGCGCCTCACTATAGAGGTGGCAGGGCGCACCCGCTACTACGACGCGGTGGTCAACATTCCCCCCTACGTCGGCTCCGCCGAGAACCCCTTCCTCATCAGCAATCTGGAAGACTTCCTCGCTTTCCGCGACGGCATCAACGCCAACAAGGACTTCGTCTACCACCGCTTCCTGATTCCGCACGACTCGCTGTCGCATATCCACTGGATACAGACCGCCGACATCGACCTCGCCAGCGTTGGCGACTGGACACCCATCGGAAAGAACGCCGACACCTGCTTCACCGGCTTCTACGACGGCCGAGGGCATAAGCTGATGAACCTCACGATGACGAACGGCACCGACCGTGCCCTCTTCATCTACTCCAAGGGCGACATCAAGAACCTTGTCATCGAAGACCCGCACATCACGGGCTGCAGCGGCTCGTCGGCCGCCTTGGCCACCAACGTCATGGGCGGTTCTTTCGAGAATTGCGCCGTCACCTATTCTGCAGGGTCAAATAATCATTCGCCCCTACAATTCGTCGGCAATCAGTGTGCCGCTTTGATAGGCTCGGTGGAAATGGGCAATGCGCCGCACACAAGCATCCACATCACGGGCTGTTTCAACAGTTGCGACATTGTAAATAACTGGAACGGGGGCTACGCTGCCGGTTTGGTGGGTTATGTGAACGCCGACACCTGCCGTATCGAACGATGCTTCAACGCTGGGGACATCACGGCCGACAATGGCACCGTACATCCCTTGGTTGGACACTGTAGAAACACGACGAGACGCGTCTTTAAAAATTGTTACAATGCCGGTGTGCTTACAGGCACTCAAGTGGAGGTGGAATCAGCGAATACGACGTTTTACAACGACTACCATGTCAATCCCGTCTGTGAAGGGGCAACAAAAGTAGCTACGCGCTACTTCATTGGTCCCGAAACCCTTGTGCGCGAGTATATGGGTGACGACGACTGGCTCTACGAGGAGGGACGCTACCCCCGTCTGCGCTGGACCGACAGCTCGTCCGTCCGCACGGCCGCCATCGCCGCATGCACTCCCCGCACGGCGATAGACCATCTTCCGCTGCCTGACACGATGACGGTTGACAACTTTCATGATCTGAATAATCTGCGTAACATCGTGAACGGGAACTCCATGGTGATCTATAAAGATTATCTGCTTCCGCATTATGTGCAGGACATCGTCTTCAGTCTCACCAACGACGTTAACCTGTCCGATATCACATCCAACTGGATTCCTATCGGCACGAAACGGTTCGCGGGCACATTCCTCGGCAATAACCATACCCTCAACCAACTTAGTTCAACCCGGTCCGTGGTCGGCCTTTTCGGCACCCTTGCGGGCAAGGTGTACGACCTCAACATCACTGTTAACACAATCACTGGTGCCGACACTGCCGGTGCCGTCTGCGCCATTCTCAACGGCGGCCGCATCGAGAACTGCTCCGTCAAAAAATATAATAATACAAGCGACAACTTGTACGGTGTCACCGTCGGCGGCATCGCCGGCGTCTCGCTGACCGCGAGCGACAGCATCGTCGGCTGCTTCAACTACGTCGATGTCATCGGCACCTACTGTGTCGGCGGTCTTATCGCCGAGGGCGGCAATGTAAGGAACTCCGCCAATGCGGGCGACGTCACTGGCAAGGCCGAGTGTGTCTATATCGGCGGCCTCAGCGGACGCAACACCAACGTCATCAGCAGCCTCAATACCGGTATCGTCACCGCCCAGCCTGGTAACACCTTAGCCGACAACTACGTCGGCGGCCTCGTGGGTAAAGTGGAAAATGGAGAGTGGAAAGTGGAAAATTCCTACAACGCGGGCATAGTCAACGGTGAAAACCGCAAATATGTCGGCGGCCTCTGTGGCGTGGGCGCACCGCAGTATTGCTACGTCAGCAACACTGTGTGCTCTACCGGCGAACACCTCGGCAGCATCGCCGGGCAGGGGAATGGCACCATCCTAAAATGTTGCTACGACAATCAGATGTCGCCTGCTGGCGGTATCGACGGCAGCGACCAAGCGGGCACGGCCGAGGGAATGCCTACCGCTAATACGATGGGAACGGGAGACAACGATTTTTATAATACCTTCTGGGGCGAAAACGCCAGTACTAATATATGGTATTATAGTGACAACTATTACCCCCAATTGCAAGGCATCCGTAACCTCAACACCACCTTCTCCAATGCCTCTGCCATGAGGGCCCAATTGTATGATCAAGAGACCTACAATACGGTGTCGCACCAATTCACGTTGAATTATGCCGATGTCGGCAGCTGGCAACGTGTGGGCGGTAGCAATTGTGTGTCGATAGGGACGACTCCCAGCAACAATCTAATTACGGTCACCATCCCCAGCACCAACAATCATCCTGCCCAGGGCTATATCACGTTGGGCTTCCGGGGGCCCGGCACTAACGATCCTGTCTACCGCAAGGTGCAGCTGTGGGTGAACCTCTCCGAGGCGAATCCGATAATTATCAAAGACAGTTTACAGCTAACGAGATTCCGTACCATCATCAACCAAGGATCGGGTTATTACAACAGTGCCACACAAACCTTCTTCACTTCCGGTTCCTACACCGCTTCCCAATATGTGAGAATTACCGACGGTGGCCGCAACCTCTACTTCAAACTGACGGCCAATGTTGATCTCGCTTTCCATGGCACTACCAGTAGTGGGCAACCTTACAATGTCCTTGACCTGTGGACCTCTATCGGTACCAAGACCCGTCCCTTCCGTGGCCATTTCGACGGCGGCAACCACACCGTCATAAGCTTCCTCGTTCCGGGAAGCGACAATCAGGGCTTCTTCGGTTATATCTACGGCGGCACGGTGAAGAACCTCTCCATTGCTGGTGCCATCACCAACCATAATACAACGGGCGACCACCGTGGCATTCTCTGTGGATACAACAACAGCGGCACCATCCGCAACTGTTTCATAACTCAAGATGTCGGCAGTAACTACCATAGCCCCAGCAGGCTTTCTGCTGTCACCGGCCGCAACCTCGGTTTCATCTGTGGCACCAACCACTACGGTCGCATTGTCCGTTGCCAGACAGATATGACCCAAATCGAGAATGCCACCTATACCCACGGCTCCAGCTTCGGCGGCATCTGCGGCTACAACGACTTCGGCACCATCGACTCCTGCCGCTCGCACATGGCCATTGTCAATGGCATCACCATCGACACCGTCGGTGGCATTGTGGGCTATAACCACAACGGCATCCTCCGTGCCGACACCTCCTACAACAATAGTTACAATAAATCCATTATGTCATACGTCGGCTGCATTGCCGGCTACTCCGACGGCGAGCAGTCGGAAATCCGCAGCTGCTATGTGGACGAACAAAGCCGAGTTCCTTCGATAGGTGACTATATCGGCGGTGTTGTGGGCAAGATGCAGGACGGCGTTATTGACAGTTGTGGCCATTACGGCACTATCATCGCGCAAGGCAACTTCGTCGGCGGCATTGTGGGAATGATGAGTGATGAATCTGAAGTGAAGAATTGCCTCAACGCAGGTATTGTATGTGAATCGATGACAGGCGACTGCGTTGGCGGCATCGTTGGCACTTTGACCAATTCATCCAGCATCAGCACTTCCTTCAACAGCGGTATCGTCACCGGTCGCAACCATGTGGGCGGCATCGTGGGTAAGGTGGAAAGTGGTCAGTGGAAAGTGGAAGACTGCTACAACACCGGCATCGTCAAGGGTATTGCCCAGGTGGGCGGTATGGTCGGTTTCCTCGATTTCACCCAGGGCGGCAGCTTTGCCTACGGCTACTCTGCCGGTTGGGTTGAGGCTTCCAGCATGGCGGGTGCCGTCTGCGGCTTCACCACAGATGCCTCTATGCTCCACGACCTCCACTACGATAGTCAGATGTGCTCCTACAAGGGCATCAACGAGGAGGATGTGACGGGTGTCACCGCACATACCACCTCCGGGATGATGGCCGTCACTTTCTCGGGTCGTCCCTGGGAGGCGGGTACCGCTGACATGTATCCGCGCCTGACGGTCTTCTCCGGCACTGATATCAGCAAGGTCTCGGCACTGGCGTTGCAGATTGGTGATGTTTATAACTTGTCCTACAACCCCAATACTTCCTACACGTTGCCTTCCTACACCCCTGTTTCGGGCACCTTCAGATGGAGCAAGGTTAAGAGCAGCGACAATACAGCCTCTCTTTCGGGAACCACCCTCACTCCCTCTGGTATGCGCAACTTCATGCGCATCAAAGCCACAAGGTCTATAGTTTATAATTATGAAAATCATACAATCCCCCTACGTTACGTGCAACTCTCCTTCGGCATCTCCGAACAGCACCCCCTTACCGTAAACATTGTTGGCTTCCGTCAACTCAGTGATTATATCAATAATGGCCAGCCGTTCTATTACGCCAATGGAGCCTTCTATTCCTCTAATCAAACACTTACCAACGCCACCCCCATCCCCGCAGGTGCCGACGGCATCTACTTCAGTCTTGCCGAAAATGGTAATTACACCGGCAACGGTTGGATTCCTATCGGCACGGAGGAGCATCCTTTCCGCGGCTACCTCGACGGTGCGGGCTATTCGGTCCAACTCAGGTCTACCCAAATAAGCCAAGACAATTGGGGCCTCTTCGGCTATATGCAGGGGCGCCTGAGCAACATCATCGTCGATAGTTTCAACATCACCGTTAGCAACCATGTGGGTGCCCTCGTCGGCTACTGCCACGGTACGGTCAAAGGCTGTAGTACCCGCGGTGCAGGTAGCGTCAAAGGCACCAATGCCGTGGGCGGCCTCATCGGTGAAGCGTACTATTCGCAGGTGCTCGACTGCTACAACGGCTTTGATGTCAAGGGTACCCAGTCCGTCGGCGGCCTGGTGGGTCTCGTCTCTGCCGACGGTACCATCGCCCGCAGCTTCAACTACGGTCTTGTTAAGGCCACGGGAGAAGACAGCCGCGTCGGTGGCCTCGTGGGCTCCATTCAAAATTCAACATTCAAAATTCACAATTCCTACAACACGGGAGCTGTGAAAGGCAACACAAACGTTGGCCCCTTCGTGGGATTAATTTTGAATTCTGAATTTGGTTTTTTGAATTGTTACAATGCGGGCTACATCGACGGCACCACTCAAGCAATCACACAATCAAACAATCAGGCAATCTTCAACGACAGGCAGCTTTATCCTCAAGAACTATCTGTTTTCACCTCCCATCTTTACACTTCCGAGATGCTTAGCGAAGGGCTCCGCAGCCAGCTGGGCGACACCTACTGGTCCTATCATGATGATGAGTATCCGCGGTTGAAGAACTTTGAGAATACAGCAGCCTCCACTGTGTCGGTGAAGCCGCTCGACTTGGGCGACCGTATGCAGGCGGACAACATCGTGAAGAACTTCAGCGGCGAGACCTCGGATGGTGTGAAATGGTACCGCCATGGTACGGGGACAGCGCTGAATACCCCCAACCCCGCCACCGCCAACGGTCTCTTCACGCTGAACACCTGCGGTGTGGACTCGCTGAAGGTGACGCTCACTTCCGACACCCGCGTGGAACGCCGAGTGGTGCCTGTGGTGGTGACAGGTGCAGGTATCACTATCGACACGGTGCGTGCCTGCGCGGCCTACACGTGGGAGCCGGCAAACGGCTATTCGGTGACCCTCGATAAACCTGGCGTCCATACTTATCTGGCCGAGGGCGCTGCATGCGAGAACACCAAGGCTATCGACCTCTATTTCGCCAACCCGATAGAGGTGAGCATCGTCAAGCAGGACGCCTGCATGGATAGCTATTGGAGCAAGTACGGTCACAACATCGGATACCTGAAGGCGACAGTGGAGGGCGGCGGCTTCGGCGCAGGATATGCCTACGAATGGTCAAGGGCGAATGGCACCATCGACAATGAATCTTTCATTGCCGAGCGGCCGGACTCGTTGCGCTATTTGGACCCCGACATCTACTATCTGACGACGACGGATGTGACGCCGCACTCGGTGTGCGAGAGGCGCGACACGGTGTTGGTGGATGAGTATTCGTTCAACTACTTAGTGACCAAGTGGGGCAACTGCGTGGACCAACCTGACGGCTGGATCGAGCTTGTGATCAGGCAGTTCGAATTCAACCGCGACGGTTCTCCGTATTCGATTATGTACTGGGATTCGAACCATAGGTTTATAGCCGAACACACGATCCCCGCCCTCAATCCCCCCGACGAAAGCGGTGTGCCGAAGGGCTATGACACTCTGTTTAACCTCGACAACGGCTTGTATTACATGACCATCACGGACCGTCTGGGGTGCTATCAGGACAAACAGATCAAGGTGAACGACCCCATCAACCCCAAGATGACGCTCCGCGCGAAAGGATTCAAGAAGGTGTATGACGGCCTCCCGGTGACGATGAACAGTATCAATGTGGTGGAATATGACGACAACTGGAAGGTTCCGGAACGGGCGGAATACTATGTTACCAGCGACCAGTGGAGGCAGCTGGCGCTGAGGATAGGCGACTCGCTGATAGTGTCGCTGGCGGAGCCGGACCGGACGGTGACGGATGTGGACAGTGTGAGGAACAGGGTTGTACACTGGGAAATCAAAGACGCGGAGACGGGCAAGGACAAGACCTGCCTATACCACTTCTATCCCGTCGACAGCTGCATCGTCATCCTGCCCGCGACGCTGACGCTCTTCACAGGTAGTGCCACCAAGGAGTACGACGGCACACCGCTGACCAGCAACAACTGGAATGTTCAGGGGCTGGAGCATGGGGAGCATGTGTGGTGTGACCACACCAGCGGGAGCCAGACGGAGGTGGGCTCCAGCCCCAACACCTGCGAAATCGACTGGGGCAATCCCGGTCCCTGGGGCGAGAACATAGCGAAGCAGGGGAACTACACGGTGATTAACCATTTCGGCACGCTCACCGTCACTCCGAACACCTCGGAAATCGTGCTCACCGCCGGCAGCGCCAGCAGACCCTATGACGGCACAGCGCTCACGAGCGGGACGGTGACGTGGACGGGACTGCCTACAGGCTTCTCCGTGGAGGCCACGACCAGCGGAAGCCAGACGAACACAGGCACCAGCGCCAACGTGGTAGAGAGTTACGTGATCAAGAACGCCGACGGTGTGGACAAGACGGAAAACTTCACCAATGTGACCACAGTGGCGGGCACGCTGACCGTGGAGCCGGCCGACCTCTTCATCACCACTCCGTCAGCCACCAAGTCCTACAACGGCACCGCGCTCACTGCGGCATTTGACCCCTCCACAGGGGCAGGCAATATTTCCGGCCTGGCCGAGGGTGAAACCATCGCTGTGACCACCACCGGCAGCCAGACGGAAGTCGGCAATAGTGCCAACAGCTACACTATCGACTGGGGTACGACTAGTTCGAACAACTACGAAATTCACGCCAACCTGGGCACCTTGACGGTGACACGCGGTCAAGCTACGGTGACCGCTGACAACATTGCCAAGGTCTACGGCGGAACCGACCCTGTGCTGACGGCCACGGTGACGGGAGTGGCGGATGGCAATGTCGTCACCTACACGCTGAGTCGCGCGGCGGGCGAGACTACCGGAACCTACACCATCACGCCTGTCGGTGCCGCCGAACAAGGCAACTACACGGTGACCTACGAGACCGGCACCTTTACCATCACTAGGGCCACCGCCACGGTGACAGCAGACCACAAGGAGAAGGTGGCCGGCCAGGAGGATCCCGCGCTGACCGCCACGGTGAGCGGCCTGCAAAACGGCGATGAGGTAAGTGTTGTCAGCTACACGCTGAGCCGCGCAGCGGGCGAAGCGGAGGGCGACTACACCATCACGCCCAGCGGCGAAGTGGAGCAGGGCAACTACGATGTGACCTACGTGCCCGGTACACTTACGATCACGCCGGCCACCCAGGTAGTGGTGAGAATTGCCGGTCGCGGCAACACCACCGTCTACGATGGGGTGGCACATGCGGTGAGCGGCTACGACGTGGTCTCCATCAGCAATCCAGACTATTCGGAGGAGGACTTCACGTTTACGGGCACTGCCGCCGCCAGCCGCACGGATGCCGGCACTACCTATATGGGATTGGCGGCGAATCAGTTTGAGAATACTGTAGGGGGCTTTAATGTGACGTTCATTGTGACCGACGGCTACCAGACCATCACCCCGGCTCCGGCGACGGTGGCCGCGGAGGCGGGGACGAAGACCTATGGCGACAGCGACCCCACGCTCATGGCCACGGTGACCGGCGCTGTGGGTAGCGAGACGTTGAATTACACGCTGGCACGAGCTGTCGGCGAGGCTGCCGGTACCTATCTCATCACTGTGACCCTAGGCGAGAATCCCAACTACAGCGTGACAAAGACAGATGCCATCTTCACCATCAACCGCAAAGCCGCCACGGTGACGGCCGATAACCTGAGCAAGGTGTATGGCAATAGCGACCCGACGCTGACGGCCACGGTGACCGGCACGGTGGGAAGCGATGTGATTGCCTACACCCTGAGCCGCGCGGCAGGCAATGCCGTCGGCACCTACGCCGTCACGGTGAACCTCGGCAGCAATCCCAACTACGAGGTGACGGCCAACGGCGGCACGTTTACCATTAACAAGCGGCCCGCCACGGTGACCGCCAATAACGCCAGCAAGACCTACGGCGGCGACGACCCGGAGCTGACGGCGACGGTGGAGGGTACGGTGGGGAGCGACGCGATCGACTACACGTTGAGCCGCGCTGAGGGCGAAAATGCGGGCAGCTATGCCGTTACGGTGACGCCGGGCGCTAACCCGAACTACGAGGTGACTGCCATGGGTGGCACCTTCACCATCAACAAGAGAACCGCCACGGTGACGGCCAATAGCGCCAGCAAGGTGTACGGTGACGCCGACCCGGAGCTGACGGCGATGGTGGGCGGCCTGCAAAACGGCGATACGGCAACTGACATCAATTACACGCTGAGCCGCGCTGAGGGCGAGGATATCGGCAGCTACGCCGTCACGGTGACGCCCGGCAGCAATGCGAACTACGAGTTATCGGTTGTGGGTTCGCAATTCACCATCACCAAGCGGCCCATCACGGTGACGGCCGACACCCTGACGAAAATCTACGGCGACGCTGACCCGACGCTGACGGCCACGGTGACCGGTCTGGGTGAGGGAATGTCTCCGTCTGCCATCAACTACACGGTGAGCCGCGAGGCAGGTGAGGACGCCGGCACCTATCCGGTCACGGTGACGCCGGGGAGCAATCCCAATTACGAAGTGACCGCTATCGGTGGCTCGTTCGGCATTGCCAAGCGGCTCGTGGTGATGGTGCCCACCACGCAGAGCAAAGTGTATGGCGACGAAGACCCGACGCTGACGGCCACCCTCTCCGATACCGTGGCGGGCGAGAGGGTCAACTACACCCTCAGCCGCGCCGGCGGCGAGGCTGTGGGGATGTACGCCATCACGGTGACCCCCGGTGTCAACCAGAACTACGAACTGGTGGCGCAATCGGGATACTTCTTCATTACGAAAAGGGAGGTCACGGTGGCTGCCGATAACCAGAGCAAGGTGTACGGCACCGCCGACCCTGCACTCACGGCTACGGTGAGCGGCATAGCAGGCAGCGATGTGCTCAACTACACCCTCAGCCGTGCGGCCGGTGAGGCTGCCGGAAGCTACGCCGTCACGGTGACCCTCGGCAGCAACCCCAACTATGAGGTGTCGGCCACGGGAGGCACATTCACCATTGTGAAGAGGGATGCCACAGTGACAGCCGACCCCAAGAGTAAGACCTACGGCACGGGCGACCCGACGCTGACGGCGACGGTGACAGGCCTGGTGGGTAGTGATGTGCTCAACTACACTTTGACGCGTACTGCTGGCGAGGATGTGGGTACGTATGCGATTAGCGTCAATGTGAACGAAAACGACAATCCCAACTATCAACTGACAACCAGCGGTTCCCAGTTCACCATTACCAGAGCTTTAGCTATGGTGGTGGCCGACAGTGTGACGAAGGTATACGGAGAGGTCGATCCGCTGTTGACGACGTCGGTGGGAGGCCTGCGCAACGGCGACGACCAGAATGTAATCAGCTACAACATAAGCCGCGAGACGGGCGAGGATGCCGGCACATACGCTATCACGCTTGTCGGCGATGCCGTGCAGGGTAACTACAATGTCATCTACCTGCCCGCCACATTCACCATCACACGGGCCTCCGCCACGGTGACGGCCGACGACAAGGATAAGGTGGTGGGCGACGCCGACCCAACACTGACGGCTACAGTGACAGGTTTGGTGGGCAGCGATATGCTCAGCTACACACTTACCCGCGCCGAGGGCGAAGATATTGGTACCTATACCATTACAGCTACCGGCGAGCCGGTACAGGGCAACTACAATGTCTCCTATGTGCCCGGTACGTTCAGAATCACAAACACTAACGAGGCGATTGTCAGAATCAATGGCCATCACAACACCACCGTCTACGACGGAGCGGAGCATACGGTGAGCGGCTACGACATTGTTTCTATCAGTAATCCAGGTTATTCTGAATCGGACTTCAATTTCAACGGCACAGCTGTTGCCAGTAGGACGGATGTCGGTACCACCTATATGGAACTCGATGGGAAATTCCTCAACAATAATTCGAGCTTTATTGTCACCTTCATCGTGAACGACGGCTATCAGACGGTGGCACCTCATAGCCTCCAGCTTGCTGTAGGCGCCAATACCTGGCACGCCATCTCCTCGCCAGTAAGCGACGGGGGTCAGAACTATCTGAGTGTGAGCAATGTTAATGGTATGACCAACGTTGATTACGACCTCTACCGCTACAATGAGGAAACGGCGACATGGGAGAACTACAAGACCCATGGCTTCAATCTTGAGCGCGGTCGCGGCTACATCTACCGCCGTGCGGCCTCCACAACTCTCACCTTCTCGGGACAGCCCAACAGCGGCAATGTCGACTACGCCCTGACCTATGGCTGCTCCGATGCTGCCATGAAGGGCTTCAATCTGGTGGGTAACCCCTATCCGCATCCCGACGTCATAGGCGAGAACTGCTTCTCACTGAACGAGGATGGCACATGGCGTGCGCAATTGGCCAATTATCAGGTCCCTGTGGCCCATGCTGTGCTGGTGCATACGAATGAGGCACGGACGCTGACATTCAGTGAGGACAGCAAGAAAGGTATTAAGGAAACTCCGCCTGTCCTGGTGTTCAGGCTGGCAGACACTACCTACGAGGATATTGCCTACGTCCAGTTTGCTGGGATGAGCCAAGGTGAGCCTCTACCGAAAGTGGCGCATATGAACGTCGAGGCTCCGATGCTGAGCATCCTCGGCAATGCCATTGCCATTTTGGACGACAGTTGCGAGAGCTTCCCATTGGAAATGCAGGCAGCTCCCGGCGTCTACACACTGACAGTCTCGGGTCAATCCGAAATCTCTAGCTACTGCCACCTCATTGACCTTCATGCACAGAGAGACATCAACCTCCTCCGTAACAATTCCTACACGTTCACTGCCACGGGCAACGACGCTGGACGCTTCCTGGTGAAACTCGTCCCCGACATCCAGGATGCCCAGCCGGATATCTTCGCCTACCAAGATGGCAATGAGCTGATGGTCACAGGTGAAGGTGCGCTCGAGGTCTATGATGTCCTTGGAAGAAGATTGTTCCGGGAGAACGTATCAACCTATCAACCGATCAATGTATCAGTCTTCCCCGGGACGGGAGTGTATATCCTGAGACTCAACGGGCAGTCGCAAAAGATTGTTATCAAATAATAGGTAATGTTAAGAAAATCCGACCCCTGTGTCGGATTTTTTTTGTATCTTTGCAGCGTATTCATTAGATTGAAATATGAAAGAAATACACAATTTCAGGGTTTTAGAGCGCCGTCAGTTGGGCAGTCGTTACTTTTCGCTGGTGTTGGGTCATGGAGGGAAGATGCAGCCCGTGAAGCCGGGTCAGTTTGTCGAGGTGTTGGTGGAAGGCTCTCGCGATGTCATGCTCCGACGCCCCATCTCGGTGCATGATGTCGATGAGGGAAAAGGTACCTTGAGCCTTCTTGTCCAGATAGTTGGTAATGGCACCCGCAAGCTCGCCGAACTTGGGGTGGGGGACAATCTGAATATGGTATACCCTCTGGGTCATGGTTTTAGCACCGACATTCCTTCTTCGACCCCCGCTCTTCTGGTTGGTGGCGGTGCTGGTATCGCACCATTGTTGCATCTGAGTAAAGTGCTGAAAGCAAGGGGTGTTGACTGCACTATCCTGCTGGGTGGCCGCACTGCAGAACTCATCCCTGTGCGCGACGAGTTTGAACCCTACGGACGTCTCTGTATCGCCACCGACGACGGCTCGATGGGCCACAAGGGATTGGTGGTAGAACATCCTGCATTCTCAGAGTCTTACGGCATAATCTATACCTGTGGACCCACGCCGATGATGAAAGCCGTGGCCCGCAGTGCTGCCCAGCGTGGCATCCGCTGCGAGGTGAGCCTCGAGAACATGATGGCCTGTGGCGTGGGCGCCTGCCTCTGCTGTGTGACCGACACCGACCAAGGCCACCGTTGCGTCTGCAAGGACGGCCCGGTGTTCGACATCAGCACCATGAAGAAATGGTATGAAAATTAATGGAGATGAATATGTTAGCAGTTAAAGTCCATAATCTCAGTCTTAAAAACCCGGTGATGACGGCCAGCGGCACCTTCGGCTACGGCGAGGAGTTTGCCGACTTTGTCGACCTCGAGCGTCTGGGCGGTTTCATCGTCAAGGGCACCACAGGTTCTCACCGCGAGGGCAACCCCTATCCCCGCATGGCGGAGACCCCTTCGGGCATGCTCAACGCCGTAGGCCTCCAGAACGGCGGCGTGGAGAAGTTCTGCAAGGAAGTATATCATAGAATCAAGCACTTAGACACCAATATCATCGTCAATGTCAGCGGTTCGAGCATCGAGGAATACTGCGACGTGGCGTCGCAAATTGACGAGTTGGAGAAGATTCCGGCTATCGAGTTGAATATCTCGTGCCCCAATGTCAAGAAAGGTGGCATGGGCTTCGGCACCAACCCCGAGATGGCAGCGCAGGTAGTGAGCGAGGTGCGCAAAGTGTATCATAAGACGCTGATAGTGAAGCTGACACCCAATGTCACCAGCATCGTCGATATCGCCAAGGCGGTGGAGGCTGCCGGTGCCGACAGCGTGTCGCTCATCAACACCATGCTCGGCATGGCCATCGACGTGGAGAAACGGCGTCCCTACCTCAGCACCATCACCGGCGGCCTCAGCGGCCCCGCCGTGAAGCCCGTGGCAGTACGTATGGTGTGGCAAGTGGCTCATGCAGTGAAGATTCCCGTCATCGGCTTGGGCGGTATCGCCACCGCAGCCGACGCCCTGGAATTCCTTATGGCAGGTGCCAAAGCCATACAGGTGGGTACCGCCAACTTCATCGACCCCGCCGTCACAATGAAGATTATCGATGGCCTGGAGGACTATTGCAAACGCCACGGGATCAGCGATATCAATGAAATTATCGGTATCATATGATTCTGATTGCTGACAGTGGGAGCACGAAGACGACGTGGATGGAGGTGGAGTCTGGTAACAAGATAGTTACCGAAGGCCTCAACCCCCATTTCACCACCGACGAGGCCTTCCTCGCCGCCTGCTCCTATGTCCGCCAGCAATTTCACCTTTGGCTCCACAAGGTCGCCGACCACAGTTCACCTCTCACCTTTCGCCTTTATTTTTATGGTGCCGGCTGTGGTAGCGAGCAGCAACGGGAGAGGGTGACTTCATTATTGTTTAAATCCTTTGGAACAAACGATATACATGTCGAGACCGACATGCTTGGCGCTTGCCGCGCGGTATGCGGCAGGGAGGCCGGATTGGTGGGCATCCTCGGTACCGGCAGCAACGCCTGCTACTATGACGGGGATAGGATCGCCCTCCAGGCGGTTAGTACCGGCTACATCCTGGGTGACCACGGCTCCGCCAACCATGTGGGACGCCTGCTACTGACCGACTACCTGACTGGCAAGATGCCTGATGAGGTAAGTGTTTTGTTCCATGATGACTACGGGCTGACTCACGACGAATGGATTGACGCTGTCTACCACCACTCAACCCCCAACCGCTTCCTGGCGCAGGTGGCCACCTTCGCCATCAGGCACAAGAACGATGCCGATGACTATTGCCGAAACACTATCCGCTATGCCTTCGCCGAATGGGACTGCTACCAGTTGGCCGACCTCAAGTTGCAGACCGACTGCCACAAGATATGTGTCGTGGGAGGTTTCGGCGCCGCTGTGAGCGATGTGCTTTCCGATTATTTGCGCGACAACTTCATGCTTGTAGGTGATATCGTCGCCGACCCCATCGCCGGTCTTCGCAAGTACCACACCACCGCATAATTCCTCTTGTTTTCAATTTTATTCGGCGGTATTCGATCCCCTTATGGGGTGCTTTCCCGGCGAAAAAAAGAAGGTAAACTGCATGGTTTGAATGCGGTTTAGTGGGACTGATTTATGTGCCGATGGGATCAAATATATGGGTTGGGTGTCTTTTATCGGTTTATATGTCAATTACCACCACTTCATCTGATGGTTTGGGGGATGGAACAGGAATCAAATTGCCATTACGATAGTAATAATACCGAGATATCCCATCTGTATAATTTACTTTCCCCTTTTCCATTTTTGACAACAATATTTGTTTATTGTACAAGACCCCCAAATTGGATTTATCGGATATGTAAATCTTATTATTGCCATCATTCACAATTAAACAGTCTTTATAATCGTAGTCTCCTATTCCTTTGTTGCAAGGTGCACTGGAGTCAAAGAGACATATTCCCACAATCGTATCGAAGTCATTAATACGAATATCAATCATGGTGGATGTTGATTCTATGGAGGAAATACATTTCTTGACAAAATCATCATTGATGTCATGTTCAACGTCATCTCTGAATCTTCTAACCTCTTGCAGTAATTCTGGTCTCAATAAAGTTTCAGTAGAATCTCCACCATGGCATCCCAAAAACAATATCCAGCAAAGTGATACTGTGAATGATAACTTTTTGATTTGCTTTAATTTCATAGCATTAGCAACTGTAAGATTTGTTTTCCATTTGAAAAATATACATCGTCCCCGTTACTACGGCCAACCCTTCCCGGATTGTTATTTGGGCGCAAATGCCATACTCTACGAGAGTTTCTCATAAACACATAGCTTTTTAGGTCTCGTGGTTGACTATTACGTAATCCATAATCACCTCCATAATAGCCCTTTTGAGGCACTATTCCCATTGATTCAATCTCTTTAGTATAGTCTTTCTCTGCATTAGGGTGACTATGAATTGTTGAATATAGTTCCTTAAAAGATAACTCTAAACTTGA
This sequence comes from uncultured Bacteroidales bacterium, assembly GCA_900316235.1. GTDB lineage: Bacteria > Bacteroidota > Bacteroidia > Bacteroidales > P3 > Colimorpha. The sequence continues at coordinate 50,584 of ONCC01000008.1, forward strand.
GGCCGATGGTGAAAATGATTCATCATGTTTGCTTGACAAAATAAATGCTTTATCTTTTTTATAGTCCATTCTCCATTCTACATCGGTATTCATTGCCATGCTAAAGAAAACATCGGCCATTGCACCCCCCTCATCATTTTCCCCGTTATGCAGAGACACTCCATAACTATTTGTGTTTGTCAAATCAGACAAAACAGAGTGGTAATATTTCCCTGCAAATGATGCCGTTTGTCCATTTGCATATTTTATAGTCTGTATTTTGCATCCACCTTCGCTTCCTACATTTGTTATACGCCCATTTTTATCAACCTCCCAAACGTCTCTACCGTCTGGATCCACTAACTTCATTGGGTTCCAAGCACAGTAGCCATACGGCGATATTGATGGGTACTTGTCCGCCATTGGGTCGACACTCAGCCACATCGTCATCAGCTCATGGTCCATATAGCGGGCGCCAAAGTAGCCGTAGCCGGTTTCCTCATCACGCTCCTTCCCGGTGAAAACAAAGGGGTAAAACCGCATGGTTTTCGTGCGGCTTGAAGGGGTAGTTATGTGTGCTTGTAGATTCAATTGTTGATTGTTTCTGCAACCGAGGCTAAAATAAACATCAAAAGGAGTTTCCCCAGTCATTACTCCAATAGGGGATTGTAAGGGAGTGGGGCGCATAAACAATCTTTGTTGAAACAAACATCATCACCATGCTTGCCACAAAGAAAAGGATAATCATCCATTTGTTTATTGTTCTGTTTCTTTTCGGTTCGTCTTTCCATCGGGATTCACATTTGTTGTATAGTTTCTTTTTGTTCAAGACAAAAAAGTTCCCTATTGCGATAATCAAGATGATGACAGCCAAAACATTTGCTGAAATCTGTCTCTGCAGTAGCAAAACAGGAATAATCAACAATGTGTTCAGATTGGAGAGTTGAATCAGTGACACCAAAGAAATTGACGAGGAGAATATAGAGCTCATATTATTTTTCGGAGTCAGTCCATAAAACGAATCTGTGAATCCGAATCTCGCCCACATTCCTACAAATCTATAAAAGCAATATTGATATATTCTTATCATGGTTCTTCATTTAAATGGTGCAAATGTAATATCTCCTGGATTCAATCCCAAATCCATCAGTACTTTATATGATTCTGCCTGTGCTTTTATCACTTGACGTCCAAACAAAGACCACCCTAAGGCCATTCCATTCGTTACGCCCAGGGGAATCATGCCCATACCTCCCATGGCCATGTCCATTATATGAAAGGCGGCATCTTCAATTTTGTTATCATTCATCAACTGAAAAAAAGAAAGACCAACCCCGGCAAAACCCAGAGCCTTCCCTATGGTGTTTACGGAGCCCTCAATTTTACCTACTATCTTTGCCTCTCTAGTATATTTTAAACCATGACCCAATTCCTTGGAGGTTTCTTGTAACAAATCATAATTGTTCAGTATGGGGGCAAATAACGCTTTGTTCGCAATGGTTGACACAACCGCCCCTGAAGTGAGCCCCAATCCCACTAGTGTTGATGACGATTCTTTTATTTTATATCCCTCTGTTTGACATTTGTCCATGAAATCGACAACACTCATGTTGTAACTGAATGGGAAATCTCCATTGCATGTGTTGGTATATTGCCTTTGGTTACCTCCATTATCACTGATTCTGGTGACAGTTTTGTTTTCGTGATTAATCAGCCATCCGTCATCGTAATCCATTGCCTCTTCACCATCTGGATCAACTAGCTTCACGGGATTCCAAGCGCAGTAGGCATATGGCGAGATGCTAGGGTACTTGTCGGCCATCGGGTCGACGCTGAGCCAGCTCGTCAACAATTCGCCCCAATAGTACCGTGCACCGTAGTAGTGGAAGCCTGATTCATAGTCTTTTTCTTTCCCGTTGAAACGATACATACCAAGACGAGTGGTATCAAAGGTAGTAATGTTATGTATCTCCACCCAGTCCTCTCCGTAGGGAAGATAGTTAAGAACCTGTGATACCTGACCACTGTCGTTGGTAAGATATGCTGTCGATCCAAGATGCTTACTACGCACGCTTTGCTGCATCTCGGCATAACTCAAGCAAACATGGCTCTGCGCTCGATTTCCGCAAAGGACACTATGATAGTAATACACCTCATTCTCAGTATGCGATGAATAATATGTCATCATGCTAAAAAAGTCCGCTGACAACATAATGACAAGATGTTATGTTATTTCCACTTCTGTTGTCAGTGTTCGGGTGCCTCCTGCCCTCAGGTCGGGAGTGTTGATGCGGATGTCACAATCTACAACAAATACTGTACCCGTCGACGAGCGAAGGACATTTTCATCATGCATGTCGCTGAGATAGATTTCCGGAGTGGCATAAGTCCAGTTGCGAGGATTGATTAAACCAAATCCCATTTTACTCATGTATTCGGCAATCTCCTCGTCAGTCATGTGCAACCCCTCAATGAACGGCTGTTCCACGATAACTTTGAAATCGCCGTCGGCAGTGCGGCCAAAACCCAGTACCGTCAGTGTTGTTTCGGGGAAGTAGGCGTTGTGCAACGATATGCGGTCAAGCGCCAGCAAGGGTTGGATGAAATAATCAAGTCCGATGGCTTTCACCAACGTGGCACCGTGGTCATAAACTACTGCTTCTCCACCTTCAGCAATCTGGTCGCCCAGCATCTTCGGCAACGAGTCGTCGATACGTTCCGTCCAACAGCCGACGGCACGAGCCCACCGCTCTATGCGGTCAGCTTGCTGCGCTCCACGTTGGAGTTCTCTTTTGAAGTCGTTGCCATCAGGTGCAGCATCTCTATCTGGCGCAGTTTCTGCTCCCGCGAGAAGGGATGCAACGACATGAGTCGTGCCTCCCGCTGCGCAGCCATGCTGTTCGAACGGTGAAAATCGTTTATATACAAGCCGTCCATTGATAAATAGTTCTGCATAATGGTCAAGTTTCTGCAGACCCTCTGACGTGAATCCGTCGGCAATAACCTCGTTGATTGACTTCCAAAAGTCTGCGTTGTTCATACAATGATTCTTTACATTTGACGATGCAAAGATACGAAAAAAAATAAATTATCAATCTTCCCCTATTACTGATGCCACCTAGCATACAGCTATCAACATCTTTTTCAATACTTTGTACACAGTCTTGGGATGGCGGGGTTCCTGTTGGGAGCATACTGGATGGAGTTGACCGAAAAGTTGTAATTGGAATCGATTCTACTATTCATTGTTACTGTGATTTATGAAGGCAGTGCTATTGTTTTTCGAGTGTAAAAATACTTTTTTTCTTCATGTAATTCAAGTAAAAACTGATTATATATTATCATAGAATATATATTACATCTCTCCGTAAAACATTTCAAATTTTATATACGAGGAACAAGAAAGGCCAAGATTCACATCTTGGCCTTTACTTTTTCGAAGAATTTCGCCGTGTCGATGATGAAACGCTCGTGCGTTCCTTCACCCCAGGGACCGTCCCCTGTCACAGCTGGATCGAAAGAATCAGTAGTTTTAAATCTTTACCCATTACCATGCCATTGCCCACCAACATACTCTGGACACCTTCCGCGACACGGCAATCCCTTTTGCATAGCCATGCTTCCAGTGGGTCGACAACACAGGTCTGTCTTCCTCGTCTGCCTTTAATTTGTTTTTCCAAAAATTGCCATTGTCTGCCTCCAAAATATAGACCACTAGGTCTTCGGGGATAATTTCCTTCTTTTCTGTATAAAGTCCATCATCAAAAAGTATCTCTTGTGTCGTTTCACCCAAAGAAAAATAGGCGTCTCCCATATCCGGTATTGGAATCTGTAGTGAATCCTTCATTGGGACACGGTAAGCTGACGCGTATCGCATATAGTGAATGTCTATCGTGAAAACGCTGTCAGTGTATTCCATTTTCTTCAGATAATTGAGAGATTCCAAACTATCTATCGCGATATCCCCCATGGTGTCTGAGAAAAAAGCCAAACAACGGAATACACTTTCATTAGAGTCGTCCCACGGTGAGCTATGATAGGAGACAAATGTATTGCTTAACGAGTAATCATGCCAAGCTGGGGGGAAAAAGTCAACAATATTCTTCTCGTACATTTGTTCTAACTGGGTAACAAACTGCTCTTTGGACGGATCCTGTAGGGTTTTGATGTTGAAATGATAACAACCCTGGAATAACATTAGCCCCAAAGAGATTTCTATTGCTTTAAACATTCCGTTCATATTTTACTTCCTTTTTAATATTGTGTTTACCAACTTATTGTCCTTCTTATAGTCTTTAATACTGATTCTCTGAGGACTTGAGAGATCATGGTGTGCCGGAAGTATGGACTGAACTAGAGTCTCTAAAAATCCTAAGAAACCAGATTTTTCTCCATAGCGTATTTGCTGCCGATTTGCGAATGGCATATTATTGAGAATGGGATCAAATTTGCCATACACTGTCTCTCCAATGTTTGAACGATTAATTTCTTTATACGAATTCGGAACATATCCAACTTTTTCCACATAGTCAATTCGACTACCACAATCAAAATCAATATATTTCCCTTCCGGAGAGCCAGGCATCCTCATCTCATAAGTGTTATCATATTGGATGACTTGTGTGGGAACCTGCTTGTATCCAACAGACTTCATGACAGATTTTGCCATGTCACCATTTAATGACAATTCCATATCAAAACTATTTGTCCACTCATTATAATTCATTTTTCCATTGTTTCTTCTAACGATATCCCAATCTGAATTATGAAGGCCATCCGTTGAGAACATTCCATTTGCGCCCAAGTGTTTCCACCCCTCACCCTTCATTGCGCCTGTTCCCGCTGCATCTGCCCCTTTGACTTTGCTATTATAGTAAATACTACCTGTTAATTCATTCTGATACCAATCATTTCCATCGGGATCTACCAACTTCACAGGATTCCATGCACAATAAGCATACGGTGAAATACTAGGATACTTGTCTGCCATTGGGTCGACAGAGAGCCACATGGTCATCAGCTCGTGGTCCATGTATCTCGCACCGAAATAGCCGTAGCCTGTTTCCTCATCTCTTTCTTTCCCGGTGAAAACGAAGAAGGTAAACCGCGTGTTTCGTGTGAGGTTTACCCTTTCGGTTTTATGTGTTGACGGAGTCACTTTTTGTTTTTTTCGAAACGTTATTCTCAGTTCGAGATAGGTGCATTTTTAACCAAATAATGTTGGGGAATATCACATAACTCTTTTAGTAAGGAAATGAAGTTCAAATATTCTTCTCGGAAAACGTCAGTACTATGGTGTACAAAATGATAATCAGTGGTGGTGCTCCTATTGTTTACATATGAGCCATAAAAGCGAATACCACATACGGCATACCCCTCCGATATTCCATCGTGAGCATTGCTTTTGTTAACCCATATGTTACCATCAGTATTTTTGATAAAACTGCAGGATGACATTATTTTTTCAAAATACGATTCACCGGAGTTATCAATCAGGAATTCATCTTTGAGCAAGAACCACTTTTGTCGCGTCTCACTATACACAATACCTGTACCCGAACGCTTTTGGAGAGCGGCGGTTATATTTTCCGTGCACTCCACTCGAATTGAAGGAGTGGTATCATACTCGAAAACATCATTCAAGCCATGAGGATAGATGATAATCTGGATATCTTCGCCGCCATTAGTAAGAAAATACTGAATTACAATGCTGTCATAAGTAGTTTGTGCATTTATGTCTTTTACACCACAAAAGAATAATAAAAGCAAGATTAATGCATTAAAGTTTTTTTTCATAGTGCTATCTAATTTTTTTATTATTGGTTTCTATTCGATTATAATAATTATATTGACTCTTAATAAATTCTTGATATTTTTCAGTCGTTTTCTGGAACAATGGATCATTCCAAACCGCGGAATAGCAATATCGGTGGGTTTTATTAGCATCACCCCAACCTCGCTGTAAATGACCATACCATTCATGGATAACAACACTTGCTTGAATATTTTCCACTGTCGCTTCATAGAACTCACCAATGAATGCTCCAGACAATGGAGGGAGATTCAATTCTGTAGCAACAATTCTATTTCTTCCTGTAGTAGAAATGTACGCACCATCCTTTGTATTATCAGGGGCTTTACCCAAAAATATTTTCCCACCTTCTAATTCTCCTATATCGAATGGTTTCAGAGAGCCACTACCTTGGACCTTATAGCCATTTAATTGACTAACAATATGTGTATACATCTTCTCCTTCGCTTTTTTACTCATAGTATTCCTATATTCAGAAAATGTATAGTATTCTGCTTTTTTTGTATCGCCACTCGTGGATTGAATTAACTTATCAGCATTTAGATTGTCAAATTTTCTTTTCCCATCATATATAATAATTTCTCCTGTATAACCTTCTTTTGTACATCCTCTAAAGGTTCCCGTAGAACTAAATACCGGGTTTATTTCCCTCCCATCTGGGTCTTTCAACTTCACGGGATTCCAGGCACAGTAGGCGTAGGGGGAAATCCCAGGATACTTATCCATCATCGGGTCGACGCTCAGCCAGCTCGTCAAAAGTTCCGACCAATAGTACCTCGCTCCGAAATAGTGGAAGCCTGATTCATAGTCTTTTTCTTTCCCGTTGAAAACGAAAGGGTAAAACCACATGGTTTTCGTGCGGTTTACCCCTTCGGTTTTATGTGCTGGTTGGTTCAATTAGTTGGTGTTCTATAGTTCTTATTATTTTTTAGGGGGACGGCCTTACAATGGTTTTTACCAATACGTTAGCTTTAATGTTTCCACAATGCCCTCTGCATACAACAATCCAGACCCATTTCTCAATACGCACATTATATCATTGCACACAAACCATAGTCCATATGAGAAAACCACGTATAGTAGACAATATATTCCATATCTAATTTTTTTACAATGAGCGGATTGGTGAATCTCATCATATATTTTATCTCGTCTGTTGTCATGCCTGAAATAAAAATATGAAAATATAACCATTGCAAAACCAATGAAATACATTGCTTTCGTCCATTTGTCAGCAAAAAAAGCATCACGCATAACAAAGATGCACATGATATCACCTACCACAAACAAATTGATAGAAAGCGTGAATCCAATAAAAATATATGCAGATATGTATGGATCTCCTTGTGTTTTGCATTTCTTTTCAAGATACGAAAAAAAGAAAAAAAGATGTTTGTAAATCATATTTCAAATATTAAAACCATGTGCTTGGCCCATAATTTTTCCCTAATTCATAAAAAAGTGGAACATGCCAACAATAGGGCAGAGAACTAACTGCATTTACAATATGGTTGGTCCATCTTTCTTGGTTGGTAATTTCTTCTCTATGAGCTCGTACTTCGGTGTTTACCGCAGAGTATACTGCTGAGCCACGCCCTAGCCACTTGAACCCAGTAGCCACCCTGCTATAATTTGCAGCTAGTTTTTGTTGATTCTTATATCTACCATTCAGTCCTCCGTTTTTCCCTTTTTGGATAACCTTAATAGAGCCATCTTTACCCATATATGTGCCATTGTCGTAATCAAAAATCACTTTTGCCATCCTATTACAGCCATAACCAATGTACCCACTAGTTACACCTGCCACTGTGCTAGATAAATCATCAGATAAATTATTTTTGCTCTCTTCCTGAATTAATTGGGCTCCATTTCGGACATTGTCAATTAATGTAAAATCAACGTACTGCCCCAAAACATCAGATTGAGTCCCAATTAAACCTCGCCATACATCATTTTCATTAATATATTGAAATGCATCACCTCCATCGGAACTGACTCTTGTGATTGTCTTATTATTTCTATCAACCTTCCACCCATCGTCATTGGCAATCGCTTCATTTCCGTCCGGGTCGACCAAAGTCACGGGATTCCAAGCGCAATACGCATAGGGGCTTATGTTGGGGTACTTATCCATCATTGGGTCGACGCTCAGCCATCCCGTCAAAAGTTCCGACCAATAGTACCGTGCCCCGTAGTAGTGGAAGCCTGATTCATAGTCTTTTTCTTTCCCGTTGAAAACGAAAGGGTAAAACCACATGGTTTTCGTGCAGTTTACCCCTTCGGTTTTATGTGCGAATGCAGTCAATAGGTTAGATGCCTCATCTGATTTTTATTGGCACAAAATCGTCTGGCTGGACTCCCACAAGTTCTAAATAGTTATTTCCATTTAATACATAAGCGCAACACTCTACTATATCCACTGATGGGTAATTAAGGCTGTCTAAGTTTATCCATTTCAAAGAATCTGGATCATAGAATTTTATTCCAATATTCTGACCATCAAACACCAACACCTTATAATTATCGATGATTGCAAAACCCTTAAAGGCTTCTTTCCTATTGTCCATCGGAATGCTCCCGCTCATCATGTAGAATCCCAGCATCGTATCCTCTACGGGGAATCCTGGTACTCCAGTTAGAAATTCCATTGAATATAAGTATGATGTGTCAGGGTGACCTTCATGTTCTATAAAGTAAGTGAATGCTTCCTTTATGCATGGTGATATTCCTGTAGAAGAGTTTTTTTCGCCAACCACATCTAATCCAACATTTCCATGACAGGAAACCAATAGACCAATCAATAATAAGAAAATTGTTTTTTCATATTTTATTTTGTGTTAATTGTACCAAAAAAGAAATCGGAAAAGGATTTAATATTCCGAATAAAGGCCGGTCTATATCGTCCTACACTCCACAATTGTTTGGTCAGAGGGAAATATGTATAATAACTAACATGAGAAAGACTATTTAGTTTGTTTTTTGCATCCCCCAATCGGTAGCCTAAAGTTTTATCACAATATCCCATACTACTCACCTGTTCTTCTAGAGATGTGGGATTGATACGACCTGTCATCGGGTGGGAATGGAGCAATGCGATGACATCCTTATCGCGATAACGTCCTTTTGATAGATTAATTGACTCTGGAGATACTGATATATGATGCTCTGTCCCCAATGCATAATTATTATCAGAATACCTATGTATTATCCATTCTACATTAGTGTTATCGGCCATAGATTTGAATACTTTGGCATATGCTGATTGCATATCTTCTCCTCCTACTGTAGAAGACACTCCATTGTCACTTGTTGCGCTAAGGTCAGACATAATATTATGATACCGTGTTCCCCTAAATGTTGTGGTTTTACCATTTGCATACTTAACAATCTGTTTTTTATTGCCCCCTTCTTCACTTTTTCGTTGCACGTGTCCATCCTCTGAAACCTCCCATACATCTCTTCCATCCGGGTCCACCAACTTCACCGGATTCCATGCGCAGTAAGCATACGGGCTAATTGACGGGTACTTGTCAGCCATCGGGTCGACGCTGAGCCACATGGTCATCAGTTCGTGGTCCATGTAGCGGGCACCGAAGTAGCCGTAGCCGGTCTCCTCGTCGCGTTCTTTCCCGGTGAAGGTAAACCTCTCACTGTAGCCAAACGGACGCTGGTTGATGTACGGCTCGCCATAGGGCAGGTACTGGATATGCTGTACCGCCATTCCGCTGTGGTCGGTAATCCAGCTGGCAGAACCGAGGTGCTGGCTACGCACGCTATGCTGCATCTCGGTATAGTTCAAGCAAGTTTGGCTCTGCGCTCGACTTCCGCAAAAGTCGCCATGATAAAAATAGGCCACATCTTCAATATTGCAGTAGTATGCCATCTCTTTGACCATCAGAGCCGTCAAATATTACGTGCAAATTTACTACTTTCCCTTGCTTCTCTCTTTTTCTTGTTCTTCTCTGTACTCCGCCCAGTCCTCGGCGGTGGTGCTCTCCAGCAGATACTTCTGCATCTCTTCTTCCGAGGGCAGCTGCAACTGGTATTTGCTGACGAAGAGGTTCTGCGAGAGTCCTTCGGTGGCATACTGCACAGTGGTCTCGCCATATTCGGTGCAGAGCAGCAGTCCGATGGGCGGATTGTCGTCGGCCTGCATTACCTCGTGTTTGTAGTAATTCATGTAACAGTTGAGCTGCGAGGCATACTCATGGCGGAAGCGGTCAATCTTGAGGTCGATAATCACATGGCATTTCAGGATGCGGTGGTAGAAGATGAGGTCGGCCTTGAAATAATCTTGGTCGATGAGAACCCGCTTCTGCCGGGCCTCGAAGCAGAAACCTCGTCCCATCTCCATGAGCACCATCTGCAGGTGGTTGAGGATGGTGGTTTCCAGCTTGCTCTCAGTATAGACGTTCTCCGTCGGCAACCCCAGAAATTCAAGCGCCACGGGGTTGTGGATGACTTCGCGCGGCGACAATTGCTGCGCGTTCTTGGAGGCAAGCCGCTGGAGGGCCTTCTTGTCCTTCGATAGCCCCATGCGCTCGTAGTATTGTGAGGACACCTGTCGGTCGAGTTCCCTGCTTGTCCAACATCCACGAATGGTTTCCTGCTCATAAAACGCTCGCTTCAGGGGGTCCTCGATACTTGTCAAATAGGCCAGACAGGTATAGTTCAAATGAAGGAAGAGCCTGTTGGCAGGAGTTGCCCACTCTTCCAATTTGGCAGGCGCTGCTTGCCAAATTCCATTCATTTGATTTTCTGATGTTTGTAATTTGGCGGGCGCTGCTTGCCAAATTGACGTAACACCAAGGTTTGATGTCAGCAAACTATTCTTCTGAAGGTAAGAGCCTATTTCGGTACCCAATTGAGGGTAGACAAGATAGAAACGTCGATACAATCGCAAACTGCGCGGTTCAAATCCCTTACGGTTGATGTTTTTAGACAGCCGATTGAGCAAATTCTCACCATATTTGGCACGGTCCTCGCCGTTCTGTTCAAACTCCACGATATAATATCCCACCAGCCAATTGCGGGCTGTAAGTGCAAGATTTATAGCGTGGGCAGCCTGTGCCTGCAGCACATCCTGCACCTGGTTGATACGTCCGACGAGCGATTCGAAGTTCATCTTATTCCATAATTTAAAGTGCAAAGATACGAACTATTTTTGAATCCGCCAAAACAACCTCTTTCGGGATGAAATTGGATTCGATTCTAATGTTCATTGTTTCTATGATTTACGATAAAAAGGTTGTCTCTTTTCGGATGTAAAGGTACACAAATATATATGTAATCCAGATAAAATGTGTAATTTTGCAATCGAAAACAGGAGAAGGATGTCCCCCGTCGGCAATACCCCGCTACAGAAAAACGCGATGAACCATCATGGCGTTGGGGAGGTGTTTTTTTGCACTTTTCCTTCAAAAAAAGCCACCTCTAGAAACTACAGAAACGATTACACACAAAGCATCTCCGAGAATTTTAATCGTTTTTCTTTCACCGGGAAAGAACGCGACGAGGAAACAGGGTATGGATATTTTGGTGCGAGGTACATGGATCATGAGCTGACGACCATGTGGCTGAGCGTCGACCCAATGGCGGACAAGTACCCGAGTATTTCTCCATATGCCTATTGTGCCTGGAATCCGGTGAGGTTGGTTGACCCGGATGGAAATGAAGCGATAGACAATGATGATTGGTATAAAGATGAAAAAGGTCGGCTTAAGTGGGATCCTTCTGTTACAAAAGAGACAACATTGAAAGATGGTGAGGAATACTTGGGTAAAACCGTATTATTGACCAACAGTGAAGGACAAACTGTTTATGGGGATGAGCAAGGGAGGTTGCATACCTCTGTACATTTAGCAGAAGTAAACATAACCGCTGATGCATCCACAACAGAAATGGACGCAAACATTGCTGCTCCTATTGCAGTTCCAATCGGTGCCTTATTACTAGAACAACTTTCCACTGCTGCTGGAGTAGCCATTGAAGCAGTTGCTACAATTGCATGGATAATACCAGCCAGCTTATTATTCTCTGGTGATACCCGTCAATGCGCTACAGATAATGGCAATGATGATGTTCAAACCTCCGCTGGACAGAAAACAGATCGCTATGGAAATGTTTTAGGGGGAAGTGGTAAGCCTAGGGTAAATACAGTCCATCACCCCACACAAAAAAAAGCCAAAGATGCGGCAAGAAATCAAGGAAAAGGTCGACCAGTAAAACACCCATCTCCCAAAGTGGGGGAACCACACTATCATCCAACAGACAGAAACGGATTAAAGAAACCCAATAGCCCTCATCATGGATTCTAATAAAACTAATTATCCAGATATTTGGTATGGAATTCTCCATATTAAGACCACGAAAAAAAACGATGAGATGCTTGGTGATGTTGCTGGAGCATATGTTAACTTAATTGCAAAAGCACATAGCCAGAAGGAGTTTGTCGCGTTGATAAAGGATTACGCGCGTGATCTTGAGTTTGATTTCGTAGAACTATCAGAGGTTTCAACTTTGCAAGACCGGCTGATTTGCGGGAGAAACATCGCCGACAACCTACTTAAAACAGCCATTTCTCTTGAAGAGTATGGGCATGTAAGATTTGGAACATTTCATACTTATTGAAAGAAGGAACAAATGATAACGACAAATAATTGACGACATCAGTACATAAAACCAAAGGGGTAAACCGCACAAGAACCATGCGGTATTGCCCCTTTGTTTTCACCGGCAAAGAACGCGACGAAGAAACGGGCTATGGTTATTTTGGGGCAAGGTACATGGACCACGAGCTGTTGACCATGTGGCTGAGCGTCGACCCGATGATGGATAAGTACCCG
>ONCC01000042.1 GCA_900316235.1 uncultured Bacteroidales bacterium
TCCCCGCCTGACGCAGCAGGTGGATGAAATCCTTAACTCTATGCCTCATGTCAGCGGCGGTCAGGTGTACCTTTCCAGCGACGCCAACCAGGCCCTCGTGGCCGCCAGCCAGCGCGCCACCAAGATGAACGACGAGTTCGTCAGCGTGGAGCACCTGCTGCTGGGCATCCTTAGCGGCCGCGACCGCGTCTCGCAGCTGCTGAAAGATGCCGGCGTCAGCGAGAAAGCACTCCTCGCCGCCATCGCTGACCTCCGCAAGGGCAGCAAGGTGACAAGCCAAAACCAGGAGCAAACCATGAACGCCCTTGGCAAGTACGCCAAGAACCTCAACCAACTGGCACAAGCCGGCAAACTCGACCCCGTCATCGGACGCGACGACGAGATACGTCGTGTGCTGCAGATACTTTCGCGTCGCACCAAGAACAACCCCATCCTCATTGGCGAGCCCGGCGTGGGTAAGACGGCTATCGCCGAAGGTCTGGCGCAGCGTATCGTCAGCGGCGATGTGGCCGAGAACCTGAAGTCGAAGACCATCTACAGCCTCGACATGGGCGCCCTGATCGCAGGCGCCAAGTACAAGGGCGAGTTCGAGGAGCGACTGAAGAGCGTCATCCGCGAAATCAACGAAGCTGATGGTGAGATTATCCTCTTCATCGACGAGATTCACACCCTCGTGGGTGCGGGTGGGGGAGAGGGCGCTATGGATGCCGCCAACATTCTCAAGCCCGCACTGGCCCGTGGCGAACTCCGTGCCATCGGCGCCACCACCCTCGCCGAGTACCAGAAGTACTTCGAGAAGGACAAAGCCCTCGAGCGCCGTTTCCAGAGCGTGCTCATCGACGAGCCCTCGGTGCCCGACACCATCTCCATCCTCCGTGGCCTGAAGGAGCGCTACGAGGTGCACCACCGCGTGAGAATCAAGGACGAGGCCATCATCGCCGCCGCCGAACTCTCGCACCGCTACATCTCCGACCGATTCCTCCCCGACAAGGCCATCGACCTCATCGACGAAGCTGCCGCCAAGCTACGTCTCGAAATCGACTCCGTTCCCGAGGAGCTCGATGAAATAGAGCGTCGTATCCGCCAGCTGGAGATTGAAAGGGAAGCCATTAAAAGAGAAAATGACCAGGACAAGATTGCCCAGATAGACAAGGAACTCGGCTCCCTCCGCGAGCAGCGCGACCAGATGAAGGCCCGCTGGCAGAACGAGAAGAGCATCGTCGAGGAGATACAGGCCGAGGTGAAGAACATCGAGAGCTACAAGTTCGAGGCCGAGCAGGCCGAGCGTGCCGGCGACTACGGCAAGGTGGCCGAGTTGCGCTACGGCCGCATCAAGGAGGCCGAGAAGAAGGTCGAGGACCTGAAGGCTCGCCTCAAGGAGATGCAGGCCGACAACGCCATGATCAACGAGGAGGTCGACAGCGAGCAGATCGCCGAGGTGGTCTCCAAGTGGACCGGCATCCCCGTGACGCGTATGCTGCAGAGCGAGCGTGAGCGGCTGCTGCACCTCGAGGACGAGCTGCACAAGCGTGTGGTGGGTCAGGACGAGGCCATCAGTGTGATAGCCAACGCCGTGCGCCGCAGCCGTGCGGGCCTCTCCGACGGCAAGCGCCCCATCGGCTCCTTCATCTTCCTCGGCACCACGGGCGTCGGAAAGACCGAGCTGGCGAAGGCCCTCGCCGAGGTGCTGTTCGACGACGAGAACATGATGGTGCGTATCGATATGTCTGAATACCAGGAGCGCCACAGTGTCTCGCGACTCATCGGAGCACCTCCAGGGTATGTGGGTTACGACGAGAGCGGCCAGCTCACCGAGGCCGTCCGCCGCAAACCCTACTCCATCGTGCTGTTCGATGAGATTGAGAAGGCTCACCCCGACGTGTTCAACATCCTGCTGCAGGTGCTCGAAGACGGCCGCCTGACCGACAACAAGGGCCGTACTTGCGACTTCAAGAACACCATCATCATCATGACCTCGAACATGGGCTCCGACATCATCCGTGAGAAGTTGGAGAACGGTGTACCCTCGCAGTATGACCTCGACGAGACTAAGAAGGCTGTCATGGAGATGCTTAAGCAGAGGATACGTCCCGAGTTCCTGAACCGTATCGACGAGATTATCATGTTCCAGCCGCTGACGCAGAACCAAATCAAGGACATCGTGCGCATCCAGTTGCGCACAGTGGCCAAGATGCTGGAGCAGAACGACATCACCATCAGCGCCACCGACGAAGCCGTCAACCGTTTGGCCGAAGTGGGCTACGATCCCGCCATGGGCGCCCGACCGGTGAAACGTGTCATACAGCGCGAGATACTCAACGAGATGTCCCGCCAGCTCCTCGAAGGCAAGATTCACAGCAACGAGACCATCATCATCGATGTCATCGACAGCCAGTTCGTCTTCTACAATCCGAACAACAAGGCGTAAAACATCAACACACTTCCCAAGCATCGAGGCCCGCGACATTCGTCGCGGGCCTCGTCATATATATGCCACTTTGATTATTCTTGGCCAGCTATTGTTTGACCTTTAACTTGTCTGGAAGCAGTGACCCTCCCTTTTTGTTAATAGAATTGGAAAAAATGATATAATTTATTGATAATTAGTAAATTGTTGATTTGGATTATTTTTTTTGCAAATTTGGGAAAAAAGTGTTTTTTTTAACATTTGTAATTGGCTGATACTTAGTATCAACTCCGTATCAACTCCGACCCAACTCCGTATCAACTCCGACCCATGTCCGACCATGGTCGGAGATGATATAGAGAAGGTACGGTGGTGGTACGATTTTTTTATTTTGTCATGTTCGAGAAAATGTTTATCTTTGCAGAAAGAAAAGAATTGAGAAAAAAGAGTTAATAATTAAGAATTAGGAGTTTAGAAAAACGATGGATAATTTTGTAGTATCGGCAAGAAAGTATCGTCCCACGACCTTCGCCAGCGTGGTGGGACAGGAGCATATCACACGGACGCTGAAGAACGCTATCGCCACAGGTCAGCTGCCCCAGGCATTCCTCTTCTGTGGCCCTCGCGGCGTGGGTAAGACCACCTGCGCCCGAATCCTGGCTAAGACTATCAACTGTGAGCACCGCACGGCCGACGGCGAGGCCTGCAACGAGTGCGAGAACTGCCGCTCGTTCAACGAGGGCGCCTCGATGAGCATCTTCGAGCTCGACGCCGCCTCGAACAACTCGGTGGACAATATGCGCGAGCTGGTGAAGCAGGTCTATATCCCGCCGCAGACAGGCAAGTATAAGGTCTATATCATCGACGAGGTGCACATGCTGAGTGCCGCCGCTTTCAACGCCTTCCTGAAGACGCTGGAGGAGCCGCCGGCCTACGCGAAGTTCATCCTCGCCACCACCGAGAAGCACAAGATTATCCCCACCATCCTGAGCCGCTGCCAGGTGTTTGACTTCAAGCGCATTGAGAATGAGGATATCGTGAAGCACCTGAAATATGTAGCCGACAGCGAAAATGTGAAATACGAGGAGGGAGCGCTGGAGGTCATCGCCCGCAAGGCCGAGGGCGGATTGCGTGATGCGCTGTCGATCTTCGACCAGCTGGTGAATTTCACACAGGGCAACCTGACCTATCAGGGGGTGTTGGAGAACCTCAATGTGCTGGATTCGGACTATTACTTCAAGCTGGTGGACTTCCTCCGCGGAGGCAATCTCAGCGGCGCGCTGCTGCTCTACCAGGAGGTGATAGGCAAGGGCTTCGGCGGACAACATTTCCTCACGGGCCTCTGCGAGCATCTGAGAAACCTGATGGTGAGTCTCGATCCGCAGACGCTGAGTCTGATAGAGGGTGGCGACACCCTGAGTCAGCGCTATGGCCAACAGGCACAGCAATGTGGCCTGCCGTCGTTGCTGGGATGGCTCAACACCGCTTCAGATTTCGAGTTCCGCTTCCGCGAGGCGAACAACAAGAATTTGTTCGTCGAGGTTTGTTTAATGAAACTTGCCACTGCGGGGATGCCGCAGGGATAGATTGCAAGAAGTCCCGAAAGGGCAGGCACGGATACAACACAAAACACGTCTGTAGAGACGCGGCCTGCCACGTCTCCGCAAGAGGCACCTGTCGTCAGGGAGACGCAGCAGGCTGCGTCTCTACATGAGACTCCGAAGGTCAGTGTCAAGGTGCCGCCGCTGATGGGTGGCATTTCCATCAAGACAGTGCAGACAAAAGCCGAGCCTGTACAGCATATTGCTGTGGAAGTAAAGCCCTTGACCGATGAAGATTTGACGGCCTACTGGAAAGAGGCGGCAGAGACGCTGGGCTTGCAGGAATTGCTGGCCGAAGGCGTGCCGCATCTGGGTGAGAAGTCGGGCGTTATCGAGATTGACGCACAGTCGGTGACCTTCCACGAGGACTTCAAGCCGCACAAGATTGACGTGATGGAGTTCCTCCGCGGTAAGACGGGCATGAAGATGCTCGACTGCAAGGTGAACCAGCTCTTTGTCAGCAAGGAGGAGGTGACCTATTCGCCCGACGACAAGTACAAGGCCATGGTGGAGAAGAATCCCCATCTGGCGGAGCTCCGCAAGTTGTTTCCAAATATCGACTATTGATTATGAAATTCTATAAATTTGATGGGGCGGGGAATGATTTCGTTGTGATTGACAATCGCGACGGACGTTTCCAGGCGACGGAGGAAGAGGTGGCGAGGATTTGCCACCGTAGGTTTGGAGTAGGTGCCGACGGCCTCATGACGCTGGAACGCTCCGAGAATGAAGGTTTCGCCTTCGAGATGAAGTACTATAACAGCGACGGACGCTTGGGATCGATGTGTGGGAATGGCGGTCGCTGTATTTCGGCTTTCGCCTATATGCTGGGATTAGGAAAGAGTTTGCATTTCAAGGGTTATGATGGGCCTCATGATGCGGAGATTGTGGTGTGGGACGAGGAGCGGAAGGTTGGTATTGTGAAGCTTGGTATGAGGAGTTTGGGAACTAAAGAGGTGAGGAGATGTCTCGATGGGTGGTTCTTGGATACCGGCTCGCCACATTATGTGCAGCGAGTCAGTGATTTGGAGCATTTCGACGTAGTGGGAGAGGGGAGAAGGATTCGTAATATCGCAGAGGAGTTCCCGCAAGGGACTAATGTTGATTTTATCGAGGACTTGCCTGACGGCCGCCTCTTCGTACGCACCTACGAGCGTGGTGTGGAAGACGAGACTTGGGCTTGTGGCACGGGTGTGACGGCATGTGCCATCGTGAGCGGCAACCACAGCCTTGTGACCCGCGGAGGCGATTTCAAAGTCACCTATGATGTCACGAGCGAAGAGTATAAGAATGTTTGTCTGATAGGCCCCGTGGCCTTGAACTTTACTGGAACATGGACCTGTTCAGCGCAATAGATACTGAGCCCATACGTAAACGGATGGAGCAGTTGGCCGAGGAGATTGACCGGCTGAACTACGAGTACTATATGAACGACCGCTCGCTGGTGTCGGACTTCGAGTTCGACGCCATGCTGCGTGAGCTACAGGACCTCGAGCGGCAGTACCCTGAGTTGGCTTCGCCGTTGTCGCCCACCAAGCGCGTGGGTGGCGAGGTGAACAAGAGTTTTCGGCAGGTGCAGCACCGCTTCCCGATGCTCTCGTTGGGCAATACCTATAGTATCGAGGAGATAGAGGATTTCGAGGCTCGCACACGGAAACTGCTGGACGGCGTGCCGTTCAGCTACACTTGCGAGTTGAAGTACGACGGTGTGGCTATCGGATTGACCTATAAACATGGGAAACTGGTGCAGGCGGTGACACGAGGCAATGGCACGGTGGGTGACGATATCACGCTGAATGCAAAGACTATTCCTACCATCCCGCTGAAGCTCCGGGGCGAATATCCCGACGACTTCGAGGCTCGTGGCGAGGTGGTGTACCCCTTCGAGGCCTTCGAGGCGATGAACAAGCAGCGCGAAGCCGAGGGCGATGAGCCGTTCGCTAATCCCCGCAATGCCGCCAGCGGAAGTCTGAAGCTGCAGGATTCTGCCGAGTGCGCCAAGCGTAAGCTCCAGTTCTGCATGTACTTCATGATGGCCCCCGACGGTGTGACGTTGCCCGATACCCATTTCGGTCGCCTCGAGTGGGCGAAACAGATGGGCTTCAAAGTACAGCCGTATATCAAGGAGTGCAAGGATATCAACGAGATTAAGAACTTCATCGACTACTGGGATAAAGAGCGTTGGAATCTGCCGTTCGGCATCGACGGCATCGTTATCAAGGTGAACCAGACGCCGCTGTGGGAGCGGCTGGGATTGACGGCGAAATCGCCCCGTTGGGCTATCGCCTTCAAGTTCAAGGCCGAGCGTGTGAGCACGCCGTTGGAGAGCATCAGCTACCAGGTGGGAAGGACTGGCGTGATAACACCGGTGGCCAACCTTAAGCCCGTGTGGCTGGGCGGCACCACGGTGAAGCGTGCCACGCTGGTCAACGCCGACTTCATCGCCAAGATGGATATCCATGTCGGCGACTACCTCTTCATCGAGAAGGGAGGGGAGATCATTCCGAAAGTGGTCGGGGTGGACATGGAACAGCGCAAGGAGGGCTCGATGCCGGTGCAGTATATCGTCCGTTGCCCGGAATGTGGTGCCGAGTTGGTACGCGCCGAGGGTGAGGCGGGACATTATTGTCCCAATGCCGACGGCTGCCATCCGCAGATCATCGGGCGGTTGGAGCATTTTGTCGGCCGCAAGGCGATGGATATCGAGAGCCTGGGTCCTGAACGATTGGAACTGCTCTATAAAGCAGGGCTGGTGAAGAATATTGCTGATATCTATGACCTGAGGCGCGAGCAACTTATCGGCCTCGGGACGGATGCGACGATACAGGACAAGAGTGCCGACAACCTGCTGGCAGCCATCGAGGCCTCGAAGCAGGTGCCGTTTGAGCGGGTCGTTTTCGCTCTCGGAATCCGTTATGTGGGCGAGGTGGGAGCCAAGAAACTAGCCCGCTATTTCAAGACCATGGATGCCCTGATGGTGGCCTCGGAAGAGGAACTGGCGCAGGTGGAGGATGTGGGCGAGGTGACGGCGAAAGCGGTGAGTGATTGGTTTGCCAATCCATTGCACCGCGAGATTGTGGCACGGCTCAGAACGGCCGGGCTACAAATGAGTGGTCAGTGGTCAGTGGTCAGTGGTCTGTTGGAGGGAATGACTTTCGTGGTGAGCGGTGTCTTCGAACACTTCTCGCGCGAGGAGATAAAAGCCGACATTGAGAACCACGGCGGCAAGGTGTCGGGCTCCATCAGTGGCAAGACCACCTACTTGCTGGCAGGCGAGAAGATGGGCCCCGAGAAGTTGAAGAAAGCCGAGAAACTCGGAGTGAAGATACTCTCCGAGGCAGAATATTTAACTATGACTGCCGAAGAATGAAGCGGTTGTTGATAATAATGCTGGCGTTGCTGACGGCATCCGTCGGGCAGACGCAGGAGACATTGCACAGCTGGGATGTGTCTTTGAATGCAGGCTACATGATGCCCAACAACTCGGCCTACAAAGACTTTGCATCCACCACTTTTGGCGTGGATGCCACTTGGTGGTGTCGCGGCATCGACACGTCGTACTGGCGTAGTAAAAAGCACTACCCGTTCTTCGGTCTCAAGTTTTCGTATGCACTCATACCTAACTCGATAGCTGGCGACCGCCTGGGTCTCACGGGTCAGGTGCGGCAACAGCTCTTCGGACTCAAGCATTGGGAGTGGAGTGCAGGAGTGGGGCTCTCGGCCTACACCCAGCCACGCAGTCTTACTGGCGACACCAACAATATCTTCATCGGCTCGCTCATCAACTGCCTGATAGACCTGGGCATCACCTACCGACCCACCGAGCGTTTCTTCCTCTCGGCTCGTGTGCTGCACACCAGCAACGGCATGCTGATGTGGCCCAACATGGGTTTGAACTATTTCCAGGTGGACATGGGCTACACCTTTGGGCAGCGCCAGCCAGGTAGCTACCCAACAAATGTCGGTGACTCTAAGGTTCCAAAAAGGGAGTTTGGCATTGCCATTTCGCCTGGTATGGTGATGTCGCGCGATCGCGACTTCGACGGTTACTATTTCTGCTATGATTTAAACCTCTATTATCAGAATTACGTCAGCCCGACGTTTGCCTTCGGTGGCGCAGTGGATCTGTGGTACAACACCAACGACACCAAGCACCTGGAGCGTGAGGACGGAGTCTATAAGATTCCGCTCTATGTGAGTGCCATGGCCTTTGCAGAAATCTTCTGGGGGCCGGTGAGTCTCAAGGCTGGTATGGGTCCCAACATCGTGGTGTCGCCACAGGTGACCATACCGTTCTACGAGAGGGTGGGAGCCTATTACAATTTTGGCAACAACTATCTGGGTGTGGCAGTCAACGCCCACGGCGGCCGCGTGGAGTTCATTGAATGGACCTATGGCCGACGCTTCCCGGTGTGGTAGGGCTTATTCTTCCGTTTTTTTCAGAATGTCTTGAATGATGCTGGCTTTCCAGGGAGTGCTCATGTCGAAGATTTCCTCGATGGGACGACTGAGCTTCTCGATAAAGAGGTGCGTGTTATCCTGGTGCTCCATTTGTTCCAACTCGTGGGCCACCTGCTGCCAGTCGTGCTGCGAGTAGAGCAAGGGGACGAAATTGTTCATGTCGAAGTTCTGCACTACCATGTTGTCGATACCTTCGGTTTCGATGCGTGAATGGGCGCGGGCCAACTTGATTTCGCCCACCTCTTGCAACACCTGCTGGTATTTCTCGTACAGCACATACTCGTTCATGAGGAAAGCGACGACAGCGTCGGAGAGGCTGTTCCACATGCGGCGTGGAAGCGGACGTGCCACGAAACGACCAATCATAAAACTGCCTGCCGTCAGACCCGAGATGTTGCGTTTGTGGCAGAGGGTGTAAAGGCGGCGGAAAAGCTCAATCTTGTTGCTCACGTCGAGGAGGTCGAAGAGACGCCCTTGGTCGTTATGGTCGCCCATGCGGCTCTGGAGCACGCCATCGACATACTCGTCGGGGTGCTGCTCGAACCATGTGTTTACAATGGTGGCTGCCTTCTTGGGCTGGTTTTGTAGGTTGCAGCGGATGAGGCGCGCCAGCTTGCTGATGTCCGTGATATAGGACACCTCGTTGGAGGTGACAATCTGTTGGTATTTCTCGTAGGCGTTCTTCATGCGGCTGAAGAAAAGCTTCTCCTCGTCGTTGAGGTCGACATTGGCGCCTTCGAGATATTTGGTGAAGCGGGCTGGTTTGAAGGCGGCTTGCCCTTTGTAGATGCTCTGGCGTTTGGAGCTGACGGTGAGCATCTCGCCCTCGGCAATAGTGATGCCGTCGGCATTGACGATGGTATTGCCCTCGATGCGGATGCCGTAGGACTGAAGGTCCATGAAGGCGGGAATTCCGTATCCTCGACAAGCCGTCACCACATGGATGGCTGCTGGCATCATTGACAGTATCGCGTCAAGTTCATTCAACGTGATGGTGTCCTGGGGGACGAAATGACTTTGGCACAGACACACATGTTCCCCTTTGCTCTTGTATTCGTGGGCCTTTGCTACTGAAAAACATAGACGGGCCGAGATGGCGGTACGAGGTAGGACACTGAGGCCGTGGCCGAAAAATTCCAACTCCGAAATCGTTCCGTCGTCAATCGAAGCCGAGACAATTTGACGCAGATGATAAGGTTTGATGAGATCAAGCACGAAATGGTCATCGATAAGGCCTTCGTTCACCATGTCGATAGCTGAGATCAGTGCAGCGCGGCCCGTCATCTCGGAGGCATTGAGCTGCAGTACCGAAAAGAGACTCAGCTGATGGGGGCGGCTTTCCACGGCAAACTCAATCGTTACTGGCGTCTTATATCGGCTTTCCAGTTTCTTCAGCAGCGGGTCGAAATGGTAAACGGCAGGAAAATGTTGACGAATTTCGTTTCGGTTGGTGTAGGCACGATCCTCAGTGGTTACATCACCCGTCATAATCTCCTCGCCGAAAATGTTGCGATAGCTCTCAATCTGTTTACCCTCGCCCGTGCGTGAATGGCGGCTGTATAGTACCCCCGGGTAGCTGTCGTTGTTGCCGATGGTCCACACCATACGTTGTAGAATCAGGCTCGGATAAGCCTGCTTTCCCTGCATAAAGGTGAGGATGAGGTCGGGATTGTTAAGATAGAACTGGCGGACAAACTGAGTCAGCCGCAGTGCCTGATAGTGGGCATCAGTGATAAGCCTCTCCTCTTTCGCAGCAACAATTTTCCTTTCCAGTTCAGCAATGCGCTCCTGTTGGTCCTCCACAGAAAGTTTGATGTCGGTGGTGGAATACTGGTGGTCGAGATTCAGCATCTCGCAAAGGGTATGGAGGGTACTTAGGTAGACACGATTGGCCATTGCCGGTGCAAAACTTGCCTTCAAGGCATTGTACGATTCCCGTGTTACCCCTATGTTCAGTAATGTCGGCATCAGCCCGGGAATATACTGCGGCATTGCACATCGAATGGCGAAAACCAAGGGATTGCGTACATCTCCTAGGCGACAGTTGGTCATGATTTCCAGGTCCTTGATAGCCTTCTCCAGCAACTCAGGCAACCCTTCGGGATTGTTGAATGATTTTGCTGTCAGGATGACGAAGTCAGGTACCGGGTAGCAGTTTCTTGTCAAGTCCAGAAGCATGTGCCCTTTGTAGCTAATCGCCTCGTCAGTGAAATCACCCGAAGTTGTCAGCGTTGTGATAAGTTCGTTGGAATCGTAGAGAGGGTTCTCGTTCACGAATTTGATACACTCCTCGCGAAACGTGCGACGAATATTCTCAAGAGTGTTTTTCTCCTGAGGAGTCAGCAGGCCGTCACGCTCGGCCAGGAGCATTTCGAGGAATTGCTTCTGCTCGCTGTCGCGGAGTTTCAGAAGCTGGTACATATCATACCAGCGGGGAGGAAATTCATGGACGGTCTCCTCACTCCCTTCCAGCCAGTAGATGACCGTACCGGGTTTGTTGCCCTCCAACTGGTTGGCGGGATCCTCGCTATCGTGGTCAAAAATCTCGCGTCCCTCGCGTGCATAGAGGGTCACCATGTAGAAGTTGGGATAACTTGCCCTGATGCGGAACCGGCTGATGCTCATGGTCTGTTATTTACGGTTTTGGGCTTGGATAGCTTCCAGTTGCTCCTCGGGAGTCAGGCCGACGAGAGGGAGCATTTTGCGTGTGTCGGCAGCGAGCACGTGGTCGGGATAGGTCTCCACAAACTCGGTATATGCTTCGCGGGCAAGGTCATACTGTTGGTTCGACTCGTAGGCTTGTCCTTTCAGAAACTGGCACATCGCTATCTCCTCGAAGCCCGGATAGAGGGCCATGAGGGTATCGAGGGTGTTGATGCCTTCCTCGAAACTGCCGGTATTGATTTGCACTTCAGCGGTGCGAAGCATGTAGATGGGTGCCAGGCTATCGTCGGGGAAATTGTTCACAAATAGGTTGTAGAGCGCTATTATATGATTGGCTTTCGAGGTATCGGCTCCGACAGCGAAATAGGCCAGGCTCTGCTCCTCGTTACTGATGGAGTCGATGAGGGCATCATGGTCGGGAGTCTCGTTCTTATGGCTGCAGGCAACTGTCAGCAGCATGCCAATGGCGTAAATGGCAATCTTTTTCATGGGTTATTTCTTTTTCATTTTGTACCTGGTGTGAATTTTGCCGGCGGCAATGTCGTTCAGGCGGCGTTTGAGCATGGTGCGGCGCAGCGGGGAGAGGCGGTCGGTGAAGACCTTGCCGTCGAGGTGGTCGATTTCATGCTGGGCGATTCGGGCGAAGAGTCCGTCGATTTCCTCGGTATGCTCCTGCCAGTTCTCGTCCCACCAGTGGAGTACGATAGTGTTGGGACGAAGCACATCCTCATGGATATCGGGCACGCTGAGACAGCCCTCGTTGAAGAACTTTTTCTCGCCTTTGAACTCAAGGATTTCGGGGTTGATGAGTACATGCACCTCCGTGGGGTCGCCGTAGGTGTCGGTCTTCTCGTCGTAGGGACGCACGCCAATGGTGACGAGGCGGATGGAGAGGTCTACCTGGGGGGCCGCAAGACCCACGCCGTCGGCGTTGTACATGGTATCGAACATGTTGGCGATAAGTTCCTTGAGGTTAGGATAGTCCCTTGGGACAGGTTGCGCCACCTTGCGCAGTGTGGGGTGGCCGTAGCCTATAATCGGTAAAATCATGTTTTTTATTCTTTAAATGTTCTTGCTCTTTAAATAATCTTGTAGCATAATGGTGGCTGCAATCTGGTCAATCATGCCTTTGCTCTGTCGTTGTTTCTTTTTGAGGCCGCTATCGATCATCGTCTGAAAAGCCATCTTCGAAGTGAAACGCTCGTCGATGCGGGCAATCTCTTTGTCGGGGAAAGTGTTTTTCAGTTCTTGGACGAACGGCTCAATCAGCGCCATCGACTCCGAAGGGGTGTTGTCCATGTGCTTGGCCTCGCCGACAACGAAGACGTCGACCTCCTCGCGCGCGCAATAATCTTTAATAAAGGAGAGCAGGGTAGGGGTCTCCACAGTGGTAAGGGCAGTGGCAATAATGCGCACGGGGTCGGTTACCGCCAACCCCGTGCGCACTTTTCCGTAGTCTATGGCCATTATTCGTCCCATAACTTTTCACTTTCCACTTTT
>ONCC01000011.1 GCA_900316235.1 uncultured Bacteroidales bacterium
TTATTTCTTCTTATGTCTGTTCTTGCGCAGGCGTTTTTTACGCTTGTGTGTAGACATTTTGTGACGTTTGTGTTTTTTTCCGTTAGGCATTGTAAAAAAATTGTTTGATTGTTCGACTGCTTAATTGCTTGAGTACTCAGACATTCAAGCATTCAAGCATTAACACATTTACTTAACTTTCTTTTTCACATCCTGCATGAAAGTCTTAGCGGGCTTGAAAGCGGGGATGTTGTGAGCGGGGATGATGATGGTGGTGTTCTTGCTGATGTTACGGCCAGTCTTCTCAGCGCGTTTCTTCACGATGAAACTGCCGAAGCCACGCAGGTACACGTTCTCGCCCTCGGAGAGGCTCTCTTTGATAACAGTCATGAACTCCTCGACGGTGGCCTGGATGGCGACCTTCTCAATACCGGTTTTCTGAGCTATTTCAGCTACGATTTCTGCCTTTGTCATTTCTCTAATTATTTTTTTATGTTAATCTTATTGTCTGTTTTTCAACCGAAAATCGGAGTGCAAAAATACAACATTTTTTTGAAACGGGAATATGAGTGCAAAAATACAACATTTTTTTGAAACGGGAATATTTTTTTTCAAAAAAAAACGATTAAAACATACAAAACATTTATTATCAGACGCTTGAGACGAAAATATTTTTCCCTATCCAACCCATACAGAGCTGATATTAGACAAAGACGAAACCATTATCTACTAATTTTAAACCAATTAAGGTCAGCCTGACACAAGGGCTGATGCCCCCCCCTCCTACCGGCAGTCCACCCCACCCCACAACAGTTTAAACAACCTATCATCTCCGACCCCAGTCGGTGATGGTATGGTGTTGGTACGTATTTGGTACGGTGTTGATACGGTGTTGGTGTCTTCTCGCTACTGATTATCAGCACATTATAAGTTCACGAAAACAATAAAACGCACACAACCAGAGGATTATGTGCGTTTTTGTGTTTGTAACTTATTGATTTTCAATCCGCGCTACGAACACAACAAAAGCCCCCTATCTTATCACCACCACCCGTCGGGCGGGATGGTTGCCGACTCTGACGAGGTAGGTTCCTGAGGCGGGGACGTTGAAGTGTATCGGGGCGGAGTCCTCCTTCCGGGTAGCTATCATGCGACCCACTGCATCGTACAGCCACACCTGATTACCTTCGGCTCCCTCTACCACTATCTGCCCGTTCTGGATGTAAATTTTGGCGTTGATGGTCTCCACATCGTCCACTCCGACGACAATGGTATCGTGGATATAGATGGTGTCAAATATGTATACCGAGTCAAATATCCATACCGAGTCGAAGACCCACGTGGAGTCAAACACATAGTGTGTCACCGACGTGGTATCGTAGAATACCAGCGTATCAACTGTCCTCGTAGTATCGAAATAGTAGTGGTTCACGGTGTCTATATTGACAAATACCATCGTATCGAAGACACTTGTTGTGTCGAAATAGTAGTGGTGTATGGTGTCGAGACTGACCAACGTATCGAAAATTCTTGTGGTATCGAAATAATAGTGGTTTACAGTATCTACATTGACAAATACTATCGTGTCGAAGATCCTCGTGGTATCAAAATAAAAGTGGTTTACGGTATCTATGTTGACAAACACCATCGTATCGAAAACCCTTGTTGTGTCGAAATAGTAGTGGTGTATGGTGTCGAGACTGACTAACGTATCGAAAACCCTCGTGGTATCGAAATAATAGTGGTTCACTGTGTCAATGTTGACAAACACCATCGTATCGAAGACCCTTGTAGTGTCGTATACCACCAAGGTGTCGATGGTCCACGTGGTATCAAAGACAACCAAAGTATCGTAAATACGAGTGGTGTCGTAGTAGTAGTGGTTGTATTCAGTGGTGTCGTAGACGATGTTTATCACTGTGTCGTAGATGGTGGTGGTATCGTAAACACGTATTGTGTCTGGTGCACTATATACTGCCGTCAGTGTAGTGTCACTCATTACCACAATATATCGAGGGTTCGCCGTCTCGCCATCACTCCAACCGTCGAACTGCAAGCCAACCTGCGGTAATGCAAAGATAATTGCTGTGCTTCCAGATTCGTACACGCCACCACCTATAGCATTGTTCGCGACCACATTATATGATTTTGCATTGGGATCAAAATAGGCTGTAATGGATGTATCCTGGATTAATGCCAACATACGAGGATTGTCAGTGTTATTATCACTCCAATGAGAGAAATGATACCCATTATTGGCAGTGGCCATAAATACGGCAGTTGGTGATTGACAAGTAGGCTCAGTAATAACATATACTATTCCCGTCATATTATCTGCACTTTGAGTGTTAAACGAGAAAATAGTTTCTTCTTGTAAATCAGATCTGTAACCTAACCAACCTGAACCCTCGTAATAAGAGTTATAACTACCACATGGTATGATGAACATACGAACGCTCCCATTAGACGAAAAGCAATATGAACCAATTGTGGGAGCAATCTTTGATTTCAAATATACGGTAACCAGATTACTACAGCCGGTGAAAGCATTATTGCCAATTGAGGCGACAGAATTGGGGATGGTGACGGAGGTCAGGCCACTGCAATTTTCGAACGCACGAGAGCCAATCAAGATGACGGAACTGGGAATGGTCACCGAGGTCAGACCGCTGCAGTTAGAAAAGGCGCCGCTACCGATACTGGTTACCGAGTTGGGGATGGTGACGGAGGTCAGACCACTGCAATTTTCGAACGCACAAGAGCCAATCAAGGTGACGGAACTGGGAATGGTCACCGAGGTCAGACCGCTGCAGTTATAAAAGGCGTCACTACCGATACTGGTTACCGAGTTGGGGATGGTAACTGAGGTAAAGCTGCTGCAACTAAAAAAGACATTTTTTTTAATCTCTGCAACCCCATCGGGAATAAAAAGATTATTCAACAGAGTGCCGTTAATACTCAACGAGTGAGAAAATTTGGTAGGGCAAGAATTATAATTACTAAAATCAATACCACACCACTGAGCAATAGTGCCGGTATAGTTGACGGCGGTCAGACCGTTGCAACCATAGAACGCATCCTCGCCTATCGAAGTGACGGAGTTGGATATGGTGATTGAGGTGAGACCGCTGCAATTTTTGAAGGCACGGGGACCAATGGCATTAACTGTTCCAGGAATATTTACAATACTATCATTTCCTATGTAGGCAATTAATGTGTCCCGTGTATTATTGGAATATACAAAATCACCGTCGATGACACCATTCATCAAATAGGCTCCCCAAGGAGCACCTGTAGCAGTACCATAATACACAATATGTCGCATACCGGAGAACGCATTATTTCCAATCGAGGTGACAGAGGTGGGAATGGTGATGGAAGTGAGACTGCTGCAACCTTGGAATGCACGTTCGCCTATCGAGATGACGGAATTAGGAATGGTTACAGAAGTGAGACCTCTGCAATTATAGAAGGCATATCCGCCGATAGAGGTCACCAAGTTGGGAATAATGACTGAGGTGAGACCGCTACAATTTTGGAATGCACGTTCTCCAATCGAGGTGACTGAATTGGGGATAGTGACGGAGGTCAGGCCGCTGCAATTATAGAAGGCATACCCGCTAATGCTGGTCACCGAGTTGGGGATGGTGACGGAGGTGAGGCCGCTGCAATTATAGAACGCCCCTTCGCCAATCGAGGTGACTGAATTGGGGATGGTGACGGAGGTGAGGCCGCTGCAACCATAGAACGTATTATATTCAATTGAGGAGACTGAGTTTGAGATGGTGACGGAAGTGAGGCCGCTGCAATTATAGAAGGCATTGTTACCGATGCTGGTCACAGAGTTGGGTATGGTGACAGTGGTAAGGCAGCTGCAACCATAAAACGCCCTTCCGTCAATCCAGGTGATGGAATTGGGAATGATTACCGATGTTAAACCGCTACAAGCCTCAAACGCATAGTTGCCAATGCAGGTGACTGCATATTTGATACCATTATTCTCCACACTGTCGGGGATGACAACGTCACCGGTAATATAGCTGTAATAGTTGCCATTCGTTGGGTTGTCTACCTGTACCCGATGCTGCCATGTGTCTGTAATGCTGTAGAACAGTGTCTTGCCCTGATAGGTGTAGCTGAAGTCATAGGCTTTTGCCACATTGGGCAACGTCAATACCATCAGTAACACTGCGAAAAGTGATAATTTGTGTTTCATATCGTCTATAGTTTTACGTTATTTTCAATTCAAATAGACATAAAAAAGAAGCGCGGGTTACAAGGTCATTACTTATCTCGCTAACTTGGCCTTAGCATTGCCCCTTTGCCGAAGATAAGCAATGCTGAAGCCCACGCTGTCGATATATACTACTAGTATATACGCACCAATGGACGTTAGCAATTGCTTTACCGTGCGACAAAGATATTTGAATTTGCTAAGTTCAGTTAGCCGCAGATAAAACGTTCAACTCAACGTCTTTAATATGTCCTGCCGTTTGTTTCTAAACGACGATGCAAAATTACGAATAAAATTTCAATCCACCAAAAATAATTCACCTCCGCCAAGGAAAATCTCGACGGAGGCGTAAGGGATATATGGTTCTTGCGTCCTGCTGGAGGGCTTGTCGGAGTGTCGTCGGAGTGTCGTCGGGGTATCGAACGACTATTTGTTGGAAGAAGACGCGTTTCTGGTTTTGCCAAAGACCACCACCAGCAGGGCGACGGCGGCGAGGGTGCAGGCAATGGTCAGCAGGGGCGAGAGGGCAAGAGGGGCCGAGGGGTCGAACGAGGTGCTGTCGCCAGACATCAGAGCATAGATCACGACGACAATAGCATTGTTGGCGAAATGGGCCAGCACATTGACCAATAGGGAACGTCCGTAGACATAAAGGTATCCCAACAGGGCTCCGAGGAGGAATCGGGGCAGGAAAGCGAACACCTCGCCATGTGCCAGGCTGAACAATGCTGCCGTAACCCACACGGCCACATGCACATTCTTGAACCAACGCTGCGGACATCTCCCCCACCCTGCGCAACTCACGTTCCACAGCCTCCCACATGCCCGACCAATGCCATCCGTCATTCCAAACCGATAGCCAGTCGGTAAGCGGCATCAGCAGCATCAGCACCACCACTCCCGCAAGTCCAAGGAGCCAGTTACGGCCGCTGACATCAAATCTTAGAAACGAACGTACTTCATCACGGTAGTACATCCTGGCCACAATCACCGGCGGAAGACCAAATGTAAATACCTGAGTAATAGCGTTCCATACAATAAATAAGCTCCGTGTACCGGACTCGCCACCATCAGGAACACCCAGGGCAACGCCTATCACCACAGACATAACCATCAGTGCCAACGACAACATCGCCAGCACCAAAAGATGCATAAAAGGATGGGTAAACTTCTTCACTTAGTGACCCCGGCGGGATTCAAACCCACGACTTTCGGAACCGGAATCCGACGTTCTATTCAGCTGAACTACGGGGCCAAATGCGACATAATAACATCAAAGGTGGAATATTATTGTGTCCCTTTGAACTTTTTTTTCACCAATTGCGGCGCGAAGCGCACCACCAAGAAGTTGCAAAGGAAGAGCGAAAGCATCTCAGCAATGCCCCAAGAAACCCATATCCCACTGATTCCTAGTATCAATGGAAGCAACCAAACACATGCCAGCTCAAAACCCAGCGTGCGAGTGAAAGCCGCCACGGCACTCACCACACCGTTGTTCAATCCGGTGAACAATGCCGAAACAAACATATTCCATCCACAGAGCAGCATGGCGGGGAAATAGAGACGCATAGCATTGACGGTCAATTCCGTAAGGGCCTCGTCATATCCCACGAATATACGCGACAATGGCCGGGCAAAAATTTCAGCTGTGGCCGTCATTAATATCCCTGCCACCGCAATGAGAATCATCGACTTGCGCAACAGAGACCGTTGTTCTCCGATATCGCGTGCGCCATAATGATAACCGATAACAGGTGTAATGCCAATATTATAGCCAATAAATACTGCCACAAAAATAAAGGCGATGTACATCAACACACCATAGGCCGCCACTCCATCCTCGCCGAGATAGCGCATCAGTTGCAGGTTATAGCAGATGGTAACGATATTCATTGCGATATTGGCCACATACTCAGAGACTCCGTTTGTGCAAGCCTTCCTCACATAGAGCCACAGCATCCTGGTGCGCACAAGCCGCAACGAACCACGGTTGCGACTTGAGGAGAAGTAGTAGAGAGGGAACAATCCGCCCACAGAACATCCTGCCGCTGTGGCAATTGCGGCGCCCGAAACGCCCATTCCCAATCCCCATACCAATAATGCATCGAGGGCGATATTGACCACTCCCGCCACCACACTCATCAGCGTTCCCAACTGCGGCCGCTCGGCTGCCATGTAGAATGACTGGAAGGCGCATTGAAGCACAAATCCCGGCATCCCAATCATATTCAGTCGGATATAGCTGATGCATTCATCCATCATAGCCTCGTCGGCCCCCAGCCATCGCGACACCATCGGTGCCAAAAACGCCAACACAATGCCCAGCACCACTCCCAGCGCCAAGCCGAACCAAACCAGCATCGTGAACACGCGGTTAGCCTTCTGGGGGTAGCCCTCGCCTTTGAGTTTGGATGTCAGGGCCGCACCGCCGCTACCTATCATCAAACCCAGCGATCCAATCATCATAATAACTGGGAATGTGATGTTTATAGCAGCAAAACCTGATTTTCCAGCAAAATTGGCAACAAAAAATCCGTCCACTATGGAATAAATCGACGTCACGAGTACCATGGCGATGCTCGGGAGCACGGACCGGACAATCCTCCGGTAGGTATAATGGCCTGACAATTCGATATTCACGTCGGATGGAATTGTTAAAACGAGTTGCAAAATTACAACATTTTCCCCAATTGGCAAAGACTCAAAAAACATCAAAAAAGACCCATTTTCCAACTCCTTGATACTAAGTACCATCTCCCTACCAACTCCTACCCAACTCCCTACCAACTCCTACCATGGTAGGAGTTGGTAGGGAGTTGATAGGGGGTTGGCACGGTTTTTGTAGTAATTTTATTATAAATGTATACAATAAAATATTTAATAGGGCGTTATTGAAAAACTGAAAAAACTGAAATGAGAAAAAACAAAGCATATATCCTGCTGACAATGCTGGCAATGAGCGCGGGTGCATGGGCACAAAGCCAGCCACTGCTGGGCAACGGCCGCTGGTGGAAGATGGGGATCAGCGAGGAGGGTGTGTACAGTATCACCCCCCGCGACATCCCCGAGTTGCTAGGCACATCCGTCGACAGCCTGGGGGTCTACGGCGGCAGCGGTTCCATGTTGTCGACCCAAAACAGCGAAACTCCTATCAACGACCTGAAACCCATTCGCATAGACATTATCGACCGCAACAGCAACCATTTCTTTGATTCGGATGACGAGTTGCTATTTTATGGCGAGGGCAGCGACCGATGGGTCTATGACAATAACCTGAAAATATGGTCTTTCGAGAACCACGCTTATGCCAATGAAAACTACTACTATCTAACCAGCAGTGCCCCAGAAGCTGTCCGCATCACCACAGCACCCACCGTGACGGCTGAGACCACCCTGACCAACCATACCGTGGTGGCAAACCACGAAATCAACCTGGTCAACGTCCTTAAAAGCGGACAGGAATGGGTGGGAGAGAAACTCAGCACGGCACAACCGCAACGCAGCTTCACGGTAAGGTTACCCGGCACGGACCTTAAGGACGTGAGACTGAGCTATGCCGTGGCAAGCACCTCCACCACAAGGGCCACTTTCACAATGAGTACCAGCGGATTCAGCCGTCAAGATGTTACCACAACTCAATCACCCTGGCATTCGGTATCCGATATATTAAGCACTCCCTCACAGAGTTACACATTCACTCTATCATTCAATCCTGTCGATAATGCCGGCATTGGATACCTGGACTATATCGAACTCAACGCCCATGCGGCAATGTCCTATGGAGGTGGCCAAATGACGGTAAGAAACGACCAGCAACTGGGTGGTGCTGTGAGGTTTGCGATGATGGGGCTGGGCAACAGCCGTGTCTGGGAAGTCACTACGGCAGGGCACGAACGCGAGATGACAGTCAGCAATAACGGCTGGAGCGACAGCACTCCCGTGGCTCGACGCTACGTGGTCTTCGACGAATACTCCCCTCTGACTCCAACCAGCATCGAAGAGA
Organism: uncultured Bacteroidales bacterium; assembly: GCA_900316235.1. Classification (GTDB taxonomy): domain Bacteria; phylum Bacteroidota; class Bacteroidia; order Bacteroidales; family P3; genus Colimorpha. Next base: position 8,217 of record ONCC01000011.1, read on the forward strand.
TTGAAAACCAAAGCCTCCACGCTTGTATGGCAGCAGATTTGGTAGTGGTGACCCATAAGGATTTTATGGAGCAAGCCCAACGTGTGGCGGGACTACATGAACTCTTCGACGGGCTGAGTACCCTAGTAGTCACCGACGAGCAGGTCTATAACGAATACAGCTATGGCAAGCAGGACCCGATGGCCATCCGATCCTTGCTACGCGACTTGAAGACACGCCACCCGAGCCAGCCACCCCGCTACCTGCTCCTTTTCGGCAAGGGAACCTATGACAACCGAAACTACCTCGGAAGTGCTGTACCAACGCTTGTTACATACGAGACCCCCTCATCATTTGACGAGGAAGGTACCTCCTATTCCAGCGATGACATGCTCGGCTACCTGGCCGATAACGGACGCGGTACCCCCTCCGAAACCCTAGAGGTGGGTATTGGTAGACTTCCAGCCAAGAACATCGGCGAAGCCATCCACCTTGTTGACAAAATCGAGCATTATATCACACGGCGCGACCTGACAGACGAGACCTGCCGTGGTGACTGGCGCAACTATGTAGCATTGTTGTCCGACGACGCTGACCCCGGCAAGAGTGGCGACACCGTCTTCGCACACTCGTCGGAAGTGATAGCCACCACCATCAAACAGTCTCTTCCTCAGATGAACATCGACCGCCTCTACGCCGATGCCTACCATCAGGAGAGCGGTGCCATCGGCTCCTACTACCCCGATCTCAACAACGCCCTGCGCCAGCGCATGAACTACGGATGCCTGTTGCTGAACTATATCGGCCACGGCTCGGCAGCCTATATCGGCACCGAGCGATACATAGAACCTTCCGATATCACTGCCTACAGCAATGGTGACCGGCTGCCGTTGTTTGTCACCAGCACATGCACCTACAGCCGCTACGACCTTATAGACGAACTCTGCGGTGCCGAAGCCTGTGTGCTGGCACCGGGAGCAATGATAGCCGTCATCGGTGCCTCACGCCCCATCAGCCACATTGAGCGCTTCAACAAAGACGTGGTACTCTTCGCCCTTGACCCCCAAAACACCATCGGCGACGCATTAAGAAAAGCCAAAAACCGCACTCCGGTATCGATGTGCATAGGTATCCTGGGGGATCCGGCACTGAGGCTGAGCCAGCCGGAGAACCACATAAAGGTAACACATATCAATATGGAACCCGTTACCGACACCTCCGATGTGATAGCCGATGTGCTGTCGCGCGTCACCGTACAGGGTGAGATACATGACCCTGACGGCAACCTGATAGAGGATTTCGACGGGACAATATACCCGATAGTCTTCGACCGCGAGATGCGTTCTACGACACTGGCCAACGATAATCCCGGAACCCAGGTGTCTTTCTGTCAACAGAAGACCGTGCTCTACAAAGGCAGCCACAGCGTGAGCGGCGGACGCTTTGAATATTCGTTCACCGTGCCGCGTGACGTCCCCTACCAGTATGCCTATGCCAAACTGAGCCATTATGCCAAGTCGGGCTCGGACCATGCGACAGGAAGCTATCTGCGACTGAAACTGGGAGGAATGAGCAACGTGGAAATTGAAGAATTGAAGGCTCCCGAAATCACCCTCTTTTTAGGAGACACCAACTTCAAGGCGGGAGGTCTCACTGGAACTTCCCCAACTTTGGTGGCACAAATCTTCGACTCGGCAGGAATCAATGTCGGTACCGGTCTGGGACATGACATTACGGCGATTCTCGACGGTAACCCCAACAGTCTCATTGTACTCAACGACCTCTACCAGCAGGACATCAACGATAGTCGCCGTGGAGAAGTGATTTATCAATTGAAGGATCTCAACCCCGGACGTCACACCCTAACCGTAAAAGCCTGGAACATCTACGGTCTTTCAGGCACTGCCACAATATCCTTCAGGGTATACGGCGAGGAGGAGCTCACCTTCTCCGAGTTGAGTTGCCTGCCCAATCCGGCATCCACCCAAGCCCGTTTCGAACTGCGGGTGAATAGTCCCACTGCCATCACCTCGGCCGAATTGCAAATCTACAATTCGAATGGCAGCAGGCTCTGCAGCTTCACTCCCTCCATTTCAACCGAAGGCTACATGGTAGGACCCGTGATTTGGGACGTCAGCACAATACCGCCAGGACTCTATCTGGCGCGCATGGTGGCAACCGACACCGAAGGCGAGGTGCATCAGGTGATGACGAAATGTATCGTACGCTGAACAATAAAAACAGAGATTATACGTTAATAGAACAAAAAAGATTGAAACGCACAGAATGAAAAAACTGACATTCCTAACATTGCTTGTGGCCCTGGGGGGCGCGCTTTATGCACAGACCTCCGAGACGGGTCAACAAAAAAACTATATATCTACGGGTATGCCCATTCTCATGATTGCCCCTGACGCCATTTCGAGCGGTATGGGCGATGTGGGTGTCGCCACTACGCCCGATGCCTATTCGGCACACTGGAACAACGCCAAATTCGCCTTCATTGAGGGCAATGTCGGTGCCTATACCACCTACACCCCGTGGTTGCGCAAACTCAACGTAGGCGACATGAACCTCTTTTACCTCGCCGGTTACTACCGTATCAACCAACGCAGCACCGCTGCTGCCAGCCTCACCTATTTTACGCTGGGTGACATCGACAATACCAATACCGAGGGAGAGAAGCTCATGACCTTGCACCCTAACGAATTTGCCGTCGACCTCACTTACGCATTGAAACTGAATGATAACCTGTCGATTGGAGCCACGGGGCGCTATATGCGTTCCGACCTCACCAACAGCATCAGTTTCGACGACGGTGGCGGCTGGACCCCGACGCACGCTGCCAATTCGCTTGCTGCCGACATAGGTCTTTACTATCAGCAAAACGTTGACAAGGCGCAAGACTATGCCCTGGGAGTCTTCATTTCGAACCTGGGTGCCAAACTATCCTATTCTGACGAAGACAACGACAAAGAGTTCCTGCCTGCCAACCTCCGCATCGGAGGCCGCTACACAAACCGCATTGACGACTACAACAAGATTTCCATCTTGCTCGACTTCAACAAACTGCTGGTACCCACACCCCCTCTGCGCCGCGATATGGCCAATGCCACTGCCGAAGAGAAGAAGAAATACGAGGAGGAATGGTCAAGATACAACAGTATGGGTGTCATCGAGGGTGCTTTCAATTCCTTTACCGATGCCCCCGGCGGACTCTCCGAGGAACTGCAGGAAATCCAAATCTCGGGGGGTGCCGAATACTGGTATTCAGAGACCTTCGTGGTAAGAGCGGGATATTTTTACGAACATGCCAACAAAGGAGGCCGACAGTATGCTACTGTGGGTGTAGGAATAAGATACAACTATTTCGCCGGCGATTTCTCCTATCTCATTCCCACCACGACCATTTCGACGAATTCGTTGGCAAACACCATTCGAGTATCCATCGGTCTGGATATGAAACCGACTAAGTAGTAAATTTAAAAGTCATGATTTTTAGGGTCGGAACAGGATATGACGTACACAGGCTTCAAGAAGGGCTGGAGTTGTGGATTGGTGGTGTAAAGATTGAACACACCCATGGTCTGTTGGGGCACAGTGATGCCGACGTACTGCTGCATGCCATCTGTGACGCCCTGCTGGGAGCCGCTGCTTTGGGAGACATCGGGAAGCATTTCCCCGATACCGACCCACGATTCAAAGGCATCGCCAGCATCAAATTGTTGAAGCATGTGAGTGAATTGCTGAAAGAACGAGGCTACACTGTGGGCAATATTGATAGCACCATAGTGGCGCAACGCCCCAAAATGGCACCACACATTCCACAAATGCGCCAGAACATCGCCGACGCCCTCGGAATCAATATAGACTGCATATCTGTCAAAGCCACCACTACCGAACGGCTGGGCTTTGAAGGAAGAGAAGAGGGCATCTCGGCTCAAGCGGTGGCACTAATAGTTAAGAGTTAAAAGTTGGAAGAGAACAAGCCATACGTAAACCCTCAGTTTGACGACGAGGCAGCCGTGTTGGAAGACAACGGCTGTCGGCTAGTGCTCTACAACGACGATGTTCACACCTTCGACTATGTTATCAAGGCACTTGTCGACATCTGCCGCCACACGGCCGAACAAGCCGAGCAATGTGCCATCCTCGTCCATTGCCATGGGAAATGCACCATCAAGCATGGTGCCCACTACGAGCTTCTCCCTATGCACACCGCACTTCTGAACAAACAACTGACGACAGAGATAATAGAAAATTAGAAAATTAAAAAATGAATACGACCCTGCTAATTATTGTACTGATTCTGGGCGTGGTGCTCCTCGCCCTTGAGATTGTAGCCCTACCGGGAGGCATCGCCGGTGCCTTCGGTGTTGGTCTCATCGGCTTCGGCGTGTGGCAAACCTACGCCCTCTTTGGGACGAAAGTGGGTACAATCGTGCTGCTCTGCGCCATTGCGCTGTGCGTACTAATGCTCATCTGGTTTATGAAGACCAAAACATGGAATCGCTTTAGCCTCAACGAAGAGAGTGACAGTAAGGTCAACCAGTTGGAGCCCACTGTCAAAATAGGAACCAAAGGAGTTACTATCTCGCGTCTTGCCCCGACGGGCAAAGCCCTCATCGACGGTGAGACCATGGAGGTGCATGCCGTCAATAAGTTCATCGACCCCGATCGCCCCATTGAGGTAGTATCTCTTGAAGGCTATCGTATCGATGTCGTCGAGACGTCCGACACACGCTTTGAAAATAATAACAATCAATAAAAAAAAACATTATGATGGAAACCGCCATTATCATTTCCGTGTGCGCCATAGCGCTCATTTTGTTCCTTTACCTAGTGCCAATAGGGATCTGGTTCCAGGCACTCATTTCGGGAGTCCATACCTCGCTGGTGCAGCTCATCTTCATGCGCTTCCGTAAGGTGCCCCCAACCGTCATTGTCAACAACATGATTTCCGCCTCGAAAGCCGGCCTGAAGATACAGCAGAACGACCTTGAGGCCCATTATCTGGCCGGTGGCCATGTAGCCTCCGTCGTCAATGCCCTTATCAGTGCCGACAAAGCCAACATGAACCTCGACTTCAAGACCGCAACGGCTATCGACCTTGCAGGTCGCGATGTGTTGAAAGCCGTGCAGACATCAGTTAATCCCAAAGTGATAGACACCCCCCCTGTGGCCGCTGTCGCCAAAGATGGCATCCAGCTCATCGCCAAAGCCCGCGTCACCGTGCGCACCAACATCAAGCAACTCGTTGGTGGTGCTGGAGAGGAGACCATCCTCGCCCGTGTCGGCGAAGGTATCGTTACCTCCATCGGCTCGGCCGTGAGCCACAAGCAGGTGCTCGAGAATCCCGACAGCATCTCGAAACTCGTCCTCACCAAGGGTCTCGACAGTGGAACTGCCTTCGAGATTCTTTCCATCGACATCGCCGACATCGACGTGGGTAAGAACATCGGAGCCCAGCTGCAGATGGATCAGGCCAACGCCGACAAGAACATTGCTCAGGCCAAAGCCGAAGAGCGCCGCGCCATGGCTGTCGCCAGCGAACAGGAGATGAAAGCTAAAGCTCAGGAGGCCCGCGCAAAGGTCATCATGGCCGAGGCCGAAGTTCCGCTGGCTATGGCCGAAGCTTTCCGTAGTGGCAACCTCGGCATCATGGACTACTATCGCATGAAGAATATCCAGGCCGACACTGACATGCGCGCCTCCCTTGCCACCCCCGCTGCTGCCGCCAAACCCAACACCGCCAAACCCAACGAAAAATAAGCCATGTTCAAGAGTAGCAAACTCAGCCTTATCATCCGCGGCATTCTCTTCACCGCCCTCGGCATACTCTGCTTCTGCTCACCGTTGAACACCATGGAGTTCCTTGCCAAGGTGGCAGGCATCGTCATCATCATCACCGGCACGGTCTTTTTCATCCTCGAATACAAGGCCGTGGCTCGCAGCCTCGAGACCATGCGTCTCTCGGCCTCAGTGCTCTTGGTGATTCTCGGCATACTCATCATGATTCATCCCGAGATTATCGCCATTCTGCTGGGTGCCTTCATCCTCTTCGAAGGCATCGACTTCACGCTCAACACCATCAAGTACCACCACGCCGGCGCCAAAGGCTGGGTGCTCATGTTACTGCTGGGCTTGGTGATTGTGGGCTTCGGCGTATGGAGCATCTTCGTTCCCGAAATCACCGCCACCACGTTGAGCATCCTCTTTGGCATTGCCTTCGTCGGCATCGGCTTCGCCAGCTTCACCGCCTTGTCCGGTCTCACTCTCGTCGAAGACTACTTCGAGGCCGCCAAGAAAGCCCTTGAGGACAAAGAAGACTATGTCGAAGCTGAAGTGGTAAAATAAAAGAATGATAAGAAAAAGCATATTACTGTCAATTGCCTTCCTGTGCAGCCTGTCACTGGCAGCACAGGAAGGTAACTTTTTGCAGCGTGCCGACAGCCTGCTGAATGCACGCTACCATCGGATAAAATACGACACCAACTATATTGGCCGTCCCACCCATAAGTGGACTCTCAAACTCAGGCCCAAAGTGTCCCTTTTCGCTGTTCGCACCGAAACACTTGGCAATGATGGAGAAGAAGGCTCGATGAAAATAGACCTGCGGTCGGACCCCAAAGCCAAGTTAAGCCTGTCGGCCGGTTACAGCGGCGTAACCCTTTCGTTCTCCATCAAGCCGGAGAAACTGACAAAGGCCAAAGAGTTGGACTATGAGATGCGTTTCGATGTCTATAGCCGCCAATTCGGCTTTGAGACCGAGTTGAGCAGAATTACAACCCTCGAAGGACCGTTCCACCTGGATTTCACAGGGGCTGATACCTCCGTCAACATCAACCTCGACCTCCCCGAGGGCTTTGTCACCCAGACCAATTTCTTCTTGAGCGGCTACTATGTCTTCAACCACCGCCGCTTCTCCTATCCCGCCGCCTTCACCCAGTCCTTTATTCAGAAGCGCAGCGCCGGCAGCTTGATCGCCGGGGCCAATCTGGGTATAAGCGAGCTCACCGTGGGCGACAGCACCAAAAACGCAGAATTGTTCAATGTAGCCAACGCCTACATCTCGTTGGGCTTAGGCTACGGCTACAATATCGTTCTGCCTCACAACTGGCTGCTCCACGTCTCAGCCATCCCCTACCTCATCGTTCGTAACAAAGCCAAATGCAAATTCGCAGGAAACGAAGAACAATGGCAGACCAAGTTCCCACAATTCCTCTTCATCGCGCGTGCCGCAGCCATCCGCTCGTGGGATCGCTGGTTTGCCGGACTGACCACACATTTCTTCTACTCCTACGTAGGCTCGACCGACCTTATTCAAATCCGCAACCGGCAGTGGCACTTCATGGCCGTTTTGGGATATAGACTATGAGAACTAAGAACTAAGAACTAAGAATTAAGAATTAATAATTTAAAATGAAAAAAAACTTAATGACTCTAGCAGCAGTCTTTTGCTGCACTTTCACCGCGATGATGTTCTCCTCCTGTGAGAAAGAAGAAATCAACAAAAAAGCGTACTGCTATGAAGTAGGAACCGGCTGGTGGGTTGAACCTAATCAGTCAGAATACGAGGCCATTTTCAATGCTATTGAACAGATTCTTGGCAATAATGGAAACATTCTTCATACCTATTATGACCTCCAAGACGAGCGTATAAAGAGTTCCTACGAAGCCCTCAAAACACAATATTCCAATCTCCAAAGCACCCTACTCACCTACTTCATCATTCGCAACACCGACGATGCCTCTGGCCGCATCAAAGACACTATTGCCACCTATTTCTTCGGTCGTGCAGTAGGAACGTCCTATGCCAAATACTCGCTCGACAAGCACACCCTCGAGATATCCGAACAGCTCAATGCCATCCGAGATTCCATCGGAGAAGAAATGTACCAAGCGCAACGCCGCACTTTCAAACTCATAAGCCACGATTTCACCAATAAACTCCAAGAATACACCGGGCATTATAACCCCGAGGTGGAATCCACTCAGCGCGTTCTGTTTCTATGCGACTCCATCGCCAACGCTCACCTGAACGACACCATTATAGTCCCCATACACCTCACGGTCTCTAAGATTGACCTCTTCAACCAGTCCTCAGAGATTTGGGACCGAACCCTTCCCGCTAACATGTAAGTAGGCGTTTTCTAACGCTGATTAAACAACACTTCGACGATAGTTCAACGATTGCGCATCGTTATACTATCGTCGAAGTATCGTTGATATACCGTCCAAAAGACTAATCCAGTGGCTCTTGGACGGTACTAGTATTGTTCCTTCTCGTTGGGAAAATCGCCTGACTTGACGTCGGAAATATAATGGCGGATAGCATTAGAGATATCCTCTCCAAAGGTTCCGTAGGTGCGGAGGTAGCGGGGCTTGAACTGCTGGGTGATGCCAAGCATATCCTGCAAGACAAGCACCTGACCGTCGGTCTTCTGTCCAGCGCCGATACCGATAGTTGGGATTTTCAGTTCCTCTGTAACCTCGGCGGCAAGTTTGGCGGGAATTTTCTCAAGCACAAGGGCAAAGCAACCTGCTTCCTGAAGGATGAGGGCGTCCTTCTTCACTTGGTCCGCCTCCTCCTGCTCAGTGGCACGGACAGCATAGGTACCAAACTTATTGATGCTCTGCGGTGTGAGGCCTAGATGGCCCATGATAGGAATGCCGGCCGAAAGGATACGCTGCACGCTCTCAAGGATTTCCTCGCCGCCTTCCATCTTGATGGCATCGGCACCAGTTTCCTTCATGATACGGATGGCGCTGGCAAGGGCCTGCTTGGAGTTGCCTTGATAGGTACCGAAGGGCATATCAACCACCACAAGTGCACGTTTGATGGCGCGGACCACCGAGGCAGCATAAATAATCATTTCATCAAGCGAGATGGGGAGAGTTGTCTTGTGGCCCTCCATGACGTTGGCTGCGGAATCGCCGACGAGTACAACATCGATTTTGGCACTTTCAAGAAGGGAGGCCATGGAGTAGTCGTAAGCGGTGAGCATGGCAATTTTCTCGCCATGAAGCTTCATATTTTGAAGTACACGCGTGGTAACTTTGGTGACATCTGTTTGTAGGTAAGCCATTATTTTTGATATTGCGTTATTAGGTTGTCAGTCTTCAATGATTTCCTCACCCTTTGGTGTTTTACTGCTTTCAGCGGGTTTCTGAGAGTCCTCTTCCTGTTCGGGGATGATACGGAAGAGGGCTTTGAGGGACTTCTTGAGCTCATATTGTCCATGCTTGTCGACGCTGTAAGCCACATAGAAACGCTTACCAACAGAGAAAGAAGCCGCCTCAGTGGGCGAATCAACTTCGTAGAAGTAGCTCTTCAATTCCTTCTCGCTAATGCGTTTCCCAAGATAAATTGTATCAAACTGGTCGACACTGATGGGAGCCTGCAACATGAGCGGACCCTTGCCAGGCATCTTGCGCGTGGGGAGTGACTTGTATTCAACGCCCCGCGAGGTTTTCACCTTGGCATAAAATTTTAATTTGGCGGCCACCTGATCCTCGGTGGCAGGAATACGGATAAAGATGGAGTCTTTCTGCTCCATTTCACACTCGTCAATGCCACGGCCATAGTTGCTGCTGATGACAATGTATCCTGCCTGCACAAGCAAGTGCTTAGGATGAGGGATAAGGCTGTAGCTCTCGACCGTAGTCTTATAGTCGAGATGGTCCTCAATCTTAATTTCCAAACCGCCGGGACATGAGTCCTTAGTATTGTCGATGGCGTAGACAGAGCCTTTAGCAAGCGAGAGCTGCGCATAATAGCCTCGTACCAAGCTATCCTCAGCTGGCATAAAACATCCACGGGCTGCGCCGACACATTCGTCGGGGTCATTGCGGAAGGTGACAAGGACAGTGTTGGCAAGGTCGATACTCTTGTTCAGCTTACGGCGCGATTCGGGAAGTTGTCCACAGTCATAGACAGCCATTTCCGTGGGAACCTCGAAACGAAGCGTCTCAACACTATCACCATGACATGAGCAGTGAATGGGGTTATGTGCATAACGTATCGGAAAAGGTGCGTGTGAACGCATAGAAAAATAACGCACTACACCTTCAACTCTTTTGTTTCCCATAGCCTCGTCATTGTTCCCATAACTTTCCACAGTCATGGTATAAAGTTTAGGATTACTGACAGAGAAAGCAATGCGGTATGCCGAATCAAGAAGGTCAAGATCACTCACCGAATAGGTGGAATCATCTCCCCGATAAGCCAATAATAGATAGAATGTTTCCGGGTTGGTAAGAGCCTTTTGCATGTTCTTCACAGGCTTGGTTGACGGAACATATAGTCCCGATTGTCCATAAGTCGCAGAAAACGACAGAAACAAGGCTAACGCCAACAGGAACCGTTTCATAACTTCAGCAATTCATTAATTATTTGGTCGGTGGTGATTCCCTCAGCCTCCGCAAAATAATTGCGCACGATGCGGTGGCGCAACACATTAAAAGCCACAGCACGAACATCTTCGCTATCGGGTGAATACTTGCCCTGGAGAGCGGCATGGGTGCGGGCACCCATAATGAGATACTGCGAGGCGCGAGGACCAGCGCCCCAAGAGATATATTTGTTGTTGACGCGAGTGGATGCAACGAGACGAACAGCATACTCGACGACATTATCGGGCACAGGCATATTGCGGATAACTTCCTGGAATGCGATGATATCCTCTGCACTGAGAACTTTTTGCACAGTAGCAGTCTGATTGACGGTGGTCTGCTTGACTATCTGCACCTCCTCTTCGAACGAAGGATAGTCAAGCCGGACATTGAACATAAAGCGGTCAAGTTGAGCTTCTGGCAGTGGATAGGTTCCCTCCTGCTCGATAGGATTCTGGGTAGCAAGGACAAAGAACGGCTGCGGTAAAGGATAGCTGGTACCACCGACGGTAACCTTCTTTTCCTGCATAGCCTCAAGAAGTGCAGCCTGCGTCTTAGGAGGGGTGCGGTTAATCTCGTCGGCAAGCACGATGGAAGCAAAGAGAGGGCCTTGGATAAACTTAAAATTACGCTCGCGGTCCAGAATTTCCGAACCCGTGATATCAGAGGGCATGAGGTCGGGAGTGAACTGGATGCGGTTGAACGTGAGGCCTAACGTCTGTGCCAGTGTGTTTACCATAAGGGTTTTAGCGAGTCCTGGGACACCCAACAAAAGGCAGTGGCCGCCGGTAAAAAGTGCCAGCAGCAATGAGTCTACAGCTTCGTGCTGTCCAACAATCACTTTCCCCATCTCATCGCGAAGGGAGGAATATTTTTTTACAAGGAGGTCGAGTTGTTCTTTGTCACTCATAGCTGGAAGTATTTAAAAGGCAAGGTTTTCGAAAATGCAGTCCTTGAACTCGTCGGCCAGGCGGATATAGGTGCTCTTGGCCTGCTTGCGGGCCCATTCCTGCATGTGTTTCTGCTTTGCGGTGACGAGAGCCGCATTATAGATATTGTCATAGTCGTCCACAAGGTTGGCCTTGTGGGCTGGATATTTCCGGTTGAGGCGAACAATGCGGTAGGCGTCACGATTGTCTTCGTTCTTGAACGAAGTGGCAGGTGAGATTTCTCCCACATCCATTCCGGGAATACCGACGGCGAAATAGTTCTGCTTCAAGGTTTCAGCGTCAAAGCGGTTGCTGCCGTCAGTAGAATTGGTTACCGTGCCACCTTGCTTGGCATTGTCGACAGTGCTGTACTGACGGGCGGCATCCTCGAAGCTGATCTTGCCATCGCGAATCTGTACAGCCAAACTATCGAGGGTCATGCGGGCACGCAGCATGTCCTCGGTCGACACCTTAGGGCTGATGAGAATATGGCGGGCATTGACGGTGTTACCGCGACGTTCAATGAGTTGGATGATATGGAAACCAAATTGTGTCTCAATGATGGGCGACACCTCGCCGGGCTTGAGGGCGAAGGCTGCCGACTCGAATTCAGCCACCATACGGCCCCGGGGGAAGAATCCCAGTTCGCCACCCTTACGGGCCGACCCCGGGTCTTGTGAATAGAGGGTAGCAAGCATGGAGAAACTCTCACCTTTGATGACACGCTCACGCAATTCGGCGAGCTGTGTGCGGACACGATCGCGCTCAGCTTCGGAAATGACAGGCTGGATGACAATCTCGGAGATTTCATACTTTTCTGGCATCATGGGCAGGCTATCGGCAGGGAGGTCGTTGAAGAACTTGGTAACCTCTGCGGGTGTTACCTTGACATCCTCGGTAATCTGGTATTCGACACTTCGGCCGAGGAGGTTGACGCGAATCATGCGGTCGTACTGCTCCTTGAGTTCATCATATGAGAAGCCTGTAGCCTCGCGGAGGGCTTCTTTGGAACCATACTGCTGAAGGTCGCTGCTGAGGTAGTAGTCGAGATATTGCTTCACCTGCTCCTCAGACACCTCGACACTGTCGACCTCGCCCTTGTGAACGAGCAGTTGGGTAAGAATAAGGTTTTCGAGGATGGCGCAACGGGAGGCATGGGCATCGGTAACAGTAGAGTGCATGCGCATCTGAGCCAGTGAGCGCTCGATATCCGAATATTTGACGATATTCTTACCGACAATGGCAGCGACACCGTCGATGAGGGTTCCCTCCTGGGCCTGCAGGGTGAGAGGAGAGAGGGAGAAAGTAAAAGCGATGGCTATTGCCACCATTATTTTCTTTGTTGTCATAGTCTAATCATTTAACACAAAATTCTTGACGTGGCCACCCTTTTCGGCCTCCTTCAGGAGGTCTGCGTGGAGTTTGTTAAGAATATCTATCTTACGATGGTTAAGGATAATGGAACGGATGTTATCCTGCTGAACCTCGAGGGGTGAGATTTCATCGCTGACCTTATAGTCGAGGATACGGGCGGCATAGAAGAGAGAGTCGTCACTAAAGGCGATGGAATGATGCTGGCGCAAGAAGGACTGTTCGTTGTAGGCGGTAATGGGAATAGCCGTCTGCAAGGTCACAAAGGGAATCCAGACGCTTGCGTCGTAGAAACCGGAGAAACCATTGCGCGAGGCCAATTCCTCGAGTTCCACCACGTCGTTATCGTCGAACTGGCTGCGGGAAACAATCCTCTTTATTTTTGCACAGGCAGATGATTTCGCGGGTCCCATCAGATAGACAGTCTTGACAATGCTGCTTCTCAAAAGGAAATCACCCTTATGCTCATTGTAATACTCTTTTATCTGTGCATCGGTCACCAGCGTATCGAGCAACTGGTCGATAATTTGACGTTCATAGGCATAGACAATCAAGCTGTTCTCATACTCCTGGAGCTCGCGGGAGAAATCGGTCTTGACATTCTTCTCAGCTTTGGAAAGAATCACAGCCTGTCTGACCCATTGGTCGACATAATTTTTCACCACGGCCAAGCTGTCCTCATGCGAGAGACCGGCAGGCACCAATCCTTCCAAATCGCTACGGTGCAGTTCACGATCATATACGCGGGCCACCACAGGAGAATCATCTCCAGCAACCTGTGAGCAGGAGGAGAGCAGCAGGGTTGCCACCAGAAGCCTAAAAACGGATCTTGTCAACGACATCGTGGTTAATCTTCACTCTGTATTTACTGCGGAGCTCCTTGCAGAGATTCTCCTCCACTTCGTTCTGCCATGCATTGAGGTAATATCCACGTGCTTCCATCTGACCCTTGATGCAGGGAGGAATAATATCCTGCACCACAAGCAGACGATAGCCCTTGCCGGAATGGACGGTGTAGACACCCGTACTCCACTGGTCGTCGGTGAGAAGGTCCTGTCGAGTCTTCTCCACCAAATCCAATCCATATTCCACCGGATTATCAATGTCACATTTCTTTGAATCAACCTTCTTGAGGAGAGCCTCTTGCATATCGGCAGCCGAGAGGTTGTTTTTTATAGCTTTGCGCAAGATCTTGACTGCCTTTTCCGAATCAAGACAACGGCTGTCGGCAACATCAAAGACCAAAACACGTGCGCGTGCGTGCCAAAAGTATATGGAATCCTCGGGATTATCAAGACTCTTCTTAGCACTCTCGCGACGATAAAATTCCGAGAATCCTGCACTATCCTTGATGGCTTTCACCCAGATCATTTCCTCGTTATAATTGAAAATCATCAATCCTCGACGGTATTCATCCAGCAGCGAAGCAAATTCAGGATAGTCTTTCTCCAACTGACTATCGGCATAAACAATAGCTATGCTGTCGAGAAATTCCTCAAAACGCTGACGGGCATAGTAGCCGAGTTCCACCCGAGGCTCCGACTTCTGTCCACGGCGGATGAACTTGGCGACATCCAGCACATTGTATGCCTTACCGGGTACTTTCACCAACGGACGCAAGTCGGTAAAAACCGAATCGGAGACTCTCCACTTGGCGTTGAAGACATTGTCGTCCAGATGGGCAGTCAGCTCATCGAGCGAGGCCATCATCTTCACCGGCTGCTTGCTTTTCTTTTTCGAGGTCATCTTGGTAGTGACGGGGGTCTTGGTGAGGTCCATGATGCCATATTTCTTCCGGGCCGAAGCGGCAAAAGACTTACGAGAAGCTTCGCCACGGGGATCGCGAGCCATGCGTTGGCGGTAGAAGGGTTCCATCTTTTCGAAAGAGGGAATGGTATCTTTTTTCACTAAGCGCACGATGTGCCAGCCATAACGGGTCAGGAAAGGACGCGAAAACTCGCCTTCCTTCAGACGGCTAAGGACGGTGACATACTCCTGGGGCAGCTGGTACATGGTGGCGTCATAAATATATCCACCTTTTTCAGCAGTGCTGAGATCGTCACTCTGAAGAGCTATCACCTCGAAGGGGGTGCCCGACTGCAGACGAGTATACACCTGATCCATATCCTTTTCTGCATGGTGGTTGCGACTCCAGAAGTGTTGCAACGTCACCTTACCATAGAATTCGACACGTTCGAAGAGCTTGATGATGTGATAACCATAGCGGGTGCGTACCGGCAGACTCACCTCGCCGGGCTGCAGGGAATAGGCGGCGTTCTCAAAAGGATAGACCATATCGAACGTAGTGAAATAGCCCAACTCGCCTTCGGTGGGTTGCACTTTGGCTCCAGGATTCTCACGACGGGCCTCCTCAATGGAAAGGTCGTAGAAATTCTCGCCTTTTATGGCACGGTTATAGAGTTCCATAGCACGGTTGTAGGCCGCGAGGGTGTCCTCGGGAGCCGCGTCAAGAGACACATGTACAAGAATATGTGCCGCATGGAGTGCATAGTGGTTACGCTCATATGCCTCATTCACAATTTTCTTGAGCAACGCCGAGTCGATGAGGTAGGGCGCCGCCAGATCCTTACGGTAGCGAGCCAATTCGTCGCGCAAGTCGGCAGTGGTGTCGAACCCAAGCCGCACGGCATCGCGCAGCTTAGCCTGGAAGTTGGCATAAAGTTCTACATACTCGTCGAGGGCCTTGCGTTTCTCTGCCTCAGAGGCATTCTTCGACACCAAAGCATCCCCCACCGACTGGTTGAAGTCCTTCATGAACTCCTGCTGGCGGATTTGACGTCCGCCCACTTCGAGAACCACCGGATTTGTGTTTTGTGCTTTTAAAGTAAAAGGTAAAAGTTGAACAATGGCCAAAGCCAGCAATAGTTTCTTCATCTTAAACACTTGATCTAATATCTCTTTTCTCTAAACTCTTATCTGGAATAGTTCGGTGCCTCACGGGTGATGGCGATGTCATGCGGATGGCTCTCAGTGCGGCCGGCATCCGTGATGCGGATAAACTTGGCTTTCTGGAGGTCGGTGATAGTGCGGCTACCAGTGTAACCCATGCCAGCTTTCAAGCCACCCACCATCTGGTAGAGTATTTCGCCGAGGGTTCCTTTGTAGGGTACACGACCCACAACACCTTCGGGAACAAGTTTCTTGACATCGGTCTCCTTGTCCTGGAAGTAGCGGTCCTTGGAGCCGCTCTGCATAGCCTCGAGCGAGCCCATGCCGCGGTAGCTCTTGAACTTGCGGCCTTCGAAAATGATGGTCTCTCCCGGAGCCTCGTCGGTACCGGCCACCAAACTTCCCACCATAACCGAACTGGCACCAGCAGCCAGAGCCTTGACGATGTCGCCGCTGTAGCGGATACCGCCGTCGGCGATAACAGGCACATCATAGCCTTTCTGTTTCAGGGCTCCGCACACTTCACAAACAGCAGTGAGCTGCGGCACACCGATACCTGCAACGATACGCGTAGAGCAGATGCTTCCGGGTCCTATACCCACCTTGATGGCATCAGCGCCGGCCTCTGCCAGCATCAAAGCGGCTTCGCCTGTGGCAATGTTACCCACAACAACATCAATGTTTTTGTATTTGGCTTTCACCTTCTTGAGAGCATCAACGACACGCACGGAGTGGCCGTGGGCGGTGTCGATGACAATGGCATCGGTTCCGGCTTTCACCAGGGCGTCGACACGGTCCATCATGTCGGGAGTGATCCCCACTCCTGCGGCCACGCGCAAACGACCATCCTTGTCCTTGCAGGCGTTGGGACGCTCCTTGGTCTTCATGATGTCACGATAGGTGATGAGACCCATAAACTGACCTTTCTCGTTGACTACGGGCAACTTCTCAATCTTGTGCTGCTGCAGGATGTCGGTAGCCTCGGCAAAAGTAGTGCCGACATGGGTGGTGATGAGCTTGGTAATCATTATCTCACTCAGTGGACGCTCCATATCGCGCTCAAAGCGCAAGTCACGGTTGGTCACCATACCGATAAGCATCTTGTTCTCGTCGACTATAGGAATGCCTCCAATGCCATATTCGGCCATCAGGCGCAAGGCATCCTTCACTTTGGCGTCCTTGTCGAGAGTCACAGGATCGATAATCATGCCGTTCTCAGCACGTTTCACCTTGCGCACCTCGTTAGCCTGACGCTCAATGCTCATGTTCTTGTGCAGCACACCGATGCCACCTTCCTGGGCCATACCGATAGCCATGGCAGCCTCGGTGACAGTGTCCATGGCTGCCGACACCAGCGGGGTGTTCAGCGTGATGTTCTTCGAGAAACGCGATGCCACCGTCACCTCACGGGGGAGGATTTCGGAGTAAGCGGGGACGAGCAGGACGTCGTCATAAGTAAGGCCTTCGCCGATAAATTTAGAAGTGTCTGTATACATATATTTGCTTTTTTTATTCCAATTGAAATTAATTTGCAAAATTACGACTTTTTTTTGACATAGAAATATAAAAAAATCAACATCCTCTCAAATTTGAATATTACACTATGATTTACAAGGTTTTATAAAGGAAAAATCATTTTTTAAGAACACTTCGGAAATGAGTATTTTTAACACTTTTATAACTACCTGATACTTAGCACCAACACCATACCAACACCGTACCAACTCCTACCCATCTCCTACCATCGTCGGAGATGGTAGGTCGATAGTGGGTTGATGATAGAAAAAAAAATATTTTGTCATATCCAACAAAAATCGTACTTTTGCAGCCGCAATTTTATAATTAGAAACAATGAAAAAAGCACTCCAATTTATTTGCACTGTTGCTGTTATCGTTCTGATAGGCAGCTGCGGCAACAAGAATCAATTCACCATTAACGGCACCCTCGACAAAGCCGAGATGGAAGGCAAAACAATCTATCTGTTTAACCCCTATGGCGAAGGGACAGACCCCATAGACAGCACAGTGGTTACCAACGGAAAATTCTCTTTCCAAGGTACTGTCGATGAGGCCTGGATAGCCCTGATGGGTAATGAAGAAATAGGAATCCTCACCATGGTTGTCATTGAACCCGGCACCATTGTCGTGACTGCCGACGGCATCAGCGGTACTCCGCTGAACGACCGTCTGACAGCTTTCAACGAAAGTTTAGATATCAGCGATATCGAAAGTCAGATGGAGGAATATATCCCGCTGTATTACAGTGCTCCCAACGCTGAGGCTCGTGCCGAGGCCGAGCATGTGCTCGACAGTCTGGATTCCATCGGCAGAGCACGCACCTGCGAGGCCAACTGGAAGTTCTACCACGAAAATAGTGACAATATTTTGGGTGTCAAAGCCATGCAGGAAATTGTCCTGTCCGGCACATTTACCTATAAGGAGTTTGACAGCATCGTTAAATCTGCAGCTCCGATTGTGGCTACAAACAAATTTGTGATTAACAAACTCAACCAGTTGCGCGCCGTTGAGGCAACTGCTGCCGGCAAGCATTATACCGACATCCAGGGTGTCGACGGCAAGCTCAGCGACCTCATCGACGGCAAATTGGCGCTGGTGGACTTCTACGCCAGCTGGTGCGGTCCCTGCCGCAATGAGATCAAGGACAATCTTGTGCCGCTGTGGAAAAAATACCAGAAGAAAGGCCTTGTCATTGTGGGTCTTAATGTATGGGAGCGCGGCGACGCCGAAGCTCGTAAGGCCGCCCATGAGAAGGTGATGAAAGACCTCAACATCACCTATCCCCAATTGGTCGACAGCACCCGCACCGCCACCGACACCTACGGCGTCAACAGCATCCCGCAGATTATGCTCATCGGCCCCGACGGCACCATCCTTGCCCGCGACCTCCGTGGCGCCGCCATCGAGGAGGCTATCATTGAAGCCTTGAAAAAATGAGGAAACTACTGGGTTTAATAGGTCTAATGGGTTTAATGGGTTTGCTGCCTATTAAACCCATTCTGCCCATTAACCCCATCCACGCCCAGGATAGCAACCGTGTGTTCCTGCATATCGACGGTTCAACCTTCTTCATCGACAACGAATACTTCGGCGACCGCCTGAGCGGCTACACGCTGCCGGGCTTTGTGCTGCAACCCAAGATGGAATGGGTTTTCGATGCGCATCGCGACGTCAAGTTGAAAGGCGGCCTGCACTGGCTGTACTATTGGGGCGCACAGGATTATCCCGCGAGAACAGCGTATGGGGCATACCCATTGTACGACAGCATGTCCCGACCGATGCATGTGCTACCGTGGCTACAAGCATCCATCAAGTTCAATTCCAAACTAAAACTCTATTTAGGTTGTCTCGACCCCGACGGGCACGACTTGCCGTTGCCGCTCTACAACCCCGAGTTGGCATTGGTGGGAGACCCTGAGACTGGCTTCCAAATAAAATTTAATGGCAATTGGCTGAAGATGGATATATGGACCGACTGGCGCGAATACATCTGGGACCGCAGTCCTGTGCCCGAACGCTTTACCGCCGGTGCAAGCGGTCGTCTGGTACTAAACCACAAAGACTGGCAGTTTTATCTGCCGCTGCATTTCGTTGTGCAGCACGAAGGTGGGCAGAATATGAGCGTGAGCCACAACATCAACAACAATTTCAACGCTGCCGCAGGTCTAGGTTTGTATAGCTTAATAGGAGAAAACTTCTATTACGACATTAGTTGCCGCGCTTTCTGGTACCATCAACATGGCAATCCGACTGTGCCGTTCAGTACAGGATGGGGACTCTATCCTGAGGTGAAGACTTGCCTCTACAACAGGTGGATTCTATCAGCATCCTACTGGCACGGAAAGGATTTCGTGCCTTTGATGGGTTGCTGGCATTTCAGCAACCTTTCGGCCAACACCGCTGGACTGACCTTCGACCGCACACGAGTGATTACACTTCAGGCCTCATGGACTTGGATTCCTGTGCTATGGCCAAGAAATTGCCATCTCTCCGTCTACGGCACCCTCTACCACTACCTGCCCTCGACAGGCACCTTCGCCGACGGCACCACCAAAGACTATGGCCACCGCAACCAGTTCGCCGTCGGTGCCGCCTTGAATTTCTATCCCTCTATAAAATTGTTCTAAGTGTTCCAACTCTACGACATACACGGCCCCATCGCTTCCATTTCCGAACCCACGACAGTCACCGTCGGCGTCTTCGACGGCGTACACCGCGGACACCGAGAATTACTGAAGGATGTGACTCTTGTCGTAACATTGACGGCGCATCCCTCGTTTGTGCTGGGTCGGCGAGACAGTGAATATTGGCTCGACGACCCCGACGAACACCTGCGCCTCCTCTTCGAGGCTGGTGCCAAGTACGTCGCCGTGCTGCCCTTCACCCGCGAGGTGTCCAGTCTCTCGGCCTGCCAGATGGCACGCCTGCTGTATAACAAGTTGCAGATGCGCATCCTATTGCTAGGCTACGACAGCCGCTTCGGATGCAAGAGCAACGACGACTTCGACCAACTGCCGCAACTGGCCTCTGAACTGGGCTTCACGCTCAAGCGCGGCGAGCCGTTCCTCGTCGACAATCAGCCCATCAGTTCCAGCCGCATCCGCGAAAGCCTAACGAGCGGCGCCGTCGAGGAGACAGCCACGCTGCTTGGCCGTCCTTACGCTATCACCGGCATCGTGCTCCACGGTCGCGGCGTGGGCCACACTCTCGGTTTCCCTACCGCCAATATCGACCTCTCGCAGACCCGCAAGATGCTCCCCAAGGAAGGCGTCTATGCCGTTCACATCGGCGAATACACTGGAATGGCCAACCTCGGAACAGCCCCCACCTTCGGTATGGAAAATCCCGTGTTGGAAGTCCACTTGATTGATTTTCACGGTGACATCTATGGGCAGACTGTCACAGTAGAGTTCATCCACCGCCTTCGCGATATCGTACGCTTCGACACCCCCGAGGCTCTCGAAGAACAACTACAGAAAGACCTTAACGCCTGCCGCCAACTATGAACAACCTGTACATAACCTTCTACCAGCAAGATATCATCTGGGGCGATATCGCGGCCAACCGCCATTGTGTCGAGGAGGCATTAGCCTCTGCACCACAGAGTGACATTTTCGTCGTCCCTGAGACTTTCACCACAGGCTTTGGCGACCATATGGCAGCCTTAGCCGAGGAGCAGGAAGGCCCCACTCTCATGTGGGCTCGACAGATGGCTGCTCTGTACGACATCATGTTTATCGGCACATGGATTGTCCGTGAGGGTGACAATTGTTACAATAGGCTTCATTGGGTCTATCCCAACGGCGACTTCGGCTACTACGATAAAGCCCATACTTTCCGCGTCAGCGGCGAATACGACATCATTAGCCGGGGCACACAACGCAAGGTGTTAGAATACAAAGGCTGGAAGATTAAACCCGCCGTCTGCTACGATCTCCGCTTCCCCAAATGGCTGCGCAACGACAATTTGAGTTACGATCTCCTGCTCGTTTGTGCCAATTGGCCTGGTAGTCGCCACGAAGCCTGGACCACCCTACTCAAAGCCCGAGCCATCGAGAACGAGAGCTATGTGTTAGGTTGCAACCGCTGTGGTAAAGATGGCGTGGGAGGCAACTACACCGGCAATAGCGCCCTCATCGACTATAAAGGATTCTCTTTGGCAGAAGCCGAAGATGAAGCCGACCAACTCATCACCGTCACCCTTGACAAAGAAAAGCTTAACACCTTCCGCCAGCATTGGCCCCTCTATCTTGACTTCGACTAAATGAACAATATAGAACAGAAACTGGGATTCGACCGCATCCGCCAAATGGTGGTGGAACAATGCACCAACGCTCTTGCTGCCCGTATGGCCGACGAGATGCACTTCACGTCCGACTACGAGCCACTGTGCCACGAGCTACAGCTCGTCGAGGAGATGCGCCAGATAGTGCTCATGGAGAGCGGCTTCCCCCAGCAGGATTTCATCGACCTCACTCCCATTCTCACCCACCTCCGCGTAGGCAATACCATTATCCCCCTCGAGAACCTGTTTGACCTAAAACTCTCGCTGCGCACCATCCGCGAGTGCTACTATTTCCTCACCTCCGAAGATCATCAGCAGTATGAGGCCTTGCGCAACCTCGCCATCGAGGTGGAGCTGGGCTACGGCGGCAAAAGTTCGCAACTCAACGTCATCAACTCACTGCTAGGCAAACTGATAGATGACCATGGAGAACTCTACGACAACGCCTCCCCTGCCCTCGCCGAGATACGGCGAACCAAAGCTCGCAAGGCCGCCGAAGTCGACGCACAAGTCAACAGTACCCTGGCACGCGCCAAGCGCGAAGGTTGGGCACCGTCGGATGCCGAAGTGACCATCCGCGACGGCCGTCCTGTTATCCCTCTGCTCACTACCCACCGCCGCAAAATCCGCGGTCTCATACAGGACGAGAGTGCCACACGCCAGACAGCTTTTGTGGAGCCTTCCGAGGTGGTGGAACTGGGCAACGATCTACGAGAGCTGGAATTCGACGAGCGCCATGAGATACAGCGTATCCTCCTCACCTTCAGTGACCGCCTGCGTCCCCTGCTGCCACAATTGGACGAGGCCTACCGCTTTCTCGCCCGTATCGATTTCCTACGCGCCAAAGCCCGCGTAGCTGTAGAGCTGAATGCCTGCGTCCCTATCCTCCACCCCGAACCGCGCATCGAATGGATGGATGCCCGCCACCCCTTACTTTACTTGCAGAAAAAGGACGGGGTGGTGCCCTTCAACCTAGCGTTATCTAGTTCTACTAGTTTAACTAGCTCAACTAGTTCAACTAGAGACTCCCGCATTCTCATCATCTCCGGCCCCAACGCTGGCGGTAAGTCCGTCTGTCTCAAGGCTGTGGGATTGATACAATACATGCTGCAATGCGGCATGCCCGTGCCGCTGCGTCCCACCTCCGAGTGCGGCCTCTTCGGCAGCATCTTCATCGACATCGGAGACCAACAGAGTATCGATAACGACCTCTCCACCTACACCTCGCACCTACAGAATATGAAAGCACTCCTTGCCGAGGCCAAAGAAGACACTCTCTTCCTCCTCGACGAGCTAGGTGGTGGCACCGAACCCCGCTCAGGCTGTGCCATCGCCGAAGCCGTATTGGAGACCCTCTACGGTTGCGGATCCTTCGGCGTGGTGACAACACATTTCGCGGACCTTAAGTTAATGGCCGACAATCTGCCCGGCATCGTCAACGGCGCCATGCTCTTCGACACTGACGCCATGCGTCCTCTCTACCGTTTGGCGGTGGGACATCCCGGCAGCAGCTTCGCCTTCGAGATTGCCGAAAGCATCGGCTTCCCCAAAGATGTACTGGATAAAGCGGGCGAAAAGGTGGGTCGCGAGCAGCTCAACTTTGAACATCAACTACAGCAGCTCGAACTTGATAAACAAGAGATTACGCGACAGAAAGAAGAGCTGCGAGTAGCCGACGAGTTTCTCAGCGAGGTGACACAGAAATACCAACGCCTAAACGACAACCTCCAAGCCCGTCGCCACGAAATAATCAGTGGTGCCCGTCGCGAAGCTCAGCAGATTCTCACCGACGCCAACCGCACTGTCGAGCGGACCATCAGCGACATCAAAAGTGCCAAAGCTGAAAAGGAGGCCACCCAACAGGCTCGTGCCCGCCTCGCGGAAGCTACAGAACAGATGGTGTCAGAGATAAAGAAAGCCGACAATCAACGCCACAACAAATCCGACAAGTCTCACCCGTCTGACAAGTCCGACATGTCTGACCTTCCCGTCACCGTGGGCAGCATCGTGCGCATTGACGGACAGGACACCTTCGGGCAAGTGGTGGAAATCAAAGGCAAGAAAGCCCTCGTGGAGAGCAACAGTCTCCGCATGACCATCCCGCTGGAGCGTCTAACCGGCACCGCCAAACAAAAGATTCCCGCCTCCAAGAAACCCACCACCCAGACGTTTTCCTCGATATACGACGAGATGAACGAGAAACGCGCCCACTTCAACCCCACCCTCGACCTCCGCGGCCACCGCGCCGAGGAAGCCCTCGACCTGCTGCACAAGTTCCTCGACGAGGCCATCCTCCTCAGCGAGAAAGAGGTGCGCATCCTCCACGGCAAAGGCTACGGCATCCTCATGCAAGTCATCCACCAGGAGTTGAAAGGCATGCGCGAAATCCGCTCCTTCCACCCCGAGAAAGTGGAACTAGGCGGTGTAGGCGTCACCATCGTCAACCTCCGCTAGCGTATATCGTCCTCTCCCAGCATCGGTATCCTCTCCGTCGGTTTTCCCATCACCGAGTACCAGACGGGGCTGTCGCCCACATCATCGTGCATAAAGAAATGTTAACAAACCTTAAACACAAACACCCTGCTAAAACCCTATCAACACCTACTGTGGTAGGAGTTGGTTAGGAGTTGGTAAGGAGATGATAGGCAGTTCATACCTTTCAGGTACAATAAGTTATGCACAAAAACAAACACCTGCTTGCAAAACAGATGCCTGAGGGTGTTTTTTAGCTAATAATTTAACTTAATAGATGTTAAAATTATTTATTCGCCACATCTTCTCCTCTCTGTCAATAATCAATATTGAAGTAATCCAGCAATGTTTTATAGCGGTCTTGTGCCTTCAGGCATGTATCTCGCAGAAATGTTTTTTTATAAAAAGAGCCACGGCAAGCGTGGGTTACGCTTGCCGTGGCGGTGGAGAGGATGGGACTCTTTTCGTATTGGGCTTGATAATCTGATTGATTATGGATGTGGATTTATGGGGGTCCTCAACTGCTACGCAACAGCATATCATCGGCAAGGGATTTGATGATGTGGTGTGTCATTGTTTGATGTGTGTTTATAAACTGAGGCCGTACTGCAGCATCAGGCTGTAGCCGCCGAAGGTGCGCTTGTCGTTGGCCACCAGACCGGCGGGAAGGTTGAGGTCCTTGTCGAAGTGCGAGCCGTTGACGTTGAAGGCGGCGCGGAGGCCGACGTAGTTGCCGCTGTTGAAGCGGTAGAGGATGCCGGTCTCAAACTCGCCATCTATGCCGAGGCGGGTGCGCGAATAGTCGTCGCCAAGGTACTCGAATCCGTTAGCCATCACCGAGAAGCCGAACTTCAAGCCTAGGAGTGTCTCCCAGTTGCCGCCGATGGGGATGTAGTGACGCAACATCAGCGAGGTGTTCCACCATATGACGGTCTCGTTGAGGGCGATGGCGGAGGTGTTCAGGATGGAGTACTGGAATTGGATGCCGAACAGGGAGTTGTTGATGCGGTAGCCGAGGTGGATAGCCTCGCTCCAGTTGGAGTAGCTGTCGGTGGCATCCTGAAAGAGCGAGATACCGCTGTAGTTGGTGAACGTGGTCATGCCGATGTTGCAGCCAAGTTCGAACTTCTTTGTGTTTTCCTGTGCGCTTGCCGCGCCGATTGCCAGCACGGCGGCCAGCATTACGATTGCTTTTTTCATTGTTTATGTGTGTTAGTTGTTGTTCATCTAAAAACAGCCCTCGGGGGTGCAGACTTTGGGGAGAAATGAGATGGTGTCGACCTTGCTGAACTCCAGTTCTGTCACGGGAACGGTGATGTCGCGGATGTCGGTGGGGCCGAAGGTGGCAGTGCCGTCTTCCGCGATGATGTATGTGCATTTCATGCGACCATGATGGTCGAGCAACAATGTGGTAGGGATTCCATCGACACTTGTTATTATTTGCGACTGCGGGGCGATGGCGTTGACGATATTGTTCAGTCGGTTGTCGGCGACGTCGAAGCCCGACTCTTCGTATGACTGTCCGTAATGCCTAATAACGTTCCACACCACCGTCCACATGTTCTTCACCATCAGCGGACGGTACTGCGGCAGGGTGTCGTCAATCCAGTAGCGGGGCGAGTCGATGTGGTAGGTGCGGTAGAGCTCATCTGCATACTGTGCCGTGCTATAGCTCTCCACCACGAAGTACCAGCGCACGAGGCTGGTGTCGCACTCGGCCATCTTCTGCGGGTAGACATCGCGCATACTCAACACACAGTAGCCGCAGCAGGGGCTGGTGAGCACCACCACCTTGTAGTGCGTGGTGTCGGCGGCAATCAGCTGCCTCAACTGCTCCACCGTGACGGGAGTGAGTTCCGGCATCGCGGATACCCTGCGGTAGTTCTTCACCGTGGGCTTCTCCATCATGCAGCCCGAAAACAGCAGCACGGCGGCCAGCATTACGATTGTCAGTTTTGTTCTTTGCATAGATGTCGTTTTTGTAGTATTACATATAGTAGACGCAAAAGGTGGTCAAATCTTACAGATTGTGGAAAGGTTTTTATTCGCCGTTTTGGTTGACAGACTTCTTGTAGTTGTGATGAAGGACGGCATATATCTCGGTTGTGTCATGGATATGGAAGATGGCGAATGTCTTGGTGTCGCAGGAGACGGAGAGGATTTCTGCATCGGGGGAGTCGCCAATGACGACCTGGGTGTAGTCGCGGCGATTGACCTGACGGGAGAAGACAACGTGGGGGGCAGTTTGTATTATAGTTTCAACAAAGTCGGAGATGGCGAAGTCGGCGCAGAGTGCCTGCCAGGCGCTGTCGGTGGTGGCTTCGAGGAGGGTGACGTCGAGGGTGAGGGTGTCATTGACGGGGAAGTTGTGGATGTAGCTGGCGGCTATGCCGTCGGCATTGTGGTAGCGGCGGTAGAGGTCGCTGACGTGGCACTCGGGGAGGAGGTAGCGCCAGGCGGCGACGGCGGCGACACCGAGGAGGGTGAGGAGGAGGAAGGCGAGAATCCACTTTTTCATAGGCTTGCCATCATTACGTTTACACGGGAGCAGGCATCGTCGGCGCAGCACTGGAGGTTGCCGCTGACGTAGGTGTCGGTGCGCTCGGGCATGAGGCGCGCGGCGGAGCCTACGCAGGCGGCGACGGCGACGACGAGGAGGGCGGAACGGAAGAGGGTCTGGCGGCGGCGCTCACGGCGGTCGACCCAGTCGGCGAAGCCGTCGGTCATAAAGCGGAGCTCATCACTAATGCGTGATTGCGTCATTGCGTTATTGCTTGAGTAGTTATCTTCCATACTGTCGGAGTTTTTTCATGATACGGCTGATGCGCTGGTAGACGGCGTCGCGGGAGAGGGTGAGGCCGGAGGTGGCGGCGAAGCGGTCTGCGATTTCCTGCGCGTCGTAGCCCTCGAAACGGAGCTGCATAAGCTGCTGTTCGTCGGGCGGGAGGAGCGCGAGGAGGTCGAAGAGGGTGTCGGAGAGGTCGAGGCCGGGGATGGCGAGGGTGTCGGCCAGCTTGTCGGAGAGGGGTTCCGGCTCGGGCTCCTGACAGCGGTGGAGGTCGAGGATGACGGTCTCGGTGAGCTTTTCGAGCCAGCGGCGCTGCCGTGCCTCGGAGGCGGAGAGGTCGAGCTGGTCGAACTTGAGCCAGAGGACTATCCAGACTTCCTGTGCCAGGTCCTCGGCGCGGGCCTTGCGGTCGTCGCGGTCGCCGCGTCCGCGGCGGGCAAAACGCCAGCATACGCGCCACACCGTGGAGCGGTGGCGGCGCATGAAGGCGCAGTAGGTGTCGTGCCGGGAGGTGTCGGGTGTCATCACTTCTTTCTGTTCATCGTGGTCTAGTTTTCGGACATGGTTTCAAAAACCGTGCCCCTCTATAAATATATACGTAATTTTTGAGGCAAATCTGACATGAGGGGTGAATTTTTTTTCTTCGAAGAGTTTTAAAAAGGAAATAGGTCTAAGTATCAGGCAGTTGAAAATTGCCTTTTTCGGGTCTGTTTTTTTTTGTATATTTGCATGTGGAACTGGAGGCCATAGAGTCTCCCAAAATATTGTAAATGTGAGCAAAGGAAACGAACTAAAACCCAGGATAGGTTTCTTTGGGCGTCGCAACGTGGGCAAGAGCACGATGATCAATTTTTTGACCGGACAGCAGATTGCCATCGTGAGCGACACCGCCGGGACGACTACCGACCCCGTGCGCAAGAGCATGGAGATTGGCGGCATCGGTCCCGTGGTGCTCGTCGACACCGCCGGCATCGATGACGAAGGCGAGCTCGGAGCCCTACGCGTGGAGAAAAGTATGGCGGCGCTGGCCGAGGTCGATTTGGCTCTATTACTCTATACGGAAGATAATTACGGAGAACCAGAGGAGCGAGTGGAACATTGGTGCACCGAGCATGGTACGCCGATAATCAAGGTGCTGACTAAGGTAGCACCTATCGACAAGGAAGAATTGATTGCCAAGATAAAGGAAGCGCTGCCTGAGAGTGCCTACCGCAGACGCTCGTTGCTAGGAGACATTATCAATCAAGGAGATACCGTGGTGCTGGTGACACCTATCGACAGTTCGGCACCCGAAGGGAGAATGATACTGCCGCAGGTACAAGTGCTGCGTGACCTAATGGACATTCACGCACAGGCATTCTTCTGCCAGCCCGAGGAGCTGCCGTCGACGCTGACAGCACTAAAAGAGCCACCTAGGCTAGTTGTCACTGACAGCCAAGCCTTTCAGATGGTGGCTGCCATCGTTCCTAACGATATTCCTCTCACCTCGTTCAGCGTAGTGCTGGCCAGACAGAAGGGCCTCTTTCCAGAGTATCTTGCTGGAACCAAAAAGATTGGCAAGCTGAAAGACGGCGACCATGTGCTACTGCTAGAGAGCTGCACCCACAATGTCACCTGTGAAGACATCGGCCGAGTGAAGCTGCCTGCCGCATTAAAGAAAGCGACGGGAAAAGAACTGGTGTGCGAGGTCATTGGCGGTCAGTCTCCATTACCTAAAGACCTGTCGCATTATGCGTTAGTAATACAATGTGGCGGTTGCGTGATTACTGCACAGCAAGTGAAAGCACGCCTACTGCCAGCTTTGGAGGCTGGTATCCCCGTGAGCAACTACGGCTTGGCACTCGCCTGGTGCAACGGCATCTTCGAACGAGCAACGAAAATTTTCAACAATGATTGATACAAACAAAAAACCGAATTTGAGTATCATCGTGGCGGTGGCAGAGAACCGCGCCATTGGCAAGAACAACGACCTGCTGTGGCATCTCAGCGACGACCTCAAACGTTTCAAGAAACTCACCACAGGGCACCCCGTTGTCATGGGCCGTCGCACCTGGGAAAGTCTTCCAAAACGTCCCCTGCCAGGAAGACGCAACATCGTTTTTACACAAAACCCTGACTTCAAAGCTGAAGGAGCCGAAGTGGTGCATAGCGTGAACGGTCTCTTCGAGGCACTGAAAGATTGCGATGAAGAAGTCTTCATCATGGGTGGAGCAGCCATCTACAATCTGCTTCTCCCGTTCACCAACAGGCTGTATGTCACACGGGTATACCGTGATTTCGATGGCGATGTCTTCTTCCCGGTCATCGATATGTCGGAGTTCAACCTCGTAAAACTGAGCGACCCCATGTTCGATGAGGAAAGCGGACTGGATTATGCCTATGAAGAATACGACAGAAAGTTCAGAATATGAATGTTACGATAATTAATATCGGCGACGAACTGCTTATCGGGCAGGTGGTCAATACCAATGCCTCGACCATGTCGAAGTTGCTTACTGAGGCGGGCATGGAGGTCCGCAAGACCATGGTGGTGGGCGATGTCCATGACGACATTTGGGCTGCCGTCGACGAGGCCATGCACGAGAGCGACGCAGTGCTGGTCACCGGCGGCCTCGGCCCCACCAAAGACGACATTACAAAGAAATTATTGTGTGAATATTTCAACTCTGAACTGGTTGAAAACGAGATGGCTCTACAGAATGTAAAGCGCATCTTCGAGAGCCGTGGCTACGAATTGACACCCGTCAACCGCGCTCAGGCCCTCGTACCCCGCTGCTGCGAGGTCTTAAACAATGATTTGGGAACGGCACCCTGCATGTGGTTCGAACAAGGTGAAAGGTCAAAGGTGAAAGGTGAAAGGTTGTCTGTCTTGGTCTCTCTTCCTGGTGTGCCGTTCGAGATGGAATGGCTGATGCGTAACCGCGTGATACCAAAGTTGCAGGAGACTTTCAACACCGACATCATCCTCACCAAGAACATTCTGGTGCAGGGCATCGGCGAATCGTTCCTGAGTGACTTGATAGAACCATGGGAGTTGTCACTGCCGGAAAATGTCAAGCTGGCCTACCTGCCGGTGGCAGGACTGACCAAACTGCGGTTGACCTATCGGAGCAATCGGAATAATCTGAGTAATCTGAATAATCTGACAGAAGGACTCTATACCCTTGCCGGCCAGTACATCGTTGGCGAGGACTGCGAGACCCTCGACGAGCTGGTGCACAAGACATTAATTGAAAAAGGCTTGACGTTGGCCACCGCCGAAAGTTGTACTGGAGGCAACATCGCCCGTCTGCTGACGGCCCAAGCGGGTGCTTCGGCCTACTTCAAGGGCGGTGTGGTGGCCTACAGCAATGAGGTGAAAGAGAACGCTCTCGGCGTAAAGCACAGCACCCTGGAGACACATGGAGCCGTGAGTGAGGAGACCGTCCGCGAGATGGTTGAGGGTGTGCGCGAACGCCTCGGTACCGACCTGGCCATAGCCACCACCGGCATCGCCGGCCCCGACGGCGGCACCAAGGAGAAGCCCGTGGGCACCGTGTGGATTGCCGTCGCCAACGCCAACGGCACCGAAGCCAAGCTGCTACAGTTCGGCGCCAACCGCCGCCAGCAGAACATCGACCGCAGCACCAACCAAGCCTTTGCAATGTTAATAAGACTGATATGCCAAAAGCTCTAATCACCATCCTGCTGCTCATCGTCAGCAACATCTTCATGACCTTCGCCTGGTACGGCAACCTGAAGCTCACCGAGCTGAAGATCAACACCAACTGGCCGCTGATACTCATCATCCTCACCTCGTGGGGCGTGGCCTTCTTCGAGTACTCGTTCATGATACCCGCCAACCGCATAGGCAGCCAAATCAACGGCGGCCCCTTCTCGCTGATGCAGCTCAAGATACTGGCCGAGTGCATCTCGCTGACGGTCTTCACCGTCATCGTGGCCACCGTCTTCAAGGGCGAGCCTATCCGCTGGAACCACCTCGTCAGCTTTGGCTGCATCGTCCTGGCCGTGGTCTTCGCCTTCTGGAAAATAAAATGAGAAAGATTTATATGTTGCTGCTGCCGCTGTTGTTGGCAGCCTGCGCCACAAAGCCGGAGTGCGTGGAACTCACCGACTGGCAGTTCGAGTACAATGGGCAGTGGTATCCTGCCACCGTACCGGGATTCATCCATACCGACCTGATGGCCAACGAGATAATTGGAGATCCATATTATGGCACCAACGAGGATTCTGTGAAGTGGGTGGCAGACAGTTCCTGGTCGTATCGCACCACCATCTCTGGACACGACTTGCCCAAAGGTCCCCTTTACCTCGTCATGGAAGGGGTGGCGGGAAATGCTTTGGTGCTTTGGGTGGCATATTGGGGAGACGGAGACCCCGATTGCGGCACCGAAACGGTGGACAATATGTTCACCGAAAATGTATTTGAAATCTCGAATGGCACCCTCCAATATGACAGCATCATGATTGAGGTGTTCTTTGAACCTCTCGCCGATTCTCTTCTCGAGAGCTACTATGGGATAACCTTACCCGACCGGCGGGCTTTTACCCGCATAGCGCCTTATCAGCAGGGCTGGGACTGGGGGCCGAAGTTGCCTACCTGCGGGATATGGAAGCCGGTGTATATCACCAATAAACGTCCGAATACTCAGAATACTCCGAGTATTCAGAATACTCCAAAAGTGGAACTCCGTCAGGAGCCCGATAGTATTGGTCAATCCTTCACTTTCTATAAAGACGGAAAACCCATATTCATCAAGGGTGCCAACTGGATACCCATGCACTCGTTCCCAGTACTCGACAGTGCCAACCGAGCCCGCTACCGGCATCTGCTCTGCTCAGCCAAAGAGGCAGGATTCAACATGATTCGCGTATGGGGTGGCGGTATCTACGAGCACGACTACTTCTTTGACCTCTGCGATTCATTAGGCCTGATGGTGTGGATGGACTTCAATTTCAGCACCATGCTCTACCCAGACAACTTCGAGATGCTGGAAAGTATCAAAGAGGAAGCCGAGCAGAATATCAGAAGGATTGCCAAGCATCCCTGTATCGTCCTTTGGTGCGGCAACAACGAGGTGAAGAACGGCTGGGAAGATTGGGGATGGCAGGAGGTATACCACTGGACTCCAGAGCAGCGCAAAGGGTTGCAGCACGGTATCGATACCCTATTCGGTGAGAATGGAATTCTTGCAAACGCCGTGAAGGAGTGCGACCCACTGCAGCGCCCCTATATCACCACTTCGCCGCTCTACGGCTGGGGGCACCCCGAGTGCGTCACTCACGGCGACAGCCACTACTGGGGCGTCTGGTGGGGCGAGGAACCTTTTGAGAAATATGCCGAGAAGACCGGCCGTTTTATGAGCGAGTACGGTTTCCAGTCCTATCCGATGATTACCACTTTGAAACGCGTCATCCCCGAAGACCAGCTTGACATCGACTCCCCAGACATGAAGAATCATCAGAAACATGGCCGCGGCCGCGAGATTATTGACAAAGCCATGCGGCAGTACTACGGTTTCGACAGCAAGAGTCTCTCTCTAGAGAACTACTGCTATGTCTCCCAACTCCTCCAGGCATGGGGTACCGGCTATGGCATCTTTCAGCATATCAAACAACAGCCCCACTGTATGGGCACACTATACTGGCAACTCAACGACTGTTGGCCCGTGGCTTCGTGGAGCAGCATCGACTTCTACGGCAACTGGAAAGCACTGCACTACAGAGTGAAAGAACTTTATACCGACGATGTCGACCTAGAGAAATGGGTACAATATTATAATGTATATCCCAAGGACCGCAAATACTCTGAACCGAAATACACGGTAAGTCAGGCGTGGCAGAGCGACGGGAGCCTGGTGGTGACACTCAAGGCCGAAACAGACCTCTACGACGTATACATCGATACCGACCCGCACATCGACGGGCATTTCACCCGGAACTTCGTTGACCTGAAGGCGGGGCAAGAAATCCGCACCCAATTCAATCCCGTCGACTCGAAAGCCGATGTGCGGAAGGTAAAAATAAAAGTAAAAACGCTAAACGAGATTTACCTCTACAACGGCAAGTAAATCACCTTTTTGGTCTCGAAGAACTCCTCGTCGAAGAAGTTACTGATGTCCCAAGTTTTGACCTTGTGACGGAAGGGGAAGAGTTCGTTTTGGAGGTCGCCGCCTTTTAAATACAATATTCCATTATGCAGGGGGTTGTACTGCGTCTTGGAGATTTTTTTCTTCACCCAGGGGACGAATTCGCCCAGCGTGGTGACGGCGCGGGAGACCACAAAATCGTATTCGCCGTCCAGCTCCTCAGCGCGGATCTGCATAGCCTTGGTATTGGTGAGTCCGATGCGATTGATGACATCGGAGACCACCTTGATTTTCTTGCCAATGGAGTCGATGAGGGTAAAGCGGGCGTCGGGGAAGAGGATGGCGAGAGGGACCCCCGGGAAACCGCCGCCGGTGCCCACATCGAGAACCTCGCTCATGGGGGCGAAGGGCATCACCTTGGCGATGGCCAAGGAGTGGAGCACGTGGTGCTCATAGAAGTGCTCCATATCCTTGCGGGAGATGACGTTGATTTGAGCGTTCCACTCCCCGTACAAAGGCAACAGAGCGGCAAACTGCTCGCGTTGCCGCTCTGAGAGGTTGGGGAAATATTTTAGGATAACATCCATTACAAATAAGCTTTCAGATGCTTGCTCTTGCTGCTGGATTTCAGACGCTTGATACCTTTCTCCTTGATTTGGCGGACGCGCTCGCGGGTGAGGTTGAACTTCATGGCGATCTCGTCGAGGCTGAGGGGGTGAGGGAGGCCGATGCCAAAATACATCTTGATGACCTCGCGCTCGTACTCGGTCAGTGTGGAGAGGCTACGCTCGATTTCCTGGGAGAGGGATTCCTGCATGAGCTTGCTGTCAGTTGGGGGGGTATCCTCGTTGGGCAGCACGTCGACAAAATTGACATCCTCGTCGGAGGCGAGAGGGGCGTCGATGGAGACGTGGCGGCCGCTGATGCCCATGATAGCCTTGATTTTATCCTCGGGGATGTCGAGCAGTTCGGCCAGTTCCTCCTCTGAAGGGGGGCGTTCGAGTTGCTGTTCGAGCTTGGAGATTTCCTTTTTGAGCTTGTTGAGGGCGCCGAGCTGGTTGGAGGGAAGGCGTACGATGCGTGAATTCTCGGCAATAGCCTGGAGGATGCTTTGGCGGATCCACCAGACAGCATAGGAGATGAACTTAAAGCCGCGTGTCTCGTCGAAGCGCTTGGCAGCCTTGATGAGGCCTACGTTGCCCTCGTTGATGAGGTCGGGGAGGGAGAGTCCCTGGTTTTGGTACTGCTTAGCCACAGAGACGACGAAGCGGAGGTTGGCCTTGGTGAGGCGCTCGAGGGCTGCCTGGTCGCCCTGCTTGATGCGCTGAGCGAGCTGGACCTCCTGCTCGGGGGTGAGGAGTTCCTCGCTGCAGATGTCCTGCAGATATTTATCCAACGACTTGATATCGCGGTTGGTAATGGAATGTGTAATCTTCAGTTGTCTCATACTTCACCTGTTTAAAAAACACCGATTTTATGATTCAATAACGCAGAAATAAATAAAATGTTACGTGGAGAGAATAATTTTTTTTGACAAGAGAGCAAATTTAACATTTTAGAAACCAATGCGGAAGGTGGTGAGTGGGAAAAATAGAGAGAAAAAAGAGAAATTTCCTAAAAGAATTTTGTGTATCTTTGCAGCCGAAACAACAAAAAAAGACAACAATGAAAAGAATCTCGTTAATCATGCTTGTGGCCGCAGTGGTGGGGCTGACCGTCACGTCGTGCCGCAAGGAGCCCCACGACGCCTACCTAGAGAGTTCGGGCACGCGGGTGAAGGAAGTCACCATCAAAGGGTCGGACTGGGTTACCGACGACCCGACCGTCAAATACGCCTATAAAAACGTCGACTGGGAGGTTCTGACGGACCATGTGGTATATGACGGCAATGTCAACGTCTACGTTTATGAGAACGGACACCAGTGCCCGCTACCCTACGTGTATCCCATGGGATTTGTCACCTATACCGACGGGACCACCGACTTCCTGGTGGAGAACCTCCGCTTCAACGTTGAAACGGGACGTGTCACCATCATCATGCAGGACATGGACGAGAGTGTCCCCGACCTGGGATATAACACTCCTGAGATGACCTTCCGCATCGTTGCCACCGCTCCCATCAACTACATCATCCAGCAGTAAAAGAGAAAGAATAAAAAAGAAGCCGCCATTTTGAGGCGGCTTTTTTTATTTTTGTTCGTGGCGGTGGTAGGCCTGGAGGGTATTTTGGAGGAGTGACACGATGGTCAGCGGTCCCACGCCGCCGGGGACGGGCGTCACCCAGCTGCATTTCTTATCCACCTCCGAGTGCTTCACATCGCCAATCACACGGTATCCGTTTTTCTTCGTCGCATCGTCCACACGATGGATTCCCACATCGACCAGCACAGCGCCCTCTTTCACCATATCGGCGGTAACAAACTCCGCCTTCCCAATGGCAACCACCAGAATATCAGCCTGGAGACAGAGCTCCTTCAGATTCTGTGTCTTGCTGTGACACATGGTAACGGTGCAATCGAAACCCTTGCGGCTCAACAGATTGGCAGCAGGAGTACCCACGATATTGCTTCGACCAAGCACCACACAATGCTTGCCAGCCGTTTCGATATTGTAGCGCTTCAATAACGTGCATATTCCCATGGGGGTAGCGGGGATGAAACACTCCTCACCAAGCACCATGCGACCGATGTTAACAGGAGTGAAGCCATCGACATCCTTGTCGGGCGAGATGGCGTCGATAACTTTCTGTTCATTGATATGCTTGGGCAGCGGCAACTGAACGATAAATCCGTCGATATCGGGATCATTATTCAGAAAATCAATCGTTTCCAGCAGTTGAGCCTCCGTCGTGCTTTCCGGCATACGATAGACGCTCGAGGTGAAGCCCACCTCGTGACTCGACTTCTCCTTGTTGGCGACGTAGGTCTTGCTCGCCCCGTCCTCACCCACGATTACAGCGGCCAAATGCGGTGCACGGTGACCTTCGGCGGTCAGTTTGCGCACCTCGTTGGCTATTTCATCCTTGATTTGCAAAGCCAGTGCTTTGCCATCCAATAATTCTGTCATATATATAGTTTTTTATCTTCTCTTTCGCATGGGCAGTTTGCCACCATTTTTCTGAACCATCTTCATCATCTTGCGGGTATCCTCAAACTGCTTGAGGAAGCGATTCAATTCCTGTATGCTACGTCCGCTACCGGCAGCGATGCGCTGCTTGCGGCTACCGTTGAGGCAGGAGGGGTTCTGCCGCTCATAGGGCGTCATGGACCCTATCATCGCCTCTATCGGCACGAAAGCATCGTCGCTGATTTCCACATCCTTCGTCAACTTACTCATTCCCGGAATCATACCTATTAGATCCTTCATCGAACCCATCTTCTTGATTTGATCCATCTGGCTCAGGAAATCCTCGAAATTGTACTCGTTGCGCATCAACTTCTTGGAAATCTTCCTTGCCTCCATCTCATCATACTGTTCCTGAGCCCTTTCCACGAGACTCACCACATCGCCCATACCCAGAATGCGGTTGGCCATACGGTCGGGATGGAACACATCCAGGGCGTCCATCTTCTCACCGATACCGACAAATTTAATGGGCTTCTGAACCGTATAGCGGATGGTGAGAGCGGCACCGCCGCGGGTATCGCCATCGAGCTTCGTCAACACAACGCCATCGAAATCAATGCGGTCATTGAAAGCCTTAGCCGTGTTCACGGCATCCTGACCTGTCATCGAGTCCACCACAAAGAGCGTCTCCTGAGGCTGCAACTCCTTCTTCAGGGCCGCAATCTCATCCATCATCTCTTCGTCAACTGCCAAACGGCCGGCGGTATCAACAATAACCACGTTATATCCACGTCCTTTTGCCTCATTGACAGCATGTTTTGCAATCTCAACGGGATTCTTGTTGCCCTCCTCGGTGTAGACAGGCACCTGTACCTGCTCACCCAGTGTCTGCAACTGGCTGATAGCGGCAGGACGATAAACGTCACCCGCCACCAGCATCACACCCTTGCCCTTCTTGGTTTTCAGGTAGTTGGCCAACTTAGCGCTGAAGGTGGTCTTACCGGAACCCTGCAGTCCGGCAATAAGCACGATGGCAGGTTGTCCCTTGACGTTGATTTCCACAGCCTCTGAGCCCATCAGCTCGGTAAGTTTCTCATGGACAATCTTCACCATCAACTGGCCGGGCTCAATACTCTGGATGACGTTGCGGCCTAAAGCCTCAGCCTTCACCTTGTCGGTGAACTCCTTGGCGATGGGATAACTCACGTCGGCGTCCAACAACGCCTTGCGGACCTCCTTGACGGTCTCCGCAACATTGATATCAGTAATGCTTCCCTTACCCTTTAGGGTATGTAAAGCTTTCTCTATCTTACTACTAAGGTTCTCAAACATAATCTACCCTACATTATTTTTCCGCTGCAAAAATACGAAAAAAGACCGAACCGACAAAATGAAAAAAACAACAAAAATCAACTTAACACTAACTTACTGATAACCACCTATCAAGTCCCTACCAACTCCTACCCAACTCCTACCGTGGTAGGAGTTGGAAGGGAGATGGGTAGGAGATGGTAAGGCAAAAGCCCAAAGTCAAACCTTAGGCGAAGAGGGCGCGAAAGGCCTCCTCAATGACGCTAACAGCAATGATTTCCATGTGATAACGCTTCGAATCAAGTTCGCGGAGGTTATATTTGGAGACAAAAATCTTCTCAAAACCGAGACGGTCGGCCTCAGCGACGCGCTGTTCCACACGTGTCACTGGGCGCACTTCGCCACTGAGTCCCAACTCAGCGGCAAAAGCAATGCGTGGTGAGATGGGGATGTCGACATTGGAACTCAGTATGGCACAGGCCACTGCAAGATCGATGGCGGGGTCGTTGACACGGATGCCGCCAGCGATATTGAGGAAGACATCTTTAGCTCCCAGTTTGAAACCACAACGCTTCTCCAAGACCGCCAAGAGCATAGACAAACGTCTCATGTCGAATCCATTGGCGTTACGTTGCGGAGTACCATAGACAGCACTGGAGACGAGGCTTTGCACTTCGATGAACATCGGACGTGCACCTTCGAGTGTAGCAGCGACGGCAGCGCCACTTAAAGTCTCATCGCGCTGACTAAGAAGGAATTCGCTCGGATTTGACACCTCACGCAAACCACTTCCCTGCATCTCGAAGATGCCAATTTCGGACGTAGAGCCGAAACGGTTTTTCAAGGCCCGAAGGATGCGGTAGCCATAGTTACGGTCGCCCTCGAACTGAAGTACCGCGTCTACAATATGTTCCATCACCTTGGGGCCAGCAAGGGAGCCGTCTTTGGTGATGTGGCCGATGAGCAGCACCGGAACGCCGGTGGTTTTGGCATAATGCTGAAACTCAGTGGTACACTGGCGGATTTGGGAGACACTACCGGCTGGAGAATCAATATCCTCGGTGGAGATAGTCTGGATGGAGTCCACGACAAGGATGTCGGGCTGCACAGCGTCGACATGCTCAAAGATTCGCTGTGTGACGGTCTCGCTGACGACATAACATTGTTCGGTATTGATGCCTATGCGGTCGGCACGCATCTTAATCTGCTGTTCGCTCTCCTCACCGCTGACATAGAGCAGTTTGCGGTCATGGATAGCGAGGGCTGTCTGGAGCAGCAAAGTACTCTTGCCAATGCCCGGCTCACCACCCAGAAGCAGGAGCGAACCAGGCACAATGCCGCCACCCAGCACACGGTCGAACTCACCACAGTGGGTGGGGATGCGCTTGGTCTCGCTATAAGTCACCTCCTGGATGCGTTTTGGTGTGGATACACCTGCCGACGAGGCACGGCGCGTTCCCGCAATGGGGGCAGCTTTCACCACCTCTTCAGCGAAGGTGCCAAATTTCCCACACTCAGGACAACGTCCGAGCCATGAAGAAGACTGGTAGCCACACTCCTGACAGAAATAATATGTCTTAGCCTTTGCCATAAATTAGAAATCATCAATCACTTTGTCAACACGATAGACCTTGTCTCCGCGGTGGAGCAACTCTTTGGAGGCGAAGGAGAAGCGGTCTCCTTGGTGCACCTCGGGGACGGGGTCGCGGTCGGTGCGGAGTTCTTTCACCGTGTCGCGGTAGACACCGGTGGTCTCACCGATAACCATGATTTCATCGCCCACTTTCAGCGTTTCGTTGGTCTGCAACTGCACCTCGGCGACGTTTATCTTACCGAAGTAGTTGCGGATGAGTCCAAGGTAGACTTTATTTTCAGTTGCCTGGGAACCATAGCGTTCGCTCCACTCACCAAGCTTCCGACCGAGGTAATAGCCATCCCAGAAGCCGCGGTTGAAAACGGTAGCAAGCCGCTGCATCCAGCCGTCGATTTTCTCTTTGGAATAGGAACCCTCTTCGATGGCCTCCACCGCCTCTCGGTAGCATTCGGTAACAGTTCGCACATAGTCGGCACTTCGTCCGCGCCCCTCAATTTTCAGCACCCGAACGCCAGCCTTCACAATCTTATCGAGGAAACCTATGGTGCAAAGGTCCTTGGGTGACATAATATACTCGTTGTCAATCTCCAACTCAAGGTCACTCTCCTTGTCTTTGACTATGTAACCACGGCGGCAGAGTTGCAGACAGGCTCCGCGGTTGGCGGAGTAGTTGTAGTTGTCGAGCGAAAGGTAGCATTTTCCACTGACGCTCATGCAAAGGGCGCCGTGGGCAAAAACCTCTATCTGAACCAACTCGCCTTTAGGTCCACGGATGCTGTTGTCGCGAATATACTGCGTGATTTCCGCCACCTGACGTAGCGGCAGTTCACGGGCGGTGACTATGACATCGGCAAACTGCGAGTACCAGCGCACAGCTTCAGTATTGGACACATTGCACTGCGTGGAGATATGCACCTCGAGGCCAATCCGGTTGGCATAGGAGATAACCGCCATATCGCTGGCAATAATCGCCGACACGCCAGCCTTTTTCGCCGCCTCGAGGAGGATGTGCATCTCCCATATCTCATCATTATA
Source organism: uncultured Bacteroidales bacterium (assembly GCA_900316235.1). Classification (GTDB taxonomy): domain Bacteria; phylum Bacteroidota; class Bacteroidia; order Bacteroidales; family P3; genus Colimorpha. Next base: position 47,959 of record ONCC01000011.1, read on the forward strand.
TATAATAGTATTAACTGTGAGGTAGGTGCGGACACCTGAGGCCGAAGCGATATTCACAATACGGTCAAGGTCGTCAACCATAAAGTTGGCAGCACTCCTTGAGCGCATATTAAGCTTGCCAACACCGAAATAAACAGCATTGGCTCCTCCTTGTATTGCTGCCTGCAGACTCTCCCACGAGCCCACAGGCGCCATAATTTCCATCCTGTCTTTCACCTTTTAGAAGAAGAAGGTGAGACCCACGGAGCCCGTGAGGGGGTCGTAGATAAACTTGTTGGGGTTACTATAGAGATCGCTGAGCCAAGCGTAGCCCATGCGGAAGGTAAGTTTCATGTTTTTGCCACCGAGGCGCAGCATGAACTGTGGTTCGAGAAGGAAGTTGCCCGTTGTGTAGTCGTTGCGGGTACCGGCTATCTCGTCACCGTTGTCGTCGACATCAAATGTATTGAAGTCGGGCTTGAAGCTACCCGCCTTGATGCCAAAACCAATGTCGATATGCAGGGAAGTGAGGTCGTGCCAGCCGAAGTTGCCCTGAACGAAGGGCAGGAGGTAGTGACCACTAAAACTATAGTTTCTTGAAGCGTTTTCAGAATTCTCATGATCCACATTATCACGCCATCCGCCGCCATATCCCACACCCACGTAGGCTTCCACAACCGAATTGGCTCCCAGAGGGATATAAAAACCGGGAGCCGCCTGTCCATAGTAATTGTCTCCACCAAAGTTGGCATGAATCTGGCCTGTTAGCCAGTCATTAAAGCCATAAGAGGCTGTCAGGTTCAACGTCATCACGTCGGGAACAATCCATGTTGACATGGCAGCCGACACATCCACACGAGCGTCACCAGAATGGTTGATAAGCGGAATATCCACCGCCTGCGGATGGTAGACACTGCAACTTGCCAATGACAAAACCATCGAAATCAAAAGAATAGTCTTTCTCATATTATCCTTTTTACAAACATTTTTTCCTATAACGAATTCCTCGAAAAAAAATTGTGTAAAAAGTGGGAAGAAAAATATTTTTGGTCATATGGACAATTTTATGTATTTTTGCAATTTCTTACTTTTATTACACCGAATCACTATAATAGTTATGAGGAACACGTATAAGATATTCAACGAGAGCGTGAGGGGGATTACGCGGTATTATATGCTGCTTGTGGAGGAGACGCGGAGGGAGCGGCTTGTGGGTAGCACGAACGAGTGGGTTTTGGACAACTACTACATGATCAGCGAGCAGGAGAAAGTGATGAAGGCGGAGTTGAAGGGGGTGGAGAGCGGCAAATGGAAAGTGGGAAAGGCACGTGTGGAGGTGCTATGGAAACTGTTGGAAGGCTACCTGAAGAAATGTCATCATGCAGTGGACAAGGATTTATTGTTCCGCTATCTGCGCGGTGTGCAAATATCGACGAAAGACTACCTTAGCTATCCCGAGGTGTGGGCGCTGCTGCCATTGATGAAAGCCATTTTAATCAATGAACTGGCCACCCTCTGTCACGAGCTCGAAGCCGCCCAAGCCTATCACTACAAGCCTACCGACATGAACTTGGCCAAGGTGGACCACCTCAATGCCGCCGCCAAGCAGAACCTCATGATGATGAACATCTTCAGTTCGTTGAAGAAGTTGACGAAGTTGCCTATGGCAGAGTTGATTGACGCGGTGAGTTTCTCGGAGAAAGCGTTGAAAGGAGAGAAGGCGGGTATGTATGACGAGATGCAGGACAAGACGAAGGAGGACTACCGCACGATGATAGTACGTCTGAGCCATAAGCAAAAGAGAAGCGAGTATGACCTTGTGAAAGCGTTAGTGGCAGAAGCCGACGAAAAGGGTGAGCATGTGGGTTGGAGACTTTTCCCACCGAAGCGCTGGAACGCCCGGGCACGGTGGTATATCTGGATTGTGGTGACAATAACGTTTGTACTGGCCTGTGGTTTTGCTCATTTGGCGGTAAAAAGCTACAAAGAAGAATACATGGGCAGCCTGTGGTGGCTGGTGCTGTTGCTGACGGTCTTCATGGCTGTGCCAATGAGCCAAGTGGTGATAGACCTGTTCAACCAGCTGCTGTACCGGCTGCACAAGCCCGTGGGGACATTCAAACTGAAGTTCAAAGATGGAATGATTCCCAAGGAGTATGCCACCATGGTTATTATGCCCACCATCCTGAAGAACAAGGAAAAGACTATTGAACTGCTGGAGCAGTTGGAAATATACTATCTGTCGAATATCAACAGAGGAAATGGGCGCGATGGATTCAGCGGCGCCAATGGGCAGAATCTTTACTATACGCTGATTGGCGATGCTGCCTCCTATGGTGAGGCCGACGCCCCGTGGGACCAGGAGGTGGTCGATGCCGGTCTCGCCAAAATCAAAGAACTCAACGAGAAATACGAAGCACCGATTTTCAACTTCGTCTACCGCCGGCGTGCCTGGAGCGAGGGCGAGCAAACATGGCTTGGCCACGAGCGCAAACGCGGTGCCATCCTTCATTTCAACGACCTGCTACTGGGAGCGACGAGCGAGGAAGAGAAGGGGAATCGGTTCAGGTGCGAGACTATCAGCCGCTGGCGTGAAGGTGCGGTACCGGACATACGGTTCATCATCACACTGGACACGGACACGGAGCTGGTGCTCTATTCGGCGCAGAAGCTCATCGGCGCAATGGCCCATCCGCTGAACCGAGCGCAACTGAGTGCCGACGGCAAACGGGTGGAGAGGGGCTACGGCATCATGCAGCCGAGGGTAAATGTGGACGTCGAGGTAACCAACAAGAGCCGCTACGCGCAGCTCTTCGCCGGCCTAGGTGGACTGGACGTTTATACTACCGCGAGTTTCGAGCTTTATCAAGACATATTCAACGAGGGGAGTTTCTGCGGCAAGGGCATCTACGACCTGCGGATTTTCCAGCAGGTGCTGAAGGGAACCTTCCCGGAGAATCTCATTCTAAGCCACGACCTCCTCGAGGGATGCCATATCCGATGCGGATTAATCAACGACGTGGAGGTTTTTGACGACAACCCCTCGAACTATATCGACGACGCGAAGCGCCACCATCGCTGGACCCGCGGCGACTGGCAGATTATCTCTTGGCTGAAAGGGCACGTGAAGAACGAGAAGGGTGAGAAGGTGAAGAATCAAGTGAACACTATCGGCCGCTGGAAGATTTTCGACAACCTGCGCCGTTCGGTGCTGAGCCTGGCGCTATTGGTTGCCATCCTCGTGGGTTACAACCTCGATGGACTGAACGGACTCTCGGGCTTCAGCGGCACATGGTTTGTGGTGGCAGCACTAGTGGCTGTGGCTAGTCCCATCGTCTTCTTCATCCTCGGCCAAGTGACTAAAGTGCCCAATTTCGGCAGAAGATACAAATACTACATGACGCTGATGCGCGGCTTCAAAGTCATCATCTATCGCTCCCTCGTCCAATTCGCACTCCTTCCCAAGGAAGCCTGGATGTATACCGACGCCCTCATCCGTGCGTGCTACCGGATGTGGTTCTCGCACCACGACCTGCTGGCCTGGATCACCAGCGACGAGGCTGCAAAGAGCACCAAAGGCACGTGGGACGACTACGTGAAGAAATTCTGGTTCAACTATGTGGCAAGTACCGCCCTTGTGGCGTTGGGAATCATGGGCGAAGTGGGATTGATGGGGTGGATGGGCATCATTTTCTGCGTGGTGATGTGGATGAGTGCGCCCGATTTGATGTACTGGCTGGGGAAGAAATTCCCGCAGAGCAAGAAGAGCCTGAACGAGAAAGAAAGCGAGGAGGTGCGCCAGCTGGCGAAAGACACGTGGCACTTCTTCGACAGCCTGCTGAGCGAGGAGAACAACTGGCTGATACCGGACAACTACCAGCTTAACCGCGAGAAGAAGACGGACTACAAGACCTCGCCGACGAACATCGGCTATTCGCTGACGGCGGTGGTGAGTGCCGCCCGGCTTGGATTCATCACGGAGAAGGATGCCGTGGGACGGCTAGCGCTGATCATCGACACCGTCTGCCGCCTGGAGAAATGGAACGGTCACCTGTATAACTGGTACGATGTGAAGAGCCTGAAGGCGCTGCCGAACTTTTTCATCTCGACCTGCGACTCGGGCAACTTCGTGGCCTGTCTATATGTGGTGAAGGGATTTCTGACGAACCTCAGTGAGCCGACAGACCTGTGTGACTCGCTGTCGGGAAAGGTGCAGCGACTGATTGACCAAACCGATTTCACGAAGCTGTATAACCCACAGCTCGACGTCTTCTCGATTGGGTACGATACGACGAACTACACCCTCCTACCCTACCACTACAATAACTTCGCCTCAGAAGCGAGACTGACGAGTTTCCTGACCATTGCCCAAGGCGACGCACCATACAAGCACTGGTTCTGTCTCGATAAGACGCTGGTGCAGTATGGAGGATACAAGGGAGTGGCCTCATGGTACGGGACACTGTTCGAGTACTTCATGCCGCTCATTTTCCTGCCCACATACAAGCACACGCTGATGGACGAGACCTACAGTTTTGCCATCCGAGCCCAGCGGGCTTTCATCAAGAACAGTTGCCCGGGATTGCCGTGGGGCATCTCGGAGACGGCCTACAACGAGCTTGACGACGCGCAGAACTACAAGTATCATGCCTTCGGGGTCCCGTATCTGAAATTCCAGAACACGACACCCGACCGCATCGTGGTGTCGCCCTACAGCTCGCTGATGACCATCGGCATCGACGACCATGCCGTGTATGAGAACCTGCAAAGATTCAAGAAATTGAAGATGTATGACGAGTTCGGGTTGTATGAGAGTTACGATGAGGAAGACCATGTACCGGTGAAAGCCCACTATGCCCACCACCAGGGCATGATACTGGCCTCGCTGACCAACTATCTCACAGGAGGCTGCCTGCAACACTACTTCATGCAGGAGCCCACGATGCGGTCGATGGAGACCCTCTTGAAAGAGAAGGCACAAGTGAAGCCCTATATCGACCTCAAGGTGACGCAGTACAAGCGCTACCAATATTCGAAAGTGCAGACCGAGAGCGACGCCCGAAGCTTCGACACGATAGCCAATGTGCCCGAACTAGGCTTCATCAGCAACGGACAGTACACAGTGCTGATGAACGACCGAGGCAGCGGCTTCTCGCGCTACAAAAATATCCTTTTGAACCGCTACCGGAAGATTTCGGCCGACCATTACGGCACCTACCTCTATATCCGCAACCTGAAGAACGACCACCTGTGGTGCAACACCTATGCGCCGCTTGACGTGATGCCGGAGAGCTACCACGTAAGCTTCGCCAGCGACAAGATTAGCTACCTGCGTGTGGACGAAGGCATTGAGACGAAGACGGAGGTCACCGTGCTCAAGGACCGCAGTGCCGAGATACGCCGCATCACTTTCACCAATAACAGCGGTCAGGATGTGGACCTCGAACTGACCACCTATGGCGAGGTAGTCCTTTCGCCTGCAGTAGAGGATGAGAGCCACCGTGTGTTTAACGGCATGAAGATAAACTCCGAGTATGACGCTGAGCACCAGTCGCTCATCTTCAGTCGACCGGGCAACATCGGCAACCGCCACTATATGATCCATCGCCTGTGGATTGATGGGGATGATGGGTCTAATGGATTGGTGGAGTATGAGACCTCCCGCGTGAAGTTCATCGGACGCGGTAACAGCCTTCGCCACGCTGACATCATCGAGAGCCGCCGCACCCTCTCCGGTACCGTGGGCACCACCCTCGACCCGGTGATAAGTATGCGTCGCCGCATACATGTGACTGCCGGAAAAAGCGTTGAAGCCTTCATCCTCACAGGCTTTGCCAAAGCCAAGGAGCACCTGCTGCAACTCTCCGACCTATACCAGAACTCGGCCGATGTGGAGCACGCCTTCAAGACGGCCTCGGTATTCAACAACATGCGCACCAGCCTCTCGCTGCTCAAAGGCAGTCAAATGCGCCTCTATAACAACATCTCAAAATACATGGCTCAGACGGCCACACTCGGCAACGAGCGTAATGCCATCCTGGCCAAGAACACCCTCTCGCAGAGCGGCCTCTGGCGATTCAGCATCAGTGGCGACCTCGACATCCTCCTCATGGAGATTGACAGCATGGAACGTGCCGGCTACGCCAAAGAGATGCTGCGCGCCTTCGAGTACTTCAAGGTTCATGGTATGCGGCTCGACCTGGTGTTTATCAACGACGCTCCGGAACGCGACCGCGAGGGCTTGATGCACTTCATTCGCAACATGGCCAATACCGAACATCTGTGGGCAGAACACAGCGATGCCGGCAAGGTCTATGTGCTCGACGGACACGATGTGAGCGAGGCCGAGCGGACGCTGCTGCATACCGTGGCCCGCCTCACTTTCAGCACAGCGAAAGGTATCACCATTGCCGAGCAGTTGCTTCAACTCGAGTTGGCCAACCAGCACTATCAGGACAAGGTGGAATACCCGCTGCTCAAGCCCAAGAAAGAGTTCCGCGTTTGGAGCGACCTCGAGTTCTATAATCAATACGGCGGCTTCGACAACGAGGGACGCGACTATGTCGTCACCAACACCAATACCCCCATGCCGTGGGTCAACGTCATTGCCAATGAGAGCCACTTCGGCTGCATCGTCAGCAGCACCATGGCCGGGTTCACCTTCGCCCACAACGCGCAGCAGTTCAAACTCACCGGTTGGAGTAACGACATCGTGCGCGACAACGCCAGCGAGATGCTCCTCATCAACAAGAAACAATTCATCCCCGCCACCGCGCGTCATTCCCAAGGGTGGTCGGCCTTCGATGCCGAATACGACGACCTCAAGGTGGCTGTCCGCATCTTCGTCGCCGTCGACCGCATGGAGAAATACTACCAAATCAAAGTGGAGAACACCTCTGCCGAACCGCAGCAGGTGCGACTTGATATGGTCTATAAACTGGTGCTCGGCATGAGCGAGGAGCAAACCGCACGCTACCTGTACTCGGAGTGGGACGAAGCATCCAACACCCTGCGGATACGCAACGTCTACCACGCCATCTACCACGACCAAGTCGTCAACCTCACCGCCACTGAACCTCTCAGCGACGTCTCCCTCAACTACCCCAACCGCAAACGCCTCGGTCTCAACCTCGAACTTCCCGCGAAGGGCAAGAAGGAACTGGCCTTCATGATTTCGGTTGATAAGTTGATAAGTTCTGACGACACATCAATCGACAACAACCTATCAACCTATCAACCTATCAACCTATCAACTATCAACGCCGAGTTCGAGAAAGTTGTCGCCTACTGGGACGAAAAGCTCTCCCATATCCAGGTGGAGACTCCCGACCGCAGCTTCAACCACATGCTCAACCGCTGGTATCTCTACCAGGTCTGCTCCTCACGTCTCTTTGCCCGCGCCGGCTTCTACCAAGTGGGTGGAGCCACGGGCTTCCGCGACCAGCTGCAGGACGTCATGTCGCTGCTCTACAGCGACCCCGCCTATGCTCGCCGCCAAATCCTCGATCATGCGGCCCACCAGTTCGCCGAGGGCGACGTGCTGCACTGGTGGCACGAGAGCATGAAGATGGGTGCCCGCACCACCTTCAGCGACGACTACCTCTGGCTGGTCTTCGTCACCTACCAGTATGTCCACGTCACCGGCGATACCTCTATCCTCACCGAACAGGTGCCCTTCACGTTGGGCGACCAGTTGGGACCCGGCGAGGCTGAGCGTGGTATTAATTATGCCATCGGTACAGAATATGCCTCATTGTATGAGCATCTGCGCCGCGCGGTGAACCGCTCCATGTCGCGCTCCGGTATCCACGGACTTCCCTTGATGGGCTGCGGCGACTGGAACGACGGCATGTCCACCGTCGGTGTCGAGGGCAAAGGTGAGAGCGTCTGGGTTGCCTTCTTCCTCTGCGACCTGCTGCCAAAGATGGAACAACTCACGCAGATGGTGCCCGATGCCGACCTCACCTACTGCGAAGAACTCTCGACCTATCGCAAGAAACTCGTCGACGCCATCCAGAAAGCCACGTGGGACGGTGCTTGGTTCCTCCGTGCCTATTTCGACAATGGCGACCCCATGGGTTCACGCAACAATATCGAATGCCAGATCGACCTCATCTCACAGGCATGGTCCATCCTCACCGATGTGGCCACTCCCGAGCAGAAAGCCTCCGTCTTCCGCGAGACCGACAACCGACTGGTCAACCGCGAGCATGAGATTATCCAGCTGCTCACCCCGGCCTTCAAGGATTCAAAACCCTCGCCGGGCTACATAGCCAACTACCCCGTGGGAGTCCGCGAAAACGGAGGTCAGTACACCCATGGTGCCATGTGGTACATCATGGCGCAACTCAAAGAGGGACGCAACGATATCGCCTACTACCTCTACTCCATCATCAACCCCATCCACCGCACACAAACCCTTGCCGATGTGCTGAAATACCAGGTGGAGCCCTACTGCATGGCGGCAGACATCTACAGCAACCCCCAGCATCCCGGCCGCGGTGGATGGACCTGGTACACCGGCTCCGCCTCGTGGGCCTACAAGACCGGCATCGAGAATATCCTCGGCCTCCGCAAACAGGGCAACCAACTCATCCTCGACCCTCGCGTACCCTCCGACTGGAACACCTTCACCCTCCGCTACCGTTACGGCCAAAGTACCTATATATTAGAGTATGAACGCGCAACGACAGCCATGTCCATCCCCACCACCATCGACCTCGTCGACGACGGACAGGAGCACAGAATAACCATTCATTAAGATTCACCGTTTTTATTTCGATATCCATAATTATGAAAAAGCTTTCTCTCACCACCCAGATTGGTATCGCCCTACTGCTGGCAGTGGTGACAGGCATCCTGCTGTCAGGCCACGCCGACTTCGTCAACAGCTACATCAAGCCCTTCGGCATCATATTCCTCAACTTGCTGAAATTCATCGTAGTGCCGCTGGTGCTCTTCTCCATCATGGCGGGCATTCTCTCGATGAACGACATCAAGAAGGTGGGGCATCTGGGACTCCGCGCACTGGCCTATTTCATGGTGACGACCCTCTTCGCCGTCACGCTGGGACTCGTCATCCCCAGCCTTTTGAAGGGTTTCCTGCCCCTTATCCAAATCAACCCCGAGGCTACAACTGAGATTGTCAAGCTACCAAATATGTCGGTGATGGACCAGCTTGTCGGCATGTTCCCCGACAACGTCATCACACCCATCAGCTCTATGGCCATGATGCAAGTCATCGTCATTGCCCTCCTCTTCGGCATCGCCATGGTGCATATCGGCGACAAAGGCGAGATGGCGCGTAAGGTGACCCTCAGCTTCAACGACGTGGTGAGCAAGATTCTCGATTATATCATGAAACTGGCCCCCATCGGAGTCTTCTGCATGCTGACGCCCGTGGTTGTCGACAACGGCCCCTCCGTGCTGGGCTCCTACGCCGCCCTGCTCATCCTCGCCTACCTCTGCTTCGCCATCCATGCAGGACTTGTCTATAGTTCAGCCGTGGGGCTCCTGGGCAAATTCTCGCCCCTGAAGTTCTTCAAGGAGATGCAACCCGCCATGATGTTCGCCTTCTCCAGCGACTCCTCCGTGGCCACCCTCCCCTACTCCATGCAGTGCACCGAGAAGATGGGCGTCAGCAAGGATGTGGGACGCTTCGTGCTCTCCCTGGGCGCCACCATCAACATGGACGGCGTCGCCATCTATCTCGGCGTGGCCTCCGTCTTCATGGCTACCTGCTGCGGCATCGATCTCACCCTCAGCCAGTATATGGCCATTGCTTTCGCCTCTACGATAGCCTCCATCGGCACTCCCGGCATCCCGGGCGGCAGCCTAGCCTTGATGGCTATGGTCTTCGCCTCCGCCGGCATCCCCGTCGAGTGTGTCGCCGTTGCCGCTGGCATCGACCGTATCATCGACATGGGCCGCACCGTGATGTCCGTCACCGGCGACGCCTCCTGCGCCGTCGTCATGCAGCGCCTCACCTCCAGAAAAACGACTCACAAATCATAATTCATAATACTATCGTGCGACCTGGAACTGGCATCTACCGCATAAAATATTTTAACATTTATTAAGTTAATTTTTATAACAAAAACATCCACGGGCACCTGTTTGGGCAACGGGTGCCTTTCTTTTTAGTGTAATCCTCTGTGTCCTACTGGGATGAACCCCCTACCATCTACCTACCATCTCCTTACCAACTCCTAACCAACTCCTACCACAGTAGGTGTTGATAGGTTTATAATAGGGTGTTGGTATTTAAGACTTATTAACATTTCCGATTTCCACTCTTCCTCGTAGTCGACATCGGTGAATATGAATAAACAATATTTTGCTGTATTGAAAAAATTATGTATCTTTGCAGCGTGAAATTGATAAAATGATGATGACATAAAACGTAAAAATAAAACAAAGACATATTGAGCTTGACGCTCTAATTCATCCAACTTCCGTCGCTTCAAAAAGCGGCGGAAGTTGTTTTGTATAACCAGCAAAGTTATTATTCTCCGCATATTTTGCGGAGAATATATGGCTTTTTCTCCGCATGGCAACATTTATTTTGCCAGATGAATAATTTTGTGTATCTTTGCACCGTGAAAATATGATATAATACCATGGCAGTAAAACCATATAAAACAGAGGAACAGCCAATGCCGACAGCATCTGAGCCAGAGGCCGTATATGGGCGTACAGCAGTTGCGCACGAGGGTTATCCAATCGGCGGAAAACGCGAACGTCTGTCGGTGGATGAGTATTTCGATGAATTGTGGTCCATGTATCTGACGAAACGTGAGAACCTACAGAATTGAGATTAACGCATCGGCCAGAGCTGACCTTGGCGAGTTGTCCGATTTCTTGGCGGAGAACATGTCCGAGGAAGGTGCATGGCGATACAAAGAGGCAATGCGGCAGGAGATACTCTCGCTTACCATCTTCGCCGACCTCTATCGCGTCAGTCGTTATGACGATGTCCGTCGCATACATCCTCAGGCACGGCACATGGTGTCGCACAACAAACGATGGGTATATATCTTTCATATTGAGAAAGACATAGTGGTGATTGATAGAATAAAAGCAGCAAAAATGATAAAAAGATAATATGTATCTTTGCAGCGTGAAATTGATAAAATGATTATGACATAAAACGTAGAAATAGACAAAGACATATTGAGCTTGACGCTCTAATTCATCTGAGTGCCGCCGCTGATTGCAGCGGCGTTTTTTTTCGCTATTAGGATATCATAAAATATTTTGCCGATTAAAATAATCTTCGTATCTTTGCAAATTGAAATGGACAAGATGTTATACATCATCGGGGGCTGTAACGGGGCTGGTAAAACCACCGCCTCATATACCGTTTTGCCCGATATCCTTGACTGTCGAGAGTTCGTCAACGCCGATGAGATAGCACGAGGATTGTCTCCGTTCAATCCTGCAGATGTGGCCATTGAGGCTGGCAGGCTTATGTTGAAGCGCATAGAGGAACTTCTCGCCCGAGAGGAGTCTTTCTCCATCGAGACCACTCTTGCCACCCGCTCCTATGTCAATCTTGTTCGTCGAGCCCATGACAAAGGTTACCGTGTAACGTTGCTGTTCTTTTGGCTGAATTCCCCGGAATTGGCCATACAGCGCGTAGCCGAGCGTGTAAGCAAAGGGGGACATGATATCCCCGAAGACATCATTCGCCGTCGCTACGTCAGTGGAATCCAGAACCTCTTCAACCTTTATGCCGCAGAGGTGGATTCATGGAGCATCTACGACAATAGCACCACCCTTCGCCGCAATGTGGCATTTGGAGGCAAGACTATCAAAACGGTAATAAACAATGAAGAAATATACAATCAGATAATAAGCCATGTCAGAAAAGGAAATATTTGAATTGCAAGATAAAATAGACGAGGGCTTGCGATTGGCCGAGAAACGTATGCTGCAAGAAAAAGCCTTGCATGACGAGTGTGTCATCGTGCAGAACTCCGACGGAGAGATAAAGCATATCCCGGCAAAGCAAGTCCTTGCCGAACAGGCAATGTCTCTTTAGTATCTTTGCAGCGTGAAATTGATAAAATGATGATGACATAAAACGTAGAGGTATTGGGAATACCTAATTTATTGGACACAATTGGAAATTGATGAAAAGTACATGTATATGAAAAAAATATTCTATATCTTTTTTATTGTTGTGACCATATTTGGTTGCTCTCCCAAGAAGAATCTTGAACCATATTTCTGCTATTACGATGAAAAAACACAGTTGTCAGGATTCATAGATAAATATGGAGATGTCGTTATCAGGCCACAGTGGGATTATGTTTCTAATTTTAATGAAGGTTATGCTATCGTTGGAAAGAGCCCTGACTCTTCATTTTCCAATATCAGCGAGAAGAACGAACCAGTTCTGCTTGATTGTGTCAAATGGGGCGTAATTGATTATATGGGTAATGTAATAGTAAAGCCCCAATATGATTTTATTGATGATTTTCACGAAGGGTTAGCTGGCTTTGAACTCCGAGGGAAACATGGATATTTGAACACTAATGGCGACGTGGCAATAGAGCCTATATTTGACCGATGTGGCGAATTCCACGAAGGATTAGCCTCAGTAAGGATAAGTAATAAATATGGTTTTATCAACAAGAATGGGGAGATGGTTCTGAACCCGCAGTACGACTATGTATACGATTTCTATAATGATATTGCAATAGTTAGTTGCAATGAGAGAGTAGTTACATTACCCAAAGGCCAATTTGACTTTGACATTGACCTTGTTTCAAAATACGCATTAATAGATAGGGCCGGAAAATTTGTCACCGATACTATTTTTAGCTCATGTGATCCGTTTTCAGAAGGTTTAGCACTAGCTGAAGTAGATGGAAAATACGGATATATTAACGTATCGGGAAATTTTGTCATTGAACCAAACTTCACATGGGGAAATGACAAAGCAAGGTATCCGGCTGATTTTTCTGAAGGGAAAGCAGTCGTCCGTTATGGTGACCAATATGGGTATATTGACAAAAAAGGGAAAATAATCATCATACCCTCTTTTGCGTATGCCTATCCATTTAAGGAAGGCTTTGCTAAGGTTATAACAAAAGATGACAACACTTGCTACATTAATGAGGAAGGAAGAATAATAGTAAATGGCGATTCCTTGCTGTATGTATATGGATTCTTTGACAAGCTGATGGTGGCTAAGTTAAAGGACGGTCAATTTGTCCATATTAACAATAATGGCAAAATCGCTTGGCAGAAATGAGCGTTACAAGTCCCAATCAATTTTAAAAATGGCCGAAATGGTTGTCGCAAGCCCCGATCATTTTTTGAAATGGCAAAAATGAGTGTCGCAAGGCCCAATCAATTTTGAAAATGGCTAAAATGAGTGTCATCAGGGCCAATTGATTTTAAAAATGGCCAAAATGGCTGTCGCAAGGCCCAAACAATTTTGAAAACGACCAAAATGAGTGTCGCAACCACAAAATCATTTTGAAAGTGCCCCAAATGAATCACGACGACGTGTTTCAAAATGAAAACATGCTTGAGAGAATCTCGCTGGCGTGTTTGAAATCAAAACCAACGCTTCGTAGTTTGCAATAACGGATTTCTGAATCTGAGCACGATTCTGACGTAAATAATTCCACAATAAAAAAGAGAGATCTATAGACCTCTCCTTTTTATTGTAACAATGCATTCGCAGTTATAAATCAGAATGGTAAATCAGCTTCAATGGTTCTCAGATTAAATTGATTGTAATTGTTCTTAATGAACGAAATCCCATTATTATTAATACAACACACATAAACATCACCGTCATTATACCCCAAATTGATATATTTTCTTTGCTGAAGATTATCTATTGCAATCCTTGTCGCTAAATTATTATAACCACTCTGCTCCATCTTTTTATTCAGGAAAGGAATCGTTACGCCTTCATTCTCATAATCGCTTTCAAACAGAATGGCTAGAAGTGACATGTCAAAACTTGTCAGACCCTCTGTTTCTTTCAGAGGGTTATCTAACAATTGCTTACTAACTTTATCGGTTTCAAGTAATGCCTTTATTTTATCTTCAATTTTACTTTGTAGTTCATCAAAATCTCCACGAGATTCTGATTTATATCTAATAATGCTTTTATGGTTGATATCAAATGGGAATTTTTCTCTAGTAGAGTCCGAAACCATGACTACATCTTTCCCTCGAGCAAAGGCATAACCTAGTTCGTACCACACATTGGGATTATCCTCAGTGATGTCAGCAAAACAGATTTTAGAAGAATCTATTTTCTCTTCAATTTCAATATTACGTGTACTTGGATCTTTATCGATACGGTACGCTTCAATTCCTGCCTTGTCTATAGCTTTTTTGTAGACCTCTTCGTATCTCTTGTCGAATTTTCCACCATCGTCAAATGGCTGAATGACGAAGCAATAATCGTTCATGTCAGTATATGTTAACAAATAAAAGGGTGCAGTTATTGGCTGCACCCTGTTTTTAATTACTTTCGATTACTTCACTTCCTCATAGTCCACGTCAGTGACATTTTGATCGTTACCGTTGTTGGACTGGCCGGGGTTACCCTGCTGGCCGCCCATGTTGTTGGGGTCGAAGCCGGCGCCGGGGTTAGCACCGCCGGCCTGCTGCTGGGCTTTGTACATGTCCTCGCTGGCGGCCTGCCAGGCGGCGTTGATCTTGGCCATGGCGGCGTCGATCTGCTGGACGTTGCGGGCGGCGGGAATCTTGTCGCCGTAGTCCTTCAGGTTCTTCTCGCTCTGGAAGATCATGCCGTCGGCGTTGTTGATTTTCTCCACCTCTTCCTTGGCCTTCTTGTCGGCGTCGGCGTGGGCCTCGGCTTCGGCTTTCATGCGCTTGATCTCGTCTTCGCTCAAGCCGCTGCTGGCCTCGATGCGGATGTTCTGGCTCTTGCCGGTGGCCTTGTCGAGGGCGCTGACGTTGAGGATACCGTTGGCGTCGATATCGAAGGTGACCTCAATCTGGGGCACTCCACGCGGTGCAGGCGGGATGCCGGCCAGGTGGAAGCGGCCGATGGTCTTGTTGTCGTTGGCCATGGGACGCTCGCCCTGCAGCACGTGGATCTCCACCTCGGGCTGGTTGTCGGCAGCGGTGCTGAAGACCTGGCTCTTCTTGGTGGGGATGGTGGTGTTGGCATCGATGAGCTTGGTCATCACACCGCCGAGGGTCTCAATACCGAGGCTCAGAGGAGTCACGTCGAGCAGCAGCACGTCCTTCACCTCGCCGGTGAGCACACCGCCCTGGATGGCGGCGCCGATGGCGACCACCTCGTCGGGGTTGACGCCCTTGCTGTAGCCTGACGGCAGGGTTCGATGGTGGCGCGGATCAGGTCGTCGCAGAGCTGCTCGAACTTGGCGCGGGTGAGCTTCATCACCAGGTGCTGCGGCACGCCGTCGGCAACGGTGATGTAAGGCAGGTTGATTTCGGTCTCCATCGAGCTGGAGAGCTCAATCTTGGCCTTCTCGGCAGCCTCTTTCAGGCGCTGCATGGCCATGGGGTCCTTGCGGAGGTCGATTCCCTTGTCGCTCTGGAAGCTGTCGGCCATCCAGTTGATGATCTTGCGGTCGAAGTCGTCGCCGCCGAGGTGCGTGTTGCCGTTGGTGCTCTTCACCTCGAAGACACCGTCGCCGAGGTTCAGGATGGAGATATCGAACGTGCCGCCACCGAGGTCGAACACAGCGACATTCATATCCTGTGCCTTCTTATCGAGGCCGTAGGCGAGGGCGGCAGCGGTAGGCTCGTTGACAATACGGCGCACCTTCAGACCTGCAATCTCGCCGGCCTCCTTGGTGGCCTGACGCTGGCTGTCGTTGAAGTAGGCGGGGACGGTGATGACGGCCTCCGTCACCTCGGTGCCGAGGTAGTCTTCGGCGGTCTTCTTCATCTTCTGCAGCACGATGGCGCTGATCTCCTGCGGGGTGTAGTTGCGGCCGTTGATGTCGACGCAGGGGGTGTTGTTGTTGCCGCGCACCACCTTGTAGGGCACAGCCTCAATCTCCTTGGTCACCTGGTCGTAGGTCTCGCCCATGAAGCGCTTGATGCTGTAGACGGTGTTGTGGGGGTTGGTGATGGCCTGACGCTTGGCGGGGTCGCCCACCTTGCGGTCGCCATTCTCGAGGAAGCCCACCACCGAGGGGGTGGTGCGGTTGCCCTCGCTGTTAGCGATAACTAC
>ONCC01000050.1 GCA_900316235.1 uncultured Bacteroidales bacterium
GGCAGGCCGTTGCGGCATGGGAGAAAGAGCTTGCCAACGTGCGCGTAGATGGTACCGAAGACCAGAAGGCAATCTTCTATACCGGTCTCTATCATGCTTATATCCAGCCAAATACCATTTCGGATTGCAACGGCGAGTTCATGTATGCAGACTATACCACCGGTAAGCTGCCCGCCGGAGAGACCCATTACAGCACATTCTCTCTTTGGGACACCTTCCGTGCCTGCCATCCCATGTACACCTTGCTGAAGCAGGACCGTGTGGCTGACTTCGTGAAGAGCATGCTACGTCAGTACGATACCTATGGCTATCTGCCTATATGGCAGCTCTGGGGCACCGACAACTACTGCATGATTGGCAATCACGCTATCCCTGTGCTCGTGGACGCAGCCTTGAAGCATATCCCCGGCGTCGATGCCGGGCGTGTCTTTGAGGCCGTGAGGGGGACCTCGCTCCGCGAGCATCTCAATTCGCCTTGGAGAATCTATGAAAAATATGGATATTATCCCGAGAACTTGCAGACGCAGTCGGTGTCCATCACCTTGGAGGAGTCTTATAATGACGCCTGCGTGGCCCGTCTGGCCAAGGCCCTTGGCAAGACCGCTGACTATGAGTTCTTTGAGAGACGCTCCCGCAATTACCGCAACCTCTTTGACTCCTCCACGGGCTTCTTCCGTGCAAAGAACAGCGACGGCAAATGGGTTGAGCCTTTCAATCCTCTGCAGTATGGCGGCAACGGCGGCAATCCTTATACCGAGGCTAATGCTTGGCAGTATCGTTTCTACGTGCCGCAGGATGTGCCCGACCTCATCAGGCTCATGGGGGGCAACAAGAAGTTTGTGGCAGAGCTCGACAAGTTCTTCACGCTCACGGGCGGTGAGGCCGAGAAAAATGGCAATGCCAGTGGCTTCATCGGCCAGTATGCGCATGGCAACGAGCCCAGCCACCACTGCGCTTACCTCTACAACTATGCCGGCCAGCCCCGGAAGACGCAGTATTACGTGAACAAGGTGATGACGGAACAGTACAAGAACCGCATCGACGGATACTCGGGCAACGAGGACTGCGGACAGATGTCGAGCTGGTACATTCTTTCAAGCATGGGATTTTATCCCGTTGATCCGGCCAATGGCGTCTATGAGTTTGGCTCACCGCAGTTCCGCCGCGTGGAGATCACATTGCCTTCAGGAAAGAAGTTTGTCATCACTTCCAACCGCAAGGGAAAGGACGACTGCTATGTGAAGGGTGTGAGACTCAATGGTAAGGCCTACAAGAAAGACTACATTCTCCACAGGGATATCATGAACGGTGGTACGCTCGAATTCACGATGGGCACAAAGTAAGAATGACGAGGAAAAGATAATCTTAATATGAACAGTAAAAGAACTTTTATTCTGCTTACAGTTGCGCTGCTCTGGATAGGCTCCGGCAGCGCAATGGCCCTGGGCTATAAGCCTGGAGACCAGCCGGGCAGCCGGACGCAGGTGAGACTGACAAGAAAAGACAGGCAGTGGGACAAGCACCTGCTGAAAATCAACTTCATCGACAAGAACCCGGAGAGTGAGGGGTCGAAGATTTATCACGCCATCATTCCTGACCCCGACACTTATATTCGCAGTGTGGCGCGTGAGGTGATGCGCACGCTTTATTTCTCACCCCACGACAGCATTCCCGAGTGCAAGGTGCTCGACTACATCCTGCGCAGCGACAAAGGCATATCGGCCAAGGGCGGGGGTAATGGTTTTGTCAATATCTTCTACAGCTCCGACTGGGTGGCCAAGTCATTCTCCAATGGCGATACGGCGAGAGTCGATTTCGAGACCCGCGGCGTCCTGCTGCACGAGCTGACCCATGCCTTCCAGCTTGAGCCACAGGGCATAGGCCCCTACGGAGGGCCCAACAAGGCCGTCTGGGAGCTGGTTGAGGGCATGGCAGACGCCGTGCGCGTGGCGGCAGGCGGCTTCCACGGTGAGCAGGACCGGCCAAAGGGAGGCAGCTATCACGATGGCTACCGGTATATAGGCTACTTCTTCGACTGGGTGCGTCGCAACAAAGACAAGAATTTCATCCGCAAGATGAACAAGTCGTGCCTTGAGGTGGTCCCCTGGTCGTGGAATGGCGCCGTGGCCTATGCCCTTGGCCCGGGCCACGACATCGACGCCCTCTGGCACGAGTATCAGGTGGCCGTGGGCGACATCAAGGCTGACGCACAGCCCTAAGGCTGGTGGTTGCCGATGTTACGCACCTGCTCCTCAAAGGTGGAGCGGTCGCCGGCCGCGTGGTTCCTGAAACGAGTGCGGTAGTTGTAAACTGTGCTGTTGGCTAAGTTGAGCAGCTGCGAGATCCTTCCACTGTCGTCAATGCCTAAGCGTATGAGGGCGAAGATGCGCAGGGGAGTGGTCAGGGTGTCCTTCCGGGGCTCGGCTATGCGGTGTTCCGGCGTCAGGAGCTCGTTGAGCTCCTGGACGAAAGTGGGATAGATGGCAAGAAACATGTGGTCGAACTGCCCGTAGAGCTCCTGCAGGGCAGTCTCTTCCTCCGACGACGAGCGCGCCATGTCTGACAGCTCATCAAACTTCCGGGCGCGCAGCAGCTTGCTGATATTGTTGCGTAGGTGGTTAACGCTCTCTATGTAGTGCGTGCACAGGGCGAAGAATGTGGCGATGCAGTTCTCTTTGACCACGTTGGCCTCATAGAGGTGCCGGTTGGTCTCCTTGTTGGCCTCTATCGACAGCTGGAGCTGGCGGTTGGCCTCTGTGAGCGCCTTGTTGCCCTCTTTCTGCCTGCGCGCGTAGTCGCGCAGCTTGTGGTGCTGTTTCAGCAGGGTGGTCGCCAGTATGATGACCACGAGCAGCAGCAGCGAGAGCAGCACGGAGATGACAAGCATCATGCGGTTGTGCCCCTGGAGCGTGTTCTGAAATTTGGAGTTTATGCTCTCAATGTCCTGCGTTGCCCAGTCTTTCATCTTGCCTCCGAAGGTGGTCGATGCCTCATAGGCGTATTTCACGTAGCTCTGGGCGCGGTCTATGTCGCCGCGGTCGCGCAGTATGCGGCAGATGTAGAAGATGGACGCCTCGTCGTAGGTGACGGTGTTCACGTCGTTGATGGTCGAGAGCAGCAGGTGGCGCAGCGACTCGTCCCTCAGCCCCATCGCGTCGTATGTCTGGTATCGGTAAAATTCCACGAGGGAATAGTTGTGCTCGCCGGGCCTGGTGAGGCGCGACCACTGGTCGATGAGGCGCAACGCCTCGCGGTATTTGCCTGCTCCAAAGTATATTCCTTGCATATAGGTCAGCCAGGTGATGGAATTCTTGGGCGTGATGCTGAGGAGACTGTCCTTCATGCTCTTTTCGAGGGTCTGGAGGCGGTTTTGGTCGGTCTTGTCCTTTGTATAGAAGGCAAGCAGGTTGTACATGTACGAGGTGCAGTCGTAATAGGCCATGCGGTTGTTGGCGTTGAGGGTGCTGGGGTCAATCTCATTCATGGTGAGCACGGCCTCCCCGAAGAACCCCGTCCTGACGTATTGCTCCATGAGCTGGCATTTGCACTTGTCTGCCTTGTCAATGTCTCTTAGGCGCTCGGCGGCGTTGAGGCTGAGGTGCAGATAGTGGAGGGCCAGGTCGGTCTTGTAGGTGCGGGTCAGCTGGTAGAGCTGCTGGGCGATGTCGGAGCGCACGCTCCACGACGAGGTGTTGCCATAGGTGGTGCGCAGGGCGTTGATGCGCTCCTCGTGCCGTTCCCTGAGGGCCTTGCTGTTGGCGACAGCCTTGTCAAGTACGCGCAGCAGACTGTCGTTGACTGCCGCGACATCCTTGGCATTGCCGCCTTTTGCGTCTGCGGGAAGAAGAAAGCATGACGCGAGGATGACGAGAAAAATGCGAAGCTGGTTCATGATGGTAAGCTTTAATGGTTCAAAGTTATTAATAATTTGCGACAAATTAAAAGAAATATTTGGTTTTCATCTATTAAATGCCTATTTTGTCGAAAGATAAGCACATAAGATAAGGCTCTTACGGAATATTAATCCATGACACGCACCATGACGTAAACGTTGAATTGTAAAATATTATTGCCAAAATTTAACACTTGGAAACAGGTGCAAATAGAGCGGAAATAGATTAGCCTTCTGCCTCTTGACAACGCCGGCGGCGGGTTTTCGGCCATTTTTGTTTGCCGTTACGGTACAATCGCGTCGCCGTTACACCGTAATCGCATCGCGATTGCACCGTAACGGCAACGCCATTTTAGCGAATTTGCAATGCCAAAAAACCGCTAAAACATAACCTGCTAATAATCAATCATTTGCAAAAACCACCCATAATCGCGTCATTTACAACCAAGAGACTGCTTGGTTGAAAAGAATCGATTCTCAGACGACCATTTGTAACATATTTTATCCTATAAAATCGATGCCATTTGTCGCTTTGCAGGGGCGGCCCCTGCAAAGCGCTACGATTGGGTATGCCATCACTCCAAATCCCGTAAGACCAAATTTTTTCTATTATGGAGCAATTTGATGCTCTTTTAGCTCAAACCATAGATTCCTCTTTGGGATTGAGATGCACATTGTTTGGTTATCAATATAGTGAGATTCTACGTTCTCTGATGTGCGTATATCTTTGTGGTTTTTCTGGTAAAACCGGCGTATACAAAAAGATGGGGTCCAGTCTCACGACTCACCCCATCAATCCTCATGTATACGAAAAATTATATGCAATATAATTGTTTTATTATTATTTCACCGCAATCTTCATAGAATCCTTACCTACTTTGGCGATAACTAATGATTCGTTTACGGCATAAGAGGCTGCACCATTCGCTGCAACCGAAGAGCCGAGATACTTACCATCAGTAGCATAGAACTTCACCACTTCGCCATTATCAAGTCCAGAGAGGCAGATGATACCATCATGGGCAGAAGCCACCATAATCCATCTTATTACAGTGACAACATTCACATAAAAATCGCGAAGATTATTCTGAAAGAGGTCTCCTCTTTCAGAGAAAATCTTCGCAAAAAAGTTTATTCTATAAATTGCAGATACAAGCCTGAACTCACTTTACCCCTGACGGCGGCGCATTGCGGTTGGCCTTGTCGCCCATGACGAGCACGAGCCTGCCGCCCTTCACGAGATCGTCGTGTGTGAGCCACGGTTTGTCCCACTGCTTGCCGTTAAGCGCAGCGCTCTGTATGTACTTGTTCACGTCTGATGCGCCCTGAGCCACTATCTCGAACGTCTTGCCGTTACTGAGGTGTATCTTTGCCGAGGGGAACATCGGGCTACCGATGTTATATACGGGCAGACCAGGAGTCACGGGATAGATGCCTATCATGGAGAACACCACGAAGGCCGACATACCGCCGCCGTCCTCGTCGCCCGGCACGCCCATGAGGTCGTTGCGGAACCACTCTTTCAACAGCGTGCGGATGCGCTTCTGCGCC
>ONCC01000044.1 GCA_900316235.1 uncultured Bacteroidales bacterium
CCGCGGGGATGTTCTTCAGCGCATGGGCCTCGTAGTACTCCACCTGCAGCTCCAGGTCATAGTCCGGCGTCTGCCCCAGCGTCCACTGGTTCGCGCCCGACTTCGTCAGCTCGATAGCCTGGGAAGGAGCGCCGGTGTAGAAGAACTTAGCGCCGTCCGCAACTACGTTGTAGAAACTGCTTTTAGTGTAGCCACTCTGACTCGGTTCATCCGCATTTCCATTATCGAACATTATGTACATGAGATAGCCATTACCCTCATTAAAATCATAAATCAGCCAGGCATAGCCGTCCTGGGGAGCGCCCGTCCATGCCCCGGCCGTGTTTTCGTCTGCTGCCACGAAGCCCAAGGCCTGCAGGTCGGCCAAAGTGATATCGCTGTTGACGTCCTGCCAGCTGGCAATCATGTCAGTGGTGAACTGGGTGACTTGTGTCGGGCCTTGCGCCCAGGCTCCCGCGCCGCCGAACAGCGTCAGCGCCAGGAGCGTCAAAATGCTTTTTCTTAAATGTTTCATTGTCGTTATGTTTTTAATTTGTTGTCGAGGGGGTTAGGGGATATAGTCGAGATCGTAGTCGACTGTCGACGGGTCTATTGTGGCCGTCGGGTCTACCGGCTCACTATTAGTATCAACCAGTGTCTGCATACCATTATATTTCACTTGACCATTATCTATTGACCAATGTTGGTTATACGGTCGGTTGGCACTGATGGCTTGTTGCCAAGTCTCGCCCTGGTGATAAAAGAATTCATTGCCGTGGATTACGGCTACGCGCAGCCATTGATAATCATTATAGAAGTGGGGGTAAATAAAATCAATTACCATCACAGGGTTACCATCATAAAAGAGAAAGGCGCCGTTGGAGGTCAGCCTCACATTATCGTATTCTTGGTACATTAAGCCCGGGTTGTAGCCCATGACGGTGGACCAGTTGTCGTTATCGGAAGCATAGAGCACCGTCACGCCTTCGAGGGTGACGGAGCTCAGCACGGTGACGACGCAGGTGTCCTTCACGCCGCTGCCGTCGTTGGCCGTGGCGATGATATTGGCGGTGCCGCCGTCCACGCCGGTCACCACGCCGTTCTGGTTGACGTAGGCCTTGGTGATGTCGTCACTGCTCCAGGTGTAGCTCTTGTCCGCAGCGTTCTCGGGCAGCACGGTGGCGGTCAGCGTCATGGTGCTGTCCTTGGCGAGGTAGGCCGTCTGCTTGTTCAGCACGATGCTGCTCACGAGCACCGGCGGCACATACTTCACAGCCTTCACGCTCTTCACCTTGCCGGGCAGCGTGGCCGGAGCCGTCACCACCAGGCTGTCGCCCGCCATCACGTTCTGCAGCACCGCGGGAGCCGTGGCCGAAGTAGCGCTGTCCACATCCGTCACCGTCCATCCGTCATTCCCACTCGCAAAGCGCACGGTATGCGGCACCGCGGGAGCGGGTTCAGGCTCGGAAGCAACCACGCAGCTGACGGTGATGTCGCGGCTGATGGGATTCTCAATATAATCTTCACCCGCGACATGGATAGTCGCCGTGCCCTCGAAGGTACCGCTGACGGTGATGGTGATGTGGAGTTTTTCGTTGTTAATGGCGACGCCCACCTTGCCCTCGCCGCCGCTGGTGACGCTTGCGCTGGTGAAGATGCTACCGGAGCCGCTAATCACCATATAGGGATAAAAACCGTAAACGTCGATTTGGCTAAAGGTCTGTGGCAGCGAAGCCACGTTCACCGTGGTGTTCATTTCTGGTTCGTTGAACCCGTCGAACGTCACGTTGTAGGTTGTCTGCATGGGCTCGGGAGTCAAACCGCCAGCGGAAGCCGGGGTGTAGGTCACCACCACGCTCTTCACATACAGTGCCCCGTTGGCCGCCGAAGGCTTCTCCAACCTCACCACAATCGCGCCCGAGGCGCTGCCGGTGAACGTGTAGTCCGTGGCGATGCTCGACAGGCTCTGCGCGTTGCCGCCGAAAGCGTCGCCGCCCACGGTGACGCCAACCGTCGCAGTCACGTTGTTGGCCGTCGAAGCATTCACCTTCACCTGCGTGATGGTGCCAATGATGTCGCTCGTCGAGAGCTGCATGTACTGCACCTGGGCTTTGCTCGTTCCGTAGTGGATACCCTTGGTGCCATCGTAATTGCTCTCGGTGCCGTCCGATGTCACCGTCCATTCCACTTCGTCGTCAGCCGTGGCGCCGCCAGTTCCATACGCTTCCGTAAACACCAGGCTGCTGGTAGATGAATTCTTTTGCAGCAGAATCCATAAATCCCTTTTTGGGGGATCTATGGATTGCTGTTGGGGCTGGGGGCTATTTAAAGCTTGTCGTTGGAGCCGAGGACGTTGACGATCTTGTGGATGTACATCTTCTTCATGCTCTCGCGGGCAGGCTTGAGGTACTGGCGGGGGTCGAAGTGGTCGGGGTGCTCGGCCATGTGCTTGCGGATGGCGGCGGTCATTGCCAGGCGGCTGTCGCTGTCGATGTTAATCTTGCAGACGGCGCTCTTGGCGGCCTTGCGGAGCTGCTCCTCGGGGATACCCACGGCGGCCTTCAGGGCGCCACCGTTGGCGTTGATGGTGTCCACCTCGTCCTGGGGCACGGAGCTGGAGCCGTGGAGCACGATGGGGAAGCCGGGGAGCTTCTTCTCGACGGCCTCGAGGACGTCGAAGGCCAGGGGAGGAGGCAGCAGACGGCCGGTCTTGGGATCGACGGTGCACTGCTCGGGTTTGAACTTGTAGGCGCCATGGCTGGTGCCGATGCTGATGGCCAGGGAGTCGCAGCCGGTGCGGGTGGCGAAGTCGATGACCTCTTCGGGCTTGGTGTAGTGGCTCACCTCGGAGGCTACCTCGTCCTCGACGCCGGCCAGCACGCCGAGCTCGCACTCGACGGTGACGTCATACTTGTGGGCATATTCCACCACCTGGCGGGAAATCTTGATGTTCTCCTCATAGGGCAGGGCGCTGCCGTCGTACATGACGCTGGAGAAGCCCATGTCGATGCAGCTCTTGCAGGTCTCGAAGCTGTCGCCGTGGTCGAGGTGCAGGACGATCTGGGGGTTGGGGCAACCGAGCTCCTTGGCATACTCGACGGCACCCTCGGCCATGTAGCGCAGGAGGGTGGGGTTGGCATAGTCGCGGGCGCCCTTGGACACCTGCAGGATGACGGGGCTCTTGGTCTCGACGGCGGCCTGGATGATGGCCTGCATCTGCTCCATGTTGTTGAAGTTGAAGGCGGGGATAGCGTAGCCGCCGTTGACTGCTTTCTTGAACATCTCGCGAGTGTTCACGAGACCGATTTTTTTGTAATCTACCATGATGTATTGTTTTGAGTTTTTATTATTCTTTTTGAAAGTGCAAAGGTACGAATAATATTTTAATTAACAAAAAAAAGTTAATAATTATTTAAAAAATATTCCGAAGACGGCGGCGCCGGAGCCTGTCATTGAGGCATATAGGGCTCCGCGGCGGTAGAGGTCGTCTTTGAGGGCGGCGATGGCGGGGTGGGAGGGGAAGACGGAGGCCTCGAAGTCGTTGACGATAAGCTCCTTCCATTCCCCGATGGGCTTCTTTACCGCCTCGCGGAGGTCGGGACGGGAAAGGTGAAAGGTGAAAGGTGAAAGGCCGGCGTAGGCTTCTTTTGTGCTTACGTGCTCGCCGGCGGGGATCTCGATGACGATGCGGTAGGGGGAGAGGTCGAGGGCGATGGGCTCCAGGCGGTCGCCGATGCCGGTGGCGTAGGCTGCCTGGTTGCGGATGAAGAAGGCGCAGTCGGCGCCGAGGCGAGCGGCGCGGTGCTCGAGGTCGCTGTCGCTCAGGTGGAGGGAGAACATCTCGTTGAGCATCTTGAGTGTGAAGGCGGCGTCGGCGGAGCCGCCGCCGAGGCCGGCGCCGAAGGGGATGCCCTTCTTGAGGCGTATGCTCACGGGTGGGATGGCGAACTCCTCGTGCAGGAGGCGCCAGGCGCGCATGCAGAGGTTGTCGTCGGGGTCGTTGTCGAGGGCGATGCCGTCCTGGGATATAGTGGGTAGTGGGTAGTGGGTAGTGGGTAGTATCTCCAGTTCGTCGCAGAGGTCGTGGACGGGGACGAAGAGGGTCTCCAGGTCGTGGTAGCCGTCGGGGCGTTTGCCGACGACATGAAGCCCTAGGTTTATCTTACAATTCGGATAAGAAATCATTCGTTTTTAACTTTTAACTCTTCACTTTTCACTTTGTCGTAGGCGCGGATGATATCGGTGACGAGGCGGTGGCGGATGACGTCGCTGTTGTCGAGCTGGATGATGTCGATGCCTTTCACATCCTTCAGGATTTGAGTGGCTTGCAGGAGGCCGCTCTGCTGGTTGCGCGGCAGGTCGACCTGTGTGAGGTCGCCGGTGATGACGAACTTGGCGTTGCGGCCCATGCGGGTGAGGAACATTTTCAATTGTGCGGAGGTGGCGTTCTGGGCCTCGTCGAGGATGACGAAGGCGTTGTCGAGCGTGCGGCCGCGCATGAAGGCCAGCGGGGCGATCTCGATGGTGTTGTCCTCCCAGTAACTCAGCAACTTCTGCTGCGGGATCATGTCGCGCAGGGCGTCGTAGAGAGGCTGCAGGTAGGGGTCGAGTTTGTCGCGCAGGTCGCCCGGCAGGAAGCCGAGGTTCTCGCCGGCCTCGACGGCGGGGCGCGTGAGGATGATGCGGCGTATCTCCTTGTTTTTCAGCGCCCGCACGGCCATGGCCACGGCGGTATAGGTCTTGCCCGTGCCGGCGGGGCCGATGGCGAAGACCATGTCGTGCTCGTAGACCGAGCGCACGAGGCGTTGCTGGTTGGGGGTGCGTGCCTTGATGAGGAGGCCGTTGCGGCCGTGGACGAGCACCTCGTCGCTCATCTCGCTCTCGGGGCTGCCGCCGCCGCTCTCCATGATGCCCATGATGGCGTTCTCGGTGATGCGGCCGAACTTGTCGTAGTAGGTCATCATGGCCTGCAGCTTGCCCTCGAACCAGGCGATATCTTCCTCGCTGCCAATGGCTTTGAGCATCTCGCCGCGGGCGATGAGCTTGAGCTTGGGGAAGAGCAGCCGCACGAAGTCGAGCATGCGATCGTTGGAGCCCCAAAAACGCGCATAATCAATTTCTTCCAAAGAAAAAATCTTCTCGTTCATTGTTTCATTACTCACTGACATACATTTCTTTATAAGTTATTCGTGTTTTTTTGTTCATACTGCAAAGGTACAAAATATTTCCCCAATAAGCAAGGAAAAGATATTAACATCTGTTAACAAACGTATCTTCGCCCTGCGAACGACCTATCAACACCCACCACGGTAGGAGTTGGTAGGGAGTTGGTAAGGAGTTGGTAAGGAGTTGGTAGGGTGATGGTAGCTTGTGTAACCCGTTGGAAAACATGGTGGTGAGAATAAGATTTGGATTTTTGGAAGAAAAGTTGTAATTTTGCACCTCTTTTCGAGAGGAAAAGTTTTTCGTTTAACATTTTTTAACAATTGAAAATATGAACAATCACATCGTCATAATGGCCGGCGGCATCGGCAGTCGATTCTGGCCGCTGAGCACCCCCGAGTATCCGAAGCAGTTTATCGACATCCTGGGTTGCGGTCGCACGCTGATACAGCTCACGGTGGACCGCTTCAAGGGGTTGTGTCCGATGGAGAATTTCTGGGTGGTGACGAATGCCGCCTATGTGGACATCGTGCGGAAGCAGTTGCCTGAGATGCCTGAGAATCACATTCTTGCGGAACCTGCGGCGCGCAACACAGCCCCCTGCATCGCGTGGGCCTGCTGGCGCATCAAGGGTGAGGACCCCGGAGCCAACGTGGTGGTGACGCCTGCCGACGCCGTGGTGATGAACCCCGAGGAGTTCCGCCGCGTGATAGGCAACGCGCTGGCATTCACCGAGAAGAGCGATGCCATCGTGACCATCGGCATCAAGCCGTCGCGTCCCGAGACGGGGTACGGCTATGTGGAAGTTGATACGTTGAATGTTGATACGTTGATACGTTCTGGAAACGACCTATCAACCTATCAACCTATCAACGAGATACGCCGAGTGGCGGCGTTCAAGGAGAAGCCTGATTTAGAGACAGCTGAGAAATATCTCAAAGCTGGGAATTATTTGTGGAATGCCGGCATTTTCGTGTGGAATGTGAAGACCATCACGGAGGCTATTAAGACCTATAAGCCCAACATTGCCAGCGACATGGAGCGCATGAGGACCGCTGCCGACGTGCAGGAGGTCTTCCCGCAGTGCGAGAAGATTAGCATCGACTATGCCGTCATGGAGCCTGCCGCCGCCGACGGACGGGTGTATACCCATCCGGCCGACTTCGGCTGGAGCGACCTCGGCAACTGGGCCTCGCTGCACGACAAGCTTCAGAAGGACAGCGCGAACAACGGTGCCGTGGGCAAGGTGGATCTCTATGAGTGCAAGAACTGCGTGGTGCATGCCGAAGAGGCCTCGAAGGTGGTCCTTCAGGGCCTGGACGGCTACATCGTCTCGGCCAAGGGCGACCGCCTGCTGGTGTGCAAACGCAGTGAAGAACAGCGCATCAAAGAATTCTCGCAGAAATGAATACAATAGTTGTTGTGGCGCTTATCGCCGTGGGTGTTGTGGGGCTGATGGTGGCAGGCTTGGGCCTGAAGATGCTCCTGCACAAGGAGAAGGAATTCAAGCGGCCCTGTGCCAACGCCGACCCCAAGACGGGCCGATGTGCCCACTGCACCTGCAACAAAAAGAAAGAGCGCTGAATTTCAGCGCTCTTTTGTTGCTTCCCCTGAAGGGTGATAATTTAAGAAATCAACATTGAACATAACACCTACCAAAGAGCGACACGACCCATCTCGCCGAGGTCAAGGCTGGCGGCTTTTGCGCCAAGTGCTTGGAACGCGCGAACGATAGAGGAATATGCCGGACTATGCCCCTTTTCTAACTTCGATACCTGCGCTTTCTGTACACCCATGCGCTCGCCAAGCTGCTCTTGTGTCAGTCCCTGCCGTTTGCGCTCTGCCTTGATTGCTTCACCGATGCGGTAATCATCAAGCACCTTGCGGAGTTCAGCATCGTAATCATCCCTTTCGGGCGTGCCTTTCTTGCCGATATACTTATCGAGCATTTGTTCTTGTGTCATTGCTTCCATTGCCATTATTCGTTGAAGTATTGTTTTCTTATCTGCTCTGCTTTCTCTATCTCTTTCTTGGGCGTTTTCTGCGTTTTCTTTTGTATGCCGTGCGTGGCCACAATCAGCGTTTCTGTACGTGTATCCCAGAATGAGAATAGACGATATGCGTTGCCGCTATACTCGGTTCGGAGTTCCCAAATGTTTGTGCCTTCCAACTTCTTGAAAAGCCGCGTATCTCTCACACCATTGCTCACCGCATCAGCGTTTATAAAGACTTTGCGCCTTGCTTTTGCCGGCATTTCTTCTATAAAACGCTGTGCATCTTGCAAATATATTACTTTTGCATTCATCTATGTGCTTGGTTTCAAATGCAAAGATACAAAATAATTTCCAATCATGGAAACTTTTTTGCCTTTTTTGATGATTTTTTCATTGGGTGATACTCTCCAGCCTCCGTACCCTTGTTTTGAAAGTGAAATTTATTGTCTTAATGTAATTTGGGCACAAAAAGAAAGAGCGCTGAATTTTCAGCGCTCTTTTGCTCCCCCTTAGGGTTCCTTTCTATTGGTAGATAGCCGGGAGCTTTCAAGCATTCTCCACATCGGCGCGAGCCATGGCGTCTTTGTAGTACTTCTGGTTGACGAAGACATCCTGCTTGTAAGGATTGATGTGACGCTTCTTCGAGACGCAGATGATGTAGGTG
The DNA here is from genome assembly GCA_900316235.1 of uncultured Bacteroidales bacterium. GTDB lineage: Bacteria > Bacteroidota > Bacteroidia > Bacteroidales > P3 > Colimorpha. Next base: position 7,801 of record ONCC01000044.1, read on the forward strand.
AGGGCGATGATGTTGGTGACTAGGGCCAGGGCGCTGATGACGGTCATCATCGCGGGGTTGGCAGCCACGGTGTCGACAGTGGTGCCGACAGCGGCGGCTTCACCACCGGCGACGTCGTAGAGCTGCTTGATGGTCTCGACGCCATCGGGATACTGCACGGGCAGCACGGCCCAGCCGAACCACTGGCGGCCGTCCTTGAAGGTCTCCTGGAAGAGGGGGAACACCTGTGCGAACATGCACCAGATGGCCAGGGTGTTGGCGCGGTTCTGGATCCAGCCGCCGCGGTTCCACAGCAAGGCAGCCACCGTGGGAGCCAGCAGCAGGGCGATGCCGCAGTACCAGCTGTGGGTGGGCAGGCAGTTGTAGGTGTAGGCGAAGTTCCAGATGTCGTAGATGACGATGTAGACCCATGTCATGTCGGCCCAGATCATGTCTTTCTTGTCCTTGGAGGCATAGACATTCCACCAGGCAGTCATACAGAAGATGTTGAGGATACCGGCGAGGCCGTTGAAGACATTGTGCCAGCCGCCGAAGAGCCACACGCCCTCGCTGCTGAGCCACCACTTGTTCCATCCCATGACGGCGCTCTCGAAGTCAGAGACCACGGCGATAAGGATGTTGATGGCGACAATGACGAAGGGGAAGGGCTTGAACCAGTGTTTGGCGCCGATGCCCCATTTGTACTTGATCATCATGAAGCCGATGCAGCCGGTGAGGGCGGCATAGAGTTTGGCATAGTGGAACCAGCCGTTCATGTAGATATGGGTCTGGTTGTTTACAGCCCACTCGGCGCCGGAACGTGCTCCGATGGCGATGGCCACGAAGTAGACGGTCAGCAGTACCGGGATGACGAAGAAGGTGATGGCTCCGCCCATCTTGGTGCGACGGGCAAATTCATTCCAGAGAATCAGGCCTGCCAGTACGACAAGCAGCATTCCCCATTGTACGAGGGCATCAGCCCCATAGACTTGGAAAAACATGATTGTTTAATTGTTTAATTGTTTGATTGTTTGGGTTTTTCTTTCTTTGGCAAAGGCGTACACTACCCATACGGCGGTGAGTACGAGCGACATGGGCACGCCGACGGTGAGCATCTCGCGAAGCATCACCTCGGCGCCACCGACTTCGGTGAGGGCTGTGAAGAAGGGGTAGCGCCAAGTCACCTCGCCGTTGATGATGTGGTCGACGACAAGCATCACGGTGCCGCCCCAAAGCATTTTCTCCAATGCCGGCACATGGCGCATCAGGACGGTAGCTCCTGTCGCCTCGATCTTTTTGGCGTTCAGTTTGCGATAGACAGTGGTGGCTATCGCCTGGGTCATGGGTACTATAAAACAAGACATAATTGTTATAGTTTATATGTTATACTTTTATCTCGCGTATTTCCACTTCGTTGCCGCGGAGCAGCCAGGTGTTGCCGCTGCCGCAATGTGGGCAGGTGCGTCCGTGGGCGACGGTGGGATATTCACTCTTGCATTGGTCACACCAGGTGACGGCGGGTATAGTGTTCATCTCCAGTTCGCAACCTTGCAGCATAGGCTCCTTGTCGGCAGCCCAGCGCCAGCAGTCGCCGAGCAAGTGGGGTACCACGGTTGACACCTCGCCGATGTCCATCACCACAGAGGCCACATGTTCCACATGGTTGGCTTCCGCCACCTGCTTCACATCGCGGATGATGTAGAACACTATGCCCAACTCGTGCATCAGTCTTTCTTGCTGAAGATGATTTTACCGGTGCGTTTTATCATGTAGGGTAGTATGCCGCTGAATTTATCCTCCGAGGTGCGCATGATGCTTGCCTCGGGATGCTCACGGAAGAGGTGGATGGCATCGAAGGCGCATTTGGTGGTGCATATGCCGCAGCCTATGCAGCGGTTCTCGTCAACTACCGAAGCGCCGCAGGAGAGGCAACGTGAGGTTTCGATGTGCACCTGCTCCTCTGTGAGGGTATTCATGTACTCGCTGAACTTGTCGGGCTGTTCGGTCACGCCTTCCTCCTGACGAGAGGTGTTGTCGTAGCTCTCCACGTGGATGTCATCCTTGTCCAGCTCAATGAAGTCGCGGCGGTTGCGCCCGATGGTCATGTGTCCGTGCTGCACATAGCGGTGCAGGCTTTCGGCGGCCTCATGGCCGGCGGCTATGGCATCGATGGCGAACTTAGGCCCGCTGTAGCAGTCGCCACCCACGAAAATGTCAGGTTCAGCCGTCTGGTAGGTCAGCTTGTCGGCCATCGGATATACGCCACGCGCAAACTCCACCTTGGTGCCTTTCAGCAGGTCGTCCAGCACCACCGTCTGGCCGATGGCGAAGATGACCACGTCGGCGTCGAGGGTGATGGTGTCGTTCTCGTCATATTTTGGCGCGAAGCGGTGCTGCTCGTCGAACACGGAGATGCATTTCTTGAAGACAATGCCGCTGACATTTCCTTCGCCGAGCACCTCTTTGGGACCCCAGCCGGGGTTTATTGCCACACCGTCTTCACGGGCTTCGCGGCGCTCCTCCAGGGATGCTGGCATGATGTCCGCGGTCTCCAGAGAGAGCATGGTGACTTCTGTGGCACCGCTTCGTTTGGCCACACGGGCTGCATCAATGGCTACGTTGCCCCCACCCACGACAACTACCTTGCCGCTTACTTTCATGTCTCCGCAGTTGGCGGCATGCAGGAAGTCGATGGCTGTGGTGACGCCGGTGAGGCTCTCTCCCGGGATGCCGGGCAGGCGACCCCCCTGGCAACCGATGGCTACATAGAAGCCTTTATATCCCTCCTCGCGGAGCTGCTGCAGGGTGATGTCCTTGCCCACCTCCACGCCGGTACGTATCTCCACGCCTATCTCGCGCATGATGTCTATCTCGACCTTGATGACGGCCTTGTCCAGTTTGTACGACGGGATGCCGTATTGCAGCATGCCGCCGGGGATGGCGTTCTTCTCGAACACTGTGGGACGATAGCCCATAGTGGCGAGATAATAGGCGCAGCTCAAGCCCGCAGGGCCACCGCCGATGATGGCAATTTTCTCGTCCCAACGTTTGAGGACGCTTGACGCGATGTTGATTTCCGGCACGAAACGGTGCTCTGCATGCAGGTCCTGTTCGGCGATGAATTTCTTCACGGCGTCAATGGCAATAGGCTTGTCGATGGTGCCGCGGGTACAGGCATCCTCACAGCGTCGGTTGCAGACGCGGCCGCAGACGGCGGGGAATGGGTTCTCTCGCTTGATGAGCTCCAATGCCTCGCGGTATTTCCCTTCGGCGGCTTTCTTCAGATAGCCCTGCACGGCGATATGAGCCGGACAGGCAGTCTTGCAAGGCGCCGTGCCTGTGGGGTAGCAGTTGATGCGGTTCTTGTCGCGATAATCCTCATCCCATTTGTGCGGCCCCCATTTCTTTGCGTCGGGCAGCTCCTGCTTGGGATAAGTCTGCTCGCCGTGCTTGGTGCAAAGCTTTTGTCCCAGACGGACGGCTCCGGCGGGACAGTATTCCACACAGCGGCCGCAGGCTACGCAATTCTTAGGCTCTACTTTGGCCACATAGGCGCTACGGCTCATGTTGGGTGTGTTGAAGAGTTGTGATGTGCGCAGGGCATTGCATATCTTGACATTGCAGTTGCAGATGGCGAATATCTTGCCTTCGCCGTCGATATTGGTCACCTGGTGTACAAAGCCGTTGTCCTCGGCAATCTTAAGGATATTGATGGCCTCATCGTAGGTGATGGCATGTCCGCGTTTGGTCTCTATCAAGTAGTCGGCCATGTCGCCCACGCCAATACACCAGTCGCGATAGTCGTCGGCGCAGCCTTCGTCGAGTTTTTTGCGCCCGTAGCGGCACGAGCAGATGCCGACGGCAAGATGCCCCTCGTAGCGTTTGAGCCAGTAGGATAGATGCTCGATGTCGGCAGTCTCATTCTCCATGGATATTGCTTTCTCCACGGGGATGACGTGCATGCCTATGCCGCTGCCGCCCATAGGTACCATGGGGGTAATCTTCTCCAACGGCAGGAAAGTCATACGCTCAAAGAACATTGCCAGCTCCGGATGCTTGTCCATCAGCTCCACGTTCATATTGGTGTACTCGGCGCTGCCCGGGACGAACATCGGCACCCAGTATTCGCGGTCTTTGCGCTCGAAGGTGGTGCCCGGCACGGGACCGTCCTTGGTGTAGTGGTCGCCGTAGTCGTATTCAAGCATGCCGAAGTAAGCCAGCTTGTCCAGCAAGGCGTCGAAGCCTTCTTCCGTAGACGCGTAGTGTTTCTGGCGGTTCAGCTCATGCAGTTGGCTGCGTGTCCAGTGTTTACGCACCTTGAACGGATTGCCGGGAAGCATGTCCAGCAGGAGGTCCAGCGAGGCTTCGCGGGTGATTGCGTCCATCTCATCCTCGAAGATACAGGCCAAGCCCCAGTATTCGGGAGCTTCGGTGGTCATCTTTATCTTTCCGGGAATGCGGTCTGTGATGTGGCGCACCAGCTTTATCAGCTTGGGGTTGGGGTTTTTGTCTCCAAAATGTTTGGGGACAAACTTATTCGACATCTCTGGCATATCTCTTTATTCTTTGTTTATTATTGTTTCCAGTTGTTAACCTGATCTTTCAGCCACCCTACAAAGACATCTACACCTTCGCCGGTCTTGGCACAGATGGGTATGACCTGAGCCTTGGGGTTACGCTCATGTATGTATTTCTTGCACCTTTCCAGGCTGAAGTCAAAATATGGCATCACATCTGTCTTGTTGATGAGCACCACGTCGCAGACGGAGAACATCAAGGGGTATTTGAGAGGTTTGTCGTCGCCTTCCGGCACGGAGAGTATCATGGCGTTGCGCACAGCGCCGGTGTCGAACTCGGCGGGGCATACAAGGTTGCCCGAGGGCATCCAGACCTTGGCGTGTCATCTCGGCGTCGAGGTGGCACATGCCTCCGGTGTGTAGCTGTATCGACTCCACTCCGGTGGCCTCTCTCATCTTCCGGGCGTCGACATCGCTGTCTATGTCGGCCTCCATTACACCGATGCTCAGGTTGTCTTTCATCCGGTTGATTGTCTGTATGAGTGTTGTGGTCTTGCCGCTGCCGGGAGCCGACATGAGGTTCAGCAGAAACACCCCTTTCTCTTTGAGCTCCTTGCGCAGGGCGTCGGCGTCACAGTCGTTGTCGGCGAATACGCTTTTCTTGATTTCAATCACTCGCAGTGCGTCCATGTTGTTTTATTTTAAATAACTGGGTGCAAAGATACGAAATAAAAATGGAATGACATGAATTATTTTTGGTTCGTCCGCTAAATGGATGGGCACGACCGGCTCCTCAAGCAGGGCTACCTGGGAATAGGGTGTGAATGGGTGAATTCCCTGAATGGTAAAGAGTACTCGTCCACGATTGCGACGTAGGGTTTCATGGCTGTGAAGTCGCTGTGGCCAGTGCGGCACCGGCGTTCCAGGCACGGCCCACCTGCTCGCCCGTGACGTAGTAGCCGTTTTGGAACTGGTCGAAGATAAGGGCGTTGAGCTTCATGGGATCCACCTTGCCGTTTTCGCTGAGGACGCTCTCCTCGGCGGCGACGTTGACAATCTTGCCCACGATACAGTACATCGTCTCTGTCTCCACCACTTCGGCCAGCTCGCACTCCATGGCCACCGGGAACTCGTCGATGACAGGGGCGTTGACGCGGCTGCTGCGGACAGCGTGGTAGCCGGTGCGTTCGAACTTGTCGGGGGTCTTATTTCCGGTGGCGATGCCGAAGTAATCGGCCACATCCATGTGGTCGCGATCGGCGATGCTGACGGTGAAGGCTTTTTTACGTTCACGCGGCCATGCTCGTCGTAAGCGGCCACCATCAAAACCGGCATCGGATACACCGCCGGCATAATTCCAAGGTCTTTTTTCATTGTTTTATCTTTTTTATTGTGTCATTGCTGTCCACTAAAAATCAGTGAAAGTTCTTTGATATTATTGTGAGTTAATTAATTGCAGAGGTTTTTAGAGCGCGACGATTTGAATTTGTACCTTTGTAGGATAATCCCTGCATATGAATAATGACAAATACGTTTTTGCTCAATTGGTTGAATTCTTGAATAACGACAAGTTTCGTCGTGTCGTCACAAAATACGGTGGCGATTACTATGTGAAACACTTCACTTGCTGGAATCAGTTGCTGGTGATGATGTTCGGGCAATTGACCAATCGGGAGAGTTTGCGTGATTTGATTGTCATTATCGAGGCTCATCGCAGCAAGTGCTACCACCTCGGATTTGGCAAGCATGTCACCAAGAGCAACCTTGCAAAAGCCAACCAGAACCGTGACTGCCGCATCTTCGAGGAATTTGCCTACTTCCTTGTGGCGGAGGCCAGAAGCAAACGGATTACGGATATCTTCAAACTCGGTGGCAGTGTCTATGCGTTTGATTCAACGACCATCGACCTTTGTTTGTCGGTGTTTTGGTGGGCCAAGTTCCGCAAGTATAAGGGCGGCATCAAAATTCATACGCTGTATGACATTGAAACGCAAGTACCAGCTTTCTTTCACATCACTGAAGCATCCGTCAACGATGTACGTGCCATGGACGAGATTTCATACGAGCCAAGCTCATATTACATCTTCGACCGAGGTTACAACGATTTCAACCGTTTATACCGCATTGAATGCACGGAATCATTCTTCGTCGTAAGAGCCAAGAAGAATTTGCAATACAAGGCTGTGAGATGGCGACGCAGGCTTCCCAAAAATGTTTTGTCCGATGCGGTGATAACGTTGACTGGCTACTATCCGAGCAAACGTTATCCCACACCTCTTAGGCTTGTGCGTTATTGGGATGCCGAGCAGGAACGGGAATTCACGTTTCTCACAAATGCTTTTCATCTCAACCCCTTGCAGGTGGCGGAACTGTATCGTAACCGCTGGCAAGTGGAACTTTTCTTCAAATGGCTCAAGCAGCATCTGAAGATTAAGAAGTTCTGGGGCACAACAGAGAACGCAGTGCGGATCCAAATCTACTCAGCCATCTGTGCCTACTGCCTTGTGGCCATCGTGCAGCACGACATGCAGCTGAAACGTAGCACCTATGAGGTATTACAGATTCTCGGAGTCTCGCTGACAGACAAGACTCCGCTTTTCGACCTCTTCAACAATAATCAACTCAACGATTTCAAAGAACTCAACGATTTGAATGGACAGTTATTATTAAACTTTTAATATGTTAAATTTTTAGTGGACACTAATGTTATTGTGTTACAAATGATTGTTATTTCCGAAGAAACGCCAATCCTGCGAAAATATTATTTGATCCTGTTTATGTTTGGTTTAGAATCGACACAATCTCTTCTGTAAATGCGGTGAAGCGGGGCAAATCCTCGATGTAGGGCTCGGGGTTGTCGCGGTTGAAGCGGACGAGGGTGGTGTGGGGGAAGCGCTGCGCCATCTGCTCGAAGGGTAGACGAATGATGCCGGGGGTGTTGTAGCCGATGCCGAATTCGAGCAAAAGGAGTTTGCCTTGTGAGGCCTGCTGCACGAAATCGGTGTAGCGTCGCGCCTGCTGATGCCAACGGAAGTCTTCGACGAAGGAATCGTCGATGCGTAAATTCATCGCAGCCGGGCTACCGTCGGGCATGGTGGGAATCATCACCGTGGGTATGCGACAGTCGTCGATAAGCGGAAGCACTCGCATCACCCACTCACGGTTATCTATCAAAGTCTTCGGTGTTCCCGATGCTGGCTGAAACCAGCGGTAGTCGCCCTGTGTGGCGAAGATACGCTCTGTAGGGAAACCTGCCAGTTCGAACTGGCCGTCGACGTTGGTTGTCACCACAAAAGCCTCGGGGAAATGCATGAGGAGCATCTTGTACAGTTCGGTGGCACCTGTGCGGTAACGGCTGAACCAGATATGCTTAGCCCAATAGGCCCAGTACTCCTCCTTGGTCTCGAAGGGGTGGAACGACGAAGTGTAGAGGTCGGTGAAGCCGTAGCGTTCAATCCACGGGATTTTCTCTCCTTCGGGAAATGCCGTTTCATAAAGATGTTTTATCTTTTCGTCAGCATTGGCTGCTGTTTTCTGTATTTCAGTCAAAATACTCATTTTTCAATTCCTCGCTACATTGTTATTCTTTGGTACGGGTTTTGCGAGTTTCATTGCA
>ONCC01000039.1 GCA_900316235.1 uncultured Bacteroidales bacterium
ACCCACAATGGTAGGAGTTGGTTAGGAGTTGGTAAGGAGTTGGTAGGGTGTTTATACGACTCTGGTACTAGGCGTTATGCACGAAAAAAGGCACCTTCCCGTTGGGAAAGCACCTAGGCTTGATTTTGAGTTAAAAAATTAACTTAACAAATGTTAATATTGGATTAGTAATATTTGTTTCGAAAAGAAATTCTAGCCGGCATTGACGACGGCGGCAATGGCGGTGACGATAATGATGACTGCCGAAACTGCCATCCAGCGACGCGGACGGAGTTTGACATGCTGACGGCCATACATGATGCCGAGATAGGAAAGGAGGAAGACGGCAACCAGTAGTGGCCAAAAGGCACCGTGGAAATGGCCGCCGAGCGGTGTCACAAAGCCAACTCCAATCCCAAGAAGGAATCCGTTAATGCCGGTAGCAATGGTGAACAACAGCACACGGAGGGTGCCGGCATTGAGGTCATAGGCCACCGGCTGGGTCTTACGACCCATGTAAGGCCACAGCATCTTGAGGGCTACAATAATGGATAAACCCAATAGAACAAAGCTGTTAGCACGAGAAAAGGCTTCGGGGTCATCAGGCATTTCGAAACGCAGATAATTGCCCAGAAGGATGCCCAGGCAGAAAAGGGCCGCGTGGACAATGGCCACGGTGAACGAGATAAGCAGTCCTGCCGAGAGCTGCACCGGAGCCGCCTCTGTGCATCGGCGCATAAGTAGCATGGAACTGATTCCAAGCGCAATAGCTATAACGATAAAAGAGACTACAGACATGGTTGAATGGTTTTCGTAAGTTGAATGAATTCGTCAACAGACAGTTGTTCAGCGCGTTTGGAGAGGAGAGTCTCGTCAACGGACTCGATGGGGAGATTGGCAGAACGGAGGGCATTGCGGAGTGTCTTGCGACGCTGATTGAAGCCCGCTTTGACCACCTGAACGAAGAGCTTTTCATCACATTCCAAGGAGGTTACGTCGTTACGCGTGAGGCGAATAACGGCCGATTTGACCTTGGGAGGCGGGTTGAAGACATGTTCATGGACAGTGAAGAGATATTCTATATTATAGAATGCTGATAGCAAGACAGATAATATTCCATACGTCTTGCTTCCCGGACCCGCGGCCACCCGCTCAGCAACCTCCTTCTGGAACATGCCCACCACCTCGACAGCCTGATTGCGACACTCAAAGACGCGGAAAAGGATCTGCGACGAAATGTTGTAAGGGAAGTTGCCGATGACAGCGAAAGTATCATGGAACAAAGCATTTAGGTCGAGTTTTAAGAAGTCACCCTCAATGACGCGGAGCGTGGGGTAGTGCTCGTGGAGCCAGGCTACCGACTCGCGGTCGATCTCGATGACATGAAAATTCAGCTCCGGCCTCTGTATCAGGTATTTGGTAAGCACGCCCATTCCCGGACCAATCTCGATGAGGTTGGGGGTACGGCCGGAGAGACTCTCGACAATGCGCTGGGCGATGCCCTCGTCGGTGAGGAAATGCTGACCAAGGAACTTCTTTGCTTTTACTTCGTTCATTGCTTTACTTTCAGGACGTTATAGCGTTTGCGGGCGCGGTCGACGTAGAGGGAGGTGGGGTAGTCGACAAGGAGTTTTTCGTAGCATTCGAGGGCTTTTGTGGGGTTATCGAGGTGATCTTCATTGAGCTGAGCCATCAAGAAAAGGGCGTCGTCGGCCGTGATATCTTCGGGATAGAAATCTATGAGCCGCTGCAGAAGCGAATCCGCCTCGGTGTAACGTGCTTGTTTCATGCGTATTTGCGCCTTGCGCATGAGCACCTCGTCGAAAAGTGGGTGGGAGAGGACGCTGCGGGAGATGGCATCGAAGCCATCCCAGGCGGAATCGAGGCGGTTTTGATATAACAATAGGTCGGCATCGGCGAAGAGCTCCAGCATACCATAGGTGCCGTCATCTTCCATGTTATCAGAGATTAAGAGTGAGAGTTCCATGGCGTCGTTAGCCACCAACTTGGAGGTGGAGGCGCGTAGCACCTTGAGTTGCGAATTGGCCCACTCGAAATCGTGGTTGAAATAGGAAAGCTTGGCATTTTTGAACTTGGCCTGTGCCCCGAGGATATCGTTTTTATTGGCTTTCTCGACCTGCATATAGAGCAGCGAGGCATCCCAAATAGAACCAGCAAACAACAGTAAATCACCAAGTTCCAGCTTCACCTCATCACGAACGGTGGACTTGAGGCGAGGTATCTCCAACACATCGTCGAGCATGCTCACCGCCGCCTGTGCGTCGCCGCCATGGTAAGCCATAAGAGCAGCGTAATTACGCATGAGGGGCACTGTCCGTTCATTCTTGCCAAGCTCGGCAATAGTCTCGTCATAGCGCTGTTTTAGCCGTTGAAAATCCTTGCTATCAATGGCATAGTTGTGATTTATGCGGGCAAACTCCACCTCGAGTTCGCCCACACGACTATCAAAATAATGGGGGTGTTCCTTCCCTTTTCGCTGCAGGAGACGGTAGGCTTCTGCCGCCACATCGTAGGCCTCATTTTGATAGGCGATACGAGCCACACGGAGGAGCTGGTCTCCACCCTTGTCGGGGAAACGGGCATCGACAGCCTGAGCCTGCGTGAGAGCGAAAGCGAAGTCTTTCTGCTGGATGGAGAACCATATCATCATCTCGAGGTAGGTCTGGTCGTCGGGGTGTTCGCGAACACGCTGAACCAGAGCTTGTTTTATCCCTTGTGCCAGACGGTCATCAGGAGCCTCCTGCATCGCCTTCTGCATGCTCACCTGCACCGATGGCATGATACCGGGAGACTGGTCGAGGAGATTGAAATACTCTTGAGTCATGGCGGCATAGTCACCCATGGTCTGATAGACACCCACCAACTCGTTGAAATAAAGCTGGTTGTTGCGTGTTTTTGTCCGTGCGGTGCGGTAAGTCTGCACGGCATAGTCGGGACGACCGATATTGACAAACGCCATGGCGAGATCGGGGATAACGGAGAGATCGGAGGTAATGGCCTCTATCGCCTTGTCGAAATATTTTTCGGCCTTTTTAGACTGTTTCTGGATTAAATATACGTTCCCCTGGTCGACATATACCGGAAGCTCTTTGGGGTTGTTTTTAAGACGTTTTTCGGCCAATTTTGCCGCCTCCTTGTACTCGCCAAGCTGGAGGTAAGTGGTATAGAGACGCTGGTAGTAGTATTTGTTAGTAGTGTGTTTATAAAGAGACTCATAGAGCTGTGCGGCCTGCTGGAACTCGCCGTTATCGAAATAATAGGCAGCCATCTGTTCCTGCGACTGCTGGGCAACGGCAGTTGCGGGAAGAAGCAAAAAAACAGCCAAAAGGCCTATTACCAATCTGTTGCCTATATGATTCATACAAAAAAACCGGAAGCGTACGTTCCGGTCCTCTTTGTTGGTTGGTGACCCAGCTGGGGCTCGAACCCAGGACCCCAACATTAAAAGTGTTGTGCTCTACCTGCTGAGCTACTGAGTCTAAAACAAATACAGACAATGCCTGTAATCGGTTTTGTGACCCAGCTGGGGCTCGAACCCAGGACCCCAACATTAAAAGTGTTGTGCTCTACCTACTGAGCTACTGAGTCATCAAAACAGGGCTACCGCCCACGATTTGAGGGTGCAAAAGTACAACTTTTTTACAAAAGGACAAAAAAAAATCTGACAGAGAGTGGTATTTGCGTTGCAACAATTTGATTTATAGTAATATGTATATTGCATAAAAAAGAACAATCCCAGGACGAAACATCAAGAAAAACATCATTCTGAGGGTGTTGTGAGGCGTTTTTGGACATTCAAATCAACGACAATTAAAAAGAAAACTTGCAAAGTAAAAATTAAGTTGTATATTTGTTGGATAATTCACGAAGTATCAGAACAAATTAAACCATTAGTTATCATGGATTTAACCATAAAATTAAAGAAAGGCTTGGGAGATATTGCCTTTGGCATGCCGGTAGAAGATGTAGTGAAACTGCTTGGCACAGCCGATGAGGTAGAAAATATCGACAATGCTGCAGATGAGAGCACCACGGTGTTGCGCTACAACGACGAGGGGCTCACGCTTTTTTGTGAGGGAGAGAACCCCACGTTGGCTTGCATCGACATTGCCAACGAAGACTGCACTCTTTTCGGGGAATATGTGTTTGACATGGATGAGCGTGAGGTGGTGGCTTTGATGGTGAAGAATAAAATCACAGAGCAGGATGTCGACGAGGAAGACTGGGGTGAGCGCCGGGTGACCTTCAACGAAGGGAATATTGATTTCTACTTTGACAATGGAGAGTTAGTCTCCATTATATTGGGCGCATGACACCTGTTTTCAGCACCTCCTATCTACCTCCTATTGTATATGTTGCAACCCTCTTGCGACACACGGAAGTCCTGATTGAGACAAAAGAGACCTTCCCCAAACAGACTTATCGCAACCGCACCGAAATCATGACCGCCGGGGGTGTGAGGGCTTTGTCGGTGCCTGTGATTAGGAACAATCATTCGCGCACGGAAGATGTCGGCATAGACTACAAAGAGCGCTGGAACATCATCCATCTGCGCACGATAGCCGCCGCCTACAGTGCATCGCCCTATTATTTATACTATAAAGACGACTTTGAGGCATTGTTGACGAAACGTTATGACAAACTGGTAGACCTGAATGAAACACTGCTGAAATGGATTCTCCAGCTGCTGAAAAGCAACTGCCAATTACGACGAACCGAAGACTATCAAAAAGAGTACGCGTTGGATTTCCGCAACACTTTTTCGCCGAAAGTCCCCTACCCTACCGTGGGCCATGAAAAATATTACCAAGTGTTCTCCGACAGGATTCCCTTCACTCCCAATCTAAGCATCATAGACCTGCTGATGAACCTAGGACCCGAAGCAAGAGAATACTTGAAGATGATTACGTAAATATCATGTAATAAAACAAATAAGTCCGTTGTTTCGTGTGAAACAACGGGCTTATCTTATTGACCTATCGCGCAAATGTGAGCAATAATACAGACACATCTGCAGGAGAGATGCCACTTATTCTGGAGGCTTGTCCGATGGTCGTCGGATGGTAGCGATTGAGTTTCTCGCGACACTCGTAGCTGAGTGCCGAGAGTGTAAAATAATCATAATCGGTAGGGAGCGGGACATCCTCAAACTTCAGGATACGGTTGGCCACCTCTTGCTCCTTTTCAATATAACGCTGATACTTTATCACCGTCTCCACCTCCTGTTTCACCTCCTCTCGGAGAGAGGCCGGAATGGCTTGCAAACGATCCGTTATCTCGGTGGACAATCCTAGAAGTTGCTCAAGGGAGAGTTCTGGGCGAAGAAGCAGCGATGATAGGTGCACCCGTTGGCTGAGTGGAGATGATTGATGTTCTTCCAGCCATGAGTTGACTTCTGAAGGCAATACCGATGTTTGCTCAATCGCACTCTTCAACTCTGCAGCGTAGTGTTGTTTCTCTTCTACACGTCGCATGCGCTCCTCAGAAGCCAATCCCAATGCATACGACAACGGGGTGAGTCGCTGGTCAGCATTATCCTGCCGGAGGAGGATTCGATATTCAGCACGGGAGGTGAACATACGATAAGGTTCGTCGACTCCTTTGGTCACAAGGTCGTCGATAAGCACTCCTATATACGCCTGCGAACGCCCAAGAATGAAAGGAGCACGGCCTTGAACCTTCAATGCTGCATTGCTGCCAGCCATAAGACCTTGGCAGGCGGCCTCCTCATAGCCTGTGGTGCCATTAATCTGGCCCGCAAAGTAAAGATTCTCCACAAGCTTAGTCTCAAGGGTATAGACTAATTGCGTGGGAGGGAAATAGTCATACTCGATGGCGTACCCCGGCTTGAAGATGCGAGCTTGTTCGAAACCCTCGATACTGTGTAATGCCTCTATCTGTACCTCGAGGGGCAGCGACGAGGAAAACCCATTGAGGTAATAACTCTGCGACTGCCATCCTTCGGGCTCCACGAAAAGCTGGTGGTGGTCCTTGTCGGCGAAGCGGTCAATCTTATCTTCGATGGAAGGACAGTAGCGGGGGCCGCGCCCCTGGATGCGGCCAGTAAACATTGGCGAGCGGGAGAAACCCGTACGCAGGATATCGTGGGTGCGAAGATTTGTATTGGCAATATAGCAGGGTTTCTGCTCAGTAAGAGGCTTGGTATCGGAAAAGGAGAATTTGGCGGGATGCTCGTCACCCGGCTGTATCTGTAGACGGGAGAAGTCGATGGTACGACCGTCGATGCGGACGGGGGTTCCCGTCTTCAGACGCATTACTTCGAACCCCAGGTCGCGTAGCTGATCCGACAGCCCCACAGCCGGGGCCTCCCCTACCCTACCTCCACTCCAAGAATCTTCCCCAATATAAATCCTTCCGTTGAGGAAGGTACCGCTGGTGAGCACCACGGCACGTGCCGGAACGGTATGTCCCATGCGAGTAACCACACCCGACACCACATGGCCGTCGAATGTGAGAGACACCACCTCGTCCTGCCAAAGAGACAGGTTGGGGATGGACTCAAGGACCTGGCGCCAGTTACGGGAGAAGAGCATCCGGTCGCACTGTGCTCGCGGACTCCACATGGCGGGGCCCTTGGAGAGGTTGAGCATGCGGAACTGGAGGGCCGAGCGGTCGGTCACTATTCCCGACCAGCCACCGAGGGCATCTATCTCACGGACGATTTGTCCTTTGGCAACACCCCCCATGGCGGGGTTACATGACATCTGACAGATATTGTCGAGCATCTGGGTTATGAGCAACACCTTGCAGCCCAGTTTAGCCGCCGCCGCTGCTGCCTCTGCACCAGCATGACCGGCACCCACAACAACAATATCGAAAGGCTCAAATGTCATAGAACATGATATTTAGCAAGTTCGTTCCACGGGAAACATTGTGTTCCACAGCGCGAGAGATTCCTCTTCTTGACGACGCATCTCCGTCGCCTCATCGTCACTCTTGTCACCCTGACCCAAGAGGTGTAGCACCCCATGGATGATGACGCGACGCAACTCCAGCTCAAAGGGCACCTCGAATTGAGAGGCGTTCTCCCCCACCCTGTCGATACTAATCATGATGTCGCCCGAAATGAGGTCGGCTGCCACATAGTCGAAGGTGATGATATCGGTATAGGTGTCATGATTCAGGTACTGCTGGTTGACACCAAGAAGGTATTCATCGTCGCAGAAGAGGTAAGAAATATTGCCAACCCGCTTTCCCCGTAGTTGAATCACTTGTGAAATCCAATTTTTCACTTTTTCGGCCTTTTGAAGCTCGAAATCTATATCTTGAGAAGCAAATCGGATTGACATTTATTACTACATTTAACTGATTCTCTGATAATTGATTGCAAAATCAAACACTCTTTCCTTAAAATCCTTGCGATATTTTATCATAGGCAGTATAATTATACACCCCATGCGAAGGAAAAGGACGAATCACTATGCTGCCACGAGGGAAAAATGAGCCTGAAGGACCGAAGCCCGTTCAAGGGCATCGGCGGGGTCGATACCGGCCACGTCGAACTCCATCCTCACCTGCCGTCCCGAGTTGGAGAAAGACATCCGGTCGGAGAGCGACCTCATGACAAAAATCCCCTGCCCTTTAGCAGCGTCATCGAGCGACCCAACGTGAGTATAGTCGAACCCGGCACCCTCATCACTCACCTCAACGAAGACCCCACCGTGGCAGGTACCCATGGAAATGGTAACCGCCTTCGATTCGTCGGAGCCATTGCCATGGACGATGGCATTCTCCACCGCCTGTAACACAGCCACCGACACAGCGGAGTAATAATTGCCCACGTTGCACTCGCGGCAAAAATGGAACACACGTTCCTCAACATAGGGAAGTTGGGCAATATTCGACTGTATTACAAACGATTCGTTCATCATTAATATTATTTTTCCACCTGCAAATTTACATAAATTTCTTGAAACATACGCAGACACATTAAAAAAACGGCGATGGTTCAAGTAACTATCTATAAAAGTAGTCATTAACTTTCTCGCGGTAGTAAGGCGAGAGGGTAGGGGGCACCGTACGGAGTTGGTCGTCAGCAGGCTTTACTTGCTTGTTATATTTTTCCAATTCAGCCGGCGATGGCTGGCTGTAGAGTTCGCCTGCTTCGTGACTCTCACGTCGTTCTTCCTTCTCTCGCTGCATCTCGGCCTTCTCGTGTTCCAGTAATCGGGTCAGAATCTGTTGCTGTCGCTTGATAGTCTGTTGTGTGATGGTACGGTTCACGAGGTCTGTCTCCGTCTGTTCCATCTGCTTCATCATCTGGTCAATCTCACGTGCCAACTTGGGATCTCCGCCAGAAGCCGATTTCATCTCCTGGCCGTATTCCTGCATCATGCGACGTATCATCTCCTGCTGTGCTGCCATCTTGGCAAACTCCTCACTCATACCTTGTTGTCCTCCCAGCTGATGGCGTCCACCGGGTTGCTTCCCCTGTTTGTCGAGCTGCTTTTTGAGAGCTTCCATCTGCTTGTTGAGTTCCTGCTGCATCTGCTTCATCGACTTTGCCGACGGTTTACCCTTGCCGGGGTTGCTGCATTGGCCACTCTTTCCCTTGTTCTTGCACTGTCCGCTCTTCTTTTTCTGATTATTCTGCCGCATTTGGTTCTGCATCTGGTCGAGACTCTCTGCCAGCACCAGCGCCAAATTGTTCAACGAAGTCATGCTGTACTGCATGGAACGGGCAGCCTGCGTATTCTTATAGTTGCCGTAGAACGACTGGTTCATATCGAGTAATCCGTTGAGAGAACGGGCTACATTTGAGTTTACCTCACCCACGTTCTTTGTGATGGCCGAAGCCACCTGTAGCTGTCGCTTGGCCATCGAACGCAGCGAGTCCTCCACATTGCGGAAGTCGTCCTTGATGCGGTTCTGCTTCGCTATAATCGTTTGGTATTTGGGATCTTGGATATAAATATTGTTGACATCAGAAATAAGCTCCTCTTGATTGAACGAGAGTCGCACAAGGTTTTTCAGCAACCTGCGCACCTCTTCGGCATCCTCAGCCAAATCTTCCTGTTCGGCTTCGAGCTGGGCCTGGGCAACGGCCTCGCTCAACTTTTCCATATCGTCGGCTGCCTCTTTCTGGTGCGCCGAAGCATCCTTATTTTTGCCCTTCTGCAAGCTCTGTTGCGCTTCTTTTTGGTGTTGATCCACCTGCTTCACCTGTTCGGTCGGTACCTTGAAATCGCTACTGGGGTCAAGCTCTTTGTAGTCCTGTTTTATCTGGTTAAGATCCTGTTTTAATTGCTGGAACTTATCGTTGATTTCCAGCTGTTTCTGTTGCAGTTGCTCTTTTTCTTTTTTCGACGAGGAGGATGTCTCTTCGGCTAGTTTGCGTTGTTCTTCGGCCAATTTATCCATCTTCTGGATGGTTTGTTCCACCTTCTTCTCCACCTCCAAACGCTTCATCAACTCGATGTTCTGATCCAATTGTTTCTCCAGCTCGGCATTGTCCATCTTGAGGTTTTCCAATTGCTCCTGCACTTTCTTTTTGTCCAATTCCTTCATCATGCGTTCGATCTCCGCCATCGTTTCCTTCATCTTCTCATCCATCACCTCGTTCATCAGGCGGTCCAACTCACGCTGTTTCTCCATCAACTGCTCACTCTGCTCGCGGTATTTCTGCTCCAGGCGGTTGTTTTCCTGTATTTGCTGCTGCATCTGCTCCATCATTTGACGCACCTGCTGCTGTTTTTTCTGAATCTCCTGCAAGTCTTTCCTATCCTGCCAGTTGAGCTCTTTTTTATCCACCAGCTTACGCATCATTTCGTTAATTTCTTCCTGCAGTTTTTTCAATTCGCTCATCTGTGTCTCAGCGCTTTCCCGTACCTCGGTGCTGCTACGGTCGAGCATCTGGTCGAGTTCCTCTGCGGTAGGAATCTTTATCTCGAACATCTGCGAGCGGGCTTTCTTGGGTCCATGGATGGCGTCGTTATCCGACACCTCGAACCAATAGCTCACCTCGTCGCCCGGAGCCAGTGCCAGTTCGGCTGTGTTGAACGAGAAGTAGAACTCCTGCGAAGCCTCCTTGCCAAGGGCTATTTCGGCCACGCTGACGGAATTTCGCGACGTGTCGGAGGGATTGACGGTTTTATGGGTAAAGACGAGCCTGGAGAAGCCGTAATCATCCTTAATGCGGCCGCGGAACAGCTTGCGGTCGGGATGTAGCGAATCGGTCAATTCCTCTACGGCAATCATCGGCACGGCGTCGGTGATAGCCGAAATGGTGTAGCGCAATGTGTCGGAAGAGCGTTCAAAATCATTGTTCACAGCAAATCCGTATTCCATCATCCGCATCACACGGCGACTCACTTCCACACGGCCGTTAGCATCCGTCGCGTAGACCGTCGCAGCATTGCTATCAATAATAAACGCCAGTTCGCGTGCGTCGCGTGTCTGGAATATCCATCGTATCGTGGTCCCTTCCGGAACCGCAGCGTCGCCCAGATCCACCATCGTCTCGCTCTGACGGCCCGTGTAGGCAGGGTAGGAGAGGAGCATGCGAAATTCCACCACCTGCGCGTTAGGGTGGCACACCAGCTCATAATCGCCGCTGATCACACCTGCACCCTCAAGGTGGAACACCATCGTGTGCATGACATTCTTGAGTGTGTAGACGAAATGGTCTGCCGCTTCTTTCTTCATCTTGTACCGCCGCCCGTCCAGCACGACAAAGGCCTCGTTGGGCAGAGCCTCGCCTTCCACCTTGACCTCTAGTGCAAAATCTTGTCCGGGGAAGGTTACAAGCTCTTGATTGACTATCTGGAACCGGAATGGTGCAGGCCGTTCATAAACAGTGTTATAATTCACGATGCGCTTTGTGGGTCCGGTCACCATTTGTGGAGCTACTAGCAGGAGTGCCAGCACCACCGCTAGCGGCGGGAGTGCATACTTCAAATATTTCTTATTCCCTTTTAAATCAATGGCCTTGAGCATTGGTACTGGCCGCAGTTCAGCGGTTTTCTGCTCGATGGCAGCCAGCAATAATTCGGAATTCGGAGTTCGGAATTCGGAGGTGCTGGCTTCTTCACCCATCAGTTGCAGGAGGTTCAGCAGCTTATCACTCACTTCGGGGAAGTGCTTTCCTATGATTTTGGAAGCCTCTTCCCGACTGATGCGCTTGCCTCGGCCCGCCATTTTCAGCAGCGGACGCACCACAAACCAACACAGCACAACTACCACTGCAGCCGTTCCAATCCAGAAAATCAATCCCCTCGCCAACCGCGACAGCCAGCCGAAATGCTCCAGCAGCACCGCCGCCAGAAACAGCGTCAGCACGATGCCTACGGCATATAACACACCGCGTATCAGCAAGTTCTTATAGTACTTGCGGATGAATGCGTCTATCGCCAATAGTATGTCGTGCCGCTGTTCCATTGTCGAAAAATCAAACTGCAAAAATACGATTTTTTTCCAATATATATAGAATCAAAATTTTTTAGTACCTTTGCAAAAAAATACAAGCCGTTATGCAGCAACAAGTCATCCTCATCACCGGCGCCTCGTCGGGCTTTGGCCTGGCCACCGCCGAACTCCTCGCCTCCAAAGGCCACACCGTCTATGGCCTCTGCCGCCGCCCCATGGAACACGCCGCCACCCGTTACCGCCAGTGCGACGTGCGCAACCGCGAGCAGATAGCCTCCACCGTGGCCGAAATCATTGAGAAAGAAGGCCGTATCGATGTCCTCATCAACAATGCCGGCATGGGCATCGGCGGCGCCCTCGAGCTTGCCACCCCCGAGGAAATCGACCTACAGATGGGCACCAACTTCATGGGCTGCGTCAACCTCTGTCAGGCCGTCTTGCCCTATATGAGGAAGGCCCGCAACGGCAAAATCATCAACCTTAGCTCCATTGGCGGCGTGATGGGCTTGCCTTACCAAGGCTTCTATTCGGCCTCCAAGTTCGCCATCGAAGGTTTTACCGAGGCCCTCAGCGCCGAGGTTCGCGGTTTCGGCATCAAGGTCTCCATGGTCGAACCTGGCGACTTCGCCACGGGCTTCACCGGCAGCCGTCGCAATAGCCAAGCCACCCTCGACGACCCCGACTATGGCCCAATTTTCCGCAACTCGCTGTCCATCATAGAAAAAGAGGAAAACGGCGGCCTCAAACCCGAAGTCCTCGCCCGCCGCATCGCCAAGATGGTTGAGCAGAAGAACCCACCGCTGCGCAAGGTCGTTGCCAACCTCGAACAGAAGCTCTCCGTTGTCATCAAGCGTGTGCTGACGGGTAATCAGATGGTCTCCATCTTGAGAGGTTATTATAAAAGTTGACAAGGGGTCAAACCCGTACTTTGTCCCTACCAAATCCCTACCAACTCCTTACCAACTCCTACCACGGTAGGAGATGATAGGTTGTTCGTATGGTTAAAATAGGGGTTTTTAACGTTTATTAGGAAAGTTTGACCTTTTTAGAGGTCTATGCGTATGCGGTCGGGGCGGTTGCCGATTTGGAGGATATAGGTGGAGTAAGAGAGGCGGTCGGTGGTGAGTTCGATGGTACAGGTGGAGCCATGTGTACGCTTCAATGCCACCAAGACTCCCTTGGGGTTACGGATTACCACCAACTCTCCGTCGACCAGGCCTGTAAGTGTCAGTTTTCCGTCGTTGTAGGCTATCCCCACCTCGGGCTTGCGGGCTGGCAAATCGGGGAGGGAGGTATCGGCAGGAGCGTTGAGATGGGGTAGGGGCTCCGGCGGTATCCATGCTTGTCGTGGAGCCACGGTGTCGACTGGAACCTCCAGCGGTACTACAGGGGTAGGGGAGGGGATTTCTGTTGGTGACACAGCTTCTTCCTCGGGTTTTTCTTCCTCCTCGGTATGCGAGAAGACCTGTTCACGCCATTGCGGCACCACGGCGACAGCCACCGTGACGGCTAGGCAGAGGAGCACCAGCAGCAGAGCCACACGACGCATCTTGCCCACCACACGGTGCAGACGTTGATAGACAGCGTCGCGCTTGAGTCCCATGGCCTCGGCAATCTCGTCGGCGCGGTAGCCTTCGAGCTGAAGCCGCAGCATGCGGCGCTCGTCGTCGTTGAGCGTAGACATCAATTCCTCCAACTCCTCCTGCTGCTCGAGGATATCGTCTGCCGCTTGTAAATCGGCCATTCCAGGCGTTAACGGCAGCGGTGTGGGACGTTGCATGCGACGCTGGAAATCGAGCACGGATCGGGTCTGCCAGCGCACCCAGGCGCGCTCTTCCTGGAGCGTGGCATCGGGACGCAACTGGCCGAAATGGCGCCAGAGGGCGATGGAGACCTCTTGCACCAAGTCGCGGCAACGCTCGTAGTTGCCATGGGCACTAATCCAGCACATACGCCACACCATCGGCCGGTGACGTTTCAGTAGTTCGTCGAAGGGGTCAGAGTTTTGCATAGCGGGTGCAAAGATACGTATTATTATTCAATACGGCTGAAAACATAAGTAAACCAAGCCCCATCGGGCTGAAACTGACCTTGGTACCAGTCGCGGGTCTTCATGGTATCACCGTCAATCAGGTTGATACGCACGCCGCTAATCACACCATTGTCTTGAACAAAAGTGATTGAATCGCCCTCTATCGACCACGTAGAATGGTTCACAACAGAGTCGTAGTGTTCACCGTCGTTATAAACCAGTGTTTGTGTCCATTCATGCGATGAGGTAAACACCCAAATAGTCGAGCGATACCAAGGTGTCGGCACGTCGTTGGTTGACTCAAGGTTCCAACGTCCAATAATGATTTCATCATAAGAAGCAGCCTGTTCAGCCTTCTGTTCGTTATCTTTGCTACAAGCTATAATCATCAGTGCCACTGCCGCTAACAGCAACATAGTAAAATTGTTTGTTTTTTTCATGGTGTATCACTTTTTAGAGTTTATCTGCTAATATAATACACCAATTTTAGTAAGAATCTGACAGCACCACCACTTTTTTTGTTGTGCGGTCGCCAACTATGACCAGATAGACTCCAGCGTGGAGGCAGTTGTTTAGGACGCTGCGACCTGTGATGTCATAGATGCGGACGGTCTCGCCCTCGGCGCCCTCGACAATGATTCGGTCACCGAGGGTATAGATGTTGATGTTCTCCACATCGGGGTCGCCGATGCCCACGCTGCAGTCCTCGACAATTTGGTCCTCGAACTGACCCCAGTAGCTGTCGGACAGCCAGGCATCGAGGTTGCCACAAATGGCGATGGTATCTATCCGGCCTATCATGTAGAGGGGACCTTCTCCTTTGATGGCAGGGGGCATGCCGCCGGTGAAGCGTATCTTTTGGATGTTGGCGCTCTCGAAAACAGCGGTGCCCAGGGTGTCCACCTGTCCGTGGAAGGTCACCGAGCGCAGATTGTTGGTGCACGCACCGAAAGCACAATCGCCAACCTTCCTCAGCGATGCCGGGAGGTCAAGATTAGTGATATGCGTTTGACTCATTTGCGACAACGCCCAGAAGGCATAGTCTCCAATCTCCTCAACGTCGTTGTTCCAAGTGACGGAGCTGAGTTTTATGCATGAGTTGAAGGCCTCTTTGGGGATGATGCGCAGCGAGTCGGGGATGACGATGGAGGTCAGCGCATAGCAGTGCTCAAACGCGCCTTGCCCCATCGAGAGCAGCGTCTGCGGCATGGTGACGCTGGCCAGCCGGTCGTTCTCCGAGAAAGCTTTCCGGCCTATCGACTTCATGTGCGTCGGCAGTGTGATGCTAGTAATCTTGCAGCCGTTGAAGCAGTTTTCGGTGATGTCGGTCACACACTCGGGGATGGTGATATTCCGCACCCAAGTGTTGTTTTCGAAGCCGCCGAGGACTTTCACGTTGGGGTTCAGGGTCACGGTGGCGCCCGACTTGTGGCACGAAACCAGCGTGTCGTATCCCGCGCTGTATACCATCAGACCGTCCATCACATAATGCGTGTTGCCGCTGGCGATGGAGAGGTTGTTCATCTGCGGACAGTAGGAGAAGGGGTTGACGCCGATATGTGTCACCGTCGAGGGGACGACAATACCGTCGACCGTCGAGCAGCAATTGAAGGCGAAGTCGCCGATGGAAGCCAATCCTTCGGGCAGTGAGACCGAGGTGATGTGGCTGCAGAAGCCGAAAGCCATCTTGCCGAGATGCTGCACGAATTGAGGCACCGCGACAGCTCCCGTCTCCCCGCTGGGCACAATGCAGAGCGTCAAGCTGTCCTTGCTGTAGAGCCAGCCGTCGATGGAACGGTAGCGGGGATTGGCCTCGTCCACCGTGATACTCATCAGGTTCCGTGCCCAGAAAGAACACTCGTCATACTCTTCAAAGCAGGCTGGCAGGTGCAGCGACGAGATGCTGGAGTAGAGGAAGGCGTGGTCGTCGATGCGGCGCAACGAATCGGGCAGCTGCAGCGTCGTAAATGTGCAGTTGTAGAAACAATGCGACCCGATGCTGCGAATGGTTGGCGGTAGGGTGAGGCTTGTCATGGTGGTGCAACTCTCGAAAGCAGTTTCAGCCAGTGCCGTCACTGTGTAGGTGTTGCCGTCATATTCCACCGTCTGTGGAATGACAATGGAGCCGCTGTAGGGGGTGTTGTGCAAATAATAGTTCGACAACACTTCGACGGTCTGCCCGGATGTGATGCCGTAGACGATACCGTCCGATTCAAAATACTGAGCGGAAGCAACGGTTGGCAGGCTTGCCGCCACCAAAAGTGTGGCGAGGGATTTGATAATGTGGTGTTTCATTGTTTGTGGGTTTTAATTAATGTTTTCATGTTCTTTTACAAATATAATACACCCCTAACACCCAAAATTTGACATTGGATGAGAAAAAAGATTTAGATGATATCGTTTAGAACATGCGTATCCGCTGGGTCGAGGTAGGGATAGGATGTGTCGGATTCCCTCGGGGGAGTTGCTTGATGAAGACCTGCTGCCGCGGGCGGTCTCCCACTTGCACCCAGAAGGCGTTGGTTCCTGAAGTGGTGGTTGGTGAATAGGAGTGGTCCTGCATCCCTATGGTGAGCATGCAATGGTCGTTACACCGCGCTGTGGCCACCAATCGTCCTCGAGCGTCGAAGACATCGACACGTTCGTCCCTGACGCCTTCCACCACAATATTGTTGCCCACCACACGGATGGTCACATCGGCTTCCTCTTCCTGCAGCTCCTCGTCGGTATCGTCAAAGGGAACGCAGTCGGCACGCTGCCCGCCGCCACGGGCGCTGTCGGGACACCCACAAGGCCCTGCGATGCCCGGCATGGGGACAGGCAACACCGTGTCGGCAACGGTGACGAGATGGGAAAGGGGCTCCGGTGGAATCCATGTGCGGCGCGTAACGACGGTGTCCCCTATGCTGTCGCCGACAACAGAA
>ONCC01000048.1 GCA_900316235.1 uncultured Bacteroidales bacterium
AATATATAAAAAATGGCGTTATCAATAAGGAATTTATAAAATGGTTTAATCAAAAAATGGCGTTATTGAAAGCGGAATATTGAATTTATCAAAATGGCGTTATCAAATAGGAATGGAATTAGTGGTTTATAATGAATGGCAAAAGAAAGGATACCCTATGGGGCCGTCCTCTGCTGCCTGTGATGCGGGCCTAAACCGTCGGCGTAGCCGCCGGTGCTCCGCGCGGTTCAAGGCCCGGCAAGCCTCTTATAGCCCCTCCTCCCATCTTGGCGTAAACGGCGGCGCCGAAGATTTCTTTTTACGGCCTCCCGTGGGAAGGGGAAGTCGTCGGCATAGCCGACCAGAAGAAAGAGGTAATAAGTTCCGCGACTTGGCTACGCCTACGCTGCTACATTTCGGCAATGCTCAAGCAAGCTTGGCACTGCGCTCAACTTCCGCAGCTTCCATCATGGGCGAGGTCCGCTACTGCCAAAGGCTGCGAACACCCGTAAGAAATAAGAAAATGAAAGTGAGCAACTCCCTGATGAAGACCTTCTTCACTGGATTAGATTCAATTCAGCGGTGTTATTCGCTTCATTATTCTTATTTCCAAGGTGCTCATGGGTATACCACAGTTCCCCTTACGGGGTACCCCCAGGAGGCCGAAGTGGCAAAGCCTGCGAATACCCGTAAAGATAAAAACAATAAAAATGAGCAACTCTTCGTCGCCACGGAACGCAATGCCAAGCTGCGCTACGAAGGCTACAAGAAACTGAGCGAGATGTAATCCTGCATCGACACACTAAAACGACGAAAGCCGAGGCCAGCAATGGTCTCGGCTTTCTGTATAGAAGCGGTCTCAGAAGGTGAAAGTGGCCGACAGCGGGTCGGGGTAGCAGCTGTGGAAGACGAGGGTGTAGGTGCCGGGCTCGATGCTGTAGAGGTCGAACTCGTTGTCCACGTCGCACATGCAGTTGGCCTGGGGATTGCTTTCGTCCTCGCGCTCGTAGATGTCGATGGTCTGTCCGTTGCGGATGGCGCTGACGGTGATGCCGCCGTCCATTCCGGCGGTGCCGCAGTTGACCGCCAGGTTGTGGTGAGTAACATGCAGCCGCTGGCTTGCGGCATCATATACCACGCTCGCCGAATCGGGAGAATAGATGCCCTTGGTGTCCCTGTCGGTATGGCTTAGGCACTCGGAATGGTGGGCATTGCAGTTAGGGTTCAGCGGTTCGGGATCCTCGCCTTTCCCGCATTGGAAAGCCATCATCAGCACCGCGCCCATAACAACTGCCGTCATTAGTTTGAAGGGATTAGTTTTCATAATTCTTTGTTGCTTAATCATTATTTTTCTTTTTGTTACACAGATATCATTTCTTCTCCGACTTGTATTTTCGCATCCATGCTTCTTTTTTGCCGTGTCCAAGCCAACCCATGAGGAAAGCCACACGGTCGCTGTAGGGAACAAGATGGTCGTTTTCCAGATTATTAATGCGTTCCTCGTCGGTCATGGGGGCACTGTAGAGGATGTAGCCGAATGGAAACTCGTCGAAGGGGCCGCCATATTTGTAAAGTACCTGTGTCTCGCGACGTCCGGGAGTCACCTTTACGCCTATGCAGCCCATCGCTTTCAGGCACTGGCAGATGGTGTCGCATTCCTCCCTTGTCAATCCAACCGTGCAAAGCACCGTGTCAACTCCATCAATGCCACCATAGAGTGTGTCGGCGATGCCATTGGAGGAATCTTGCAATCCTGTATCACCGTTGGGATAAAGCATCAGCCACAGGTAGGCACTGTCGTCCACGGCACAATTGGCATAGTTTGCCAGCCGCTCCATTTCCGAACTGTTTTTCTCATAATAGGAGACCATTTTCCTGATGGGAACATGTGTGCTGGAAAACCATGTCGCTACCAACAGATAACCCACATACAGCACAAATGCAACAAGTAACGCGAGGGCAATGCCGCCGAGAAATTTGACAATCTTCATACCCAAGCCCTACTGCTGTATGATGATGGTCGGTGGCTGGTTCTGCCGACGTTCCTTGTCGGAGAACTTGCGGCCGTTGGCGGTGATGAACTGCTGCACCGCTTCGGGGTCAAGCTTCTTGTCCTTGAGCAGGTGCCAGCGGGCAATCAGTTTAGCTACCGACTCCTCCTTGGGCGCAAAGGGCGAGTCGGTCTCCGCCACCTCGTCGTAACCCCGGAACGAGAAGACCATGTAGGCCGTCGGCGTACCGTCGGGGAACTCGGGCGAGGTGCGCTCACGGTCGGTGAAGCTCTGCTGCGTGACGGTAATCAGCATGTCGTCGTTGAGGTCGGTGACGATGAACCGGCAGGTGGCACTGAGCAGCTTGCAGCCCTCCTTCTCAATGTATGCCACCGTGTCGCCGTTCACTATCATTTCGCCGTCCTTGCCGACGGTCACCTTCTGTCGTTGTGCGACGCAAACCGTGCATATGGCCAGCAGTATCGCGAGTGTCAAAATTGCTTTCTTCATATCATAAATCATTAATAGTTAGTCACCGAAACAAACGCCGCACTGCCGTTTTTATTGCCCGCAAGGTGGCGAAAATTTGCGGTTTCTGTGCAATTTCGCCTCGCATCATCGCAAAACCTTCTTGCAGTTCTGTAAAACGGTCTCGCATCATTGCACGGGGCATTGCACGGCTGCAAAACGGCCTCGCATCGTTGCAAAAGGCATTTACACCAATGCAAAACGGCCTCGCATCATCGCAAGGCCGTTTTGCAGCTCTGTTTCATATCCGCGCAATGATGCGGGGCAAGATTGCATGGTTATTCGGCGGGCGTGGCGGGCTGCGGCTCGTCGTCGCCGTCGGTCAAATTGTGTAGATTAACGGATGTTCATCGCGGATTTTATGCTGTCAAGGTGGGCTTTGTAGGTGGAGATGGTGATGATGCTGTCGGGTGAGAGTAGCGGGGTGTAGTAATCAGCAGCCATGGGTGCTGGAGCGTCAATAACGATCTCCCGTCGGGATTCTTCAATGAAATTATGAAGCTCTTCTTCGCTGATGCCGATTACGGCCATATTCTTTTTGTTCATATATAACAGATGGTTGGCATTGAATTTCATGTAGCATATCTTGTTGTGCTTCAGTCTCATGGATTCGCGCATTGCCGGGTTGCGCAACACTTTCGAGCAACGGTATTTACCAGGATATTGGTCGGGATTCTTGAGTATCATGTCTTCCTGCGCACCGTCTTCGTCTATCCATTTGTTCCATTCATCTGCCATGACACGCATATAGTCGAAACAGTATTCCACATTATTGATAAACTGGAAGCTGCCCATGTTTTTCCAAGTCTCGAGGGTGCTGGAGAAGATACTTTCCGCCGCACGGTCATATACGATTTGGAAGTTAAAAGAGGCTGTTCTCATCAGCATGCTCAATTCATTCTCAGGCAACAATTCCAGTTCGTCGACAGGCACACTCAACAGCCATGTGCAAACAGAATCGGCTTGTTCCAGTCTCTCAATTCCGTCGAGCTGGTCGTTGGCGAAATTCTCGATGCTTGCCATTACCATGAGTGCCGACAGACGACGGTCTTTGGCCCGCTGATGGCTTTCGAGCAGCTGGGCAGCCACGATGGTGAACACCAGCGAGATAGTGGTACCAATAATGATCATGCCAATCTGGGACCAGAAACCTTTTCCTTTCCCGTCTACTTTGATTTTCGGAGGGCGGATGATCTTGAGAGAAGCCATGAATAATAATATTTTACTTGAATGTTATTCAATCATCATTTATGATTGCAAAGATACGCACTTTTCTAGACATGGCAAAATCTTATTTACAAACTTACAGGTAGACTTGTTGCAATATTTTCGTTGAAACGCCGTTATTAAAAGCAAATAACCATTAAAATGACAGAAGGTTTTGGTAAAACAGCATTGCGGTTTCTGCTTTGGTGTTTGTTATATTGTGCGGTGGCGGTTGTCGGCAAAGCCGACGGCTTACCACACTTTTTCCCATTCCGTGCCGAAGGCAGCCGAGCTTGACGAGGCAACGTGAAGTTAAGCCTCACATCGCCGATGATACTGCACTTGTTTGTGGAAAAGTAGGTCGCCGCCAATTTTTATAAGGAGATCCTCTAGGGTCTCCTTTTTTTGTGTTGTTTTTATGCTCGGATAGGGGAGAGGTTAAGTGGTTGATAGATGAGTAGTCCATCTTCATCGGCGCCGTAACACTATCTTTGTGAAAAATATTCGACCATTCATTTCGAATAGATAATTATAAAGGAGTTCCGATGAGGAACTCCTTTTTTATGGGATGTTCGGGTGAGGACTATCCTTTTAAAAAACAGAAACACATGAGTTTAATATCCTTGTATGTATTGTATAGCCTCGTCAAGCTGGGGTTTGAAGTTCCCGCCATAGTCTTTGCGGTTGACAATCTTGTCGGGGACCAGACCCGTACCCTCACGGTTTACACCGCCAATCCTACACTCCATGGTAGAGGTATAGACATAGTGATTCATCGTTGCGATGTCTCCGAAGGGGCCGCCATAGGTGAGGTTTATAGAATTGGCGGGCAGCAGCGACCCTGTCGCGCCGCAGGTACGCTCTCCGATGATGTAGCCTGTGGGCAGCAGCGCCTTGATAGCCGAGGGTTCTATTTCGCCCATGCTGATGGAGTTGATGTCGCAGAGGACGACATAGGGGATATTCTCGGCAGTGAGGTCGCGATGGTATGGGGTCCCCTCTGGAAAAACGTATGTGGGAACCCATGCAGTGTACTCAAGACGTCCCGGACCTTCCTTGGTACGGTTCTCCCCCCACACGGCTTTTCCGTTAAGGAATGAGCCGATAATGAGATTGATATCGTTCGTTTCGCCGCCGCTGTTGGACCTGTTGTCGAGGATGATTCCAGCCAGCTTCGTACGCGGGAGGGTGGTGACGGCAGTGAACCAACTGTCGACGACAGCGGCGGCGGCAGCGGCATCCGCAGTGCTGCCCAAAGTGGGCAGGATGCTGCTGAGCGATGCTCCCGACTGCCACAGATAGGGTATCTGGCGTCCGTCAGGGAGGTTGATCAGACAGTAATGATAGGTCACGCTGTCCCCCAGTGCCGGCGAGAGGACGGTGGCCGTCTGATGTGCGGCGAGGCTATACTGCCCGTCGATACCGTCGAGGAAAGCGCGCATCGATACCTTTTCATTGTAAACCGATTCGAAATAGTAATCCCTCATTGCCACTTCGGCTTGTCCGGGCCGGAAGGCAGCATATGGCTTGGTGTCGTTGGGAGAGGGGTGGATATTCCTTATCACGACGGTCATGTGGTGGTCGACCATGCCGCCCAAAGCACGGTTATAGAGTGTCTCCAAGTCGTCGACGGTCACGTCGCCGCCGGCCTTGTACTTAGCATCCAAGGCTTCGAACTGGGGCATAAGCTCATCGTAGACAGCGTCCCAGTCGGTTTTTTCGATATCCCAGAACACATAACCCATGCTGATGCACTTCCAGAGGTAGTCGAACTGCGAGGCATAGGTGTTGTAGGCCAAAGTGCCATTCTCCCCGATATAGGGATAATAGTCGGCCTCCTTGCGGCAGCCGGTGAAAAACAAGGCGACAAGCGTCAAAATAATGATATTTCTTTTCATGACATTTCGATTTTAGAATTTATAGTAAACACCCAAGTCTATAGTTAAAGTGCTGAGATAGCGGGGGTCGTTGAGGTGTTCATACCCTTTGCGGTAGCTGATGAGGTCGTAATAGTAGAGGGCGTCAAGGTTGATACCCAGCCAATTGTTGATGTCGTAGGTGAGGCTCACGCCACCTGCCAGGCCTGCCGTGAGGCGTTGTGTCTCGTCGTTGAACTCAAGGTCTTCGTCGGTATCATATAAGCCCGTCACGCTAAAAGTAACTCCATTGCGGTGAGCCGTCAGCCAGTAGCCGGCGAAGCCACCGCAAAGCAGATGACCGCGCAGCTTCTTCCCGCCAAACGAGAAGTCGGCCATCACGGGAAGCATGAGGTAACTGTTGGTGTACTCCATGAAAAGGGTATCAACAATGTTGAGGTTGCGATCCATGCGATGGGAGCGGGTCATATATTCCAAATCGACACGAATGGCCAGCCAGTCGTTGAAAGAGTAGTGG
>ONCC01000019.1 GCA_900316235.1 uncultured Bacteroidales bacterium
GCTGAAGGGCAAAATCGACCTCAAGGAGGGCGACCGCATCGCCACCCTCGTGAGCCTCAGCCTCACCCCGCTGCGCATCGACGAAATCCTCGAGATCCGTCCCGAGGTCGACCAGGTCGACATCAAGGGTAAGGCCATCCTCTTCGAGAGCGGCATCTATGCCAAGATTCCTACCGACATGCCTGAGAAGCTCGCCCTGAGCGCCCTCGACGTGGCCGGCGCCCCTGCACAGACCGCCAAGCTGTGCCAGTATGGCCAGACCGTCGTCATCCTCGGCGCCGGTGGCAAGAGCGGTATGCTCTGCTGCTACGAGGCCAAGAAACGCGTCGGCGTCACCGGCAAGGTCATCGGCATCGCCAACAGCCCCAAGAGCACCCAGCGCATCAAGGACCTCGGCTTCTGCGACATCGTGGAGTCTGCCGCCGGCATGACCCCCGTGCAGGTCTATGAGCTCGTCGAGCGCCTCACCAACGGCAAGATGGCCGACGTCACCATCAACTGC
Organism: uncultured Bacteroidales bacterium; assembly: GCA_900316235.1. GTDB lineage: Bacteria > Bacteroidota > Bacteroidia > Bacteroidales > P3 > Colimorpha. Next base: position 503 of record ONCC01000019.1, read on the forward strand.
GTCAACGTCCCCGACCAGGAGATGACCGCTGTGCTCTGCACCAAGGACGACGGTATCGTGTACTTCTTCAGCATGGCTACCAGCTTCACCAAGGCCAGCCTCGGTGCCGAGGGCATCGGTGCCGACGTTGAACATGATCATGGGCAATGGCTACACCAAAGGCCACGCCGAGTTCACCCTGCAGGAGCTCCGCGAGAGCCCCGAGCTGCGCAAGATCTTCGAAGAGCTCTACGCCTAAAGCATTTTTAATCCGCGGGCAGGGGAGACCCTCCCGCGGGTTCTAGAAAGAATTGACAATGCCCAAGATATCGGAGTTTTTTGGAATACACATCGAGATACGGTTCCTCGACCATAATCCTCCGCATTTCCATGCCAAGTATCAAAACGATAAAATCAGTGTTGATATCAGGGATGGAAAAGTGAAGGGTGAAATGTCGGAGCGTGCGTTGCGAATGGTGCTGGAGTGGCTCGACCTTCACCGTGATGAGTTGATGGTTGCGTGGCAACAGGCCGCCAACGGAAAAGACCCCGAACCAATAGAACCCCTCAAATAAATGGAAACAATGTTCTTGGAAATAACACATGCGGAGTATGTTGGAGAATACAAGCTAAAGGTGTTCTTCAATAACGGAGAGTACCGTGTGTTCGACTTTGCCTCCATTATTGGGCGTTATCCTGTTTTTGCTCCGCTTAGTGACATGAATATTTTCAAGTCGTATGCTATTACCGATACTCTCGAATGGCAGAACGGGCGTATTGACATTGCGCCGGAATATATTTATGAACATGGCGTGAAACCCTACGATTTTGATGAGGAGCCCCCTGCGACAATGGCGGCCGAGGCACCGGTGTCGCATGAGAGTTGATAGAAAAAATAAAAAATAATAATAAAAGTATGAAAGTAAACCGCAGAAAAGAACTGTTCCCGAACGTCACTGACGAGCAGTGGAACGACTGGAAATGGCAGGTGAAGAACCGCATAGAGACCTATGAAGAGCTGAGCAAGTACTTCACCTTCTCGCCCGAAGAGGCCGAGGGTATCAAGAAGGCTCTGGCCAAGTTCCGCATGGCCATCACGCCCTACTACCTCTCGTTGATTGACCCCAACGACCCGTACGACCCCATCCGCCGTCAGGCTATCCCCGCCGGCGAGGAGTGCAACATCGCCCCGGCCGACCTCAACGACCCGCTGCATGAGGACGAGGATTCGCCCGCTCCCGGACTGACCCACCGTTATCCGGACCGCGTGCTGTTCCTCATCACCGACATGTGCTCCATGTACTGCCGTCACTGCACCCGCCGCCGTTTCGCCGGGCAGAAGGACGACGAAAGCCCCAGCGAGCGCATCGAGAAGTGCTTGGCTTATATCGAGAAGACCCCACAGGTGCGCGACGTGCTGCTCAGCGGTGGCGACTGCCTGATGGTCAGCGACCAGAAGCTCGAATACATCATCCAGCGTCTGCGCAAGATTCCGCACGTGGAGATCGTCCGCCTCGGTAGCCGCACTCCTGTGGTCTGCCCGCAGCGCATCACCCCCGAGCTGTGCGACATGCTGAAGAAATATCATCCTATCTGGCTCAACACCCACTTCAATCACCCAAACGAGTTCACCCCCGAGGCCGAGCAGGCACTGGCCCGTCTGGCCAACGCCGGTATCCCCCTGGGCAACCAGACTGTGCTGCTGCGCGGCGTGAACGACTGCGTGCATGTGATGAAGAAACTGATGCACGAGCTGGTGCGCAACCGCGTGCGTCCGTACTATATCTACCAGTGCGACCTCAGTATGGGTCTGGAGCACTTCCGCACCCCCGTGAGCAAGGGTATCGAGATTATCGAGAATCTCCGCGGCCATACCAGCGGCTATGCCGTGCCCACCTTCGTGGTCGACGCTCCCGGCGGTGGTGGCAAGACCCCCGTCATGCCCCAGTACGTCATCTCGCAGAGTCCTGACAAGGTCATCCTGCGTAACTTCGAGGGTGTCATCACCACCTACACCGAGCCGCGTGAGTATCACGAGGAGTGCCACTGTGAGGCCTGCCAGGCCAAGCGTCGCGTGGACGAAGGTGTGGCCAGCCTGCTTGAGACCGACCGCATGGCTCTCGAGCCCAGCCACCTCATGCGCCACGAGAGAAACAAGAAATAAGGTGAAAAGTAAAAGGCTAAAGGTGAAAGGTAATTGCTGGCGCATTCTAGTTTTTGTGCTGGCATTCACCTTTCACCTTTCACCTTTCACCTCTTTAAAGGCCCAGATTGCCGGCCTGAATACGCTGACGCTGCTGGATCTCAGCAGCCAGGCTCGCACATCGGGTCTGGGATTGGACTACCTTTCAGTTTATGACACCGACCCCGTCGTCGGTATCGACAACCCGTCGTTGCTTCGACGCGAGATGGCGGGCATAGGATCGCTGAGTTTTGTCTCCCTCTTCCGTGGAAGCATGATGGGGACGCTTTCTTACGGCCATCACTTCGAGAATGTGGGTACCTTTATGTTCTCCTTCCAGTTCAACAATTACGGCCGTTTCGATGGCTACGACGAGGAGGAGATTTCCACCGGTAAGTTCTCGGCGGCAGACTATGCCGTCTCCGTGGGATGGGGGATGTGGCTCGACAGCAACTTCAGCGTGGGAGCCACCTTCAAGCCTGTTTTTTCGCATTACGAGAGTTATAGCGCTTTCGCTGTGGCCTTCGATGTGGCAGGCAGTTATGTGAGCGACAATCGGCGTTTCGCCGCCACGGTGATGGGTCGCAATATCGGAGCACAACTCGTCACCTTCGATGGCACGCGCGAGACGCTGCCCTTCGAGCTTTCGGCTGAGTTGTCATACAAACTCGCCAAGGCTCCATTCCGTTTCTTCTTGGCCGCCAACGAGCTGCAGCGATGGAAGTTGAGTTATGAGGACCCTCTGAGTCCCACTACTACGACCGACCCCTTTACCGGTGAGGTGACCAAGGAAGGGTGGGCCAAGGGTGTCTTTGACAACCTCTTGCGACATATGCAGGTGGGCGTTGAAATCAATATCGGCAAGGCACTCTTCGCACGTGTGGGCTATAGCTATCGCCAGAGTGCGGAGATGCGCGGCATTGAGGGCGTCAATTTCAGTGGGCTTTCCTTTGGTATCGGCATCCACACCAAGCGCTTCGACTTCGCCTACTCGCGCCGCAACTATCACTTCTCGCAGGCCCCCGACTTCTTTACCCTTAGCTATAAGTTTTAATGAAACTGCAGTTTATCGTTTCGAACCAGACGGAGCCGTATTGGAATATCTCCGTTGAGAATTATCTTGTCGAGCACGCTGATTGCGTGACGCTATATCTCTGGCGCAACCGCCGCACGGTTGTGATTGGCCAGAACCAGAATCCTTTCAGCGAGTGCAACGTCGAGGCTCTCGAGGCCGACGGAGGCTACCTGATGCGTCGCAAGACCGGCGGCGGTGCCGTCTACCACGACGACGGCAACATCAACTTCTCCTTTGTCGTGCCCAAAGCGTTGTATGACCAGCGTCGCCAGTTCGGAGTCATCCAGCGCGCTGTGGAGAGTTTCGGCCTGCATACCGAGCTTTCGGGCCGTAATGATATATTGGCGGAAGGACGCAAGTTCAGCGGCAATGCCTTCAGTAAGGGCCGTGTCAACGACCTGCACCATGGAACCATCCTTATCAAAGGCAATATGGACGACCTGGCGCGTTACCTGAAGCCCAAGCCCGCCAAGCTGCAGAAACACGGCGTCGCCTCGGTGCGCAGCCGCGTGGTCAACCTCTCTGAGCTTAACCCTGAGATAAATGCCGAGGCGCTTGCTCCGCGCTTGCGCGAGGCCTTCGAGGCCGAGTATGGTGGCGTGGCTATGGAAGTCTCCTTTGATAGTCTGATGCAGTTGCCCGCTGTGCGAGAACTGCACGACCACTTTGCCTCCCCCGAGTGGAAATACGGTCGCTGGCGCACCTTCACAGCCCAGCGCTCCGCCCAGTTCGACTGGGGTGGGGTGGAGCTCGCCCTCACCGTCGACGAGGCCCGCGGCGTCATCACCGACGTCCAGATAGCCTCCGACGCCCTCGACCTCGCCGCCCTCGACGATGCCCGCCTCCTCCTCACCGGCGCTAAAACAGACCAGCGCCCCAAGATAGAAAACCCTGTCATCAATGATATCCTGTCGCTGATATATTAGAAAACCCCTGCAGGCAAATCCGCATGGGTCGTTGCACAGTTAGTTTTCAAAAAGGTTAGCTTTTTGCCCTAAAAAGGTTAGCTTTTTAGCCTAAAAAGGTTAGGTTTTTGTTTTTGGGTTTTTTTAGGGTGAAAAAAAAACGGGTGTTCTTGGAAAGGGACCATGGGTGTTGTTGTCACCTCCTCCAGGTGACATCGTAACCTCCTCCACTTGACACCGTAACCTGGAGGAGGTTACAAATGCCCCTCGTCGGCGATGATGGCCTTATGGTTGACATTGAGCTTGTACGAGGTAAAAGGTATCAACTAATACGAGGTAAAAGGTTGCAGCTTACACGAGGTAAAAGGTTGCAGCTTACAGTTCCTCAATGCGCTGTAGCATCAAACGACCAGCCTCGATGGCCACATTTCCGGGGTTGAAAGAGGAAAGACCATGGGCGATTTCATCGGCATTGACGAACTCACGGCAGTTGAGAATTTCGGGCAACACAGTATAGGAGGCCGTCGTCTTTCCCGCTCCATTGCATCCCGCTATGATATACAACTGCTTGTCCATTTCAGAGTGCAAAAATACAAACATATTTTGGATTGACCAAAATAATTTAGCACGTGGGCGAAAATTAGGGGTGTCGACGATGGCAAAAGTTAAAGTTTAGTTAAAAAAGAAGTGTCCGCTCAAAAGGCCTTATATTATATATGCGTCCGGACGGCAGTATTGCGGTCGAGCGTCGCATAAAACCCCCAGCCGAAGTCCTTATATTTCAGGCCTATGGTTAGGCTGATGCTATCAAAGTCTGCATTTGTGCCGTGATACAATTTCATGCTAGAGCCCCTCCATTCTTTTGGCATATGATAAGTATGTCATCGATGGTTTCGTCCATCGACTGAAGGTGTTCCACATCGTAGAACTCAATCAGGAACGCCAACCCTTTATGTCTGTGCAAATAGTTGAACGCAGCTTGTCGTGTCATCGCGAAACGCTGTCCAAAAGCTTGCACCGCAGCCGTTAGAAAAGGGATCTCATACTTGCTCATGGCTGTTTTCTAATTTCTTTTCGAGTTGCAAAGATACGAAATATTTTTAAACCAGCAAAATAATTTATGGTCACCATACTCAATCCATAGGTCTTCAATAGGCTCTAACGGAGTCCTCAGGAAAGGATGAAAAGGCGTGCTGTCGGCACGCCTAATGAATTGTTTTAAGTAATAGCGTTTGCTACAGTTCAGCAATCATCTTTTCTATGGTAGTCTTCACCAATGGGATGTCTTCTTTGATTGTAAGAAGGACAACCTCGGCGTCAATCTCAAAATAGTGGTGTGCTATCTTGTCACGCATCCGCATGATACTGCCCCATTGCAGCTGTGGATATCGTGGCAACAGTTCACCATTGGATACCTTGTCAAGGTTCTCGACAGCTTCGCCTATGGCAATGAGATTCATACATACTGCATCAAGCAACACCATACCGCTTGGCGAACCCAAGAAGCCATCTATGTCGTTAATGGCAGCAGTACGCTGGCCAATAGTGTCAACAAGCGTCTTTATCTGTTGCAGAGTGTTTAGCGTCAGGTCTCGGTCAAACATAACACCCCTCCTTCTTTATTCTGCTACGAAGCAGGGGGTTCATATTATCACGCATGCGGACTATGTCAACCTTGCAGCCCAATAGATTCTCCAGCTCGCATTGCATTTCATCAAGGGTGAACAACGATAGTGCTTTACCGGAATAAAAAATATCCACATCACTATTGTCGGTTTGCTCTCCACGTGCCACAGAACCGAACACGCCAATCTGGTCTATCCCATAGCGCTTTGTAGCATAGGCTTTAAACTGTCCCAATGCCGCCAGTATGTCTGCTGTCGTCCTCATGTTTATGACGCTTTTCGAGTTGCAAAAATACAAACATATTTTGGATTGACCAAAATAATTTAGTACGAGGGCGAAAATTAGGGGTGTCGACGATGGCAAAAGTTAAAGTTTAGTTAAAAAAGAAGTGTCCGCTCAAAAGGCCTTATATTATATATGCGTCCGGTCGACAGTGTGGAGTGTCGGCCGGACGCAAAGTGTTCTTTGAAATGTTGAGAATGTAGGCCTGAATAGGTTACAATTTTGCCTTGAGGTAGGCGGGCAGCTGGTCGATACTGACGCGCTCCTGCTGCATGGTGTCGCGGTGGCGCACAGTGACAGCGTTGTCGGTCAGCGTGTCGTTGTCGACGGTGATGCAGAAGGGGGTGCCGATGGCATCCTGACGACGGTAGCGGCGGCCGATGGCGTCCTTCTCGTCGTACTGCACCATCATGTCGGGCATCAGCAGGTGCTGTATCTCGCGGGCCTTCTCGGGCAGGCCGTCTTTCTTCACCAAGGGCAGCACGGCAGCCTTGTAGGGTGCCAGCTTGGCGGGGAGGCTGAGCACCACGCGGGTGCTGCCATCTTCGAGGGTCTCCTCCTTCAGCGAGTGGCTGAAGATGGCCAGGAAGGTGCGGTCGACGCCGATGGAGGTCTCGATGACGTACGGCGTGTAGCTCTCGTTCAGTTCGCTGTCGAAATACTGCAGTTTCTTGCCGCTGAACTCGCTGTGGCGGCTCAGGTCGAAGTCGGTGCGGCTATGGATGCCCTCCAGCTCCTTGAAACCGAAGGGGAACTTGAACTCGATGTCGGTGGCGGCGTTGGCGTAGTGGGCCAGCTTCTCGTGGTCGTGGTAGCGGTAGCAGTCGGCCGGGATGCCAAGGGCGAGGTGCCACTGCAGGCGCTCCTCTTTCCAGTGCTTGAACCACTCCAGCTCCGTTCCGGGACGCACAAAGAACTGCATCTCCATCTGCTCGAATTCGCGCATGCGGAAGATGAACTGTCGCGCCACAATCTCGTTGCGGAAAGCTTTGCCAATCTGGGCGATGCCGAAAGGTATCTTCATGCGGCCGCTCTTCTGCACGTTGAGGAAGTTGACGAAGATACCCTGTGCCGTTTCGGGACGCAAATACAGGGTATCGCTGTCGTCGATGACGCTGCCCATCTTGGTGGCGAACATCAGGTTGAACTGGCGCACGTCGGTCCAGTTGCGGGTGCCGCTGATGGGGCAGACAATCTCCAGGTCGAGGATGAGCTGCTTCAGGCCGTCGAGGTCGTTGCGGTTCATGCAGTCGGCATAGCGCTCATGAATCTCGTCGATCTTCTTCTGGTGCTCAAGCACACGCTGGTTGGTGGTGACGAACTGCTGGCGGTCGAAAGCGTCGCCGAAACGCTTGTGGGCCTTCTCGCACTCCTTCTCAATCTTTTCTTCTATCTTGGCGATATGGTCCTCGATGAGGACGTCGGCGCGGTAGCGCTTCTTGCTGTCTTTGTTGTCGATGAGGGGATCGTTGAAGGCATCCACGTGGCCGCTGGCCTTCCAGATGCGGGGGTGCATGAAGATGGCACTGTCCAGACCCACGATGTTCTCGTGCATCTGCACCATAGCCTTCCACCAGTACTGCTTGATATTGTTCTTCAGCTCCACGCCCATCTGGCCGTAGTCGTAGACAGCGGCGAGGCCGTCGTAGATTTCCGAGCTTGGGAAGATGAATCCGTATTCCTTGGCGTGAGCCACCACTTTCTTGAAGAAATCGTCTTGATTTGCCATAAGTCTAAATAATGTTTCCTAAAATAATATAATAATTCACATTAACGATAGCCCCATGTTAATATTGTGTTGTCTGGGCATTATTTTTTCTTCAGCACGATGCGGAAGGTGGTACCCTGGCCGGGGACGGAGTATTTGAGGAAGAGGCGGCCGCGGTGGTACTGGTTGATAATACGGCGGGCCAGTGGGAGGCCGAGACCCCAACCACGGCTCTTGGTGGTGAAGCCGCTGTCGAAAATGCGTTTCTGCACTGACGGGCTCATGCCTTTGCCGGTGTCGGTGACGTCGATGTAGATATTGCGGGCATCCTGCGAGCCGACGATGGTGATAGTGCCGGCACCCTCCATGGCGTCGATGGCATTCTTGCAGAGGTTCTCGATTACCCACTGGAACAGGTGGCTGTTAAGGGGGGCGATGAATTGCTCGTCGGCAGGGAAGGAGACGGCGAACTGCACCTTCCTCGGTGCACGGCTGCGGAGATAGTCGATGGCGGCACTCACGGCGTCGGCGACATTTTCCTCCTTCAGTTCGGGTACCGAGCCAATCTTTGAGAAGCGGTGGGTGATGGTTTCTAGACGATGGATATCTTTCTCAACCTCAGCGGCATACTCCTCGCTGAATTCCTTTCCGCGAAGGTACTGTGTCCAGCCACTGAGCGAGCTGAGGGGCGTGCCCAACTGGTGAGCGGTCTCCTTTGCCAGGCCTACCCAGATGCGATTCTGCTCAGCGGTACGGGCAGTGCGGAAGATGTAGTAGGTCACCACCAGCAGTACCAGTCCAATGATAATATAGAAGAGTGGCACCCACTGCAACGAACGCAGCAGAGGAGAGTTCTCATAGTAGACATAAGCACGGCTGTTGTCGGGCAGGGAGATTTGGATGGGGTCGTTGACGGCAGCCATGCGTTCTAGCCTGGGCAGCAGTTTGGCGGGGTTGTTGACCTCCGTGGAGTCTAGGTTGCCGATGGCAAGGGCCCGGGTACGGGTGCTGTCGACAATGACCACGGGCACGAAGACCGAGTTATTGGTGATTTCGGCCAGGAACGACCGCGTAAAGCCCATGAGCACGTGGCGTAGTTGGGTGTAATACTGTGACTCTTTGTAGTAGAGTGTCATCGGCATGCCCCAGATGCGATAGACAAACGGTGGATTCTGTGAGAATTCCTCCATCAGGTCGCCTTCAAGTTTTTGTCCTGCAAGCTCCTGCGGGACAGTGATAATGGAATCCTTGGAGGAGGTGATGATGATTGGGGTGCGGGCGGAGTCGACGATGTAGTGGATGTAGGCCAGGCTGAAGCGGAGATCGGTGCTGAGATCGGGGTCGTTGAAGCTTTGCAGTATGTCGGTATAGAGCTGCATCTTGCGATGCTCGTCGAGGGTGGCCTGTTGGAAGAAGTGCTGTGTCACTTCGGCCATGCGGTTGCGCTGGGCTATAGCATTGGCCCATAGGCGAATCTTGGCTTCCTCGCTTTCGCGCACCTGCCCGGCGATATGTTGCACCTGCCATAGAGCGAAGAGCGCCAAGGCGATGGCCAAAGCCATGAGTATGAGTTTTATGCGCTGTTTCATTCCGACTTGATGGTTTTTGCGGGGCTGATGTGCGAGATATAGGCTGCCGGAAGCAGTAGGGCTAGCAGGCACACCGCCAGGGTGGCTACGCTGATGGCGACAAAAGTGGTGGCGTTGAGGTCGACCGGCACATAGGACATCGAGTAGCTCGCGGCGTCAAGTTTCACCACCGTCCAGTGCTGCTGCACATAGCAGAGCACTAGCGAGATTGCGTCGCCGATGAAAATTCCCTCGAGGATAAGGCGCGAGGCTTTGAGGAGGAAAATGCGGCGCACTGAGGCATTGGTAGCGCCCATGGCTTTGAGGATGCCAATGGTGCGGCCCTTTTCGAAAATCATGATGAGTAGCGCCGAGACGATGGCTACGGCGCAGACCAGACCCATGATAAAGAGGATGAGGACGATGTTACTGTTCAGAAGGTCGAGCCATGAGAAGAGGGCGGGGTGGGCCTCGACGATAGTCTGGAGCGAGTAGTTGTAAGGCAACACGCCGAGGACGTTGAAGGCCGTAGCGTCGAGACGACTGAAAACGTCGACCAATATTTCATATCCACCCACCATGGTTGAATCCCAATCATTTAGCCTCTGTACTTGCCGCAGGTCACCGATGACGTAGAGCTCATCGAACTCGGTGAGATCGGTATTGTAGATGCCACTGATGGTGAAGGCACGTGAGCGGTAGGTGTCGCCAGCCCAAAAATAGGTCCTCATCTTGTCGCCTACGGCGAGGTGCATACGCGACGATATGGTCTTGGAAATGAGGACGTCATTGGATACTTTCTCGGAAAAATAGGGAAGCTTGCCTTCCACGAGGCAGTTGGCGAAGAAGGTGGTGTCATAGTTTTCGCTGAGGCCTCGGAGCATGATGCCGTAGATTTGCTCTTGGGTCTTCACCATGCCACCTTTGGTGGCGAAAAACTGCAAGTGGCGCACGCCTCTCACGCTTTTGATATTGGTTATCAGCGTGCTGTCGACGCTCACGGGGGTCTCCTGATAGAGGGGGTTGGAGGCGTAGTTGCTCACCGTGAGGTGGCTGCCGAAGCCCACCACCTTGTCGGTGATTTCGCGCTGGAAGCCGCTGAGGATGCTGACAGCCATCACCATCACCGTCACCCCCAGGGCGATGCTAATCACAGCAATGACCGACAGGGGCCCCGAAAAGCCCCCGCCGTCTTTGCTTCGCGGCATAAACCGCTTTGCTATGAATCGCTCGAACCGCACTTAGAAACTCAATGCGATGGCGATAAAGTCTTCGGCCTTCAGGGAAGCGCCGCCGATGAGACCGCCGTCGATGTCGGGGCATGCGAAGAGCTCCTTGGCATTGGAGGGTTTGCAGCTGCCGCCATAGAGGATGCTGATTTCGTCGGCCAGCTCTTTGCCATACTTGGAGGTGAGCAGCGAGCGGATATGGGCGTGGATTTCCTGCGCCTGTTCGGGAGTGGCGGTCTTGCCAGTGCCGATGGCCCAGACGGGCTCGTAGGCGATGACCACTTCTTTCATCTGCTCGGCGGTGAGGTGGAAGAGACCTTCCTCAACTTGGCGTTTCACCACATCAAGCTGACGGCCGGCTTCGCGCTCCTCGAGCACCTCTCCGACGCAGACGATGGGTTTCAGACCGTGCTTCAGTAGCTGGTCCACCTTGGCGGCCACGGTCTTATCGGTCTCGCCATAGTAGGCGCGACGCTCCGAGTGACCTACAATACAGTAGTCAATCTCCATACTTTCAAGCATTTCGGCACTCACCTCACCGGTGTAGGCACCCTTCTCCTGGTCACTGACGTTCTGTGCGCCAACCATGAAATAGCTGTCGTTGGCATAGTCGGTGGTCATCTCCAGATAGGGGAACGGGGGGCAGACGATAAGTTTCGTATCGCGCGGAAGTTCCTTGTCCTCAAGTTGTTCCATGATACCATTGATGAGGTCGTCAGCCTCGTTGAAGGTGCAGTTCATTTTCCAGTTGCCTGCTACGATATGTTTTCTCATGTTTCTAGGGTTTAAATGTTTAATAATAATATCTAATAACGCGGACGGGTTGATATTATTTTATTGGTGTAAAAAAATAAATATTTTGTAATATTTTTTGTAAATATGATTTTATTTACTATTTTTGTAGTTGCGTCTCAATGATGCAGAAAGCAAGTAATTCATTAAATATAAACCATTTAAAACAAAAACAACAAATGAAGACCGCTTATAATTTCAACGCAGGTCCCTGTGTCCTGCCCAAAGAGGCCATCGAGTCCACCATCGCCGCCATCCGCGACTTTGACAACACTGGTATTGGCCTGCTCGAGATCTCTCACCGTACCCCCGGTTGGGAGCGCACCATGGAAGAAACCCGCCAGCTCTGGCGTGACCTGCTGAACATCCCCGCTGAGTACGAGATTCTCTTCCTTGGTGGTGGTGCCAGCACCGGCTTCATGGATGTTCCCGCCAATCTCCTGAACAAGAAGGCTGCTTACCTGCAGACCGGCGTGTGGGCCAAGAAGGCTGCCAAAGAGGCTAAGAACTTCGGTGAGACCGTGATCGTGGCCAGCAGCGAGGACAAGACCTACAGCTACATTCCGAAGGGTTGGACCGTCCCCGCCGACGCCGACTACTTCCACATCACCACCAACAACACTATCTACGGTACCGAGATCCGCAAGGACTTCGCCGCCAACGAGATCAACAACGTGATGCTCGTCGCCGACATGAGCTCCGACATCATGAGCCGTCCCGTCGACGTGAAGAAGTACGGTCTCATCTACGGTGGCGCCCAGAAGAACGTCGGTCCTGCCGGTGTTACCTTCTACATCGTCCGCAAAGACATCCTCGGCAAGATCACCGACCGCCAGTACATGAACCCCCTGCCCACCATGGTGGACTTCCGTACCCACGCCGCTGAAGAGGCCAAGAACATCAGCATGTTCAACACTCCTCCGGTGAGCGCCATCTTCGTGATGCACGAGACCCTGAAGTGGGTTAAGAACACCATCGGCGGTGTTGAAAACATGAACAAGATCAACCTCAAGAAGAGCGCCATGCTCTATGAGGAGATTGACCGTAACAGCATGTTCAAGGGTACTGCTGAGAAGGAAGACCGTTCCATCATGAACCACTGCTGGGTGATGGCCGAGGGCCGCGAGAACCTGCAGGATGCCTTCATGGCCTTCGCCAAGGAGCGCGGTATGGTCGGCATCAAGGGTCACCGCAGCGTCGGCGGCTTCCGTGCCAGCCTCTACAATGCTTGCCCCATCGAGGCCGTCGAGGCTCTCGTCCAGTGCATGCAGGACTTCGAGAAAGCCAACAAATAAGAAACAATGGAAATCAGAGACGACGTCAGGGAAGGTTTTGAGAAGAAGCTCCGCAAGGAGCCTACCTGCGTATTCTCCGATGAAATAAAGATTTACAACAAGATGAAAGTTTTAGTTGCTACCGAGAAACCGTTTGCCAAAGTGGCAGTTGACGGTATCAAGAAAATCGTTGAGGAGAACGGCTACCAGTTTGCCCTCCTTGAGAAATATACCGACGTGAACGACCTCTACAAGGCCGTCGAGGATGCTGACGCTCTCATCGTGCGCAGCGACAAGGTGACCAAAGAGGTCATCGACCACGCCAAGAACCTGAAGATCGTCGTGCGCGCCGGTGCCGGTTACGACAACCTCGACCTCGAGGCCTGCAGCGCCCGCAAGATCGTCGCCATGAACACCCCCGGCCAGAACAGCAACGCTGTTGCCGAGCTCGTCATGGGTATGCTCGTCTATGCCGTCCGCAACTTCTTCAACGGTAAGAGCGGCAGCGAGCTCATGGGCAAGAAGCTGGGTATCCTCGCCTTCGGTAACGTGGGACGCAACGTGGCCCGCATCGCCAAGGGCTTCGGCATGGATGTCTATGCCTACGACGCTTTCCTGAGCGCCGAGCAGATCAACAGCAGCGCCATCGCCAAGGCTGTCCCCAGCCAGGAGGCCCTGTTCGAGACCTGCGACGTGGTGTCGCTCCACATCCCCGCCACCGCTGAGACCAAGCTGAGCATCAACTACGACCTCGTTGGCAAGATGCACAAGGGCGGTATCCTCGTGAACAGCGCCCGTAAGGAAGTCATCGACGAGGCTGGTCTGCTCAAGCTGATGGCCGAGCGCACCGACCTGAAGTACATCACCGACATCATGCCCGATGCCGATGCCGACTTCAAGGCTTTCGAGGGTCGCTACTTCGCCACCCCCAAGAAGATGGGTGCCCAGACCGAAGAGGCCAACATCAACGCCGGTCTCGCCGCCGCAAACCAGATTGCCGACTTCTTCAAGACCGGTAACAAGAAGTTCCAGGTCAACAAATAAGAAGAAAGGATGCAACTCTGCATCTTCAACCCTGAGCACGACCTTTGCTTAGCCAAAGGTCGTGCTCATTATGTACCGCCGCGGTCGGCCGTGGAGTTCGCCCGCCGCGACGCATCCCTCATGTCCGTATTATATCCAGAGGCGGAATGTTGCTCGGTATATGATTTATCATGCAATCAGGCTTTGATGGCCACCGAGGTGGTGACGTGGGGGTGGAATGCTGTCGTCAGACATGAGCTACAGAAGAGGGGCGTTGATGTTGCATTGCTGCCTACGGATGAAGAAATAGACACCATCCGCGAGCTCCAGCACCGCTCCACGGTGCTCCCCTTGCAGGAGGACTGCCACGAGGTGCGTTCTATAGAATGTATGGAATCATTATTAAAAAGTTGTGAGCACTGGGTCCTCAAGGCGCCTTGGTCGGGGGCGGGTAGGGGTCTGCGTTGGGTGCACGGCAGCCTCACGCCTATCGACCGCGACTGGATAGTGAAAACCGTCGCCAACCAGCGCTGCGTCATCGCCGAACCCCGCCGCGATGTGGTAGCAGACCTTGCACTTGAGTATATGAGTGGTTATTTTATGGGATACTCCTATTTCAAGACAGACAGCGGCGTGTACAAAGAGAATGTAATGTGGACTGATGCCCGTATTGTAGAGACGTTCCATGAAACGGCTCTGCTGCAGACAAAGGCACACATAGAAGAGTGGCTGGCCGCCAACGTGTGGCCGCGCTACCGAGGACCGCTGGGCGTCGACCTGATGGTCGACGCAAGGGGGCAGACTTTTGTCTCCGAAATCAACTTCCGTCACACCATGGGCATGGTGGCCCATGAAAAAATCAATCAACAATGACATTTGTAGAAGCATTACTATTGTCTCTGGCACTTTGTGTCGACACTCTGGTGGTCTCTGCCGCCACCGCATTCCGTACTAAAATGACCTACCGCCGCGGGCTCCTCATGGCCTTGATTCTGGGATTTTGCCAGTTTGCCTTTCCCCTGGCGGGTGCCATCATTGGCGACGTGGCCCGCGCCTTCATCGAGGCTGTCGACCACTGGATAGCCTTCGGCTTGCTGGCCTTCATCGGTGGAAAGATGATTCTTGACGGCATCCGTGGCGAGGAAGGGAAGGCAGAGGAAAAGACTCCTGATAGCCACCGTTCGCTGATTTATACCTATTTTTTATTGGGTATTGCCACCAGCATTGATGGTCTGGCCGTCGGCATCGGTCTCGGCTTGGACAACCCGCTGGCTACCGTCCTGTGGATTGTCGCCACCATCGGTGCCGTTACAACCCTCGTCTCCCTGTTGGGTATCTACCTCGGCAAGCGCAACATCCCCGTCCCAGAGCGCACCGCCAACATCATCGCCGGCCTCGTCCTGATAGGCCTCGGAGTGAAGACTGCCAAGGAATATAACAAAGGAGTGCGCCTGTGGGCCGACGACGTGATGCGTTTCGTGGTGCGTTGCGGCGGCAGCCGCCCTGACTGCGAGGATGCTGTGCAGGAGGCTTTGGCAGCCCTCTGGTGCCACCGCGAGGAGGTGCCGTGTGAGAAAGGCAAGAGCTACCTGCTCAGTTCGGCCTACCGCAGCCTGATGATGGCTTTGCGCCACGGCAAGGTGGTGAGGATGCACGAGGAGCAGTCGACAGTGGAGACCATGCAGCAGCCCGACGAGCGCTTCGACCTCCGCGAGGCCATCGAGCACAGCCTCCAGGCGCTGCCCGAAGTGCAGAGGGCCATCCTCCAGCTCCGCGACGTCGAGGGATACAGTTACGCCGAGATAGGGAAAACCCTCGCGCTCAGCGACTCCCAGGTGCAGGTCTACCTCTTCCGTGCCCGCGTAACAATGAGAAAACAACTGAAACAATTGGGATATGACAACAATAGATAACAACAACTATGAACTGTGGCTCCTGCGCTATGCCGAAGGCGAACTCACCGCCGCCGAGCGTGAGGCCGTGGAAGCCTGGCTCGCCGACCATCCCGAGGCCGCCGAGGAGCTGGCCCTTTACGACGAGGCCCCGCGCCTAGTGCGCGATGAGACGGTCCGGTATGCTGCTGTGTCACAACAGCACACAGCCCCTCTTTGGCCGGCCTTCCTCCGCTGGAGCGCAGCCGCTTCCGTGGTGGTGGCGCTGATGGTGCCGGCCTTGCGCATGGGCTCCATGGATACCCTCGAAAGACCTGCCGCCCCATTGATGGCCGAAGCCGGAGAAATGGATACGACAGAGGCAATGGAAGAAATACCGGAGAGAATGGTAAAGCAACCCACAAACTCCCTCCCCGCAATGATAGCCGCTATCCCTTCGATTGATTCTATCCCCTCAATTCCTTCTATTCCCTTTTCCGATTCTATCACTGCTATTCCTATTGAAATCATCGAGACTACCAACCTTATCGTCTTCGAGGAAAGCCCTGCCAAAGCTACTTTGGTAGAGACCGGCAGTCTCATCGCCTATGATCGCTCTGCCGATTGGGGTGACATGCTGCTGGTCGCCAACGATGCCTACCGCGAGGGCCTCAGTGAGTATCCCATGGGCCGTTTGGTTAGCCGAGCTCTGCCCGACAGCCGCCAACTTGCGGAGAGCTTCGTAGAACCCATGCGCGAAAAAATAGATAATATAAAAAGTAAAATCAAATAGTTACCATTATGAAAAACAACCGATTTCTATTGGCATTAGCCTTGCTGCTGACTGCTCCGGCCCTCAAGGCGCAGGTGCAGCCATTGCCCAACGATGTGACCTTCCTCACCTTTGAGGACTGTAAGGCCGTCATTATCTCTGACACCGTCAGTGGCCTCGAGGACGGTATTATGAATGCCGGTGCTGGTGTCAGCATTCAAGACCAAACCATGAAATTCTATGGCAACCGTAATATTCGCCTCCACCTGAGTGCCGACAAGGTGAAACATTTTTATGTCCGCGGAAACGCTGAAGTTACCTTCCAAGGTACTTTCCATTACCCTATTGACTTCAAGTTGAAGGTCGAAGATCTCGCTACAGTGACATTTGAAGGCATATCCGACACTCTCAGTGCCAAAATGATGTCGTTCACCCTTAAGGATGAGGCACGTGTTAATGTCAAGAGTCGCATTGTTGCGGAAGCCTATGATTTCAGTGCCAAAGACAACTCGCGGATGAAGGCTTTCATCGTCGAATTGGCATATTCGGAAAATCAGGAACAGTTGTGTCACGTTTACCAAAGCGAACATGCCAGCATTAATATCAAATACAGGCTCTTCCCCGGCTTGCCGCAGACTGTTGATTCCAAGGAAGCCGAAGGATTCTTTGCAGAGAATAATGATGATATTAACTTCGACCTCGACGACCTTGGTGACCTTGATGCCGACGACGTGGCCGATCTGGCACGTAAGATAAAGCTGCGTCTCAACCGCCGTACCTGGAACCCCAATATCGACTTTGCCTGGGGCTTCCATAATTGGGGCAAGGATCGCTTCAATGGCCTGGCCGGTACTGACGACGATGCCGCCGTACGCACCTCATTCAATCATATTTTGTTGACCTTCAACTATCCTGTGCTTACCTCGCGCCGCGTAGCCCTCTATGCTGGTCTCGGCATGGAGTGGGATAAGTACAAGTTCCACCGGGGCGACATCCACTTCGACCAAACCACCGACCCCTACCACTTCGTCAACGGCACCGTGGCCAACAGTGAGAGTCGCCTGCTGACGCGCTATGTCATCCTGCCCATCGCCGTCAAGTTTGACCTCGGCCGCCATTGGAAGGCTGAACTCGCCGCCATCCCCGGTCTTCACTGGAGCGGCAGCCACACCGGCCTCCGCCGTGACATCACCTCCGGCGACGACGAGACCAACATCAAGGACTACACCGTCAACCCCTATATCAACCCTTACAAGCTCGACGCCCGCATTGCCGTGCAATACCGCTCCGTGGGAGTCTATTTCCAAGCCTCGATGCTCCCGGCCTTCAAAGGCAGCTGCGAAGAACTTTTCCCCGTCAAATTTGGTATTATCTTCTAAAACAACAGCCTTATGAAAAAGATATTGATTTTAGTATTGCTTTTACCTTTCACCTTTTACCTTTCACCTTCCTACGCCCAGCACGTTTACACTCAGCAGGTGCCCGACGGGGTGGAGGAGATACGCCTCGAAGGCATCGTGCGCCTCATGGTGAAGTCCACCGATGGTCCTACGGAACTCCAGTCCCCCAGCCAATACCAGGTGGCGACGATAAAGAAAAATCGCATGACCATCTCTGAAAATCACGCCGATGTAATTCTCCTCCTCCCCACAGGTCGCTCCATGACCTTCGAGGTCGAGGACCATGCCAACCTCCTTTTCGTGGGTAGTTTCGGCAAGCGCGACCGGCTGACTATCAACACACAGGACCATGCTACCGTTACCTTCAGCGGCAGCATCACCGACTCAATGTGGGCCGTCAGCCTCACGCTCAAGGCCAAGGATCACTCGATGATTTACTCCGAGATTCGACAGGCCAACCACAATTATTACATTGGCTCCTATGACTATTCTCGCATCAGCATCGCCTGCATCAAAACCATCAATGAGCCTGACATAGAAACACGTGTACAAAGCATCTCCTTCGATCCCGACAACAAGTTTGCCCAAGTGGAATGGAACTATTGCGATGGCGACACCGTCCGTCCGTTAGGTCCTCAAGGAAAGGTGTTTGCCGATGCCGTGCAGACGAAGCTTGTCCACAGTACGTTTCCGCCTGTCAAGGAGGAGAAGAAGAAATCCATCTGGCGCAGTCGCGACGTGGCCCTCAACTTTGCTTGGGGCTTCCACAACTGGGGCACCGGAATGTTCAACGGCTTTGAGGGCGTAGAAGGAGATGCCGCTATCCGCACCAGCTTCAACAATATCCAACTTTCTGTAAACTACCCTATTATCGGAACTAGACACTTTGGATTCTATGTCGGTCTCGGCCTCGAGTGGGACAAGTACAAATTTGAGGGCAAGGATATTACATTTAATACCGCCACCAATCCGCACATCTTCACCGACGGCGGCGATGCGACTTGCACCTCGTGGCTCAACACGCGCTATGTGGTCCTTCCGCTCACCTTCCGCTTCGACCTTTGGCACAACTGGAGCCTCACCCTCAGCGCCCTCCCCGGCATTCACTGGAGCGGCAGCCACACCGGCCTCCGCCGCGAGTACACGACCGACCTCGAGGAACGTACCGACTACGACCAAGGCGTCAACAAATACATCAATCCCTATAAGTTAGACCTCCGTGCCACCCTCAACTACGAAGGCATCGGCCTCTACCTCCAGGTACCCACCATGAGTACCATGCGTTCCAGCACCCAGGACCTCTACCCGATAAAATTCGGTATTATCCTGACGATGGATTGAATTTAGCTTAAAGTTTTATCAACTAGCCTTTTACGAAAAAATGAACGGCCCTCGGCAGAACCCCTGTCGAGGGCCGTTTTTAATTGACTGATACTAAGCACTAACACCGTATCAACACCGTCCCAAAAACGTATCAACTCCCTACCAAGTCCTACCATGGTAGGAGATGATAGGGTGATGGTAGGTCGATGGTAGGTGTTTTGGGCTAAAGAATGGGGGTGAAAATCCTTGCGGTGGACTGGACAAACTTCTCCAGCCTAGAGCGCTTTTGCCAAAGTTCAGGGTCGATCAAGGAGCACTCTTTCATGTCGTCGAGGAAGATGTCGCGCTGACGTTTGGCGATCGCTTCGTCATAGATGAAGGCGT
Organism: uncultured Bacteroidales bacterium; assembly: GCA_900316235.1. Taxonomy (GTDB): domain Bacteria; phylum Bacteroidota; class Bacteroidia; order Bacteroidales; family P3; genus Colimorpha. The sequence continues at coordinate 19,896 of ONCC01000019.1, forward strand.
TGACCTCGAAGTTCTGCTCCAGGCTGCGGGGGTCGAGATTGGTGGAGCCAATGGTGACGAAGTCGTCGTCGCAGACCATGGTCTTCGAGTGGAGGAATCCCTTGGTATACATATAGATTTTGACACCGGCGGGCAGCAAGTCGCGGAAGTAGGACTTGGAGGCTGCCAAGGTGATGCGGCTGCGGTCGGCAACGGCGGGCAGCATTAGTCTCACGTCGACTCCCGCCAAAGCTGCATTTCTGATTGCCAGTAGGATAGGGTGCGTCGGGAGGAAATAGGGAGTCTGTATGTAAAGGTAGCGGCGGCTTTGGGCGATGGCTTGCACCATGCCCTGCATGACGGTGTTCCACTCGTCCATGGGACCCGAGGTGACAATCTGTGCAAATGTTTGGTTATTTTGTTGTTGAACTTCTTGGGCGGGGAAGAAACGCGGGTCGTCGAGGAGTTCTTTGGTGCAGAAGCGCCAGTCGGCGAGGATGGAGAGTTCAAGTTGTGCTACAGCGGGGCCTTGGATGCGGATATGGGTGTCGCGCCAGGCGCCGTGGTTGATGCCGTCGCGGTAGCGACGGGCGATATTCATGCCGCCGGTGTAGCCTGTGTGGCCGTCGATGACTACTATTTTACGGTGGGTGCGGCAGTTCACGTCACGCGTGAACATAGAGGGTATAAGTTTCTGAAATGATTGTACTTTCACTCCTCCGCGACGCATGTGTTCGTAGTATTCGCTGCGGACGAAGATGTTGGCCCAACTATCGAACATCAGGCGCACGTCGACTCCCTCCTGAGCCTTGCGGATGAGCAGGCTGCTGAGCTGATGGCCCACCTCGTCGTTGTCCACGATATAGAACTGTATGTGTACGAAGTTTTTGGCGCGTGAGATGTCGTCGAGCATCGACTGGAACATAGGGGTGAAGTCGGTGAAAATCCGCACGTTGTTGTTGCCGAGGACCGGGGTGTCGTTGGCGTGGCGCATCATGGAGGCCAGTTTGTTGTATTTGTCGTTGGGGAGGGAATCTATGATGCTGTCGCCCACGGCTTTGTCGCGCAGGGCGTCGAAGCGCGCCAGCTCGTCGGCCTTGATGACACGGCGGCTGCGGTAGTCTTTGCCGAGCAGCAGGTAGAAGATGGTCCCCACGCCGGGCAAAAGAACGATAAAGAGAATCCAAAATATTGATATGTAGGGCTTTCGGTTTCCGGATATCACCAGTATCAACGATCCGATGACGATGAGGGCAAGGAATATCTCATAAATCATAGGCTATTTTTTTTATTTTTTCTTTTATCTCGGCAGCACGGGCGGTAAGTTGAGCTATCTGCATCTGCAGGAAGTCGTCACTGTATTTGCGGTCACAAAAACCATTGCCGCGGGCCACGAATGCGTCGTCGTCCTCTTGGTCAACAGAGAGGTCTTGATAGCTGTCAAGTAGTCGGAGAGTTTCTTTAAGTTGTTCTTCAAGTGTCTTCATTGTAATATCTCGTTAACAGCATTTTCTATGCCTTCATTGTCTACGTCAGTAGTTATGTGGTCGGCATGTTTTTTTACCATGTCTGCTGCATTGCCCATGGCTATTCCGATACCTGCCCACTCGAGCATTTCGATGTCGTTGGCGCCGTCACCAAAGGCAATGGTCTCCTCCTGGCGGATGCCGTAGTGCTGACAGATAACCTCCATGCCGCGAGCCTTACTATTGTCATGAGCCACAATGTCAGTGAAATATGGGTGCCAACGTGGTAGGCGACAGTGTGGGAGTAGTTTGGCTACATCATGGTCCATCTCACCTGGCATGATGGCGATTATTTGATAGGCAGTCTCTCCTCGCATGCGTTCGATGTCCACCACCGGTGGCATCTCAAATTCAAGCTGATTGCGCAACTTTAATCCCACTTCGTTAGGTTGTGTAAGGAACATATTGTCCTTTGTGAAAATCATGGTACATAGGTACTTGTCTTTTGCTAAATCAAGCCATACTTGAAGTTCATTGTCGGGGATGGGATTGCTTAGTAGGACCTCGTTTGGGTTTTGCTTTCCGTTGGCTCCCACATGGTCGCCGACGAAGACCAAGCCTCCGTTCATGGTTATCTTGGCCTCGAAAGTGACGGGCATCTGGGGGATGAGTACGTCGGGTCGGCCCGTGGAAAGGAAAGTGCGTACACCGGCCTGGTGCAGGCGGTCGAATGCGCGGATGGTGCCCGCTGAGACTCGGTGGGTAGTGAAACTCAGCAGGGTGCCGTCTATGTCGAAAAATGCTGCTTTTATCATTTCTTTTTAATATGAGCTAATTGCCAGGCATTCCATACATTCTGGAAAATGCTGTAGAAGGCCAGGAAGACCGACGAGAGGGGGGTGAGGAATGTGTTGGCCATCCAGATGCCCATGGCGGAATTTTTTTGTCCGAGCAGTTGTCCTCCACCAATCATGTCGCCATATCTTTTGCCCAACCAGCGGCCGAAGCCAAACTGTACTACGCAGAATACCAACGACAAAGCGCCCAGCCATGCGATACTGTTCCAATTGCCTTCACCATTGAGGAAAATATAGTCGATGGTCTGTCCCAGGGTGAAAAGCAGAGCCAGCGACCAGAGGTAAAATCCCAAGCCTTTGTATTGTGCAATGAAGTTGTTGACCCTCGGTAGCATGAACTGCGTCAGCACCGCCAGGAAGAAAGGTAGGGCCAGCGTGGAACCAATCTTGCTGAGCATCAGTAGGAAGCCGTCGATGAGACCGCGCTCGGGATGGTCGCCGATGAGACTGAAGACCACCGGTGCCACTACGGCCACCATCAAGTTGCCAACAATAGTATAGGTGGTCACCGTCTCACGGTTGGCACCCAACATGCAGGCCACCACGGCTACCGACGACGCCACGGGACATAGGACTCCTATTAAGACGCCTTCGGCCACAATATGACTGCCACCAAAGAGAGTGAGCAGTCCGTAGCACCCCGTGCTCACTACCACTTGGAACAACATCAGCCAGAAATCCAGCATAGTCATCCGCAGCTTCCGCAGGTCGACGGCGGCGAATGAGAGTAGTAATATGCAGAAGATGATGAAGGGGACTAGGAATGAGAACATGGCGCACCAGCGGTGGAGCAGGAGGCCTAGAACGATGGCGACGGGGAGGACGTATGGGCGGAATCGTTGCATTTACAGTTGGTTGACAATATCGGTGAAGATGAGTGTCATTTTGTCGGCGGCACGGTCGGCCTGGAGAACCACGTCGTTCTCGTCGTTGACCACGCCGTTGCCCAAATCATTTGCCTGGTCGGTTATCACGCTGATGGCGAACACTTCCATGCCGCTATGGTGTGCCACGATGACTTCGGGTACCGTACTCATTCCCACGGCGTCGCCGCCCATGATGCGATAGGCGCGATATTCGGCGGGGGTCTCGTAGGTTGGGCCTGTGACGCCGACATAAACCCCATGCCACAATTTTAGTCCCTGTTTGGCTGCGGCGTTGTCGGCCAACGCTAGCAGGCGGTGGCTGTAGGTCTCGGTCATATCGGGGAAACGGGGACCGAACTCGTCTTTGTTAGGACCAATTAAAGGATTGGGCATGAGATTGATATGGTCTGTAAGGGCCATAAGGTCGCCCACGTGGTAGTCGGGATTCATGGCACCAGCGGCGTTGCTCACCAACACCTGCCGAACGTTCATTTTGGCGAAAACACGCATGGGATAGGAGACTTCCTCCATGGTGTAGCCTTCATAGTAGTGGAACCGGCCTTGCATGGCCATAACGCTCTTGCCTCCAAGGGCTCCAATAATTAGGTTGCCTTTGTGGCCGACGGCGGTGGAGGCTTTGAAATGGGGAATCTCCCTGTATGGGATGACCAGCTGGTTTTCAATTTTTTCGCCCAGTTTTCCGAGGCCGCTGCCCAGCACGATGGCGATGGAGGGGGAGGTGTGTCCGCTTTCGGCAATGCGTTTTTTCAGGTAGTCGGAGGTTTCGTTGTAATTCATATTTTTCCTTTCAGTTGTTCGATTTTTTTCTGTATCTCTGCAGCCTGCTCATATTCCTCGCGCTCTTCGCAAAGACGAAGTTCCTCCTCTAGTCTGGTGATGTCCTGCCTGGGGTCGCTGTTGGAGGGAAAGAAAGTGGCACTATTGTCCATCTTTACACCAGTCTCTTCCAGCACATCATCGGCTACCATGATAGGACAGTCGAAGAGCAGCGCCAGGGTAATGGCGTCGGATGTACGGCTATCGAAACGCTTGTCGTTGAAGCCGTCAGTGGTATGGAGGGTGGCATAGAAGATGCCTTCCATCACGCGGTCGATGGTCACCTCTTTCAGGCTAAGGCCGTAATTTTGCATCACATGAACCATCAACTCGTGGGTCATGGGTCGGCGGGTCTGTACAGACTCTTTGGCCAGCAGAATACCCTGAGCCTCGTTTGCGCCAATGAAGATGGGTATCTGAAGACCACTGGAGGGTTCGCATAGCATCAGGATGTAACTGCCGCTCTGCGACATGCCACTTTGGATGCTGAGGGGGAAGACCTGTTTCATGGGATGAGTAAGTGGTTAAGGCAATTGTTTTAAATACGCTGCCAATTTTTCCACAGCGCGGCCACGGTGGCTGATGCTGTTTTTGACATCCAGCGGCATCTCGGCGAAACTTACGGCGAAGCGGTCAGGCATGAAAATGGGGTCGTAGCCGAAGCCTTCGCCGTTGGTGTGTCTTTCGGTGAGAATCTGCCCGTCGACACGCCCCTCAAAATAATGTACTTCACCCTTTTCTATCAGGCAGATCACTGTGCGGAAGTCGGCCTTGCGGTTGCTCTCGCCGTCGAGGGCGGCAAGCAATTTATTGATATTGTCGTCGAAAGAGCAATGCTCGCCGGCATAACGGGCCGAGTAGACGCCCGGAGCACCATTGAGGGCATCGACCTCAAGTCCAGTATCGTCAGCGAAGCAATCAATATGAGTCCTTTCCCAAACCCATTGTGCTTTCTGTAAGGCGTTGCCCTGCAGCGTATCAGCGGTCTCGGGAATCTCACCCTCGAGGCCCGCCTCGGCCAGGCTCACCACCTTTGCAATTCCTTCCAGCGCCGCGCGTACCTCGACAAGTTTGTGCTTGTTGTTGCTGGCAAAAATCAGTCGTTTCATATTGTATCAGTATTTAGTCGAAGAAATTCCAGGTCATGCCCCAAAAGACGCCAAAGCGGGCACTTGGGTAGTGGGGGAGGAGGAAGTAGTGCGGGTTTGATTCCCAGAGGGCGTTGAAGTGGCCGGCTTTGAGGTAGATGCTGGCGCGCTTAATTTGCAGGTTGATGAAGGCATCAGCCCAAAAGCAGTTGCCGACTTTGGTGTCTTGCATATAGAAAAGGCCCGTGGCGGGGTCATAGGCGTCGGAGGCGAAGAGGGAGAAGTAGCGTAAATCGACACCTATCTGCATGCGTAAGGCGTTGCGGAAAAGAGAGAAGTCGGTATAGATGGAGTTCTTGCTGGCCAGTAGTGGTACGGCGGCCTGAAACTCGTCGGTGGAGTGTTGGAGGATTTGCTGCATGTCGAGGTGGAACCAACGCCACTGCATGCGTAGGGTCATGGCGGCCTGGTAGAGCCATAGATCGTTGGTGCCCTCGACAGGGGTTAGCGTTGAATCGTACCAGACGTTATGGTTCAGGTGTGATGCGTTGGCATCCAGTTCTATGGTGCGGAAGAATCCTTTGTCGTTGTTGTATTGAAAATGAGCCCTGATACGTTGGGAGAGGATGGGCGAGAGAGTGTATCCGGAGGCGTGGAGCATTCTCACTTCGGGCATCTGCCGTTGGAAGGCCATACTCAGTTCTAGTGTGGTGTTTTCGACGCTGTCAAAGGGTATAGCCAACGCCACGTGCGAGTGAATGTCAGGGTTCTTGATATTGGAGTGTAATTGGAGGAGTGTGTTGTCGAGCGTCGCTTCGCCACGGAGAATGGCTTTCCAGAGTCGCAGTTCCACTTTGGCGAAGGGATTGACGGCAGCGGTGGTGAGCAGTGTATCGGGCGATAAGGCAGTGTCCTTGGGAACGATGGCATTGAGTCGTCGTGGTGTAATTCCGATGGTGATTTTCAGTGGATTGTGCCATCGGTAATCAAGGTAGGCGTCGTTGGTCCAGAAGAGGGTGGCGCTAATATCCTGCCAGAGGATGGAGTCGGAATAATTGGTGAGATAAGCAGCACGTTTCCATCGGGTGTAATCGGCGTCCACGCCCAAGATGCCAAGATTGACAATATGCGGAGTGCCCACGCGAAGGGTGTCGGTGAGCACTAGTGTATCCATCACCAGAAGGATACTGTCGGCGTTGATGGTGTCGTAGCGCGCCACCAGCGAGTCTCGTTCGCGGGTGCGTTCTACTTGGCGTACGAAGTTGTAGGTGGCATGCAGGAACGCGTTGTGGTGCAGGTTTTTTGACGCAGAATTATACAGTTTCACTGGTAGACCGCTAAGATTGGCTGTAGAGTTGTCGGTGAAGTAGCTGTCGTCGCTCAGGCCACCATTCTCTTCCAGTGCCAGCGACTGCCAAATGAAGCCCGCGCGCACTTGCAGTCGCGAGTCGCGCGAGAAATAGTTGGTGGTGGCGTCGAGGTAGTGGTTCTTGGCTCCCGAGCCCGAGAGGTTTCCTTCGGGGCACATGAGGCGGTAGTTGAACGAGACGTTCCACCCCGGAATGATATTCTGCGTGTGTGTCACCTCCACAAGGTAGTCTTTCTTCATGGAACTATTGTAAGAGAGTACCGTGTAGGGTGTCAGCGTTTGGTAGAATCGTATGGTCTCAGGGGTTTTGAGGTAGCCTTCTTGGCCATGGTATTGAAGATTGAACCCAATGCTTTCGGCCACCTTCGGATATACGCTCAGGTGTGGATGACCGATGGTTCCTTGTCCGAGGAAGTAGTTGCCGTTGAAGCCATCTAAGAGTTCGCTGAATTGTGCACCTGTTGGTTCGAGCGTGGGATTCCACAACTCGTGGATTTTCGTTGTGTGAGGTTTATGGAAAAAAAAGAAAACTTTCTTGCGTAGCACCGAGTCGGGCGTCTCCTTGACATAGAGCAGTCCTTTGGTTGCTGAAGTATCAATTTGGCTGCTGTCGGAAGGGGATGTTCTCTGGGTGGAGGAGGAACTCTTTTGGGACGTTTGGTTATTTACGGCAGTGCGTAAACTACTTACATCCCTCCTTTGCGTAACGTCGGACCTCCTGACTTGGGCATGGACTGCTGGCACGGCAAGCAGACAAGCCAGCATGGCTGCAAGCTTGCAGAGGTATTGTATGTGTTGTGCCGCAGCCGATGGTCTCATGACGGGTTTAGTTGTTTTGCAGGAAACGTTCTACATCCATGGCGGCCACGCATCCTTTGCCAGCGGCCACGATGGCCTGACGGTAGTTGGGGTCGCAGACATCGCCCGCAGCGAAGACACCTGGTACGCTGGTGGCTGCTGAGGGATTCTTTACTTTGATGTAGCCCTGTTCGTCGAGTTCCACCTGTCCGCCAAGGAAGTCGGTGTTGGGTTTGTGGCCGATGGCGACGAAGACGCCTGTGACGTCGATGGCGCGCTTGGCCCCCGTCTTGGTATCTTCGAGCTCGAGACCAGTGACACCGTCGAGGTCGGTGCCGAGAATCTGGGCGGGACGGCTGTTCCAGCACATCTCTATCTTGGGGTTGGTGAGCACGCGGTGCTGCATGGCCTTCGAGGCACGCAATTCGTCGCGGCGGTGCACAAGGTAGACCTTGGAACAGAGGGTGCTGAGGTAGTTGGCCTCCTCGCAGGCGGTGTCGCCACCACCGATGACAGCCACCTCTTGGTTCTTGTAAAAGTATCCGTCGCAGGTGGCGCAGGCCGATACTCCCTGGCCGTAGAACTGCTTCTCACTCTCGAGACCTATCCATTTGGCACTGGCGCCGGTGGCGATGACTACTGTCTCGGCCTCTATCTCCACTCCGTGGTCGTCCTTGGCATGGAATGGACGTTGGCTGAGGTCAATCTCGCGTATATAACCGCTGCGAACGTCCGTGCCGAAGCGCAAGGCCTGTTTGCGTAAATCCTCCATCATGGCGGTACCGCTGATACCTTCAGGATAGCCGGGGAAGTTCTCAATCTCCGTGGTGATGGTCAACTGGCCACCGGGCTGTTCTCCCTCGTAGAGGATGGGTTTCAAGTCGGCGCGACCGGTATAGATGCCGGTGGTGTAGCCTGCGGGGCCGGAACCGATAATCAAACAGCGTGTCTTTTCCATTTTTTTATTTGTTTTTCTTACGTTTCTTAATACTGAAATAAAGCAGATAGCCAGCGCCGACAGCAATGACGGCGGCCTGTTGGGAGCCCCAAAGGAGCCATCCGCAGGCTGTACCTACCTCCATGCTGATGCCGTAAATGTCGGTAAGGCCCATCATCACTAGTGCGGGGTAGACCCCGATACCGCCCTGCGAGAAGGTCATTCCCACCGAGCCAAAGAGGTAGACCACAAAGGCTGCCCTCATGCCTAGCCATGAGGTCTCTTCAAAGGCATGGAAAATGATGAGGCCTCCCAGAATGTAAAGTAAATAGATGGCGGCGCTGTAGAGCAGGAAGAGCAGCGTGTTGCGTTTTCCCATATGGAAAACACTCTTTACTCCGTCGACCATGCCAGTCACAAGGTCGTTGATTTTTGCAAAAATGCCAATGTGCAGCAACTTCTTCCAAAAACATTTATAGAACACGAAGGCCATCATGGCCAATGCCACCAGGATGCCAATAATCATGGCTATGTTGGGCAGGCTGTCAAATTTCTCCGACAGAGTGTTGTAGAGCCAGTCTTTGGCTTGACCGAACATCACCAGCATGCCAATCACGACTATCAAGCCAAAGGCTATCAAGTCGATGATACGTTCTGTAACCACGGTGCCAAGCGATTTCTCCACAGGTATGTTCTCGCTGGTGCGCAGCGTGGCGCAGCGCATCACTTCGCCGGCACGCGGGAAGGCTAGGTTACCCATGTAAGCTATGATGACTGACCCGAAGGTGTTGCTCAGTCCCGGATGGTAGCCAATGGGTTTGAACAGCAGCTGCCAGCGCAGGGCGCGGAGCAAGTGACTCAGCAGGCTGCACAGTACGCAGATTATCACCCACCAGTAGTCGGCCTCGCGGAACGACTGCCAGATGGCGGCTTTCTGATCGCTGTCGAGCTTCAGCAGGAACCAATAGATGAAGAAGAATCCAATGCCGAGAAAGATGGCCATTCGCAGGACATCTTTCCAGGTGTTTCTTTTATCGGTCGTTTGGCTCACAGTTTGTTATTTTTCGGGAATATCACCGTTGGATGCCATTTCTTGGCCTCTTCAAAGTCCATTTGAGCGTAGGCGGCAATGATGAGCAGGTGACCCACCATGGCCTTGTGAGCCGCTGCGCCGTTGATTCCGATGACGCCACTGCCACGCTCGCCGCGGATGGCGTAGGTGGCGAAGCGCTCGCCGTTGGTGATGTTGTAAATCTCCACTTTCTCGTTCTCGATGATGCCTGCAGCATCCATCAGATCCTCGTCGATGGTGATACTGCCGATGTAGTCGAGGTCGGCTTCGGTCACCGTCACGCGGTGGAGTTTCGATTTCAATACTTCTATCAACATTTTATTTTTTCAGTTAAAACAGAATCCAATACAGCAACATACACACCAGTAGTGTATAGAGCATGATGCGCGTGGCTGGAATGGGTTTCATGTAGTCTTTGTCGGTTACGTCGAAACGGCGTTTGATTTTGGTGCTGCGTTTCTTGAATGTGGCCAGGTGTTCGCCGGTACCTTGTTCGGTGCTCTCTGTGGTGGCAAAGCGGGGCTGGTAGTTGAAGGTGGGCATCTCTCGCTTACGGAAGAGGTCCTTCCATGTCAGCCCTTTGCGTTTTTCCTTACGATCCAGTTCGCGCACGCGCTTTTGGAAATAGGCCAATTCGGAATCGGGATTTTCGGAATAATCCGAATATTCAGAGCCCTCCGATTTTACCTCCTTCTCTGCCAACTCTCTCTCCAGCGCGTATTTTGCCTTCAGCGCCTCCCATTTCTCTTTTTCGGGGTCGTAGAAGCGCGGCTGGTAGTGGAACTGGCGCGGCTTGGGGGTGTGGAACATAGGCATGGTTACTCGCTTATTACTTTATCCATCTTTACGTCAAATTCTTCGACGGGAATCTCTTCCAGCATTTGGAAGTCAAAGGCCACGCCCACCTTAAGTGCGTTGGGGGTGCTCTTCAGCAGTCGGTCGTAGAATCCTCGACCCCGGCCCATGCGGTTGCACTGATGGTCGAAGGCTACGCCTGGCACCATGATAAGTTCCACGCTGTCAAGATCTGTGAACTCGGGTCCTGTGGGCTCTCCGATGCCAAACTGCTCACCCTCCACCATGCACTCGGGGCCGGTGTACTGCCGCAGACGCAGGTCGTCGCCGTCCACGCAGGGCAACAGCAGCACCTTGTCCTTGTACCATTTCTCCACGAAGGCGTGAGTCTGTACCTCGTCGGCCATCGACCAGTAGAGAAGCACCGTCTGCGCCTGCTGGAACGCCGGAAGCGATTCCACCTGACGCATTATGACCTCCGACCGCCGGATTTTCTCCTCCAGCGGCACCTCGCGCTTTAACTCGCGAATTTTCTTTCTGACCTCAGCTTTCTCCATGGCAAACAACCCGTTATTCTTATTAGAAGGGCAGATCGTCGTCGGGAGAGGAAGCCATCTGGGGAGCTGCGGCGAAGTTGGCGGGTTCTGCCGGTGCGGCGGCAGGCTGTGCGGGAGCAGTGGGTTGGGCTGCAGCGGGGGCGGCACCCTGCCAGGCATAGCCGGTGGCGGCGGCGGGCATCTGGCCCGGCACGAAGGGCTGGATACGAGAGGCACGCAGGTCAGTGTACCAGCGCTCGTTGAACTCACGACTCTCGGCGTTGAAGGTCACCTGCACCAGCGACCCCATCGGAATGCTCTTGGCCATGGCCACACGCTCCTCGCCGAAAGCTACGAAAGCCACCTTGCGGGGATAATCTCCCTCGGTCTCAATCACAAAACCACCCTTGACCCACGGGCCGCGGGCCGATTCGCCCGACACTTCGGGCAACAACTGAATCAATTTGCCTGTAATTTCCATGTTTCTATTTTTTATATTATTATTAATTTCAATATCTTATCTCCCGACGACTCGTCGGCTATAATTGTACAAAAATAGTAAAAAAAAACAACCCTGCCAAATAAAATTTTCAACATCCAGCCGTTTCGGATGGTTGTTAGTTGTGGTACTATAGTAAGTTTCTGTGTAATAGGGATTAACCACCTACTAACTCCTTACCAACTCCTAACCAACTCCTACCATGGTAGGAGTTGGTAGGGGGATGGTAGGGGGTTGGTAAGGTGAAAAAGGTAATCGGGAGGATAGGGAAGGGGGTAAAAAAATGTTGGCGATATGGATTTTTTTCTTATCTTTGCAAACTGAACCAATACTAGTTACTCGAATGTAGAATCTTGATTTCCAAGGAGGTGTATTATGATTGAAACGATTCAGTACAAGTCAATCCGCTGGCTTGACATCACCAATCCGAGTGAAGACGACTACCGTCTGCTGCTAGAAGAGTACAATTTCCACCCCTTGGACATCGAGGACTGCCGCGGCACCACCCAGCGTCCAAAAATCGACGAGTACGACGACTATTATTTTCTCATCCTTCATTTCCCATACTTTGACAAGGGCAATAAGTTTATCCGCATTCGCGAGGTGAAAATCTTCTGGGGCAAGGACTATATTATCACCGTGGGGAAGGCCCACTGGGTGGTGAAAAAATTCTTCGACGAGATTCAGGAAGACCTTCAGGAAGGAGATGAGGAGACTCAGGAGATGATGGCTACCAGTGACCAGCTGCTTTACCACATCCTCAACCGCCTCATGTTGGAAACCAATACGTTGGTGCAGCGAGTGGGTGCTGAGGTAGATCTCATCAACTATGATATTTTCAACAAACGCGCTCGCAGCATTATCGAGCAGATTTCGGTGACGCGGCGCAATACTATTCTGCTCAACACCACTTTTAAACCCCAACTCCGCGTGCTCCACATGTTCGAGAGTGGCGGTGTGAAGGGATTTGTCGATCCCGAGCTGATTGACATGGAAGACTACTGGGGTAACATCCTGGACCAGTATCAGAAGATGTTCGACTCCATTGAGGATTACGGTGAGTTGATTGAGGGTCTGTCTCAGACCTTCGACTCGTTGCTTACCAATCGCACCAATGATATCATGCGGGTGCTGACCTACTTCTCGACCATCATGCTTCCGTTGACCGTGGTGGCCAGCCTCTTTGGCATGAATGTTGACTTCCCCTTCATCACTAGCACCTCCGCTTTTTGGGTCATCGTCGGTGTCATGGTGGCGATGATTGTCGCGCTGGTGTTTTTCTTCCGCAAGATGACAGGACGATAATTTTGTTTAAGGGTAAAAAAAAGCCTCTCCATCTGGAGAGGCTTTTTTGTAGAGTTACTTCTTTCTGTAAGAAAGGCGTTTGCGCCCGAGAGGGGCGCAAATGCCTTATTTCTTGCGGTTGCCTTTGGTGGCGTTGTAGAAGATCTTAAGAGCACCGGCCTTACGGAGTTCCTGTTTGATGTCAGTAATCATACCCATGCGCACCTTTTGGTCGGCTTTGATGGCCGTGGTGATGAGGGGGCGGTCGGCTTCGACGCGCTGTTCGCGCTCTTTCTCGACGAAGGCGATGATGTCAGACACCTCGGAAATCTGGTCGTTGAGCTGTATACGGGGTTCGGTTCCGTATTTCTTCTGCTGGTCGAGCATGGGGACACCGACGTTGATGTAGCTCACGAGGCTCTTCTTTTCAAGTTTTGTCACTTCCGTACCTTGGGGAGGTTTGATTTGGACGTAGAGCGAGCTCTCGCGCATGGTGGTAATCACCATGAAGAAGAACAGCAGCATGAAGATGATGTCGCTCATGGAGCCCATGTTGAGAGCGGGCGTCTCTTTAGCTTTTTTTCCGGTAAAACGTGCCATTATTTACCTCCAATCTTTGTAGGCTCGGCCTCGGAGATAGCCATGGGGATGGCGGTCTCGACGGCTTTGCGCTGTGGTTCACTAAGGTCGGCATAGTGTTTGCCGAAGCGGGCGGTAGCCAGTTCGTCGCGCATTTCGTTGATGGCGGCGGTCAGCTCGTTCTGCACTTGCAGGTACATGTCGTAGGAAGTACCGCGGTCGTTGCGGAGGGAGATGACGCCTTTCGATACGTCGTAGGTACCGAGGAGGTCGATCTGTGTGGGTTTCTTCTCGGGCATGTGAATCTTGTTCTGCGGATTGCCCAGGAATTCTTTCGCACGGTCCTTCAAGTCCTCAATGCGGCCGTACTCGGTGTTGAAGAGCAACCGGTCGTCCTTGTTGACCATCACGACGAAGATATTGCGCTCTTTGACTTCTGGCGCCTCTGCATCCTCCGGCAGGGGAGGCGGCAGCTTACGCGCGATACCCATATCGCTGTTGATGTTGGAGACCATCAGGAAGAAGGCCAGCAACAAGAACGAGATATCGGACATCGAGCTTGTGTTCAGTCCAGGAGTTTTTCTAGCCATATCTTATTTCTTTTTTAACGATTTAGCGATTTCGGCATAGACAATGCAGCCGGCGGCACCGATTACGAGGATGTAGACCAGGATGCAGGCTGCACCGATGAGTTTGGAAGTACCTTCAGTGGTACCGCTCTTCTCCATCAAGGCGGGAGTCACGTCATTGCCCTTGGCGAGCAAGAAAGCAGCCAGGCAGATAACGACGGCGACACCGAGAATGATGAAGAACTTCTTGGCATAGCCGGGGACGGTTTTGAATCGGTCGGCCAACTTAACGCACAGGAAGTAGACGATGGCGACGATGGAAAGGCATACCATGGCCACGAGAATCCAGTAGATGGTGTCGAAGAGACCACCTTGGTTCACATCGGCCAGAGTCTTCACATCGCTGCCGTTGTTCATGGCAAAGAGGATCGCAAGCAGGAAGCACACAATGGCGATGCCAAGACCAACATAAGTGATGAGTTTATCTGTTTTTTCTTTCATAATGGTTTTTTTTTACGTTGATAAGTTTATCAGTTGATACGTTCACGGGGCAAGCCCCCAAAACCATTATTTGTGGTACTTCACGAGGATGTCCATGAAGGAGATGCTACCGTCTTCCATTTGGTCGACAAGGCTCTCAATCTTGGTGAGGATGTAGTTGTAGAAAATCTGAAGGATGATAGCAACGATAAGACCGAAGATGGTGGTCAACAGAGCCACTTTCATACCGCCAGCGACGACGGTCGGGCTGATATCACCGGCGACCTCGATGTCATCGAAGGCCTGCACCATTCCGACGACGGTGCCGAGGAATCCGAAGGAAGGAGCCAGAGCGATGAACAGACCAATCCAGGTGAGGTTGTTCTCGAGGCGGGCCATCTGGACACCACCATAGCTGGTGACGGATTTTTCGACGTTCTCCAGACCCTGGTCGACGCGGTCGAGACCCTGGTAGAAGATGCTGGCCACGGGACCACGGGTGTTGCGGCAGAGTTCTTTTGCGCCCTCATAGTTGCCGCCCTTGACGTTCTCCTCAATGCCCTCGAGGAGTTTTTTGACGTTGGTGGTGGCCATGTTCAGATAGAGGATGCGCTCGATGACGAGGGCCATACCGAAAATGAGGCAGAGGAGCACGGGGGTCATCCAGCCGGCACCACCCTGGATGTACTTCTCTTTGAGCACCTGGTGGAACGACTTGGTGGTCTCCTCGGCGGCTGCGGGAGCAGCTTCTTCCTCGGTGGCAGCGACTGCTTCCTCAGCAGCGGGCTGCTGGTCCTCAGCGACCTGTTCTGTGGCTTCGGCAGCGGGTTGATCCTGTGCCTTCACGTCATTGAAGTTGGCAAATGTCAACAGTCCGACTATTGACATCAAAGCAATTACTTTTTTCATGATGTTTTTAGTGTGTTGATTATTAATTTATTGATACTATTTGTCCTAAAAGGTTTCAATGTGCAAATATACAAATATTTTCTTATCCCACAAAATTTTCTTTTATTTTTTTCTTCCATTGAGACTTTCCATGAGCTCTCGGAGGGGCGTTTTTAGGTCCTCGGGAACTTGGATGCCTTCAAGTGCTTCGGCGGCGAGGTCGAATTCTTTTGTGATGGCTTTGTCGATTTCGGGTTTGAGACAAAGGACCTCATAGATGGCCATCACTTTTGTGACGCGGTTGTCTTCATCGACAGAGGTATCATTATATAGTTTGGCGAGGGCGAGACGCTGATCGGGAGTGGCGAGTTGAAGGGCTCGCAAAATGAGGTAGTTCTTCTTGAGGTCGCGGATATCCTGTCCGGTCTTTTTGCCGAAGACAGCGGTGTCGCCATAGCCATCGAGGAGGTCGTCTTGCAATTGGAATGCTAAGCCGAGGTGAATTCCAAAGTCGTAGAGACGCTTCACTTCTTTCTCGGGAGCGTCGGCGTAGAGGGCGCCAATCTTGAGCGCTCCGGCCAGCAGGACAGCGGTTTTTTGACGTATCATGTCCATATAGTCGTCGATGCTGACGCTTTCAATGGGTAGTCGTTCGAAGTTCATGTCTTTCTGCTGACCTTCGCATACCTCGATGGCGGTCTCGTTGAAACACTGCAGGATTTCTTGTAGGCGTGGCGATGGTTTTCTCAAAAAGTATCGCCAAGCGAGGGCGAACATGGTGTCGCCGCTGAGGATGGCGGTGTTATCTCCCCACTTGGTGTAGACCGTAGGTTGTCCACGTCGCAGGGGCGAGCGGTCCATGAGGTCGTCGTGCAGTAGGGTGAAGTTGTGGAAGGTTTCGATGCCCAGGGCGGCGTCACGGACCTCTTCCTCTTTCCCTCCAAAAAGGGCGTTGGCTGCCAGCAGCAGTGTGGGACGGATGCGCTTGCCACCGAGACGCAATGTATAGTCGATGGGCTCGTAGAGTTCTTTCGGCTCAAAAACAAATTGTTCTTCGGCGAAAATCTCCGCCACGCGTTCGAGATAGTATTTTATATTATTCATTAATATTATATTAATAGTTTATGCCATGACTAGTGCACCAGCGCTGGGCGTCTTTGTGCCCTAGTTTGGCGGCACGCTTGTAGTTATTCTGCTCCTGTTTTGTTTTCTTTTGTTTGGCGTAGAGTTCAGCGATACGGCAGTAAGTCTCAGCATCTTTTTTATTGATTTCCACTGCGTGCTGGTAGCAACGGATGGCTTTACCAAACTCGCCCATCTCAGCATAGGTGCGTCCCATGAGGCGGTGAGCCTCTGACTGTTTGGGGTCGATGCGGGAGGCTGTGCGGTATTGTGCAATGGCCTGGTTGAATTCTGCATTCTCAAAATAGATGTCTCCAAGTCGGTTGTAGGCGTTGACATAAGAACTGTCGTATCGGATGACCGTCTCCAAGCACTCTATGGCGTTGTCTTTCTCCCCTTTGAGGAGATAGGCCCACCCAAGGCAATAGATGAGTTTGATGGAGTTGCGCTTCACCTTGAGGCCTTTCTTGAGAGCGGTGATGGCCAAGTCGTAGTGGTTGCGATAGCAGTACATCGTGCCCAGATTGAAGTAGGCGTCGATGTTCTGTTGATCGGTTTGGATGGCTTTGCGGAAGGTTTGGATGGCGGCGTTGTCGTTACCCTTGTAGAATTGGATGATACCGGTGACATTTATTGAACGTGCCGACGAGGGATCTTCTTTTTCTGCTTTGTGGGCCCAGGCAAGGGCGTTGGTGTAGTTCTCGTCCACGCAGTATACGAATCCGAGTGTCGCCATGGCCGAAGAACGGAGTGCGTGCTCGGAGCTATCAGCCAACTCGAGGGCCTTCTCGGCGGCTTTCTTGGCGGCATCCCAATCGCGTAGTTCGCAATAGCATTCTGCCAAATGCGTCATCGCCGTTGTACTGCTATCGGCATTGGCGAGCCAGCGAACAGCCTCATTGAAATGTTCCATGCGCTGCAATAACAGTCCTAATCGCAGGCGTGCTTGGGCGCTGGTATCCACGGCTTCACGGTAATGGCCAACAGCAAGGTCGTTGAGTCCCTTGCTGTCGGCATTTATACCTTTCTCAAGACTTCCTTGGGCGGTAGCACCCAAGGCGATGCTCAAGGAAAAGCCTAGGATAAGCAGCTTATGTGTCATTTATCCGAGGTTCGCTATTTGGGTCTTCAAGGCTGCAATCTTGGTTTCGGCGTCGCGCTGTTTGTTGCGCTCTTTCTCAATGACTGCCGCGGGGGCGCCGTTGACGAACTTCTCGTTGGAGAGTTTCTTCAATACACTGTTGAGGAATCCTTCAGCATATTTCAGTTCCTCTTGCAGTTTTTTGAGTTCTTCGTCTTTGTTGACGTTCTCCGGCATCGGCACAAAGCACTCCATAGTGCCTACCATAAAGGAGAGGGCTCCAGAGGGTTTCTCCTTCACCTCGTTGATGGCGCTGACATTGGCCAGCTTGCGCACGATACCGTAGAAATGGTCAAATCTGTAGCGGTCGTCGGAAGCAATGAACGATACCTCAAGAGCTTCCTTCGGCGAGAGGTTACGGGTGTTGCGGATGTTGCGTACACCGGCGATGACCTCCTTGGCAGTGTCGAATTCGTCGAGCATGCGCTGGTCAAAGAAAACGCTTGTCGGCATGTGCTGATTCATAATGCTAAAGTTAGCATTGATGAAGGCTGCTTTCTCATCGTCCTTGCCGATGGTTTGTAGTGCGTGCCATATCTCTTCGGTGACGAAGGGCATGAAGGGGTGGAGGAGGAGCATGAGGCGGGAGAAGATGCTAATAGTGGCGTCGTAGGTCTCGCGGTCGATGGGGGTGCCGTAGGCGGGTTTCACCATCTCGAGGAACCATGAGCAGAAGTCGTCCCACGCCAGCTTGTAGGTGGTCATGAGGGCCTCGCTAAGGCGGTATTGGTCAAAGTCTTTCTCGATTTCTTCGATGACTTGTGCCATACGCTGCTCCATCCATTGGACAGCAACGGCGTTTTCCTGGCTTTGCTGAATGTCACCAATTTGCCACCCAGAGACTAGTCGCAGTGCATTCCACATCTTGTTGCTGAAGTTGCGACCCTGTTCGCAGATGCTCTCGTCGAAGGGGAGATCGTTTCCGGCAGGAGCGGTGAGTAACATTCCCATACGCACGCCGTCGGCACCGTATTTTTCGATGAGTTCGATGGGGTCGGGACTATTGCCCAACTGTTTGCTCATTTTGCGGCCCAACTTGTCGCGTACGATACCTGTAAAGTAGACGTTATGGAAGGGTATTTCATCACGGAATTCCTCGCCAGCCATAATCATGCGGGCAATCCAGAAGAAGATGATATCCGGAGCGGTGATAAGATCGGCGGTGGGGTAGTAGTACTTGATCTCTTCGTTGTTGGGATTGCGGATTCCGTCGAAGAGCGAGATGGGCCAAAGCCAGCTGCTGAACCAAGTGTCGAGTACATCCTCGTCCTGACGCAGTGAGCCAGTGTAGTTGTACTTTTCGGCAGCAATCTTTTTGGCCTCATCTTCGTTGAGGGCCACGATGGTCTCTACTTTCCCGTTCACATCAAGATACCAGGCGGGAATGCGGTGTCCCCACCACAGCTGGCGGCTGATGCACCAGTCTTTGATATTCTCCAGCCAGTGACGGTAGGTGTTCTTGAATTTGGCAGGATGGAACTTGATGGTATCGTTTTCCACCACCTCGAGAGCCTTCTTTGCCATATCGTCCATCTTGAGGAACCACTGGGCCGAGAGCTTAGGCTCGATAACCGCATCGGTACGCTCCGAGTGACCCACCTTGTTGGTGTAGTCTTCTGTCTTCTCAACGAGTCCGGCCTCTTCGAGGTCTTTCATGATGGCCTTACGACAGACGAAACGGTCCATGCCGGCATACTTGCCGCCGTGCTCATTCAGCGTGCCGTTGTCGTTGAATATATCGATACTCTCGAGGCCGTATTTCATGCCAAGGTTGTAGTCATTGATGTCGTGGGCGGGGGTGATCTTCAGGGCACCGGTACCAAACTCGCGGTCCACATACTCGTCCATAATGATAGGCACCACGCGGCCAACGCAGGGCACAATAACTTTCTTTCCCTTGAGCCACTGATAGCGCTCGTCCTCGGGATGCACGCACACGGCGGTGTCGCCCATGATGGTTTCGGGGCGGGTGGTGGCAACAACGATGTATTTGTTTTCACCCTCGACATAGTATTTCAAGTAGAACAGTTTGCCGTGACTTTCCTTGTAGATGACCTCCTCGTCGGAGACGGCGGTGAGTGCCTGAGGATCCCAGTTCACCATGCGTACGCCGCGATAGATGAGACCTTTGTTATAGAGGTCTACAAAGACGCGCATAACGCTTTCATAGCGGATGTTGTCCATGGTGAAAGCGGTGCGCTCCCAATCGCAGGAGGCACCGAGTTTGCGGAGTTGCTTGAGGATGATGCCGCCATACTGCTCTTTCCATTCCCAGGCATGTTTGAGAAATTCGTCGCGGGAGAGGCTACGTTTGTCGATGCCTTTTTCGGCGAGCATCTTCACCACTTTGGCCTCAGTGGCGATGCTGGCGTGGTCGGTACCGGGGACCCAGCAGGCATTCTTGCCCTGCATCCTTGCACGTCGCACCAAAACATCTTGTATGGTGTTGTTGAGCATGTGACCCATGTGCAGCACACCGGTGACGTTGGGCGGCGGGATGACGATAGTATAAGGCACGCGATGGTCGGGCTCCGAATGGAAGAGCCGCTTGTCAAGCCAGAACTGATACCATTTTTCCTCGATAGCACGAGGATCGTATTTCGATGCTAATTCCATTTATTATCTGTTAGTTGTATTTTTTGACACGCTTTTCTACTTGCTTGGTCGCCTCGTCGGAGTTGAAGGGGATGGAGAGGCCGACGCCGAAGTTCAGACCGTTGATTTCCTTGAATTTCGGGACAATTTCGTAGCCAACGGAGAAGTGGAGGAAGTAGACGTTGACGACCAGTGTGGGAGCCATGGTGAAGTAGGTGTGACCCTCTTTGTCCTGAAGGTTTCCGGTATTGTCATAGATGAGTTCCTCGGCTTTGTTGAATCCCATCACGAACATGGGGCGGAACGAGATGGCGCCCCAACCGGTGACATCCTTGTCGAAGTTGTATCCTATCCATCCGAAGCGCATCGACCATGTCGGCTCGCGTCTCACACTTCCAGTGGCATCCGAGGAGATGTCGAACTTGTTGCCGTCGCCGAAGCCCACGGACATGAAGGAGCCGCCGGCCAAGGAGAAGCCGTAGGGGTAGCCATGCTGGTAGGAGAAGCCAACCATCTTCATCCAGCGGTATTCAATGTTGAAAATGTTCTTTTTCTCTTGGGCAAAAGCGCCGACCATCAGCGAAAGCATCGCTACTAAAAGAATACTTTTTTTCATGTTGTTCTATTTTTTGTTATCATTAATTATTTGTTTATTTCAGATTTTTGAAAACGGGTGCTTCCTCCACCACAGGATAAGCAGGAATCCAATCAGCATACCTCCCAGGTGGGCAAAGTGGGCGATGCCATCGTAGGAGTAGAAGATGCCCTGTATCAGCTCGATGGCTATCATGCCGCCGATGAACCACTTGGTCTTGATGGGCATCAGAAAGTAGAGGTAGATATACTCGTTTGGGAAGGTCATGCCGAAAGCCAGTAGCAGGCCGTAGACCGCTGCAGAGGCTCCCACGGTGACGTGCAGGCCGGGAATCATCGCGTAGAGCAGTCCCGCCCCAATGCCGCAAGCCAGATAATAGATAATGAAACGCCGTGTGCCCCAGAAGTTCTCCATGGCGGCACCGAACATCCACAGGTTGAACATGTTGAAGAAGATGTGGCTGAAGTTGGCGTGCATGAACATGTAGGATAGCGGCTGCCAGAACTGGAACATGCCCGTCTCCCTGCTGAATAGCGCCAGATAGTTCTCAATGGCTATCCCTTGCCGCTCCATCACAATGTCAGCGCCGAATACGAGGGCATTGATAATGAGCAGGTGTTTTACAGCAGTGGGTAAAAATCTGAATCCTTGGGGTTGGTATTGCGTCATTTCAGTAATTCTTCAGGTTTAACTATAGTGATGATTTTCTTGCCACCAGGTGTGGTATCGGCCTGTGGGCAGGCAAAGAGGTCGGCCACCAGTTGTTGCATTTCCTCCTGACTTAGCACCTTGCCGGGTTTTACAGCCATCTGGCGCGCCAGCGCAGCGCAGAGGCTCTGGCTTCGGTTGTTGAATTTCTGTAGCGTCGAACTCTTGTAGTCCACCAGCATGTGGTCGAAGCACTCCTGCAACTCGCTTTCCTTGATGTCGGGTGGTGTGGCAGTGACAACAAATGTGCATTGTCCCATGGGGTCGATGGCAAAGCCGTAGTCACGCAAGTCGGGCAGCAGCTCATTGAACATTTCTGCGTCGGCCGCCGAGAAGCTGCAATTGACAGGGAAGAGCAGCGTCTGCGATTGCGTTACTGCGTTATTGCGTGATTGTGTGAGTTGGTCGAATAGTATCCGCTCATGTGCCCGTTGCTGGTCGATGATGGCGAGGCCAGAGGAGAGAGGGGTGACGATGTGGCGGTTTTGTACTTGCAGGCAAGTACTCTTGGGGAGTGAAAGGGGGACGGGATCCTTTATATCTATTGGGTCATCAATATCCTTAATGCCCTTAAAGTCGTTAGTGTCTTTCTCGAGGTGGAGGTGTGTTTGGGAGGGGATGGAACGGAAGGGGTTGTAGTCGGGGTTGTAGCTGATTCTTGGTGTGGGAGGAGTGTAGCCCTTCGGTGCTGGCGGTATGTTGAACTCCGGCGGCGTGTTGAACTCCAACTCTGTAGCCAGCGTAAATTGCCCCAAGGCCTTCTTCACTGCCGACCGCAGGATGGCGAACATCGCGTGCTCGTCGACAAATTTTACCTCGGTCTTCGTCGGGTGAATGTTGATATCGATACGCGACGGGTCCACCTGCAGGCCGATGAAGTAGGAAGGGTAGGAGTGGTCGGGCAGCATTCCTTCGTAGGCACGCTCCACGGCAGCGCTCAGCGCCGGATGCTTGATGAAGCGGCCATTGACAAATAGGTATTGTTCGCCGCGTGTCTTCCGCACATGTTCGGGCTTGCCTACGAAACCTTTGATTTTCAGTAGGTCGGTCTCTTCCTCCACATTGTAGAAGCGTTCCTTGTAGGGGTTTCCGTAGAGTTGGCTGATGCGCTGGAGCATACTGCCTGCCTTGAGGTCGTAGAGTAACTTGCCATTACTGGTCAATGTGAATCCCAGGTCATAGTGTATCAGCGTTACGCGGCGGAAAACCTCTTCGATATGGCTCAGCTCCACGCTGTCTTTCTTCAGGAAATTGCGGCGTGCAGGCACATTGTAGAAGAGATTCTTCATGGCCATCGATGTGCCCGGCGGGCAGGCCGTGGGTTGCTGGCTGACAATCTGTGATCCCTCGATAATTACTTGCGTCCCGAGTTCGCTGTCGTGAAGTCTTGTGCGCAGCTCCACCTGTGAGATGGCTGCTATCGATGCCAATGCCTCGCCGCGGAAGCCCATGGTGCGGATGGCGAAGAGGTCGTCGGAGCGGTGTATCTTGCTCGTCGCGTGGCGTTCGAAGCAGAGGCGTGCGTCGCTGTCGCTCATGCCGCAGCCGTTGTCTATCACCTGTATCAATGTCCGTCCGGCATCCTTCACCACCAGGTCTATCTGAGTGGCTCCGGCGTCCATAGCATTTTCCAACAGCTCTTTGACGGCGCTGGCGGGACGGTCCACCACCTCGCCGGCCGCTATTTGGTTGGCCACACTGTCAGGCAATATGTTGATCAAATCCATCCTAACCTTAATTCTAAACCGTTAACCTTTCACCTTTCACCTCTCACCTTTCACCTTTTTCTCGTAGTCCTCAAGGAACTTAAGTAAGTTCTTGATGGGAACCACTTTGTTCATGATGATTTCGCGCCTCTCGTTGAGGATGATCATTGTTGGGGCCCCATGCACGTTGTAGGCCTCCTGATAGTCGATGTTCACATTTGGCCCTCCCACGTTGACCCACTTGAAGTTGTGGGCTTTCACATAATTCTTCCATTTCGTCACATCACTCTCATACCCCACAGCATAAACCTCGAAGGGACGGTAAGGTGCGGTGAGCAGTGAGTCGTAGAGCACCTTCAGCTCCTCGCTCTGCTCCTGGCAGTGGTGGCAGTCGGGGTCCCAGAACCACAGAATCACATATCTCTGGGGAAAACGGTGGCTCGAAATCCAGTCGTTGGGATTGCTACTCTGGTTCGTGTCGGCCATCCACAACTCCTGTCCCCGGACACCTATCAGACTCTGTTTGATACGGTTGTAGTTATAGCGCATATTGTGCAGCGTACCTTCCGTCACCCACGGACAGCGACCCTTCAGGTAGTACTCGCCTGCCAGGTGGCACCACACGGCGTCCCACCCGATGTTGCGTGTCGAGCGGAAATATCGCGGCTCGATATGGTCGAACACATAGCGCAGCAACTCCTGATTGTCACCGATGCGAGCCGCCAGGCGGTCTATCTCTTTACAAATCGTGTCGCTGTCGGCATGATACAAAAGGCCGAAAAAGAAATAGTTCATCTTGCTATAGAGATTCGGCGTATACAGCATCTCCTCCATCGGCAGCGGCATCCCCCCTTCAAAAAACTTATCCCAGTAGTGGTTGCGGAAGTACCAGGCCTTGTCCTCCACCTCCTCCGGTATATCACCGTCGTCGAAGAGGTTCACCAGGTCGAAAAACAGCTGCGCCTTCTTGGGGTGGCGCGCTGCTGCCTCGTAGGCTTTCATCTCCTCGATGAGGGCCTGCTCCTCCTTTTCGGCCTGCTCCTTGGTGGCGGCATCCTTCTTCCGCTTGCCAATCTCCTGCATCCGCTTCTTGGCATCGCTTATCTTCGTCAGATAGTTGAACATCCGGCTGTTGGCATCGCTTCCCTTCACCCTCACTGTCGAGGGCGTCAGATTCCCGTCTCCCGTGATGGTGAACGTCCGGCTGTCGTCGATGGCAAAGTCGCCAATAGACTTATCTTTGTCCTGATGTACCAGCGCGTAAATATTTTTTTTCCAGGATTTCTTGCCTTTGAAGACATAGCTTCCGTCTTTCTGGAGACGAGCCGAATCCACCACCTGCAGCTTGTCGCGGAAATGGCGTGCGATATACAACACGCTGTCAGTCACACCCTCCAGTTTGAACTCTATCTTGTACTGCTGTGCCTGAACCCCGGAACCCATCAAGCCCATCAAACCCATCAGACCCATCAGACCTAGTAAAAAACTCTTTCTCATCTTTTTATTAATTTAAATCCTTATAACGCACCTCTCCCGCAATTATTGTGCCTGCCCACAAAAAATCTTCTTTTTTCTCTTCCGAGAAATTGTTGATAACTTTTTTTTGAGTGTCCGCATAAACACATAACTCTCTGTGTCTGTGTTATTAAGGGTATTTGGATGGGTCTAACTATCACATTCTTAGTATCTTCTCCCTACCAACTCCCTACCAAAACCCTACCAACTCCTACCATAGTAGGTGATGATAGGGTATTGGTAGGGTTTTCGTGGGGTGTTGATAACTCAAAAAAATTAGAGATTCAGATAGGCCGAGAGGAGGAGTGTCATGTTGTCCTTGCGGTCAGTAAAATGATAGGCGCCCGATTCGGGCGTGAGGCGGTAGGCGACACCGAGTCCCCAGGAGATTTGTCCCCACACCACCAGGCCGTCGATACCGGCGCCCACCTCGGCAATGCCCTTGTCGGGCGCTTGGTAGTGGGAATCTGACGTTTGGCCCCAAGCCGCGTTGCAGAGCACAAAGGGGCGTGGTGAGGATCCCATGGCAATCATGCTGTTACAGAAACTGAAGAGGGGTTCGGTGGTGGTGAGTTTCATGGTGACCAGGGCGAAGATGTTGGTTGTGAATTCGTTCTGCCGGGCAGTGAGGAGCGCGTGGTTGAGGAACAGTGGACTCGACCAACTGCCTCCAAGGTCGAACATACGGCTGTAGGGAACCCCATCCGTGCCTTCGACGATGCCACCCTGTCCGAAGAGTTGCAGCTCGAGGAACGACAGGTGATGGGTGCGCTTGTATTGCACCAAGGTGCGCAGGAAGGCTTCGGCCGTGCCGCTTGCCCCCCTGCTGTAGGTGCCGAGGGTTACTCGCCCGCTCCATCCCGAAGTGTGCTCTATAGTGAACTGGAGTTCGGCAAAGTTATAGGTTGTCAGTTCATTGTATTCGTCATTGGTGGGGTAGAAAATGTTCCCGAGGCTGTCGTAGAGCGGCCGCTCATGCGAGAGGTGCAGTTCGAAACTTTCAATGAGCCGTTGAGCGGGTCTGTCGGAAAAACCCCAAGCGAGGTGCCATTTGTCGCTGAAAAGCCGTGTCATGATGCTGGCGGGAGCCTGGAGGATGTTGAGGGCTGGGGAGGAAAGGATGCGCGAGGCGGCGGCCGACAAGTCGTGTGAGAACTCCATATAGCTGTGAATCTGCCGTTTGGAGCACCATTGCAGGTCGGCTTTTACGCCCCATTTCCATCGTTGGTCGGCATATCCGTAGGCTCCATATCCCCCCAGTGACAGCATCTTGAACATGTGATGTCGGGCAGTGGTGTCGAAATTGATGTCGTATTGCAACCCTGCGCCCCAGCGCGACTTCTCGTACTGGTTGTAGTCGAAGACGCGGTCGGGGTCGAGCCACAACTGGTTTTTCGTCCCTTCTGGCAGCAGGGGTATCAGCTGCCCCATTGCGCTCATAGGCAACGCAATAAACGCCATTGCTATCAAAAAGTACTTTCTCATAACGGATGCAAATTTACATTTTTTTTTCAAAAATTAAATATAATACGTATATTTGCAAAATATTATTTGTTCATTAATATTTAATAACATACACAAATGCAGAGAGATACACAGATTTTCGACCTCATCCAGAAAGAGCGTGAGCGTCAGACCAAAGGCATCGAGCTGATTGCCTCTGAGAACTTCGTCAGCGACCAGGTGATGGAAGCCATGGGCAGCGTGATGACCAACAAATATGCCGAAGGCTATCCCGGCAAGCGCTACTACGGCGGCTGCCAGGTGGTCGACCAGAGCGAGACCATCGCCATCGAGCGCGCCAAGAAGCTCTACGGCGCCTGCTGGGCCAACGTGCAGCCCCACAGCGGCGCACAGGCCAACATGGCTGTGTTCCTGGCCTGCCTCAACAGCGGCGACACCTTCATGGGCATGGACCTCAACCACGGCGGTCACCTCTCGCACGGCAGCCCCGTCAACTTCAGCGGCATCAACTACAAGGTGGTTGGCTACCAGGTGAAGGAAGAGACCGGCATGGTCGACTACGAAGACATGGAGAAGAAGGCCCTCGAGCATCACCCGAAGCTCATCATCGGCGGTGGCAGCGCCTACAGCCGTGACTGGGATTGGGCCCGCATGCGCGAGATTGCCGACAAGATTGGCGCCATCCTCATGGGCGACATCAGCCACCCCTCCGGCCTCATTGCCAAGGGCTACCTGAACAACGCCGTGAAGTACTGCCACATCGTCACCACCACTACCCACAAGACCCTCCGCGGACCCCGCGGCGGTATGATCCTGATGGGTCAGGACTTTGACAATCCTTGGGGCAAGACCACCCCGAAGGGTGAGATCAAGAAGATGAGCGCCCTCCTCGACAGCGCCGTGTTCCCCGGCACCCAGGGCGGTCCTCTGGAGCACGTCATCGCTGCCAAGGCCGTTGCCTTCGGCGAGGCTCTCACCGACAGCTACGACCAGTACATCCAGCAGGTGATGAAGAACGCCAAGGTCATGTGCGAAGCCTTCGTCAACAAGGGCTACAAGGTCATCTCCGGCGGCACCGACAACCACCTCATGCTCATCGACCTCCGCACCAAGTTCCCCGAACTCACCGGTAAAGAAGCCGAGAATGCCCTCGTGGCCGCCGACATCACGGTGAACAAGAACATGGTGCCCTTCGACAGCCGCAGCGCCTTCAAGACCAGCGGTCTGCGCGTCGGAACGCCCGCTATCACCACCCGTGGCCTGAAGGAGGCCGACATGCCCGTCATCGTGGACATGATCGACACCGTCCTCTGCAACCCGACCGACGAGGCCGTCCGCGCCAAGATCACCGGCCAGGTCAACGAGATGATGCAGAACCGTCCCCTCTTCGCCTGGTAGTTTCTTGATTAGTTGATAGTGGGTAGTGTGTAGTGGGTAGCACTCGTGGTCAAATGCTACCCACTGTCCACTACCCACTATTCACTTTATTATTATGGCTCTAATCAAATCATACAAAGGTCGTTCGCCCCGTTGGGGAAAAGACTGTTATTTCAGTGAGAATGCTACCCTTGTGGGCGACGTGACGCTGGGTGACCAGTGCTCGGTGTGGTTCAACGCTGTGGTTCGTGGCGACGTGGCGCCCATCACCATTGGTGACCGCACCAACGTGCAGGATGGCTCCTGTATACATGTAACCCATGAGACCGGCCCCACGCATATAGGCAGCGACGTCACCATCGGCCACAATGTCACGGTTCATGCCTGCACCATTCACGACGGTGCGCTCATAGGCATGGGGGCCACACTGCTTGACGACTGTGAGGTAGGCGAAGGCTCCATCGTCGCCGCCGGCGCCCTGGTGCTGCAAGGCACCAAGATACCCGCCCACGAAATCTGGGGCGGCGTCCCCGCCAAATACATCAAGCCCACACGCCCCGGCCAGACCGACAATGCCGCCCACTACGTCGCCTACGCCAAAGAGTATATGAAAGAGCTGTAAATGGTACGCAGGCAGCCTATCTATGGCGAGGCGGTCAAACACCCTTGTTACACGAACAATTCCGCGGGATTAATTTTGAATTGCAAATCTTTGGCCGAATCTCGACCACCATCCCCACCTTTTCGTTGCATAGTGATACGTCCTATACGAAAATTTCCTCGTCCTGTAATTTCCACATCACCATTACCAAAGAAATTGAGACAGTAGTTCATTGGCTTTAATATCCATCGGGCGTTATATGCCAATTTCTGTGCCACAAGCATCCATTCTGCAGCGAACTCTCCGCGACCTTTTAACACATCCGAAACAATTAGTATCTTGTTTTGTCTTATCCATTCCAATATCATTTTTTGTTCAGTTGTTGAAAATTCATCGGCGAACATTCTTCGAGGATCTTTAGGGTATGGGATGGTAGGTTCATCTTCTCCAGTATAACGTCTCAGAATAGACGTGATGCTGGGCGGTATATTCCAAAGTGACGCATATTTATCCACACGACGACGTTCTATTTGATTGAAACCATTTTCGTTACTTACAAGTTTGACTTGTAGATTTCGTATGTCGATGGCCCTCTTTAGATATATTGTAACCTGTACTTGAACATCTGTTTTATAATGGCCAGACAATACAACAGCATCCACATGTTCAATATCCTTAAGGTCATAGTTCATTATATGTAGCCACTTCTGGGCATCCTCATCATAACGCCACTTGTTGAACTTCTCTGCAACATCTTTCTCGTTTTGAAAGCCATGACGTGCGGTTAAGCTTCCAAGCAGCACAGGATTGATTATTGCCGACATAACGATAAGGTTTTGGATATTTCCTCGACAATATGTTGCAGCACGTTTATCGTGACGCTATTCCCGAATTGCTTATATGCTTGTTGCAGGTTAGGATGTATTATGAAATCATCAGGAAACCCTTGTAATCTTGCACATTCTCGCGAACTCAATTTTCTTACAACGCCATTGATAAGATATAGCCCTGTTTTGGCACCAGCACCACCACCATAGGCACTCAGCGTAATGGCATGCCCTATAGGATCATAAATACGTTCACCTTGTCCACCTTTGTTTACAATGCCAATCTGGATTGGACGATTAGGCAGCTCCTCCTTATTACTTGCCTCTTTATATATCTGAATATCTTTACGATTGATGATTTTTGCGTCTTTTGGTTTTTTTTCAAGCAAATACTTTAATGCAGAGATCTCATTTGTGCATGGAAAAGCGAATGAATGTCCTTGCAGTATATCATTTCTGAAACAAACCATATAGATACGTTCACGGTGTTGTGGTACACCGAAATCACCGCTGTTAAGTACCTTGGAGAACATTGTGTATCCAAGTTCTTCCATTGTACCTTGAACAACCTTAAAGGTACGGCCTTTATCATGCTGCACAAGGTTTTTGACATTCTCCATAAACACCACCTTAGGATTATGGTGTTTTACAATGCGAGCAATGTCAAAAAACAAAGTACCACGGGTGTCATCAAATCCAAGACGTTTTCCGCTGACTGAGAAGGCTTGACACGGGAATCCCCCACATAGGATATCATGCGGCGGAATTTCATCTGCGGCAATTTTGGTGATGTCGCCAGATGGCATTATTCCAAAATTGGCGAAATAAGTCTCTTGTGCTGGTTTGTCCCATTCGGATGCATATAGGCATTCTGCCCCATATGAGGATAATGCGTAATGGAAACCACCTATTCCAGCGAAAAGGTCTATAAAAGAAAGACCTTTTAGGTATTGTTCTGTTACCTTTATCATTTAGTGATTGATTAGCGCATTGCTATCAATCACTCCATCGGCAACAAAAAAGGCGTGAGCCTTCAATGCGTTCAGGGAAAGCCTAGGAAGAAACCCCTGTATAGATGCTGCTCACGCCGTGAAGCGTATGCTACCCGCATCTATACTGGGCTGCCATATAAGCTTGCCTTGAACTAACTATTCCGATTTTGTCAAAATCAGTTTCCTAGGCTTATTTTGAACGCGAAATGGTAGTCAATGCTATTTAATATTCTATTGTGTTATGCTATATTATCTTGTTATCTACATATATCTATTCGTTTTGTTTGTCGGTGCAAAAATACGACATTTATTTCATTCGGCAAAAATTAATTTTTGTTGCTTTTTGATATGGGGAAAATATATAAAAAAACATTTGGCCATGTCGGGAGAATTTCGTATCTTTGCAAAATATTTGAGACACCGGAGTGGACTTCGAGCAATATATAATACAAGGTGAGCCCGGCCGCAAGGAACGTGCCGAAAACTGGCAGGTTGCCATAGGGCTGCAGGCTGTCGACGGGCTGAAGCCGTCGCGCTACCTGCTGCAGACGGCTCAGGACCACATCGAGGAGCGCATCAGCATCGACGAGGTGGAACGCCGCATTGCCGCCTACTACCAGACCGAAGAAGGCCGCCGCGAAGAGGCCGGCACCGACGAGGCTGACGGCGTGTCGGCACGCATCGCACGTCTGCTGGCCGAAGACACCTTCACCTTCTCGCCCGCCATGTTGGCGTCCATCCACCGGCGCCTGTTCGACGACATACTGCCCCGCGCCGGACGCTACCGCCAGACCAACATCAAGAAGCACGAATGGGTGCTCGACGGCGAAAGCGTGCTATACTGCTCGTGCGACATGATTGGCGCCACGCTCGACTACGACTTCGAGCAGGAGCGCCTGTTCTCCTACAAGGGCATCGACCTGCCGCGAGTGGTGAAGCGTATCAGCAACTTCGTCTCAGGCATCTGGCAGATACACCCCTTCGGTGAAGGCAACACCCGCACCACTGCGGTGTTTACCATCAAATACCTGCGTCAGCTGGGGTTCAAGGTCGACAACGACCCCTTCAAGGCTCACTCGTGGTATTTCCGCAACGCTCTGGTACGTGCCAACTATCAGAACCTGCCTGCCGGAGTGGAACGCAACACGGAATACCTTGAGCTCTTCTTCCGCAACCTGCTGATGGGCGAGAAGAACGAGCTGAAGAACCGCTACCTGCACATACGTTGGAAAGAGATGGCCGGCGGAGTGGCCGAGGACCCGGCGGTGGAGAGTACACAGAAAGTCTCAAATGGTTCGCAGAAAAGTTCGGAGAAAATAGAAATAAGTTCGGAGAAAATCCCTTCTGGTTCGGAGAAAAGGCAGAAAAGTTCGGAGATGATCCTCGTCATGATTTCAAAGAGTTCGACAATCACCACCGAGCAGATGGCTGCAAGATTGGGTATCTCCACCCGGGCTGTAGAGAAGCACCTTTCAAACTTGAAAGCCAAAGGGCTTCTCCGCCGCATCGGGCCCGACAAGGGTGGCCATTGGGAGGTGGTAAAATAATATAAAAGGAATAAGATGAAGAAACTGATTTTGTTTTTTGCCTTGTTGATGGGCATTGGAGCACAAGCGCAGGTGAAGGTGTATGACGAGGATATCGATGCCATGGAGCAAATACAGCAAGCCGTAGAGGAGGCTCGGGCAAGCGGGCGCTACGTGATGTGCCAGGTGGGTGGCAACTGGTGCCCGTGGTGTCTGCGGTTTGCCGAGTTTGCCACCAAAGACAGCGTCATAGCGCCGCTGATGAAGGAGAACTACGTCTACATACACGTCAATTACTCCAAGGGCAACAAGAACCTCGAGGCCATGAAGTTCCTTGGCAACCCCGGCCGTTTCGGCTATCCCGTGTTCGTGGTGCTCAACGAGGAAGGCACCCCCATACATATACAGGAGAGCGAGAGCCTTGAGGAAGGCAAAGGCTACAGCTGCAAGAAGGTGGAGAAATTCCTGCGCCTATGGAACAAAAAAGCTATCGAATCCGAAGTGAAATAAACACCCCACAAACACTAACACATTAACACATTCTATGAATATATTGGTTACCGGCGGGGCCGGATATATTGGCTCCCACACATTAATTGAGCTTTATAAGGCAGGCCATACCGCAGTAGTGGTCGACAACCTGAGCAACAGCAATCCTGAGTCGCTGCGGCGGGTGGCGGAAATTATTGGCATTCCCGAAATTCCTTTCTATAAGGTGGACATCCGCGACCGCGAAGGGCTGGAGCGCATCTTCGCCGAGCATCGCTTCGATGCCTGCATCCACTTTGCCGGCCTCAAGGCCGTGGGCGAGAGCGTGGAGAAGCCCTGGGAGTACTACGAGAACAACATCGGCGGCACCCTGACGCTGGTCGACGTGATGCGCCGCCACGGCTGCAAGAACATCATCTTCAGCTCCAGCGCCACCGTCTACGGCGACCCCGTGGAGATTCCCATCACCGAGAGCTGTCCCAAGGGCCAGTGCACCAACCCATACGGTTGGACCAAATCCATGCTTGAACAGGTCCTTATGGATATCCAGAAGGCCGACCCCGAGTGGAATGTCGTTCTTCTGCGCTACTTCAACCCTGTAGGTGCCCACCCCAGCGGACGCATCGGAGAGAATCCTAACGGCATCCCCAACAACCTCATGCCCTATATCACCCAGGTGGCTGTGGGCAAACGCAAGGAACTCGGTGTCTTCGGCAACGACTATCCCACACCTGACGGTACCGGCGTCCGCGACTATAT
This sequence comes from uncultured Bacteroidales bacterium, assembly GCA_900316235.1. Taxonomy (GTDB): domain Bacteria; phylum Bacteroidota; class Bacteroidia; order Bacteroidales; family P3; genus Colimorpha. Next base: position 52,212 of record ONCC01000019.1, read on the forward strand.
CCATGTCTGCGACCTCGCCGCCGCCCACGTATGCGCTCTACAAGCCATCTGTCGTCACTGTGGCATCGGAATCTATAATATTGGTACAGGGCATGGATACTCTGTCCTTGATATGGTAAAAGCCTTCATCCGTGTCAATGGCGTCGATGTGCCCTACAGCATCAAGCCCCGTCGCGCCGGCGACATCGCCACCTGCTACTGCAATCCCGCAAAGGCCAAAGCCGAACTCGGCTGGGAAGCCAAGTACGGTATCGACGACATGGTGCGCGATAGCTGGCATTGGCAAAGCACAAATCCCGAGGGCTATTAGGCCAACTCCAATCATCTTAGCAACAGCACACCCCCTTTTGCTGTTTGCTTGTATTCGGGCGCGTCGGATGTACGATAGAATGCAACCCATGCGTAAGCCCCTTGCGGACATTTTTGTCCCTCGTATGTCCCGTCCCAAAATCCCTCTGTGCCCTTCCAAGAGCATACGAGTAATCCCATCCGGTTGTAAATATACACCTCAATTTCGGCCAGGTTTTTGCCGATGATTTTAAATTGGTTGTTGCTTTCTCCTGAAGGGTTTTCTCCTGCTGCCTCATCGGGTGTGAAAACGTTGGGCGCGTACAATGTGGGGTTGATAAAAAGGAGCGCTTGTGTGGCTGTGTCCTTGCAGCCATTTACTGATATGGCGGTAAGTTGAATAATAACCGAATCTTCCGGAATGGGGTATGTGTATACCCATGTGCGGCGGTCACTCGTCGCATCCGGCAGCTCCCATATACGGGCGACACTCCCCATACTCGTGTCCCTCAAACGCACCTCACGGTAGTTGTCATAATTAATCATCTTGGGACTGACTTGCATTGCCGCATGAGGACTGTCATAAAGACTTAACGCTATGTGTGCTATACTGTCGGCACCGTGTGTCGTTCGAAGAAGGGCAGAATCATTCCCTGCATCTGTAAGCGTCACCCCATTCCATTGGAATGGCAACTTTTCTCGACATATCGTCGTGTCCGTCCAGCTCTCTCTATTGTGCCACAGGCAGAGGTTAAGGTCCACTAGGCTATCGCAGCCAATATAACTGCTGGTTGAAAAGGAGAGGAGAAATGTCGAAAATGAAGCATTGGACCATAGGCTGTCGGAAGTGATGGTATTTCCGTTCCATGAATAGGGGAGATCATTTTCCACGATGGTGTCGGTTAAATGAGTATGGGAGGCGGGAAGCACAGAGAGGACTATTTCATGCCACCAAAACCCGTCGTGGTATTCATAAGTTCCACTGGCATCAAGTGTATCTCCGTAGAACATCACCGTGTCTCCCTCACATATCGTCCTGTAGATTGTGTCGGGTACGGGACATACCGGGGGAACTGTGAGATGCATCACGAGCGTGTCATAACAGGCATAATTATTGATAGAACAATATAGTGATATGTCATATTCGCCGTGCGAGAACAGTCGGTGGGGATTGGGGACACTTGTGGTGTCGCCATTGCCGAAATCCCAGAGTATTCCATCGAGAGTATCATTAAGTGGAACCAGGTGCTCAATGTCGTTGGTTACATCGCTCTCGTTTGTGAATTCTATTTTCTGCTGACAATCGACCGTATCCGTCAGAACAAAAGAAAACTGCGAGTGCGGAAAACGATAACCAGCCTGGCATGTCAAATCAAACGAGCAGCATTCACTTGTGCTTCCGATAGGGAAGAGGGTGCACCGGTAGTCGCCAGCGGTATCAACAGTAAGTGTGTCTACGGTAGACAATGTCACTGTTGGATTCGCGTTGTCGTACCATCGGTAGGCAAAGCCCTTCGGCGCACGGAAAGTGTTGTGGGGCGAGTATCCGCACAGGTCGGCGGTGATGGCTTTGTTCGAACAGTTTAGGACAAAGTATGCGTAGCCGAAATGGTTTCCTTGGTTGCAGTCGCGGGTGGCAAGCTTCACTTTTATCGTTTGTCCGTGAAGGGGTGTCAGGTCGATACCCACCGATGTCCAGTCTTTCCAGAGCACATGGTTGTGCACGTTCCAGCCCAGCGTCGAGTCCGATATGAAATCAAAGTAATAACAGCTGTCGTCGATGGGCATATCTTCCATGTCCACAATTTGCAGCGTAAAGCGTGGTTGCTCCTCTGGAGCATGGTTCGGATTCTCCAGCACAGCCGCATACTTCAAAATAAGCAAGTCGTTAACCATTGTGTCCACGTGGTAAATATAGTTTATCGCTTCCCCTTGTGCCCCTATGTTAGAATTGCCTAGCCGTACCGATGCAATCTCGTCCGGCGGAATCATCATCAGCCCATTCCCCGTCAGACTGTCCGGTCCATTTTCGAGAATCACCGTGTGCCGCGAATATGGATTCTCCAGACCGTAGTCTTCATACCCTCGCCAGATACTAGGGTTATAATAGTCCCCTGTGAATGGCTCCACAAGGCACGAAGAAAAATCCGTAAAGTTCAGGCACACAGGCACCGTGTCATCACAAATCGTTTCAATGCCGTGGTGTTGCCGGCAGGAAGTCGTGTCCGTCTGACCCGTGTTGTTGTAGATTACAATGTCGTAGTATCGCCCTGGCGAAAGGCTGTCCACGTGCACCATAGGCACTTCTGTGTTATATGACACGGAATCCTCTCCTTTGAACACCCTCAAAGTCCACTGTGTGCCGCCCCCATAGTCTTCCCATGTCACATCCATGTCGTGACCCGTCACATTCGATGTGCTTACGTTGCGTATGTCCATGCTGTCCCATAGGCACTCCAGTGTCGTGAACTCCTGCATCTTCATCAGGAAACAGGCCGAAGCCGAATCAGTTGAAATCGTGTTATTGTAAATCCGGTAGAAATAACGCGTATTATTCATAAGACCTGTCAGGCGGATATAGTTGGTGTCCGTTTCGGCGACGGAGTCGAGACCCTCGCGGTCAGTGCCGTACCTGACTTTCCAGTGCATTGGGCCGTCGTTGTTTATGCTTATATCCCTCCACCGCAACGCCACCGAATGGTTCAGAAGCTCCGCAATCTCCACATCCCGTATCGGACTTCCCGGACATCCCTCTCCGGGCGAAGGCGACCCCATCATAAGCCTTGAAAGACACAGGTCTCCTGTATCAGCCGCCCCTGCGTTGTTGTAGATTCTAAAGTAGTACTCGTATTGATCTAAATCCAGGTTCGTGAAAACGGCCATCGTCTCCACCACCTCGCGATACTGGTCCAGATTGCGGGGATCAGTGCCCCACTTGATGCGCCACTGGTCCGCCTCACTGGTGTCTATCCAACTCAGCGTGATAGTGTTCGTGCCCGACACCACACTGATAATGTTGCGTACCTCTGCCTCGAAAGTATCGCAGGCATATATCTCCACTTTGTATCCCTCTCGTGGAGTATACGTGTCCGAATGGAACGAGAGAAAAGCGTGACCGGAATAGCAAATTATACGCTGATTGCTATCGGCACCACGGTAGTCGGTGAGTTGCACCTCTTCATGGTCGTTGTCGTAGATGCGCAGCCAGTCCGAAGCGGGGTCCATGTCGTACTCGATGTTCATAATCAGTGTCGAGCGTTGCGACGAGACGAGATGTAGCTTAGCGTTGCAGTTCGGCGGGTACGGCCCTGTGCCGCCAGGATCCATGATAGTGTAATGAACTCCAGGGATGATTGTATCCACGGGCACTTCATCCCCGATGGTCTGCATCATATAGATAGTGTCATCCTCCGGCAACACCTGGTCTTCACCATGGTAGCCGTACTGCATCACGGGAATGTTGATGGAATCATTGGCTTGCCTTACGATGACGTTTCCCGAGCGGTTCTCTCCTGTGGTGTTCGTGTCGGCATGTATGTAGAGGATGGCCTGCGCGCCGCCACCGCTGCCGCTGGTGGGCGATACTGTAATCCAGTCGCGGTTCGTGTAGGCCGTCCACCCCGCACTGTTCTGGTTGTTCGTAAAGATGACGACCGAGTCCTCAAGTCCCGTCTCCGACACCTCGAATCTTTTCTTGTTTCCATATAGTATGCCTTCCGGCTCAATGCCTACTATGGCTTGCGCCCCTGCGCTATACATCGGCAAAGGACTCAACGTAAAGTAGCCGTCACCCATACCGCCCCAGCCCCAGTTAACGTGCACCCTGTCGAAAGCATCGTATCCATCGACAACAAATGCATGTCCACCACTACTTTGATAGCCGGCGAACACCACGGGACGCCCCATCTGGAACTCTCTCTTCATGCTGTCCAGCCACTGTGCTGAGCTCATAGTGTCTTCAAAAATACTGTGTAGCGATGGCTTGAAACGAAAGTAATCGCGAAGGGCATTCTCGGCACATGGCGATGAGACTCCATACGAAGCAACGAATGCGCTGCTACCCCCTACGCCATAACCCATTTCCACCGCCACTCCACAATGATATACCAATTGCGCCTCGGCCCTAATCTCGGCCGCGGTGCTCGAATTGTCAAGTATATATGGCATATGTGCCCAATCGTACGTTGTGTTTCCGAAATTGGCGCTCAGCGTGCCATAAAGTTCATGTGTGTAGCTATGGCTCCCTTGACCTGTAATGGGCCTTTGCCAGTAGGCCATCACTTGGGCCATTGCTGTCGCCACACATCCTGTCACCACTCGCGTGGCTGCTGCAGCGTCGTAGGGGCACGAGTCGTTGTAGAGTGGAGCCTGATTCCATCGGGTAGCCATCAAGGCCGGTATATATCCATTGGACACAGCTTTATCAGACTCGCCACTCTCAAGCAAATCCCATTCTTCTCCCACCATGGCCGTTTGTGCCAATCGCTCTTCCCGTGCCCTTCTCGCCAACTGTTCACAGTTATTAAGCCAATCGCGCATATTATCGCCTATAGTTGTTAAAGATGATTCAAAACTGTAGCCAATAATTGGATGCAGGCAGTCGTTGCCGGCGACAATCACAAACCCGTTGTTGTTAGGCAAATTGAAAATGTGTAATTCACTGAATCCTGATTTTGTAGATATAGAGATTAGCCCATCGACACCTCCTTCAATATTATATATCCCTTGGCTGACGCAGAAATTGTAGGCCACTATGCGGGCACGTCCCTCCTTGCATTCTGCTCCCCAGACCATAGATCCCCACATCTGCAACAGGCAAACTATAATGGTCCCTGTTAAACGTAAAAAACTTCGTATATCTTTTTTAATATATTGTCTTCTAATGGAATGGTTCATATTTTGGGTATTTTGTCTATCTGCAAAGGTATGAATAAAAAAATAATTATCCAAATATATTTTGTACCAATATTTTGAGACTGCCACAATGACTGCCAAAATGGCAGTCTTTCGCTTTTGGTATGGTTATTGCATTGGATGTCAGTGAAAACTAGTGGAACTAGAGCAACTAGAGCATCTAGACGAACTAGAGAGATGAAATAATTAAAAACCAAATAACTATGACCTTAGACAAGTTCACAATCAAAGCGCAGGAGGCCGTGCAGAAGGCACAGGAGGTTGCCCTTGGAGGACAGCACCCGGCCATCGAGACGGCCCACCTGCTGAAGGGACTCCTCTCGGAAGACGAGAACGTGACGCCCTACCTCCTCAAGAAGATGGAGGTCAACATTCCCCGCCTGACGCAGCAGGTGGATGAAATCCTTAACTCTATGCCTCATGTCAGCGGCGGTCAGGTGTACCTTTCCAGCGACGCCAACCAGGCCCTCGT